>NZ_JBIWDO010000001.1:0-608200 GCF_044762055.1 Peribacillus sp. NPDC097198 | reverse complement strand
TTCGCTCGACTTGCATGTATTAGGCACGCCGCCAGCGTTCGTCCTGAGCCAGGATCAAACTCTCCGAAGAAATGTTTGACTTGCTCATTTTGCTTATTTTATAGTGTGTGCTCACTCAAAATTTACGTTGGCGCTTTGTTTTGTTCAGTTTTCAAAGAGCAATTATTCAATCGCCCTGAAGCGACTTTAATAATATATCAAATATATTATTTGTTGTCAACAACTTTTCATTAACTCGCTGTCGACTTAATTAGTATATCTATTATCGCTACTAATTGCAAGTGTTATTTTAAAATAAAATAAAATGACCAATAGGTTCACCTTGAATCGTCACCCTTTTATAAGGAGGCTTACTAATTAATCTAGTAAGCTACCCATAAATTATAGGATTTCCTCTATATATATTTCCCTATTGGATCCCAAATCAATTATATCACCATTATCATATAAACGAACCAGTGGCCTAGTTTGTGAATTAGCATTTATGAACATGATCTCAGCTATGGAACCATCATTTAATTTGACTTTGGTCCCAACCGCAAAACTGGAGAAGCAAGCTAAAAGCGCTTGAACGACCGTAATGTCAAATTGGCCAAAACTATCATGGAGAATCATTTCCACTACTTTGAACGGCGGCTGTTTCTTTCTATAGACTCTTTCGGATGTCATTGCATGAAAAACATCCGCCACTGCTATTATTTTCGAGAATAGATGCATGGTTTTCGCTCTCATCTTGTGAGGATACCCGCTCCCATCCAACCTCCCGTGATGCTCTAGTACTGCTAGCTTCACGCTATCCGTAATGATTGAACTATCTTTAATCATTTGATAACTGGAAATGGGGTGATTCTTGACCTCTTCATTCTCTTCCAAAGACAAGCTTGTGGCTTTATTGAAAATGCTGGGGGGGAGTTTGGCCATCCCACAGTCTGCCAAGCACCCACCAAGAGCTACTTGGTAGATATCAGCTAACTCACATTTCATTTTAAACGCGATGAGTGCTCCTATTAAGCCAGTTGATATAGCATGGTGATAGATATAATCTTCTTTATTGCTGTAATGATGAAGCTTCAGGATAGCACTAGGTTCTTCCAATGCTTTAACCACTAGAGGGATAAGAGACGACCGAATGATGGCCACTTCGACTTTACTACCTGCCTGCCAATTTTTAAAAAGCTGCTTATAGGTTTGGACAGTTTTTAAATAGTGGGTGATGAAGTCGGAGGAATCTTCTGTATCGTCTAGTTCCTTATCAATGATTTCCTTCGGGATAAATCTTTCTCCGTCAATCAACATCTTTTCAACACTAACTTCTTGTATTAAGAAGACTTTCAAGACTTCTATCAATTCAGAAGTCAATATCGTTTTCTTGTTCATGATAGGGTGGCCCATGTATCCCTTAATATCTTTTGAAAGTATGCAACCTTCTACTAAAAAGTCGGTTTTCACCAGCAAAACTGTTCACCTCTGTAACAGTTATTTAACACAGACTATTTTACTAGAAAATTATGGAGATATCCATCTTTTTATGATAAATTACCTATTAATCATTCAATGATTCAAAAAATAAGTTAGGCATTTATAACCACATTGGTGTATGTACAACAAAAAAAGGCCCAGCTAAATTAGCCTGGGTCCCCTTTGCTACACCTTTTTATTCTTCCGTATCTGTATCTGTATCTACATCTATTTCAGTTTCATCGTTCACTGCAGTTTCACCAGCGTCTTGAACTGACTCCTCAACAGGAGCATCTTCATCGATGCCTTCTACTGGTTCAAGAAGTTCTTCTTCTTCCTCTTCACGTCCAACGATAGCCACAGTCGAAACATATTCATTTTCCGAAGACTCAAGACGGATGAGCTTAACACCCTGTGTATTACGACCTGTCTTAGAAATTCCTTCAACTTCCATTCGGATCAATACACCGGCAGCTGTAATCAGCATCAAGTCTTCTTCTTCCCCTGTAACGGTTTTCACGGCAACAAGCTCACCGTTTTTCTCTGTGACATTACAAGTTTTGATACCTTTACCACCACGGCTTTGGATACGGTATTCCTCAGCGTTTGTCCGCTTTCCATAACCATTTTTCGTAACAATCAGTACTTCTTCATCTTCTTCCAAAATCTCCATGCCGATTACTTCATCGGAGGCTCTTAAGGAAATTCCTTTTACCCCAGCAGCTGTACGTCCCATTGTACGGACATCGGTTTCTGGGAAACGAATCATCATTCCCGCTTTAGTACCGATGATAATTTGCTTTTCGCCATTCGTGAGTCGAACCGAAATCAGTTCATCATCTTCACGGAGACCTACAGCTATCAATCCATTATTTCGGATATTAGCGAAGGATGACAACGGTGTACGCTTAGATATACCGTGTCTTGTTGTGAAGAACAAGTACCAATCATTAGTGAATTCCCTCACTGGGATGATTGCATTGACCCATTCTCCTTTATCAACTTCTAACAGATTGATAAGAGGGAGCCCTTTTGCTGTCCGTCCATATTCAGGTATTTCATATCCTTTAGAACGATAGACTTTCCCTTTATTGGTGAAGAATAATAATGTATCGTGAGTCGATGTCGTTAACAGATGATCGACAAAGTCGTCAGCATTTGTACCCATACCTTGTATGCCTCGCCCTCCACGTTTTTGACTACGATACGTAGTGGCAGGTAACCTTTTGATATATCCATTATGCGTTAGGGTCACGATAATATTTTCTTCAGGGATTAAATCCTCATCTTCCAGACTTTCAAAGCCTACTAATGTAATTTCAGTTCTCCTCTTATCATTGAAACGCTCTTTTATTTCTAGAAGCTCTTCACGAATGATTTCAAGAACCTTCTCTTCATTGGCCAAGACCGCTTTGAATTCTGCGATCAATGCCATCAAGGCTTGATACTCTTCTTCAATTTTTTCTCGTTCCAAACCAGTTAAGCGTTGTAAACGCATATCCAAAATAGCTTGGGCTTGCTTTTCTGAAAGCGAGAATTGAGTCATTAACCCTTCTCTAGCTATTTCAGTAGTTTGTGAACCACGGATTAATGCAATGACTGCATCCAAATTATCAAGTGCTACTCGTAATCCCTCTAGTATATGGGCCCGAGCTTCCGCTTTACGCAGTTCAAATTCCGTTCTACGACGAATGACAATCTTTTGATGTTCCAAGTAATGATACAGGCATTCCTTCAAGTTCAAGACCTTAGGCTGACCGTTTACCAAAGCAAGCAGGTTAATTCCAAAAGTCGTTTGCATGGCAGTATGTTTGTATAAATTATTTAGGAGGACATTCGCATTTACGTCTTTCCTAAGCTCCATGACAATTCTCATACCGTTACGATCCGACTCATCCCGTAGATCGGTTATGCCTTCAATCCTCTTATCCCGAGCAAGCTCGGCAATTTTTTCTATCAATCTTGCCTTGTTCACTTGATAAGGGATTTCCTTAACAATAATGACTTGTTTACCATTGGATTTCTCTTCGATTTCAACTCTAGCACGTTGAATGATTGAACCTTTTCCTGTTTCATAGGCTTTCCTGATACCACTCCGGCCTAATATAAGCCCTGCAGTCGGGAAATCGGGTCCAGGAATGTGTTCCATCAACTCTGGAATCGTAATTTCTGGATTTTTACTTAATGCCAATACGCCATCAATTACCTCACCTAATTGGTGAGGAGGGATATTGGTTGCCATTCCGACAGCTATCCCTGAAGAACCATTCACTAATAAGTTCGGGAAACGAGCCGGCATAACAGCAGGCTCTCTTTCCGAACCATCATAGTTATCTTGGAAGCTAACCGTATCTTTGTTTAAATCACGAAGCAATTCCATCGATATTTTCGACATCCTTGCTTCCGTATACCTCATTGCAGCCGCTTGGTCACCATCGACAGATCCGAAGTTCCCATGACCGTCGACAAGCATATAACGATAGTTAAAGGGCTGCGCCATCCGGACCATCGTTTCATACACAGCAGAATCACCATGAGGATGATACTTACCGATTACTTCACCTACAATACGGGCTGATTTTTTAAATGGTTTATCCGACGTCATCCCAAGATCATTCATTGCATAAAGAATTCTCCGGTGCACCGGTTTCAAGCCATCCCTTACATCAGGCAAAGCCCGAGCTACAATAACACTCATGGCATAATCTAAAAAGGACGTCCGCATTTCCTTGCTTATATTTATCTCTTGCACACCTGATCTTTCTATTTCTGACATGGAGCCAACCTCCTTTATAAAGCTTATACTTTCATTTTTGGATCGGGTCGTGAACTATGTAAAGAACAGGATATAAGATCATCCTGTTAAACAAATTAAATATCTAGATTTTTTACATAAATCGCGTTTTCTTCAATGAAATTTCGACGTGGTTCAACCTTATCCCCCATGAGCATCTCGAACGTTTCATCCGCTTCAACGGCATCTTTTAAACTAACCTGAAGCAACGTTCTCGTGTCAGGGCTCATGGTCGTATCCCATAGTTGTTCTGGATTCATTTCCCCCAGCCCTTTATAGCGCTGTAGGTTAGGCTTCGGTGTGCTTGGAAGGCTTGCCATTATTGTTTCAAGCTCCCGGTCATTATAGGCATAATCCACCTTTTTCCCCTGTTGAATCTTGAAAAGAGGTGGCTGGGCGATATAGATATAACCATATTCGATGATTTTTCTCATATAGCGGTAGAAGAATGTCAGCATCAACGTTCTAATATGGGCACCATCTACATCCGCATCGGTCATGATGACAATTTTATGATATCTTGCCTTTTCAATATTGAATTCATCGCCAATACCCGTTCCAAGTGCAGTAATAATCGTACCAATCTCCTCATTATGAAGAATTCGATCCAATCGCGCTTTTTCAACGTTTAAAATTTTACCCCGTAGTGGCAAAATAGCTTGGAAGTGGCGGTCACGGCCTTGTTTGGCAGATCCTCCGGCAGAGTTTCCTTCCACGATGTACAATTCGCTGATACTAGGATCCTTGGACGAACAATCCGCCAGTTTACCCGGTAGATTGGAGACTTCCAATGCACTTTTTCTTCTTGTTAACTCACGTGCTTTCTTGGCAGCCATTCTTGCCCTTGCAGCCATAAGCCCTTTATCTATGATTTTTCTGGCGACTGCAGGGTTTTCGTATAAGAAGGAATCCAACCTTTCGGAAAGAATGGAATCCGTTACAGTCCTGACTTCAGAGTTCCCCAGTTTTGTTTTCGTTTGCCCTTCGAATTGGGGCTCAGGGTGCTTGATCGATATGATTGCGGTTAATCCTTCACGCACATCTTCACCAGAGAAATTATTATCCGCTTCCTTCAAAAGTCCGTTTTTCCTAGCGTAATCATTGATTACGCGGGTCAACGCAGTCTTGAAACCTGATTCATGCGTACCGCCTTCATAGGTATGAATATTATTGGCAAAAGAAAAAAGGTTACTAATATAGCTATCATTGTATTGAAGAGCTAACTCGATAGAAATGCCATCTTTTTCGCCTTCCATGAAAATGGGTTCTTCATGGAGTACTTCTTTAGAACGGTTCAAATGCTCTACATATGACTTAATTCCACCTTCATAGTGGAATTCCTTGATTTTTTCCTCTTCTTCACGCTTATCTTCAATGATCAGCTTCAATCCTTTATTTAGGAAAGCGAGCTCTCGGATACGAGTTGCCAGCGTATCAAAATCATATTCTATGGATTCCGTGAATATTTCCTTATCCGGAACAAAGTGGACCGTTGTACCCGTATGGTCAGTTTCTCCGATAACCTTTAGGTCCTCTTTAGGTACACCACGATTAAATTGTTGATAGTGTATTTTTCCGTCACGATGAACAAATACTTCTAACACTGTCGATAGGGCATTTACGACTGAGGCACCTACACCATGCAGACCTCCGGAAACCTTATAGCCTCCGCCGCCGAACTTCCCGCCAGCATGAAGTACAGTCATGATTACTTCTACTGCAGGACGACCCATTTTTTCATGTATACCCACTGGTATACCACGACCATTATCGACAACAGTAATACTGTTGTCCTTTTCAATTGTCACTTTTATTTCATCACAAAAACCTGCTAGCGCTTCATCAATACTATTATCGACAATTTCCCAAACAAGATGGTGAAGTCCTTTTGCAGATGTGGTACCGATATACATGCCGGGACGCTTACGTACTGCTTCTAAGCCTTCTAAAACCTGTATCTGATTCTCATCGTATGCCTGAGCTTGTACTTCTTTTTGTTCCATTGTCATACGTATCCACCTACACTTTTCTTTTGGCATTTATCACTTTAAAGGATAACAATAATCTATAGAGCATTTATTCATCGATTAAGGAAGGTGACTGCAGCGAGCGTTTTTTCAGGGTGACCGAGGCAAGCGGTGAATAATAGACCTGCTTTTCTGTCACTACAATCGATTTAATCGAGTTTTTTGTTAAATGAGAGATCACATCTACCCTTTTCTCCAAGAATTCATCGATTATGGGAGAGGAGTGAAGCATCTTTTTATCTAAAATAGCTATGATATCATCCGTTTTCACAAGAATATCCTCACCAATATGGAGATACATGCTTTCACCTCGTTATTTAAGCTTTTTTATACTGCCTTGACTCACATAAAAGGTGGACGCTTCTCTGAGGGTTTGATGATCGATTCCATCGATAGAAGGTGTCGTCACAAACGTCTGCACTTTTCCTTGTATCGTATTTAGTAAATGAGTTTGACGATAATCGTCAAGTTCCGATAACACATCATCCAATAGTAAAATCGGATACTCACCGATTTCCTCATGAATCAATTCAATTTCAGCAAGTTTCAAAGATAACGCAGTCGTACGCTGCTGTCCCTGGGAACCATAGGTCTGGACATCACGGTCATTTACATAAAAAGTCAAATCATCCCGGTGAGGTCCTATCAAGGTTACGCCCCGCTCAATTTCTCTTGCCTTTATTTTATCAAATTTTTCTGTGTATACTTCTATTATTTTCGTCAAATTCATGGATTCTGATACATCAAGCGACGGCTTATATTGGATTTTCAATACTTCTAGATTCCTGGAGATCCCTGAATGAATCGGCTCTGCCCATTGCTGAAGCTTAGAAAGAAAGTGAAACCTTCTTTCGACAATTTTCGCTGCATACTGAATAATCTGGTCAGTTAATACATCAAGCATCGCCTCGTCCTTTTGTTTACGGGTCTGCAGAAGCTTTAAGTAATGATTTCTTTGTTGAAGTATTTTATGATATTGGCTCATATCATGAAGGTATACAGGAGAAACCTGGCCAATTTCCATATCTATAAAACGGCGTCTGACTTGAGGACTTCCCTTTACGAGATTCAAGTCCTCAGGAGCAAACATGACCACATTCATATTGCCGACATACTGACTTAATTTTCTCTGTTCAATATGGTTGCACTTCGCCTTTTTACCCTTTTTCGAAATGGTCAGCTCAAGTGGGATTGATGTATTTCTCTTTCTTACTCTGCCTTCTATTTTAGCATACTCTTCATCCCAGCGAATAAGTTCTTTGTCATTTGAGGTACGGTGGGATTTTGCCATTGCTAATACGAAAATGGATTCCATTACATTTGTTTTTCCTTGGGCATTTTCCCCAAGGATTACATTGACCTTATTTTCAAAGGTAAGGTCTAATTCGGTATAGTTGCGGTAGTTTTTCAAACTTATTTTTTCAATGTACATAATCCGCTCTTCCCTTATGTTTTAGCTTGTTATTGTGAAGGTGCCGAATTCAGGGATTTCGATTTTATCACCTGACCGTAACTTTCTGCCTCGTCTCACATCTAATTCGCCGTTGATGAAAACCTCATATTCGCTTAAAAACCATTTTGACATGCCGCCGCTTTGAATTAAATCGGCCAACTTCAAGAATTGTCCTAGCGTAATATATTCCGTGCTTATTTTTATTGAGTCCATTAGGTGCCTCACTCATTTCTAAGTAGTCTTTAATACTTTATTTTACTAAATAAATTGGATTAAGACAAAGTATAGCTTTTGCTTATCCTTTATTTAACAGATTGTACCTTCTTTGCATAGGTTGCAGTCTTGGTTAATCCTTGTCTCCCCATACATTTGGGCTAAAAAATTAAAGACCCGGTAGCAGGTCTTTAATTTTGTGAAATATTATTTTAGTAAGTTCTTACTGGCAGGATTAATTGGAGCATTGATTCATCATGTAACGGTCGGATGACAAATGGACGCATAGCACCAGTAAAGTTTATTTTGATATCGGATCCTTCTAATGCCTTTAATGCATCCATGACAAATTTTGCACTGAAGGATATTTTCAAGTCTTCCCCTTCGATGGCTTCAGCTTGTACTTCCTCGCTCACTTTACCTATTTCTGGTGTATTGGAAGACACTTCGATGATGCGACCCTCTATGGTTGTTAGTTTAACCACATTATTTCTTCCCTCTCGAGCTAATAAAGATGCCCGATCAATCGCTTGCAGGAAGTCTTTTGTATGGACTGTCACATCCGTTTTGCTATCGGTTGGAATCAATCGGGAAGTGTCCGGGTAGTTTCCTTCAAGTAGACGTGAGAAGAACAATAGGTTTTCTGCTTTGAATAAGACTTGGTTATCCGTGATGACGATTTCTATAAGTTCATTCGTATCATCCAGAATCTTACTTAACTCGCTTAGGCTTTTCCCTGGAATGACGACACTATAAGCTCCGTTAATCTTGTTCTCAATTTTAGCTGTCCTCATGGCCAATCTATGGCTATCTGTTGCAATACAGGTTAATTCGTCATCCTGAACCTTCAAGTTTACACCTGTTAAGATAGGTCGTGTTTCTGAGGTGGACACTGCAAACCCGGTTTGACGAATCAGTGTTTTTAAAAGATCCGTTGGAAGTTTGAAGATATTTTCTTCTTCAATGATCGGTAAATGAGGATATTCTTCAGGATCTAATCCATTTAAGTTAAATTCAGCTTTACCAGACCGGATGATCGTTTGAAAATTATTTTGGACCTCGATTTCTACTGTATCCATCGGTAGTTTTTTGACGATTTCACTGAAAAAGCGTGCATTAAGGACAATTCCACCGCTGCTTTTAACTTCGACGATTTCATCACCATCTACTTCAGCTGGAATAAATGACTGTATGGAAATATCCGAGTCACTTCCTGTTAAGGTAACTCCTTCTGTTGTCACACTTATTTTTATCCCCGTTAAAATAGGAATCGTCGTTCTCGATGTGATAGCTTTCATTACTTCTTGGACACTATGAACTAATCGATCTCTTTGAATTACGAATCTCATGTTCCATCCTCCAATTTTAATTGCCTAAATGGCATATTTATTAATAATTTTATTTAAAAAAGATAGTAGTAATAGTAGTAGGGCTTGTGGATATGTGGATAACCTGGTTGAAGCTAAGATAAAACAGTCTATCCACATGTGGACAGACTGTGTGTAAGTAGTCATCAGTTATACACATTATCCAGAATCTATTATACCTTCAATTGATCCTGGATTTCCTTGACCTGACGTTGCAGCTGGGTATCCGTTTGCATAAGTTTCGAGATTTTTTCATGGGCATGGATGACGGTCGTATGGTCTCGCCCTCCGAATTCATCGCCTATTTTAGGGAGCGAAAAGTCGGTCATTTCCCGGGAGAGGTACATAGCAATCTGTCTTGGAAAAGCTACGGATTTAGTCCTCTTTTTCGCTTTGAAGTCCTCAAGTTTTACGCTGTAATGCTCACCGACCGTTTTTTGAATTTCCAAGATCGTGATTATTTTAGGTTTTGAGCTTGGAATGATGTCTTTCAAAGCCTCAGCAGCTAAATCAGCATTAATATCTTTATTGATCAGCGAAGAATAGGCGACAACACGAATAAGTGCACCTTCAAGCTCCCTGATGTTCGAATCGATTTGGTTGGCTATATAAAGCATTACTTCATTCGGAATATCGAGTCCTTCCGCCTTGGCCTTTTTACGTAAAATGGCAATCCTCGTTTCTAAGTCAGGTGGCGTAATATCCGTAATCAAGCCCCATTCAAAGCGGGAACGGAGACGATCTTCAAGTGTTGGAATCTCTTTGGGTGGACGATCACTCGAGATGACGATCTGTTTACTTTCTTCATGCAAGGCATTGAATGTATGGAAAAACTCTTCTTGAGTTTGTTCTTTTCCTGCTAGGAATTGAATATCATCAATTAATAAAACATCTACCGTACGATATCTATCACGAAATTCCCCGGCCTTATTATCCCGGATCGAATTGATGAATTCATTCGTGAATTTTTCAGAGGATAGATAAACGACTTTTGCCTTTGGATTATGCTCAAGTACGTAATGACCAATGGCATGCATTAAATGAGTCTTACCAAGCCCTACTCCTCCATATATAAACAACGGGTTATAGGCTTTGGCGGGTGCTTCTGCGACAGCGAGAGACGCAGCATGGGCAAAACGATTGCCGGAGCCAATGACAAACGTATCGAAGGTATTTTTCGAGTTAAGCATATGCTGTGGAAATGGATTGTTTTCCTTATCCTGTTTTTTTATCTTTTTAGGCTGAACGGGAGCGGAAAAGTCATCATCTTCCTGATTGGGCGGAATAATGAACTTCGCTTCCAATTCTTCGCCGGTCAGTTCGAATAAAACATCAGAAATAAGGTGAGAATAACGTTCCTCAAGCCAATCCCTAGCAAATTCATTGGGAGCGGTGACTGTTAAGATGTCACCTTGAAGTAAATAAGCTTTAGTTGATTTAAGCCAAGTTTCAAAGCTTGGTTTACTGATCTTTTTCTCAATTTTTCCGAGTGCCTGATTCCAGAGGCTATCGATGTTATCCAAACTTATCCCTCCTTTGCAAAATATTTTTCTATAAGTATTAAAAGGTCTAGGCACAAATAAACTCATCGATCGCTGTCTTAAAAAAATTTGGACAGCAAAAGTTCGGTGAGCTGTATAAGGGATGTTGGATGTCACTAAAAGGTGAGGTCCCTGGAACGATATCGCGCATTGTACAACCTTTGTATAAATAACATCTTGTAATAAGATGCAGGTCCGTATGTTTATTCATCAACAGGCATGTCTTGAAATATATAATAAGAAGATAATAGGTTTTTCGACAATATCCACTGTTTGTGGACAGATTAATATTCACAGGTCGAATAAACTATCCACAAGTTATGCACAGTCTGTGGATAACCGTTATCTGTTGATAAAGTTATTCAGAGTGAAAACACAAATATAATATCAGAAATTTGGACGTCTTGCAATGGCTTAGTGAACTTTATCCACAACTCAAAGGGCCTGTGGGAAAAACTTTTCCACAGGCTTCTTTTTTGTGTAAAACTATACGAAATGGGCTGTGGATAGAAAAAAACATGTCGAATTTTATCCACAGATGGAGTGATGGCGTCGAATTCCTCTAAATTATTTTATTGATGGATGGAACTAAAACAGGTTGTATACTGATTCCCCATCACTGTATTTATGCCATTCAGGTGTCCTTAGTTCCTCTATAAAACGAAAGCGGAAGTTCACAAATGTTTTTGTCGATTCGTTATATGCATGGTAAAGTAGTATGAAGAGGGATCAATTAGGTTAAAATTCATGAAATGTACCCTCTGACCAAAAATTTCTATATCAGTTATAGGCAAAATCATTTACAATAGGCTAGGTAGTAAAAAACCCACTGGACATTAAGCAAAAAGTAAATATTTTTCTAGATGTAGTTGACAAGTAGAAAGCAACATCTATATAATTGTAAGGACTGTCTTTAACTGTTATTCCTCAGGGAGGTGTCATATAATGAAAAGAACTTATCAACCGAATAATCGCAAACATAGTAAAGTTCACGGTTTCCGTGCACGTATGAGCACGAAAAACGGACGTAACGTAATCGCTGCACGTCGCCGTAAAGGAAGAAAAGTACTATCTGCATAGACCACTGAAAAGTCTCAGTGGTTTTTTTTCGCTAAATAAAGGATTTACTGAGACTCAATTCATTCTAATGAAGGTGTAAAGATGAAAAAAAAGTTAAGGATAAAGAAAGAGGACGAATTCCAACTCGTTTTTAAAAAGGGAGAATCCTCTGCCAATCGACAATTCGTTATCTATGTCCTTCAAAAGCCCGAGCAGGAATATTTCCGCATAGGCCTCTCTGTCAGTAAGAAGATTGGGAATGCCGTTGTTCGGAATCAAATTAAAAGATACATACGGCAAGCATTTTTAGAATTGAAAGAGGATATAGAAGAGGGAAAAGACTATATTGTGATTGCTAGAAAACCAGCGGCAGAAATGGACTTTTCTCAAGTGAAAAGCAGTTTGATCCATGTCCTGAAGCGTTCTAAATCGCTAAATTTCAAAAAAATAAAATAAACCCTTAAAAACTCCTTTTTCGACATAGTTATTAATTATGCTTTGAAAAAATAGAATTTCATCGTTAAAAGTTGATAAGTGGGTGACTTTTCCTTGTAGTTCACTTGTGAACGGGTTACATTTATTCAAAAAGATTGATTGAAGTTAGGAGGAAAAAACGGTTGAAGAAACGAATATTACTCATCATTGGATTAGCTTCGATAATGATGTTGCTATCAGGATGTACGGAGATCAAAGAACCGATAACGGCAGATAGTGAAGGGTTCTGGAATTCATATATTGTCTATCCGTTATCATCCCTCATTATTTATATTTCTGAATTATTTGGCGGAAGCTACGGTTTGGGAATCATTGCGGTTACCTTAATCATACGCTTGATATTACTTCCACTTATGATTAAACAGGTGAAAAGTTCAAAAGCAATGCAAGCCATTCAACCAGAAATGAAAGAACTTCAAGCAAAATACAGCTCAAAAGACGCTGCCACACAACAAAAACTACAAAAAGAAACAATGGCGTTATTTTCAAAATACAATGTGAATCCATTGGCAGGATGTTTACCGATAGTGGTTCAAATGCCAATTTTGATTGGTTTTTATCATGCAATCAGCCGTACGCATGAGATTTCCCTGCATAGTTTTCTCTGGTTCGATTTAGGTTCTCCGGATCCTTATTATATCTTGCCGATCATAGCAGGTATTACAACTTTCATTCAGCAAAAGTTGTCAATGGCGGGAATGAACTCAAATCCGCAAATGGCGGCACAAATGACAATGATGCTTTACATCATGCCAGTCATGATTGTTATTTTTGCAATTAATTTTCCAGCTGCTCTTTCACTTTACTGGGTAGTGGGTAACCTTTTCGGCATCGTTCAAACATATTTCATCAAAGGTCCAGATCTTAGAAAAGCAGCTGCGGAAAACGCGGAGGGAGCAAAGAAAAAGTGAAAAAGATAACTGCTACAGGACAATCTGTCGAAGAAGCAGTCAATTCAGCTTTAGCTCAACTTAACAGCACAAGAGATCGCGTGGAAATTGAAATTGAGGATGAAGGAAAAAAAGGATTTTTGGGTTTGTTTGGGGCCAGGCAAGCAATCGTCCACGTGACATTGCCTGCTGATCCCGTTGAAGAATCCCTAAAGTTCCTGCAGGATATCACTCGAAAAATGGGAGTTAAGTCGGAAATCAGGGTTCAACGCCAGGGGAAGAACGTAACGTTCCATTTGTCAGGTGAAAAAATTGCCTTATTAATTGGTAAACGGGGTCAAACGTTAAATTCCCTTCAGTATTTAACACAATTGGTAGCCAATCGCTATTCGAAGCAGTTTTTGAATGTGATTGTAGATGCAGAGGATTATCGCAACCGTCGAACGGATACTTTAATCCAATTAGCTGAAAGAATGGCCAATAAATCCCTGAAAACTGGTAAAATTGTTGCATTGGAGCCGATGCCGTCATATGAACGGAAGGTAATACATAAGGCTCTGCTTCATTATCCGAAAATCAAGACGACTTCCAATGGTACAGAACCATATCGCCATTTGGTCATCACTCCGGTTAAATAAACCTTCTGCTAATTAAGCGGAGGTTTTTTTTTGCTTTATATAGAGGCGAACCGAAAGGAATGTCGACATTATCAAATGCTCCTTTAACTAAATCCTGATCACATATTATCCTTTCATTCCTCCCCTTCAATTTCTAAGGCTGACTCTTAAAAAAGGGACATGGAAAGAAAGTCAGGCTTTATTTGTTATTCACATGTGGATAAGTTAAAATGAAGGGTACAGAAATATAAGGTTTAAGGCATGTGGATAACTCTTGAAAGGAAGGAGTATCTACTTTTTTTCATGATTATACTGTGTTATTGTTGTAATTTAGGGATTCAAGATTTTTGTTTATCAAATAAATTAGAGAAACATTAATATACAAGAGGTGAAAGCATGGAATTCGATACAATCACCGCCATTTCAACTCCTTTAGGGGAAGGGGCAATTGCCATCGTAAGAATCAGCGGTGATGAGGCCATAGAAATAGCCGATAGAATATTTAAAGGACCAAGCGGTAAAAGTTTACGGAAAGTGGATTCACATACCATTCATTACGGGCACTTGGTTGTACCTAAAACTGGAGAAGTCATAGAAGAGGTTATGGTTTCTGTCATGAAAGGTCCTAAAACGTTTACGAGAGAAGATGTTGTTGAAATAAATTGTCATGGTGGAATCGTTTCGGTTAATCGGGTTTTACAGCTTATCCTCTCACAGGGGGCACGCTTGGCAGAGCCTGGTGAATTCACGAAACGAGCTTTTTTGAATGGGAGAATCGATCTCTCTCAAGCAGAAGCTGTCATGGATTTAATCCGAGCTAAAACGGATAAAGCGATGAATGTTGCGTTGGGTCAAATGGAAGGGCGGCTTTCGAAATTAATTCAAAAGCTGCGACACGAAATATTACAGACTCTCGCACAGGTCGAGGTGAATATAGATTACCCAGAATATGATGATGTTGAAGAAATGACACATCGATTGTTTTTGGAAAAGGGCAGTTATGTCAAGGCAGAGATTGAAAAACTTCTCAGGACGGCCCAGCAAGGAAAAATTTTGCGGGATGGCTTGGCGACGGTTATCATCGGGCGTCCGAATGTCGGAAAATCGTCTTTGCTAAACAGCTTAGTGCATGAAAATAAGGCAATCGTTACCGATGTCCCAGGGACAACTCGAGACGTTATTGAGGAGTATGTCAATGTGCGTGGGGTGCCGCTAAAACTTGTCGACACAGCTGGTATTCGTGAAACGGAAGATATCGTTGAGCGGATTGGTGTGGAACGCTCCCGGGCGGTATTAAAAGATGCGGACCTGATTTTACTCGTTTTAAATTACTCCGATGACTTTACGCCGGAAGATGAAAAGCTGTTCCAAGCGGTCGAAGGAATGGATGTCATCGTCATTATCAATAAAACGGACCTGCCACAGAAAATCAATATGGAGCAGGTTAAGGAAAAGGCAGCCGCACACAAAATAGTCACTACATCTTTACTGGAAGATGAAGGTGTCGATGAATTGGAAGAAGCGATTGCTTCTTTATTCTTTGAGGGCTCTTTGGAAGCGGGGGACATTACCTATGTTTCCAACGCCCGTCATATTGCGCTGCTCGGACAGGCCTTGCAATCGATCGAGGATTCCATGGAAGCAATCGAGATGGGAACGCCGATTGACTTAGTTCAGATCGATTTCACAAAGGCATGGGAATTACTTGGGGAAGTTATTGGTGAAAGTGTCCAGGATAATTTAATCAATCAATTGTTTTCACAATTTTGTCTAGGAAAGTAAGAGTAGAGGGAGGAAAATGATATGCAATATGAAGCAGGAAACTATGATGCCATCGTAGTTGGGGCAGGCCATGCAGGTAGTGAAGCGGGTCTTGCATCTGCTAGAGTCGGTGCCAAAACATTGATGATCACCATCAACTTAGATATGGTTGCCTTTATGCCATGCAACCCTTCTGTTGGAGGACCGGCAAAAGGGATTGTGGTCCGGGAAATTGATGCCTTAGGCGGCGAAATGGGTAAAAATATCGATAAAACGCACATTCAGATGAGAATGTTAAATACAGCGAAAGGTCCGGCCGTTCGTGCTTTACGTGCACAAGCAGATAAGTTTCTTTATCAGCAAGAAATGAAAAAGACGATAGAAGATGAGCCGAATTTAACGTTAATTCAAGGAATGGTTGAGGAATTGATTGTTGAAGATGGCGTTTGTAAAGGTGTCATCACAAAAACGGGTGCCATTTACCGTGCGAAAACTGTCGTTATTACGACTGGGACCTATTTACGGGGCGAAATCATTTTAGGGGAACTAAAATATTCAAGTGGTCCTAATAATCAGCAACCATCCATCAGGCTTTCCGAGCATTTGGAAGAGTTGGGCTTTGATTTGGTCCGGTTCAAAACGGGAACGCCTCCGCGCGTCAATAGTTCTTCTATTGATTACAGTAAAACGGAAATACAGCCGGGTGATGAAGTTCCACGTGCTTTTTCCTTTGAAACGACAAAATACATCACCGACCAATTGCCATGTTGGTTAACGTATACAAATGAAGGAACTCACCAGCTCATTGATGCGAATCTACACCGTTCCCCAATGTATTCTGGGATGATTAAAGGGACTGGCCCTCGTTACTGTCCATCGATAGAAGACAAAGTTGTACGCTTTAATGACAAGCCACGCCATCAGATATTCTTGGAACCGGAAGGGCGCAATACCAAAGAAGTATATGTACAAGGATTGTCTACGAGCCTTCCCGAGGATGTCCAAATTAGGATCCTTCAGACCATACCAGGTCTTGAAAAGGCTGAGATGATGCGTGCAGGATATGCGATTGAATATGATGCGATCGTGCCGACACAACTTTGGCCAACATTGGAAACGAAAAAAGTGAAAAACCTGTATACAGCAGGTCAAATCAATGGGACATCAGGTTATGAAGAAGCGGCGGGCCAAGGATTAATGGCTGGTATTAACGCTGGCTTGAAGGCATTGGGAAAAGAAGAACTGATTCTAAGCCGGTCAGATGCATATATTGGCGTTTTAATCGATGATCTTGTGACAAAAGGTACGAATGAGCCTTATCGCCTGCTGACTTCACGTGCAGAATACCGCTTACTGTTACGTCATGATAATGCAGACTTACGCCTGACCGAAATCGGTTTTAAAATTGGAATGATCAAAGAAGAGCGATATAATCGTTTTCTTATAAAGAGAGAGGCCGTGGAGGCAGAACGAGAACGGTTGAAATCCACCTTCATTAAACCTACTCAAGAGGTGCAGGAGATTATCATCGCAAGTGGTGGGAGCGAACTAAAAGATGGGATTCGCGCTTCGGATTTATTGAAGCGGACAGAAATGGATTATTCCCACATTCAAAAGCTTGCTCCAAGTGATGTCGACCTAAGTGATGAAGTGAAGGAACAAGTCGAAATCCAGGTCAAGTATGAAGGATATATTGAAAAATCCTTACAGCAGGTTGACCGCCTCAAGAAAATGGAGAATAAAAAAATCCCAGAAAACATCGATTACGATGCAATCAATGGATTGGCTACGGAAGCTCGCCAAAAATTAAAACAGGTACACCCTCTATCCGTTGCCCAAGCTTCACGGATTTCAGGTGTGAACCCTGCTGATGTCTCTATTTTGCTAGTTTATTTAGAACAAGGAAAGATCGCTAAAATTTCTAAGTAAACGGAAATACCCGAAAAGGATTGAAGTAATCATGAATATTGAGCAATTCCAACAAGCGCTGCAGGAGAAAGGCATTGAACTTTCTCCACGCCAGCTTGAGCAATTTGATATGTACTATCATTTATTGGTGGAATGGAACGAAAAGATGAACCTAACGGCCATAACCGATAAAGAAGAAGTCTATTTAAAGCATTTTTATGATTCGATCAGCGCAGCTTTTTACTTCGATTTCAACAAGCCTCATCGTATTTGCGATGTGGGTGCCGGAGCTGGTTTCCCGAGTATCCCTTTGAAGATCTGTTTCCCGGATATTCATGTATCAATCGTTGATTCTTTGAATAAGCGCATCTCTTTTTTAAACCATCTTGCTGACTCTTTACAATTGTCAGGCGTATCGTTTTATCATGACCGTGCCGAAACATTTGCTCAGAAACCGGAACATCGTGAAACCTATGATGTTGTTATGGCAAGAGCGGTGGCAAGAATGTCTGTTTTGAGCGAGCTATGTTTACCCCTTGTTAAAACGGATGGGACATTCATTGCGATGAAAGCGGCCAGTGCCCATGATGAGATGGATACAGGAAAAAAGGCAATCTTCACATTAGGTGGGAAAATTGAGGAAATACACCCGTTCATATTGCCAGAAGAGAATAGTGAGCGAAATATCATTACGGTGAAAAAAGTGAAGAAGACTCCAAAAAAATATCCAAGAAAACCAGGTACACCGAATAAACAACCTATAGAATGACCGGTACGTGAATAGTCTGTTTATCACGATTCATACGCGACTAGCACTTTACGATCCTTTCCTTTACTATAAATAATATAATTTCCATTTTATTTAATGTAAGCTGTCCCAGTGAACCAGTTTGGTGGGAAAAAGTTGGGGACTCTTAAATCGGCGGGGAAATAATCTTAGACAGGCGTCTACTATTAATAATAGCAAGACATTTAGGCTATGGAAATGCATTGGTGACGCCAGTCGACATGGTTATACAGCAATGGTCGATATGTATTTTCATGTCGGGAAATGTATGGAGGACTTGTTCTTTCCATAGAGAATATGTTATTTGGGAGTTTTAAAAGGTGGTGTAGGAAGATGAAGCATCCTTTTTCGCGTTTCTTAAGGTTTGGCGAAAAAGAAGAACAGCAACTTGAGATGGAGGCACCAAGCAATAATAATGAAGAAATAAGGAAAATTTCCATTTCTGATATTGTGCCAAATCGATTTCAACCAAGGACTGTATTTAACGACGATAAAATCTCGGAACTAGCTCAGACGATTCATACACATGGTATCATTCAACCGATTGTAGTTAGGGCATATGGTCAAGGGAAGTATGAAATCATTGCAGGTGAGCGTCGTTTTCGTGCTATGCAAAAGCTTGGTTGGGAGTTGGCACCAGCCATAATTAAAGATTTCACGGATACAGAAACGGCTTCAGTAGCGTTGATAGAGAATCTTCAGCGTGAAGAATTGACACCGATTGAAGAAGCGTTAGCATATGGGAAATTAATTGAGCTCCATAACTTAACGCAGGAAGCACTCGCTCAAAGATTGGGAATTGGCCAATCGACGGTTGCCAATAAACTTCGGTTGTTAAAATTGCCACAGGAAGTCCAAGAAGCACTGCTTCAAAAACAGATTACGGAACGTCATGCCCGTTCGCTGATTCCGTTGAAAAACCCGGAAAATCAAGTCAAGCTGCTTCAAGAAGTCATTGAAAGAGGTTTAAACGTCAAGCAGACGGAAGAGCTGGTTGTCAAGCTTCTTACTGGTACAAAGGATCATTCAAAGCCAAAGCCGAAACGCAAGGCATTTAGTAGGGACATGAGGATTGCGGTTAACACGATTCGCCAATCGCTGACCATGGTAACGGATAATGGCATAAACCTTGATGCAGAAGAAGAGGAATTCGAGGAATATTATCAGTTTACGATAAAAATCCCAAAGAAAAAGTCTTAATCTGGTATCATCCCCCGCTTGGTAGTCATCGATTACCAAGCTTTTTTCTTGTGATTCGCAGTGAAAAAAACGAAATATTTATCTCCAAAAACTGCATTTTTTGACTAATTTAAAAGAATACCGAATTTTTCGTCGAATTTAAGAATTCGAGTTTCTTCATCATTATTCATGATAAAATAGAAGAAATATAGTACGTTTAAGATAGATGAGATTGTTGAAAGCAGGTGAATTCGTGGGGAAGATTCTTGCCATTGCCAATCAAAAGGGCGGTGTTGGAAAAACGACAACTTCGGTCAGCCTCAGTGCTTGCCTTGCATATATAGGAAAGAAAGTCTTGTTGGTCGATATAGACCCTCAGGGTAATGCGACTAGCGGCACTGGTATTGATAAAGCAGATGTGGAACAGTGTATTTATGATGTATTGGTAGATGATGTCGAAGCCAGTACCGTAATCTTGGAAACAAAGGTTGAAAACTTATATGCCATACCTGCCACAATCCAATTAGCGGGTGCGGAAATTGAGTTGGTACCTACCATCTCCAGGGAAATTCGATTGAAGCGTGCATTAGAAGAGGTGCAAAGTCAGTTCGATTATATCGTCATCGATTGTCCACCTTCACTGGGCTTGCTCACACTGAATGCCTTGACGGCAGCCGATGCCGTTTTGATTCCCGTACAATGTGAATATTACGCATTGGAGGGATTGAGCCAGCTGTTGAATACGGTCCGTCTCGTGCAGAAGCATTTAAATCATGATTTAAAGATCGAAGGTGTTTTGCTGACGATGTTGGACGCCAGAACGAATCTAGGTCTTCAAGTGATTGAGGAAGTGAAAAAATACTTTCAGGATAAGGTATATCAAACTATCATTCCCCGAAATGTTCGTCTGAGTGAAGCACCGAGTCATGGGGAACCGATTATCATTTACGATCCGAAATCACGCGGTGCGGAGGTCTATCTACAATTGGCAAAGGAAGTGGTCTCAAATGGCTAAAGGACTTGGAAAGGGACTCGACGCACTCTTTCCTAATGTGGAAGTCAGCAAGGATGAAACTGTTCAGGAAATAAAATTGAGGGAATTAAGGCCCAATCCCCATCAGCCGCGAAAAAACTTCCGCCCCGAAGCGATTGAAGAACTTAAGCAGTCAATTTTGGAGCATGGGATCCTTCAACCGATTATTGCCCGGAAAAGTATTAGAGGATTTGAAATTGTAGCTGGAGAAAGACGATGCCGTGCGGCTAAGGAAGCCGGTTTAAAAACGGTTCCTGTCGTTGTCAGGGAGTTAAATGAACAGCAGATGATGGAACTGGCGATATTGGAAAACCTACAGAGGGAAGATTTGAATCCGATTGAGGAAGCGGCAGCTTATCAAACGTTGCTCGAAAAGTTAAATTTCACTCAAGAGCAATTAGCACACCGTCTCGGAAAAAGCCGGCCTCACATAGCTAACTATGTCCGCTTGCTCTCTTTGCCTGAAGAGATCAGGAACTATATATCAGAGGGCACGATCTCCATGGGGCATGGGCGTGCATTGCTAGGATTAAAGAAAAAAGAGCTGCTTAAGTCTGTCATAGATAAAATCCTCAAAGAAACGATGAACGTTCGGCAGCTGGAGAATTATATCCATCAGTTGAATGATACTGTTTCACGTGAAACGAAGAATGCCAAACAACCAAAAAAAGATATATTCATCAAACAAAGAGAGTCCATACTACGGGAGAAACTTGGGACCAGCGTGACCATAAAACAAAGCAAGAAAAAAGGGAAGATAGAAATAGAATTCTTTTCAAAAGAAGATTTAGATAGAATACTAGACTTAATCGACCAAGAAAACATCTCCTCATAGGAACCATGGACTCTAATGTTTCTTGTCCCACTATGTATGCATAAAAAATAAAGGAAGGGATGTCCCTTCCTTTATTTTTTATAAGTATCATTATTAAAGTGTTTTTTCCTTTTTGAATGACCAGGTAAATGGGGTGATGGATGGCTTGGCAGGATAATGTCGTTGTGCTTCATGAATGCCCTCGGCTATAGTTTTGGCCATTTTTAAAACCAGGTTAAGCCGTGTGTTCTGTAGGACCATGAATTCCATGAACCCACTGACATTCACGATGCCTGTAATATGGGCATGCCCAACGGCTGGTAGGTCTTTATTGACACCCGCACCAGGTTTCACTGGTCCTTTACCGAGTTGGACAATCCCCACGCTCTTTAGTTTACCTAAGCAGGCATCTATGCCAACGATAAATGCATTCACATGGACTTTTTTGATTTCATCTAACTTTTCCTGCAGGTTCATCGCATGTATAGGGTTATCGAGTGTCCCATACACATGGAATGAAGAAGCACCTAGTTCGGATTTTTCTTGAAGTAGGGTACCGACAAGTGGACCGAGGGAATCACCAGTAGAACGATCTGTGCCAATGCAGACAAAAACGATAGGCTGAAGCTTTCCTGAAGGCAAGAGATTGAGTAATTCCTGGGAAATTTGATTGGTTGCGTCCGCATCTTCATGCAGGATACGACTTAATCTAGTTTTGTTATTAAATAGATTAGAATTAAGATTCATCGGCTCCACTCCTTTACTTTGTTTTGTGTTAACAGTATACGGTTGAAAAGGAAAAAATATACGGGATATAGGTTAAATTGAGGGGGGAATTAATTATTAAGAACAGCTAATTGGCTGAAGGGCAAATGTGAATCTGTCCTTTCCTCTACCTCGTTGCTAGTTGCATAGCGATTTATAGTAAAAAGATTTATGTTTTGAAATGGAAAAAAATTTCTAATTTCTTTACTATATACCCATGTTATTTTTATACAGAAACCTTTAATTTAATGATATTACAAACAAAACTTCTCCTATACTGGATTACATCCTCGGCCGTAGGGTAGAAAGAATAAGTTCAACAGGAAAAACGGTGGGCCCTTTAGTAATTTGCAAAAGATAGAGTAGGAGGAAAGCATGGAAAACGCTACATATAGTAAAATTACAGAAGAAATTTTGGATGAAAAAGTATGGCTGATGTTAGGTGAGGGGATTATTAAAATCTTCCTTGTTCTCCTCTTATCGCGTATTATTATAAGAATAGGAAAGACGGTACTAAATAAATTTTTTCTGGTCCGAACCAGAACCCCCCTCCGTGTCTCGGAGCGGAGAGAAACGACGCTCATTAAGTTACTCGAGAACGTCATTACATATGTTGTGAATTTCATATCCTTGATTATGATCCTTGAAATTTGCGGACTCGATGTGAAGGCTTTACTTGCTGGGGCTGGAATTATTGGACTCGCAGTAGGGTTTGGAGCCCAAAGTTTGGTCAAGGATATTATTACAGGATTCTTCGTCATTTTCGAGGATCATTTCTCTGTCGGTGATTATATTAAAATCAATACTTTTGAGGGTGAAGTCCTTGAAATTGGGCTACGCACAACCAAGATTAAGAGTAGTAAAGGGGAATTGCATCTCATACCGAATGGGAGCATCACGCAAGTAACAAACTACTCCATATTGAACAGTAAGGCTGTGGTGGATGTGACGATCCCTCATGACGGATCCGTTGAACTTGCTGAAAAGGTATTAATCCGACACTTAGGTGGTTTAGCGAAAAAATATGATGATTTAGTCAGAAACCCTGAGTTACTGGGAATCGAGACAATTACTCCAGAAGAAATCGTATTGCGTGTGACGGCTGAAACAAAGCCAATGCGCCATTCTGAAATGAGTAGGATATTGAGGAAAGAAATCAGTACTGCCCTTGAAGAAAGTGGAATCCAATCTACTTACAAAGGCAGTGAGTCATAAAAGCTGGGGGGCCACATGTTTATGGAAGAAAAAGAATTTGCATTGAATGATGTTGTCGAAATGAAAAAGCCACACCCATGTGGAATCAATAAGTGGAAAATCATCCGATTGGGCATGGATATCCGGATTAAATGTGAAGGTTGTGGACACAGCGTAATGTTGCCCCGGCGTGAGTTTTCCAAGAAAATGAAAAAAGTTTTACTAAAGCATGAGGAGTGATCATGCTTTTTCCATGTATAGATGGCATTTCTGTCTCTCAATGATTTACTTGTCTTTTCAGGAAGTGAAATCTATAATTGGGAAAGGTTTAGGTATTGGGTGTATCTTTAGTAATGATTTATCTAGTAACACTATGAACGAATTATCTTGAAGGAGTGAAATATAAATGGCTTTAACAGCTGGTATAGTCGGTTTGCCTAACGTAGGTAAATCCACTTTGTTTAATGCAATTACTCAGGCAGGTGCGGAATCGGCGAATTACCCTTTCTGTACAATCGACCCAAACGTCGGAATTGTAGAAGTACCCGATTATCGTCTGCAAAAATTGACTGAACTGGTCCAACCGAAAAAAACCGTGCCAACAGCATTTGAGTTTACAGATATTGCTGGGATTGTAAAGGGAGCGAGTAAAGGGGAAGGTCTAGGCAATAAATTCCTATCCCATATCCGCCAAGTAGATGCAATTTGTCAGGTTGTTCGTTGCTTCGCTGATGATAACATCACTCACGTTTCAGGAAAAGTAAATCCGATTGATGATATCGAAGTCATCAATCTTGAATTGATTCTTGCAGACCTTGAATCTGTGGACAAGCGCATCGATCGTGTTGGAAAGATGGCTAAACAAAAAGATAAGGGTGCCGTGGCCGAACATGAGATTCTTGTTGCATTGAAAGAAGCTTTAGAAGCTGAAAAGCCTGCCCGCTCAGTCGAATTCACTGAGGAACAGTTGAAAATCGTGAAAGGCATGCACCTCCTAACAGCGAAACCAATGCTTTACGTGGCAAATGTAAGTGAGGATGAAGTGGCAAATGCGACTGATAATGAGTTCGTGCAACAAGTCCGGGAATACGCCGCGACGGAAAATGCAGAAGTTATCGTAATTTGCGCCAAAATCGAAGAGGAAATAGCCGAGCTTGAAGGTGAAGAAAAGGAAATGTTCTTATCTGAGCTAGGCATCGAAGAGTCAGGTCTTGATAAATTGATCCGTGCTTCATACAATCTATTAGGGCTGGCCACTTACTTTACGGCTGGAGTGCAGGAAGTGCGTGCCTGGACGTTCCGTAAAGGTATGAAGGCTCCTCAATGTGCGGGTGTCATCCATACAGACTTCGAACGTGGCTTCATTCGTGCCGAAGTCGTCGCTTATGATGATTTGCTAGAAGCAGGTAGCCATAGTGCAGCAAAAGAAGCAGGAAAAGTACGACTAGAAGGTAAAGAATATATAGTGAACGACGGAGACGTTGTCCACTTCCGCTTTAACGTATAATATAAAAGGACTCCGCAGATTCATTCTGCGGAGTCTCTTTATACTATAGGAAGATACATTCGACACTCGTTGCAAACCTAGTTTAACTATGCTATAATTTATTCTTGTGAGTAATTATAAAAAATTGCTCCTTGCCCAAATGGGCCGCTTAGACCAAAAGGAGGTGACAGTGATGAGAAAATACGAAATTATGTATATCATCCGTCCAAACATTGAGGAAGAAGCTAAAAAAGCTTTAGTTGAACGTTTCAACACAATCCTTACTGATAATGGTGCGGAAGTAGAAGCAAAAGAATGGGGTAAACGCCGTCTTGCATACGAAATCAATGATTTCCGTGATGGTTACTACATGCTTCTTAAAGTTAACGCTGAAAGTGCTGCGATCCAAGAATTCGATCGTCTTGCTAAAATCAGTGAAGACATTATCCGTCATATGGCTACTAGAGAAGACGTTTAATTCAATATTTAATATAAATTCTAATCTAGCTTCTTGTAAGCAGGGTTGAAAACTAGGGGTTGATTCTGATGATGAATCGCGTAGTTTTGGTAGGACGCTTAACTAAAGATCCTGAATTACGATATACACCTAATGGAGTTGCAGTGGCTACCTTTACTTTAGCAGTGAATCGTACTTTTACGAATGCACAAGGTGAACGTGAAGCGGACTTCATTAATTGTGTAGTTTGGCGTAAACCGGCAGAAAATGTGGCTAACTTCTTGAAAAAAGGTAGTTTAGCTGGCGTGGATGGACGTGTCCAAACGCGTAATTATGAAGGACAAGACGGCAAACGCGTGTATGTGACGGAGATTCTGGCTGAGAGTGTTCAGTTCCTTGAACCACGAAGCAGTTCAGCGGGTGAAAGAAATGATGGCGGTTCTTACGGTGGCGGTCAAAAAAGCTATAACAACAATAATGGCGGCAATGATCAAAATTCGTATGGACAAAATCCTAATCAGAATCAACGGAGTAACAACAACTACACTCGTGTAGACGATGATCCATTTGCAAATGACGGTAAAACCATCGACATTTCAGATGACGATCTTCCGTTTTAAACAGCTGTTTAAAACGAAAATCCTAAAGCAGGGAGGGAAATTATTATGGCAATGGGTGGACGTAAAGGACGCGGTAAGCGTAAAAAGGTTTGTTATTTCACATCAAACGGTATCACTAAAATTGATTACAAAGATACAGACCTTCTTAAAAAATTCGTCTCAGAACGCGGTAAAATCTTACCACGTCGTGTGACTGGCACTAGCGCTAAATATCAACGTAAATTAACGATTGCTATTAAACGCTCACGTACTATGGCATTACTTCCATACGTATCAGGTGAATAATAACAACGGAGCGCATTGAGGAGAAATCCTTGATGTGCTTTTTTGTATATTTGCCCAAATGGTCCTTTTTCATTTGAAAAAACGATGCGAGCCCCAACTTCCTTCATCTTCGTTCTACAGTTTCTACGTGATTTGCTTCATTTTAGCTAGTTATTGTATTTAAAATTCGTGATCGGCCTGTTTTGCAAAAAAAATTTAACTAACAATGAAGAGAACTCCTATTTTTAAAGCTGATTTATCTGGAAAAAAGAATGGGAAGTTTGAAATATCCTGGGCTTAACGGATACAATATGTAGAGAAAGATACTTCATGATTTTATGATAGGGGGGATTCGGTTGAATAGTGGTAGAAAAATCGCTGAGGGCGGTGCTCTTTTAGCGTTATATTGTATATTATTACTCATTACAATATATATTCCTTTGTTGGGATTTATAACTTTTTTCTTTTTGCCGATTCCTTTCATTCTGGTGACCAGTAAGCAAAAGCTTTCGTGGTCAGTTGGATTCTTGTTTGTTGGATCGTTATTAACCATTTTAATCGGTAGCGTCTTATCCTTGCCAATGACCTTGCTAATGGGGGCGACGGGCATTGTGATTGGTTCCTTCCTGAAAAGGGATAAACCGATGACCCCTATGTTCATCAGTGCTGTCCTTACGTTCCTAGGTGGGATATTAGTGACCTATGCTGCCACAGTAGTGTTATTTGGAGTTAATTACATAGAAGAAACCATGACGGTAATGGAGGAATCCATTGATTCTTCTGCGAAAATCATGGAATCATTTGGTCAGGCCCCAACTGAAAAGATAATCCAAGGCATGCACGACTCGATAAGTACCTTGACTACGCTGATTCCGAGCTTGCTCGTGATTACATCTATCATCATGGTATTATTGATATTCTTAGCGGCCCACCCCATACTTAAAAGGTTCAGTGATAAATCCCTGAATTGGCCTCGTTTCCAAGATCTTCGCCTTCCAAAAAGCCTTTTATGGTATTATTTAATTACAATGCTTTTGGCTCTTTTTGTGAATATGGACAACAAAGATTTTGTATATATGGCCATAACGAACCTATTTTTCATTCTTCAATTTTTCATCATGATTCAAGGCTACTCACTCATATTTTATTTCAGCGATGTCAAGGGCTGGGCTAAGGCTATACCCGTTTTGATAGTGGTTGCCTCATTGTTGCTGCCGATATTCGCAATCCTCATCCGTTTTTTAGGTATAATAGATTTAGGATTCCCTTTTCGGGAGACGATCAAGAAAAAGGAATAGTCTGTTAAACAGATGCTTTTAGGAGCTGAAAATATGCCATCTTATTTAAAGGATTATTCGGTTAAGGCCCTGCTATACGGGTTGCTCGTTGCAGGATTGATATTTTTGGGCGTACTGGCTTACTATAATTGGGTTATTGCACTAATTGGATTGTTGGTTCAAGCCGGTTTGTTTTATTTAATATTGAAAATGGAAAAAAGAAAACAAATTAAGACCGAAGAATACATCACGACGTTATCCTACCGGTTAAAAAAGGTGGGAGAGGAAGCCTTATTGGAAATGCCGATCGGGATCATGCTCTTTAATGATGATTTTTATATTGAGTGGACCAATCCATTCCTCGCCTCATGCTTTAGTGAAGACTCACTGGCAGGAAGGTCTCTTTATGATATGGCGGATTCACTTGTCCCGCTCATAAAGCAGGAGATTGAAACAGAGACGATTACGCTTTATGACCGGAAATTCAAAGTGGTCCATAAACGCGAGGAACGCCTTCTTTACTTTTTCGATGTAACGGAGCAAGTGGAAATCGAAAAACAATATGAAGAAGAGAGAACGGCCATTGCGATTATTCTGCTGGATAATTACGATGATTTGACGCAGGGAATGGAAGACCAACGTAAAAGTAGTATAAATAGCTTGGTTACCTCGTTGCTGGATAAGTGGGCAAGGGATAATGGGGTATTTTTCAAGAGGGTTTCTTCTGAACGGTTTATTGCGGTCTTTAATGAACATATCCTGCAGCAGCTGGAAAATGATAAATTTTCAATCCTGGATGAAATCAGGGAAACGACCGCTAAACAGAATGTCCCTTTGACGCTTAGCATTGGAGTGGGATCTGCTGTTTCCTCCCTTCCAGAGCTGGGGACGCTTGCTCAATCGAGCCTCGATTTGGCCCTGGGCCGCGGTGGGGACCAAGTAGCGATTAAACAGGCAAGCGGGAAAGTGAAATTCTATGGCGGTAAAACCAACCCTATGGAAAAGCGTACGAGGGTGCGTGCACGCGTCATTTCTCATGCCTTAAAGGATATCGTCCTAGATAGCGATAAAGTCATTGTCATGGGCCATAAAAATCCCG
Source organism: Peribacillus sp. NPDC097198 (assembly GCF_044762055.1). Lineage (NCBI taxonomy): Bacteria > Bacillati > Bacillota > Bacilli > Caryophanales > Bacillaceae > Peribacillus > Peribacillus sp. NPDC097198. The sequence continues at coordinate 579,642 of NZ_JBIWDO010000001.1, read as the reverse complement.
ATATGGATGCCATAGGTTCTGCCATAGGCATTTTGAAAGTGGCACAGATGAATGAACGTGAAGGGTATATAGTAATCAATACAAACGAGCTAGATAGTAGCGTCTTGCGTTTGATGGAAGAAATCAAAAATAAAGAGGATTTATATGGGCGATTTATAAGCCCTGACGATGCACTCGAGATGGTCACGGACGAGACGCTACTCGTCGTCGTCGATACCCACAAGCCTACAATGGTGATAGAAGAAAGATTATTGAATCGGATTGATAAGGTGGTCGTCATTGATCACCATCGTCGTGGTGAGGAATTCATCAAAAACTCCCTGCTTGTCTATATGGAGCCCTATGCATCTTCGACAGCTGAGCTGGTGACGGAGCTACTTGAATATCAGCCAAAACGCAGTAAAATTGATATGCTGGAGTCGACGGCGCTACTTGCTGGGATCATTGTCGATACGAAAAGTTTCACTTTAAGAACCGGTTCACGTACCTTCGATGCAGCTTCTTATTTAAGGGCCCACGGAGCGGACACGGTACTGGTACAGAAATTCCTTAGGGAAGATGTGGACACGTATATCAAGCGATCCAATTTAATTAAAGAAGTTGCGTTTTATAAAAAGGGTCTTGCGATTGCTTCCGCAAAATCCGAACAGACCCATAATCAGGTCCTGATCGCCCAGGCCGCTGATACGCTTCTGATGATGGATGGTGTTACCGCTTCCTTCGTTGTGGCTAAACGGTCTGAGGATACAGTTGGCATAAGTGCCCGTTCCCTAGGTGATGTCAACGTACAGGTTATCATGGAAACATTGAATGGCGGCGGTCACTTAACGAATGCCGCCACACAGATGGTCTGCTCCATTGAAGAAGCGGAGAGCCAGTTGAAAGCAGCAATTGATGAATATTTAGAAGGAGGACGAAAAGAATGAAAGTTATATTTTTAAAAGACGTTAAAGGTAAAGGGAAAAAAGGGGAAGTCAAAAACGTTGCGGATGGGTATGCCCATAACTTCCTGATTAAGCAAGGATTGGCAATCGAGGCGAATAACTCCAATGTAAAAACTTTGGAAGCTCAGAAAAATAAAGAAGATTCCCTGGCTGCCGAAGAACTTCAGCATGCAAAAGACTTGCAGGTGGAAATTGAAAAATTGACTGTCGAATTATCCGCTAAAGCCGGTGAAGGCGGGCGTTTATTCGGTTCTATCACAACGAAGCAAATAGCTTCAGAACTTCAGAAAAAGCATGGTATTAAAATCGATAAACGTAAAATGGAGCTTGCCGAAGGAATTCGCTCATTGGGGCATACGAAGGTTCCTGTGAAGCTACATCCAGAGGTTACAGCGACTTTAACTGTGCAAGTGAAAGAAATTAACTAATTTTAGTGGTTTCATATCTGAAAAAAATTGATAGAATAGAGAGAGACGAAAAAAATGTGATTGGGCTATGTTGTCCTGTCACTTTTTTTCTTTTTCAACTAAATCTACGAATTAATTAATGAAAATATATCCTCTTAGATTGGGAGGTTTTAAGATATGATAGAGCAATTTCAGGATAGAATTCCCCCTCAAAACATAGAAGCGGAACAAGCGGTGCTAGGGGCCATCTTCTTGGAGCCATCTTCGCTGACCGTTACTTCGGAATTGTTGATTCCAGAGGATTTTTATAGAAGTTCGCATCAAAAAATCTTTAACGTCATGATCAAGTTGAATGACGAAGGTAAAGCCGTTGACTTGATTACGGTAACGGAAGAACTTTCCGCCACGAAGAATCTTGAAGAAGTGGGCGGAGTGTCTTATTTAAGCGAACTGGCTGGTTCGGTCCCTACTGCAGCCAATATCGAATATTATGCCCGAATCGTGGAAGAAAAGTCATTGCTCCGTCGTTTGATCAGGACAGCAACGAACATCGCCCAGGAAGGCTATAGCCGTGAGGATGAAGTCGAGGAGCTGCTAGGGGAAGCAGAAAAGACGATCATGGAAGTGGCACAGCGTAAAAACGCCGGTTCATTTCAAAATATTAAGGACGTTTTGGTTCGAACCTATGATAACATCGAGATCCTGACCAACCGCAAAGGGGATGTAACTGGAATCCCGACGGGTTTTGCTGAACTGGACAGAATGACGGCGGGATTCCAGCGGAATGACCTCATCATTGTTGGAGCCCGTCCTTCTGTTGGTAAAACGGCTTTCGCTTTGAACATTGCCCAAAATGTCGCAACCAAAACGGATGAAAACGTCGCGATTTTCAGTCTGGAGATGGGTTCCGAACAGCTCGTCATGCGTATGCTTTGTGCCGAAGGAAATATCAATGCTCAAAATTTAAGGACTGGTGCCTTAACAGATGAAGACTGGCGCAAGCTGACAATGGCAATGGGAAGTTTGTCGAATGCCGGTATCTATATAGATGACACCCCAGGAGTCCGTATTGGGGAAATCCGCTCTAAAAGCCGTCGTTTGAAGCAGGAACATGGTCTTGGGATGATATTGATCGACTACCTACAATTGATTCAAGGAGATGGTCGTTCAGGCGATAACCGACAGCAGGAAGTATCGGAAATTTCCCGTTCACTGAAGGCCCTGGCCCGTGAACTTCAAGTGCCTGTCATTGCCCTTTCCCAATTATCCCGTGGAGTGGAACAACGGCAGGATAAACGTCCGATGATGTCGGATATTAGGGAATCAGGAAGTATAGAGCAGGATGCCGACATCGTAGCATTCCTGTACCGTGATGATTATTATGATAAAGAGTCCGAGAATAAAAATATCATTGAGATTATCATTGCAAAACAAAGGAATGGCCCAGTTGGCACGGTTTCACTGGCATTCGTCAAAGAATACAATAAATTCGTGAACCTCGAACGGCGATTCGATGATGATTCGATGTCTCCAGGAGCCTAATTGACTTTCTATATTTGGAACAAAGCCCACTATCTCTGGTGGGCTTTTTTTTACAATAAGGTGAAAGTTAAAAGGAGTTTGGGCAAAGAATAAGGAGAACCGTCAGGGGAGAAGGTGAATCCTTGCTAAAGTTGCACGGATTCCTTATTTGGGGATGAAAAAGTGTATAAGTAAAGAATGAAAGTCACTTAATAACGAACAAATTTATTATTAATTTATATAATGTTCGTATTTTATGTTGACTTCCCTTTGGGATTATTGATAAAATAGGTTTGTTTGATAAGAACCGGTTAAGAATCGGTATTACGTGAACCTTTGGAGGTGCTTTTTTCAGATGTCATCAGTTGTAGTAGTTGGTACACAATGGGGAGACGAAGGTAAAGGTAAGATAACGGACTTTTTATCCCAGAATGCAGAAGCCATAGCTCGTTACCAAGGTGGTAATAATGCAGGACATACGATTAAATTTAACGGAGTAACATATAAACTGCATTTAATTCCTTCTGGAATTTTTTATAGTGATAAGATTTGTGTCATCGGGAACGGAATGGTAGTCGATCCGAAAGCACTTGTAGAAGAGCTTGCTTATTTACATAGTCATGGTGTAAGCACGGATAATCTTCGCATCTCGAACCGTGCTCATGTCATCCTTCCTTACCATATTAAATTGGATGAAGTGGAAGAAGATCGCAAGGGTGCAAATAAAATTGGAACAACGAAAAAAGGAATCGGCCCTGCTTACATGGATAAAGCCGCTCGTAATGGTATCCGTATGGCAGATCTTTTGGACCGTGAAATTTTCGAGGAAAAACTGAATCAAAATCTTGTGGAGAAAAACCGCATGTTTGAACGTTTTTACGAAACGGAAGGTTTTAAAATCGAGGATATTCTTGAAGAATATTATGAGTACGGACAACAAGTGCAAAAGTATGTTTGTGATACTTCCGTTGTATTGAATGATGCACTTGATGAAGGGAAACGCGTCTTGTTTGAAGGGGCTCAAGGAGTCATGCTTGATATCGATCAAGGAACATATCCTTTCGTTACTTCCTCGAATCCAGTCGCAGGTGGCGTAACAATTGGTTCAGGTGTTGGACCAACGAAAATCAACCATGTTGTCGGTGTGTGTAAAGCTTATACAAGCCGTGTTGGCGATGGTCCTTTCCCGACAGAACTACAAGACGAGATTGGCAATCAAATCCGTGAAGTTGGACGTGAGTACGGAACAACTACGGGTAGACCACGTCGTGTCGGTTGGTTTGACGCCGTAGTCGTTCGCCATGCCCGTCGTGTAAGTGGAATCACTGATTTATCGTTAAATTCCATTGACGTGCTTTCAGGACTTGAAACGGTGAAAATTTGTGTAGCTTATGATTATAAAGGTGAAATCATTCATGAAGTGCCGGCTACTTTGAAAGCAATCGGAGAATGTAAGCCCGTTTATGAAGAGCTACCAGGTTGGTCAGAAGACATCACAGGATGCAAATCATTGGATGAATTACCTGCTAACGCCCGTCACTATGTGGAGCGCGTATCTCAATTAGTAGGCATTCCGTTGACTACATTCTCCGTCGGTCCTGACCGCAATCAAACAAACATCGTAAGAAGCCCTTGGCGTTTAGCATAAGAGGTATAAAGAAGTCGACTAAGTGCGGCTTCTTTTTTTACTTAGTTGGTAAAAAAGACCTATTTAATGGGAGTAGAATCATGGTAGATATATAAAAAAATATATGAATTTAAATTTATTTTAAAATACTATTGCACAAACCATAAATACTATGATAATATAAAAAGCGTCGTCACAGTAGAACAACGTTAAGCGACATTGCAAGACATACGGATTACATTCATTAGTACGAGCCATTAGCTCAGTTGGTAGAGCATCTGACTTTTAATCAGAGGGTCGAAGGTTCGAATCCTTCATGGCTCACCATTTTTTTCGGCCCATTGGTCAAGCGGTTAAGACACCGCCCTTTCACGGCGGTAACACGGGTTCGAATCCCGTATGGGTCACTTTTCTTCTTAATTATATGTTTGATGGTCCCGTGGTGTAGCGGTTAACATGCCTGCCTGTCACGCAGGAGATCGCGGGTTCGATTCCCGTCGGGACCGCCATTTTATTTTTTACATGATTCTTTCATAATGAAAAATGGAATATTTGGCTCAGTAGCTCAGTCGGTAGAGCAAAGGACTGAAAATCCTTGTGTCGGCGGTTCGATTCCGTCCTGAGCCATTCTTTTGTAAAGTGCCCTAGGGCGCTTTTTTGTTTGCTTTAAAAGTAAACTGTCTTAGCCCTTTAAAGGAAATCTCTTTGATGGCACTTCTGTTAAGTGTTTGTTATCAGATTGTAACAATGTTAATGCCACCCTTAGTAACCATCGACTCGTCACCCCAACCAGGACCTACTTTCCTCGTGGAAACCATACCTTCGCTGCTCTTTTGCAAAAAGAGCGATTTGGCACTTGTTGTCACTATTTATACATTTATATTACAATACGAAGTCTATTTCTTGATTTTTTTTTCATTATGGTAAAGTTATGAGTGGAAAAAAAGAAATTAATCATGTGTATATGAATTTTGAAAACAAGGTAATTTATCTTAATTTTTTGATTAGTTTCTTAATGGGCCAAGGGCCGTTAAGGGGGACAATAAATGTTCAGCTCAAAAGGCAAAGGAAGTTTCCTGGTGATGGTTTCCATCATCTTATTGCTTGCAGGGAATCGTGCTACGGCTGCGGAAATTCAACAAATCTCCTCCATTCAGCATGTATATGTTGATGACGAGTTCATTGGCAGCGTGAGTGATGAATCCGAAATAGAAAAAATGGTACTAGCTAAAATAGTCGAAGCAGAGGCGGATTATCCCGAATACACATTCGATAAGGAAGCACAGATGACATATGTGCAAGAGAATGTATTTAATGCAGAAATAGATGATGAAGAAACCTTAAAGGTACTCGAGGAAGAGTTTGCTGTAAAAGCGGAGGCTTATGAAATCACCATTGATAATCAAGTAGTTGCTTACGTTCCCTCCAAGGAGGATGCACAGGAGGTTTTAAAAGAGATTCACCTATTATATATAGATGAGGGTGAATTGGCCGAATATGAAGAGAGTCAGGAAGCTGGAGTTTTAAAACAGCCCATGGCTCTAAACGAGCAAGGAAGCAGGATACTGTCCATTGAATACTCAAAGCCGATCTCCTGGAAGGAAACGATTATGGAACCGGATAAGCTCATGACTGTGAAGGATGCCATTTCCTTGATAGAAAAAGGAAAGAAGGAAAAAGTCATCTATGAGGCAACTGGAGATGAAGAACTTGAGGCGATTGCCGATCAGTATGATATGTCCCTGGGACAGCTTTTACAGCTTAATTCAGAACTAGAAGAGGGCAAGAGGCTTCATAAAGGGCAAAAGGTCCGTGTGACGGAGGTAGCTCCTTTTGTGAATGTGCTGGTAGAAAGAGAAGTATTGAAAGAAACTGAAATTCCTTTCGAGAGAAAAGTAATAAAGGATAAGAACCTATTGAAGGAAGAATCTGTCGTTGAGCAAGAAGGACAGGAAGGCGTTCAGGCATTCACGTATAAACTCACTGAAACAAACGGTGAGCTCTTAAGTGAAACGATCGTGAAAAAGGAAATTACCGCGGCAACACAAAATGAGATAACTAGAAAAGGCACGAAAATCATTCCTTCAGAAGGGAGCGGAACCTTTGCATGGCCTGCTGATGGGGGCTATATTTCAAGCAAACAAGGACATCGTTGGGGCAAGCTTCATAAGGGAATAGATATTGCTAGGCCAACCACCAGAACTATTACGGCGGCTGATCATGGCACTGTTGAGTTTGCCGGTAACGCCGGGGGTTATGGTAATAAGGTGACAATCAACCATAACAATGGGTACAAGACGGATTATGCTCACTTAGAATCAATAGACATCGAAGCAGGACAGAAGATTGAAAAAGGAATGCCTATTGGTAGAATGGGCTCGACAGGCAACTCCACTGGCGTTCACCTTCATTTTGAAATCTATAAAAATGGTGTTCTCGCAAACCCGTTAGATTATATAAGCCAATAGAAGTCTTCGAGACATTTTTCGAAGACTTCTTCTGCTATCTTCATAGATGAGAATAATAGGTAAAAGATGATTTAATGCCTGTAAAATGATAAAGTAGAAGAGGTACAATATGCTCGATTTAGGTGTTTTGACCGTTTTTTAGGGAATATATAGTGTGAGGATTTGCATTACTAGTACGAAGGTCAGTATGAACATCAGGACAATACGAATAAACGTCCCGGATAAGGACATGTTTTTTATAGAGTAAAGTTATGCTTTAAAAGGAGATAGGTAGATGGATAAGAAAATTCTAGTAGTGGACGATGAAAAGCCGATTGCAGATATTTTACAATTCAATTTAAAAAAGGAAGGGTACGATGTTTCCTGTGCATATGATGGCAATGAAGCTCTAAAAATGGTGGAAGAGCTTCAACCTGATTTGATTTTACTTGATATCATGCTTCCACAGCGTGACGGGATGGAAGTTTGCAGAGAAGTAAGAAAGAAATATGAAACGCCAATCATCATGTTAACAGCAAAAGATTCGGAAATCGATAAAGTCTTAGGATTAGAGCTTGGTGCGGACGATTATGTGACGAAGCCGTTTAGTACCCGGGAAATAATTGCTCGGGTAAAGGCAAACTTAAGACGTCAACAAGCCGTTCCGGTGCCAGATCAAGAAAATGAGCCAAAGGAAATTACAATAGGCAATCTTACCATCCATCCTGATGCATATGTCGTGTCTAAGCGTGGAGAGACGATCGAGTTAACGCACCGAGAATTCGAGCTGCTTCATTATTTAGCTAAACATATTGGCCAGGTCATGACAAGGGAGCACTTATTGCAAACTGTGTGGGGATATGATTACTTTGGCGATGTCCGAACTGTCGATGTAACCGTTAGACGCCTCCGTGAAAAGATTGAGGATAACCCAAGTCACCCAGGTTGGATCGTAACTAGACGAGGGGTCGGTTATTACCTGCGTAACCCTGAACAGGAGTAATATCTATGAAAAAGGTTGGTTTTTTTCGTTCAATTCATTTTAAATTCGTCCTGATTTATGTGTTGCTTATTTTCGTAGCCATGCAAATAATTGGGGTGTATTTTGTCGGGGAATTGGAAGAAAATCTCGTCGGGAATTTCACAAAGTCGATCAAGGGCCATGTTAACCTGCTTACCTATAGCATTGGGGAAGAAATGGAGAAATCGAGGGGGGAGGAAGACCCTACCCTCGAAGAAGCCATTAATACGGTATTGAAAGATCGCGACAACTCAACGAATGATATTTCGGAAGTGCGCGTTATCGATACCCGCAGCAGGCGGGTGATTGGGACGTCCGATCCCGGTAACCAAGAGATTGTAGGAAAGAAAACGACACTGCCGATCATCAAGAACACGTTGACTTATGGTGGCGAGGATCATGAAATATATAGAGATCCGAATACTGGCAGGCGTGTATGGGTCCTTTCAACACCCATTGAAGCGAATGGTACGGTGATAGGAGCGGTCTATGTCATTGCGGAGATGGAGAATGTCTTCGAACAAATGGATGAAATCAACGCCATTTTCATGACTGGCACGGCCATCGCTCTGGCCATAACAGCCATTTTGGGGATTCTGCTTGCGCGGACCATCACACGGCCAATGTCTGATATGAGAAAACAGGCGTTGGTGATGGCCAAAGGGAATTTCTCACGAAAGGTAAAAGTATATGGCGATGACGAAATAGGGCAGCTAGCCGTTACCTTCAATAACTTGACTAAGAAACTTCAAGAGTCGCAATCGAGTACGGAAGGGGAGAGACGGAAGCTTTCATCTGTTCTCACCAACATGACGGATGGCGTTATATCGACGGATAGGCGTGGCCGGGTGAATTTGATAAATGAACCTGCCGCACAGCTTTTGAATGTCTCACGTGAAGCCGTCATGAACCAACCAATCATCGAATTGTTGGGACTTGAGGAAGAATATAAATTCGAAGATTTACTGGAAGAAAGGGAGTCCATCATCCTTGATTACAGCAAAAAGGGTCAACCGTTTATTTTAAGAGGGAACTTTTCCGTCATCCAAAAGGAAACGGGCTTCGTTAATGGTTTGATTACAGTGCTCCATGATATTACGGAGCAGGAAAAGATAGAAGGGGAGCGAAGAGAGTTTGTCGCTAATGTATCCCATGAGTTGCGTACGCCGCTCACGACGATGAGAAGCTATCTCGAGGCATTGGCTGAAGGTGCCTGGAAAGATGAAGAGATTGCCCCTGCCTTTTTAAGTGTCACACAAAATGAAACGGAGCGGATGATCAGGCTTGTAAATGACCTGTTACAGCTTTCAAAAATGGACAGTAAAGATTACCGGCTTAAAACCGGATGGGTGAATCTGAATAAGTTCTATGACCATATTATCGATCGTTTTGAAATGACGAAAAATGACGATATTACTTTTAAAAGAGACATACCAAAGGACGCGTATTTTGTCGACATTGATGAAGACAAGATCACCCAGGTTCTTTATAATATCATTTCGAATTCCTTGAAGTATTCTCCTGAAGGAGGTCAAGTGACATTCCGTATCAGGCCAAAGGAAAACTTTATCGTGATTAGCGTAACTGATCAAGGTGTCGGTATCCCTAAGAAAGTGATCGATAAGATTTTTGACCGGTTTTACCGAGTGGATAAAGCTCGGGCAAGGAATCTTGGAGGGACTGGACTTGGGCTGGCGATTGCAAAGGAAATGGTCGTTGCCCATGGAGGCAAAATTTGGGCGGAAAGTGTGGATGGAAAAGGAACTACGGTGTTCTTTACACTTCCTTACGAACAGGAAGAAGAGGATGATTGGGCATGAATTTTGAGCGTGCGAAAAGTATCATACTGATTATTTTAGTTGGGACAAGCGTTTTCTTGACATGGAGTATTTGGACGTACGAGCCTGAATATAAAAAAATCGATGAATCCGATCTGATTAAAATCAAGAGTGATGAACAAATTGTCAGTGATGTCATAAAACCCGTCAGTGTTCTTTTTCATCGCAACGGCCAGCATTTCCAGACAATCGATCCCGAAAAAATCGAAAGAATGGAGAAAGAGTTTTCACAATGGACGTTTAGTGATATAAAGCAGATGTCATTGAAGATGATTCAAAGGGACTTCGATGATTTCGTCCATGAGGATAGATCAATCGAGATCAACTTTTCCGATGATGTTCCGATGTCTTTATATAAAACGGTACTGGATGTAAAGGACGAAGATATGGCGAGCTTTACCTTTGACCGGATCGTGATCAAGCAGAAGGATATCAGCGGTGACCAATCAGCCGTTTATTTCGTTTCTTATGAACATGAACAAATCCATCAAGGAATGGTCCCTACTAAGGACCTTAGAAAGTTCAGTGAGAAGTTCTATAATAAAAGTTATCCTACCTATACAGCTCATACGTTACATGATAAAAGGACGATTTTTGTTCCGGAAAAGCCCGTGGAAGTCAACCGATATCAATATTATATAGATTATCTGGACGTTAAGAATCTGAAAGATGCCTTATTCAGTAATCCTAAATATGTTCGTCAAGAAACGGTAACCCGAGGCGAGGAATACTCCGACGGAACAAGACTGTTGTCAGTCAACAATGAAAATTATATTCTCTCGTATATAAACCCTGCCCAAAAGAGTAAAGTGTTCGGCAGTTCTAGTGAGCTGTTGGAAAAAAGCATTGATTTCATCAATGATCATGCCGGGTGGGAAGGTAGTAATTACCGATTTGATTATATGTCGGAAAATGAGCAGCGTGTGGTATTCCGTTTATTTATAGATGGTTATCCAGCTTTCAACGAATATGGAATGACTGAAATCGAGCAGATTTGGGGGAAGGAAGATATTTATAGTTATCAACGTCCCTACTTCTCATTGGCTTCCGTCTTGCCATCAGAAGGATCTGTAGTGACCTTGCCTACAGGAAATGAAGTGTTGAACCAGCTGGAAGAGAACGGGAACATCGATCTCGATAGTGTGCAAGATATTTCAATAGGTTATAAGTTAAACAAATCGTTGGACTCTAAACTCGTTACTCTCGTTACACTGGAACCAACTTGGTATTACCGTTCCGGTGAAAAGTGGTTGATTGCGCCTGTTGACGAAAATGCAGGAGGCGATAACGATGGATTGGAATAATACAAAATCCATATTCATAATGGTATTTTTCATATTGAATATATTTTTACTGTATCAGTTTCTTGAGAAAATCAATGATAACCAATATGAATTCATTGCAGAGTCTTCCTATGAGGAAGTTCTAAAAGAAGACGAGATCAAAACCATTCCGCTCTCGAAGCAAAAGGTAAAGGATCAATTCTTAATTGCAAAAAGTAAAACATTTGATAAGAAAGAACTAAAGAATCTAAACAACCAGAAAGTAAATATTATAGATGGGAATAAGCTGGTCGGTTCATTAAAAACGCCCATCAGTTTAGGTAAAGAAATTCATCCCGCGGATGTTACCATATTCCTGAAGGATCACATTTTATACGGAAGTGAATATGGGTTTTGGAGCTATGATAAGGATAATCAAACCATCATTTGCTATCAGGTTTCCGACAATAAGATGTTTTTTAACAACAGTAAAGGAAAGGTCACTTTGTATCTGAATAAGGAAGCCGAAGTGACCTCCTATGAGCAGACATATTTAGTGGGAATTGAAAAGTTCAATAAACCGAAAGAGCTGTATTCCGACCTGGATGCTGTTTATGCCTTATATAGTCATGGTGATATCGTATCAAAAGACGAAGTTACGGACGTAAAGCTTGGGTTTTATAATTCGTTGCAAACCACATCGTTCTCACATCTTCTTGTACCGACATGGTGGGTAGTCGTGAACGATGAAACGGATTTATTCGTAAATGCGTTCGATGGCGAAGTGATTGAGTTAAATACAGAAGAAAAAATACTGGAGTGAGTATAGATGACTATGCATTTTAGTGTACTCGCAAGTGGGAGTACGGGAAATGCCTTGTTCGTGGAGACGGAGGACCAATCTTTCCTTGTCGATGCGGGATTGAGTGGGAAAGCCTTGGAAGGATTATTTCAGGATATCGGCCGAGATATGTCCAAGCTTTCTGGAATCCTGGTTACGCATGAACATAGCGACCACATTAAAGGTCTGGGAGTCGTCGCTAGAAAACATAAGCTCCCCATATATGCGAATACAAAGACATGGCAAGCAATGGAGCGTTCCATCGGGGAGATTTCTCCTGAACAGAAATTCGCCTTTGAAATGGAACAAGTCAAAACCTTTGGAAGCCTTGATATTGAATCGTTTGGTGTATCTCATGATGCTGCCGAGCCGATGTTTTATGTGTTCCATCAGGGAGGAAAAAAACTTGTGGTCATAACCGACACAGGTTATGTCAGCGATCGGATGAAAGGCATCATCACGAATGCTGATGCCTATGTGTTTGAGAGCAACCATGATGTGTCCATGCTTCGGATGGGTCGATATCCATGGAGCATCAAGCGCCGGATTTTAAGCGATGTTGGACATGTATGCAATGAAGATGCTGCCCTTGCCATGAGTGAAGTGGCAGGGGACAAGACGAAACGGATATACTTGGCCCATTTAAGTATGGATAATAATATGAAAGACCTTGCAAGAATGTCAGTGGAGCAAACCTTAAAAACGAAAGGGATTATTGTTGGCGAGCAGTTTTCGCTCTACGATACGGATCCCAAAAGACCAACAGAGCTTGTTACACTATAATGAGTAAAGGAATGAGTGGGGAAACCTGCTTCATTCCTTTTTTATTTTTAATGGGTTAGTTAGTAAGGGGATTAAAAAGGGTATTGGTTGGTTAGTACTGAATGAATAGAAAAATGATGATAAAAAAAGAGGCAGTAAGCTAAATATGGCATACATTTTTTTAGATATTTCTTGTTAATTGAGTATAATTAAGGGTGGATATCAAACACTAGTAATTGCTATAATTCATTCCTAAAAAGAGAGGATGGAGCGGTCTTGGAGAACGTAGAGAACCAAAATAAACAGAAAAAAGGAAGCCGTACAGGTTATTTTCTATCAGGCTTAGGAGGCGCCATCATTGGGGCTCTGCTGATTTTATTAGCATTCCCGGTCGGTGGGGTATTAAATGATGAAACAAACCCAAACCAGACGGAAAATTCAAGGGATGGTGAAGAGACCAAGCCAATTCAGCAGAAAGTTTCCGTAGAGGTCACAAGTGCTGTCACGGGTGCGGTTGATAAGGCAAGCGATGCAGTTGTTGGAATCTCCAATATTCAGGAAACTTCCTTCTGGGGCGGAAAAGGAAACGAAAGCAGTTCAGCCGAAGCGGGTACTGGATCTGGAGTCGTATATAAAAAGGATGGTGGCAAAGCCTATATTGTCACGAACAATCATGTTATCGAGAATGCTAATGAGTTAGAGGTCACGTTAAGTGATGGAACCAAGCTACCTGCCGAGCTACAAGGAAGTGACCCTTGGACGGATTTAGCTGTCGTGGTAGTGGAAGCGGATAAAGTTAAGACGGTAGCAGAGTTTGGCACAACCGAAAAATTAAAGCCAGGTGAACCCGTCATAGCGATCGGTAACCCATTAGGACTTCAATTCTCTGGATCCGTTACACAAGGAATCATCTCAGGAGTAGAGCGTACCATTGAAGTGGATATCGATGAGGACGGACAGGTAGACTGGAATGCAGAAGTTATCCAAACCGATGCGGCGATTAACCCAGGAAATAGTGGCGGGGCCCTCGTAAACATGTCCGGTCAGGTCATTGGGATCAATTCCATGAAGATTGCGGAAAATGCCGTAGAAGGCATTGGTCTATCCATCCCGATTGATTCAGCGATTCCTATTATCAGTGATATTGAGAAATATGGTGAAGTGAAACGTGCCTACTTAGGTGTCAATCTGGCATCAGTTGAGGAAATTTCACAGTATCATCAGCAGAATACATTAAAATTGCCAAACAAAGTAACCTCTGGTGTGGCTGTGACTGGCGTTCAAAGTAACTCACCAGCGGCAAAAGCAGGCCTAGAGGAATTTGATGTAATTGTTGGTATGGATAATGAAAAAATTCATGATATCGTTGAATTAAGGAAGTACCTGTACAATGAAAAGAAAATTGGTGACACTGTAAAAATCACTTATTACCGAGATGGGAAAAAGGAAACCGCAGAAATTAAGCTTTCAAGTGGAGAAATCTAAAAGCAATAAAGCAGGGGAGTTTTGCTTTCCCTGTTTTTTTGCTTGTGTTTTTATTATCGTTTGATACCATTACTTGTGGATATTTTGCCGAATATGATGAATACTAAATGAATTGTGGATAAGTGGCATCAATAGATTGGCCAATAAAAAATGAAAAGGAGAATGAGGAATGAACCTATATTGTTGTCAGGAACACGTTGATATGGCGCTTGATGAAGTTGTATATGAGTGTGAAACGTATCCGTTATTAACGCTGGTTTCAGAAGAAAATAAGTTATCAACAACCTGTGAATATTGTCGAAACGTGGCAATATATCTAGTAGGGAACTAATATTCCCATACAAGATGTGGATAGAAATTGTGGATATGTGGATAAGTTTTGTGGATAACCTGTTCGTAACCTATTTGGAAAGACTAAAATACTGGAAAAAGTCATAATGAAAAACCACCGGCACTTTCTTTTAGAAGGGCTGGTTTTTTGTTATTTAGGAAGCAAATATAGTCCAATATTCTTTATAGGTAAGTCTCTTAAATCTTAACTTTTGGATTTGGAAAGGATTTGCTTGTTTTGTTTATGGGTCTCTCTAAGGTATGATAATAGGAGGTACTTCCAACAATTGAACTAAAAACATATGGAAAGTCAGAGGATATATATGAAGATAACGATCATTACGGTTGGCAAGCTCAAAGAAAAATACTTAAAGCAAGGAATGGCCGAATATACAAAACGGCTAGGAGCCTATGCTAATATAGATTTTATAGAAGTGCCTGATGAAAAGGCACCAGAAAACTTGAGTGCAGCGGATATGGATATCGTCAAGCAAAGAGAAGGTGAACGGATCTTGGCGAAAATCAGCCAGGATACTTATGTGATTACGCTTGAAATCAATGGGAAGCAGCTCACTTCTGAGCAACTTGCGACCCATATTGACCAACTTGCCACTTATGGAAAAAGCAAACTTGCCTTTATTATTGGTGGTTCACTGGGGCTTAGTGCCGATGTGATTTCTAGAAGCGATTACGCCCTTTCCTTTTCTAAAATGACCTTTCCGCATCAACTCATGAAGTTAGTTTTGTTGGAACAGATCTATCGGGCGTTTCGGATAAATAGAAATGAGCCATACCATAAATAATCACCCAATCGATGATGGGTGGTAGCGTTAGCTAGGTAAAGAATTTAATCTTAACGTTATGAAAAGAGGGTAACCATATGAATAAAGAGTCCATTTATGGATTAACATTTGAACAATTGACAGCTTGGCTTTTGGAGCATGGCCATAAAAAATTCCGGGCAACCCAAGTCTGGGAATGGCTTTATCGGACGCGCGTTACGGATTTCTCTGAAATGACAGATGTTAATAAAGAGTGCATTCAACTGCTGGAAGAAAACTTTGTCATCCAGACTTTGACTGAACATGTTAAACAGGAGTCGGCGGATGGGACAATCAAGTTTCTATTCAAATTACTGGATGGTAACCTGATTGAAACGGTCATGATGCGCCATAAGTATGGGATATCCGTTTGTGTCACTACCCAAGTAGGCTGTAATATAGGCTGTAGTTTTTGCGCAAGCGGTTTATTAGCGAAGAGCCGTGACTTAACTGCTGGAGAAATAGTGGAACAGATCATGAATGTTCAACTCCATCTTGATCAGTTGGGACAAGGGGATATCGTCAGTCATGTAGTCGTAATGGGGATTGGCGAGCCTTTTGATAATTTCGATAATATGATCGACTTTTTGAAGGTCATCATGGACCATAAAGGGTTGGCTATTGCAGCAAGACGCATTACTGTTTCCACGAGTGGGCTGGCTAATAAAATCTATGAATTTACCGATACTCAATTACAGGTTAATTTGGCCATTTCTTTACATGCCCCGAATAATGAACTAAGAACGAGAATCATGAAAATAAATCGTGGCATTCCAATCGAAAAATTAATGAAGTCATTGGATTATTACTTGGAAAAAACGAATCGTAGAATTACGATTGAGTATATCCTATTGAGGGACGTCAACGATCATCGAGAAGAAGCCGAACAACTTGCCGAATTGCTTGATGACAAGAAACATCGTTTATATGTAAACTTGATTCCATATAACCCTGTAGATGAACACAGTCAATATCAAAGAAGCGAGAAGGAGTCAGTGCTAGCATTTTATGATACGCTGAAAAAACGAGGCGTGAATTGTAAAATCCGTCAGGAACATGGTACGGATATAGATGCTGCCTGTGGTCAGTTAAGAAGTAAACAAATCAAAAAAGCAGAGGCCAACTGAGAAAGGCCCCATGTATAGAAAAAACAGTATGTTTTTGCACACATACTGTTTTTTTATGCTGAAAGATGAACGGCCATGCTTCTAAAAACAAGAAAAATGGGGCTGTAAGGATACAGCCTCATTTAAATGAGAAGTTGATTATTTAGCGATTTCTTTTACAGAAGCGATTTCATATGTGACAATTTCGCTACCGATAATTGGTGATTCTTTTTTAGCTTCATCTGAAGAAGGTTCTGGACGTTTATGTGCAGCTTTAAACGCGTCACTGTTTCTCCATGCAGTAAAGCTGTCCATGTTTTCCCAGTACATATTCACGTTTAGTTCGTCGTAGTCCGTTAAGTTTTGTGTTAACAATACTTCAACTTTAACGAAGCCTTCTGTCGTATCTAGAGGGCCTGGTGCCGTAAAGCCTGGTGCCATTACTGCTCCCATTCCTTTTTTTACTTTGATTTTATTCGCTACGATTATCATCATTAATCTCTCCTTTTAAGGTTATTTAACTGATTCATTACATACATATTTTAGCACATTATTAAGCTTATAATCCATTTTGATTAATCAATAACTGTTGATAGTGAATTCTATACTGGATTTGCTGTTTTGAGTATATATCGAACCATCTTATTATTTGTCTTTCAAAAAGTATTATACCCGGATGGCATGAAGGGAAGTCTTTGAAGCAGGAATTGGTTTAGGAATTATAAGGTTTATTGATGCATATCGCGTATAATAGAATTTAGTATAAGGAAATAACAATTACGGAAACAATAAAGCAAGATACTAAACAATAAAAGAGGCTGTTATATGACGGAAATTAAGTTTATTGATTATAAATTAAGTGATGAAATCGTTCGGGCGTTGGAAAGCCTAGGCTATCAGCATCCAACGGAAGTGCAACGTGAAGTGATTCCTGTTGCTTTGCAAAAAAGGGACCTGGTCGTGAAGTCGCAAACGGGAAGCGGAAAAACGGCTGCATTCGGCATACCGCTCTGTGATATGGTCGATTGGCAGGAGAATAAGCCACAGGCGCTCATTTTAACACCAACGCGAGAGCTTGCCGTACAGATTAAGGAGGACATTACGAATATTGGTCGATTTAAACGGATTAAAGCAACTGCGGTATATGGGAAGTCTCCCTTTGCCCAGCAAAAAGCGGAGTTGAAGCAAAAGAGCCACGTGGTTGTGGGTACGCCTGGACGTGTCCTTGATCATATTGAAAGAGGTACATTCGCTTTAGACCGATTAACCCATTTGGTAATCGATGAAGCCGATGAAATGTTAAATATGGGATTCATCGAGCAAGTGGAAGCCATCATTAAAGTACTGCCGCAGGATCGTGTGACGATGCTGTTTTCCGCTACTTTACCAGATAGCATTAAAAAACTGTGCCATAAATATATGAAGGAACCTTTGGATATTGAAATAAAGGCAACCGGCTTAACGACTGAAAAAATCGAACATGCTGTTATTGAAGTCAAGGAAGATGACAAGTTTACCCTGCTTAGAGATGTTACGATTGTCGAAAATCCAGATAGCTGCATCATTTTCTGTCGCACAAAAGACAAGGTCGACCAAGTATGTGAGCAGTTAGTGGAATTAGAGTATCCATGCGATATGATTCATGGAGGGATGCTTCAGGAGGACCGCCTGGCAGTGATGGACGAGTTCAGAAGAGGTGAATTCCGCTATCTAGTCGCGACCGATGTAGCGGCACGTGGAATTGATATTGATAATATCACCCATGTCATCAATTATGACCTACCACTTGAAAAGGAAAGCTATGTCCATCGTACAGGTAGAACAGGACGTGCGGGTAAACAGGGGAAGGCAATCACATTTGTGACTCCATTCGAAGGTAAGTTCCTCACCGAGATTCAAAGCTATATCGGATTTACGATCCCTACCATGCCGGCTCCATCAAAAGAATATGTCTTGGACATGAAGAATGATTTTGAAGCGAAGCTAAAGACACGGCCAAAAATTAAAAAAAGTAAAAGTGAACAGCTTAACAGACAAATTATGAAGCTGTATTTTAATGGTGGCAAGAAAAAGAAAATCAGGGCCGTAGATTTCGTGGGTACCATTGCAAAAATAGAAGGAGTAAAGGCAGAGGACATCGGCATTATAACCATTCAGGATAATGTTTCCTATGTAGAGATATTGAATGGAAAAGGTCCGCTGGTCTTGAAAGTGATGAAGAATACGAAAGTCAAAGGCAAGGTTTTGAAGGTTTCAGAGGCAAATAAACGATAAATGGCAGGAAGAACCGGAAAAGACGTACATATATCTTTTCCGATTCTTGTAAGGCCAGGTTCGCTCTAATACTAGTGAAACAACGGAAACATTCACCTTTCTACAGTGCCACATCAGAAGCTACCCGGAGACTTCACTGGACATCCTATCCTTGGTTTTCCCGGCGAAAAACATGTGCGAAGATAGAAAGAACCTTATTACCGTGAGTTACATAGTGTTAGAAATTGATATAAAGGTCGTCCTAAGGGATGATCTTTTTTTGTGTGCAGTTTTAATTTATGGGTAAAAATCGTAGCGGTCTTTCTGGTTTAATAGGGGAATGGTTAAAATGGCTCATGAAAGTAAAGAAGTGGATATGACCTATATACTTTATGCCTGTTCAACTATAAAAATTATACCAAAATATTCATAAAATAGGTTGTTTTTGGGTTTGTGGTAGGCCGATTAGAGGTAAATAAAGATAAGTGGAAAAAGAATCCAATACATACTAGTCTAAAATCATTGATCTGCATTAACTAATAGTTCTCGGTATTCTTTTTCCCTATCCAAAGATCTCGCTGGAAATCAGTGTGCGGTCTTTTACTTATTTATAGGGGGGAATTTTGATGGTGTCTAAGTTAAGGGGTATTTCGCTATTGTTTATTTGTATGCTGTTGTTATCTGCATGCAGCAGTTCTAGTGGATCTTCGGAAAAAAAGAGCGATAGCAAGAGTAAGAATAAGGATTTAGAGGTATCCATTGAGGATGCATCTTTTGTGCTACTTGGAAAAGATGATGGTGTGGCTGAAGAAGGTACAGAAAAAGGAGTCCTGGCGGTTAAATTTAAGTTGAGTAATAAATCAAAGGATGGCATTCGACTCTCAACAAGAGATGGATTTAAGTTATACGATGGCGATGAAGAGACAAATGCCATTTCAGATGCATATAACACCAACGTAGGGATTGAGTTTGAGTCTAGTGGCGATTTGGGTGCCGGCAAAACGAAAACGACCACAGGCTTTTTTGAAGTAGAAAAAGATAAAGAGTATGAAATAGGGATAAAAGCGGCTTCAGAAGACTATGAAAAGAAAATTGAAGAAGTGATCATTAAGGTGAACACGGCAGATTATGCTGAAAGTTTTGATGCCCTTCAAGACCCGGCGAAAGCGTTAGCTGCTTATATTGATTCGATATACCTGGATAAGGACAATAGTGATTATGAAAAATTAGTATCTGCTGACAAAGCGGTTATACAGGAAGAAGCGAAAAAGGTATTCAAAGAGAAAATAAAAAGGTACTTTGTAGGGAAATTGACTGATGAAGAAGTAGATAAACTTTATGCTGCTTATAAATCGGCTCAGTCACAAAAGGCCGAGTTTAAAACGGTCACATCTGCCAAGGCAAATGGAAAAGCCGTGGTGCTAATTGAATTCTCAACGGTTTCATTGCGAAACATATATGAAGACCTTTCAGAATACCAATATGAATATAGAGAAAAAACGAAAAAATACGATGAAAAAGGTACCAAAAAGTATTTAATATCTAAATTCGATAAAATCATAAATAATCAAGAAGTAGAAGAAGGCGAAGATTTAAAGATTCATATGATAGAAGAGGATGGAAAGTGGAACGTTAATTCATCACAAGATGGTCAAGAAAGATTAACGAATATTTTTGCTGCAGGATCAAAATATTAAAGGAGCAGTGAGATATGTCGAAAAAAGCTTGGATTATAAGTGGGGTCTCCGCTGTTGCCTTAATTGCCGTGGTCTTGGTCACCATGCTTTTCGTTCAACAAAACAATAAACCCAAAAAAGTAGTGGCATCCTTTACAGAAGCAGTTGAAAAGAAAGATACGGACCAACTTAAGGAGTTACTCGATCCTGATAAAAAGGGAACGGTGGTAAATAATGCATCCATTAAGGCATTTGCTACGTACTTAAACAAAAATGACTCGAGTTTTGATGCCATCAAGGACGGATTGGATGAACAAGTAGAAGATAAGGATTTTTCGGCAACCAACCAGCAAGTCAGCTTGGTGGAGTCGGGGAAAAAATGGGGTATATTCAAGGAATACAAAATGAGAGTCAAAACCGGATTCATTAAAGTGACGGGACAAAATGATGAAGATCAACTATCCCTTTCTGTAGATGACTTGAAGGAATCCGTAAAAGAGAGTAAGAAGGGCACGTATGGTCCATTTTTGCCTGGGACGTATAACACGGTCACTACAGTAAAGAACAAACTGGGTACTTTCATGAAAAAGGATAAGATAGATGTCTGGGGTGGATCTAAGGAAGTCACGCTTGTAGTGGATCCTGATTCCTTGGCTAGAAATGATAAAGATGTACAAAAATCGGTCATGTCCGCTGTCGATGTTTTCAATCATGACTGGGCCGTATTTGAAACCAGCAGTTTTGATACCAAGAAGCTTACCAATGTTTCGGATGACATTAAAGATGATACCTCCATTGTTTCGGAAAACTTTGAACAGGTCAAAAATTATGTCGATGAAGTACATTCACAATATTTAGGGGCCGTCATTAATCTGGATGATTTGGATATCAGTTACTTTGATAATCAGTGGAGAGCGGAAGCGGTAGCTGTAGTGTCCTATCACAGCAAAATGAAACTCAAAAACAAAAAGAAAATGGATGACCTTTCTTATAAAGCGGTGCGTGACTTTTCCATGATTTATAATGCCGATAAGAAGAAATGGATTATTGAAGAAATTAAGGAGTATGAGGCTGACGGAACGGAAGAGGATTGGGAGAATAAAAAGGAAATGAAAATTAAAGATCCAAAACTGCTCAAATGGAATCGCAAAGACAGTAGCAAGGGCTTGTAAGAGTGTGCAAAGCGGGAATAAAGAAAAAGGGTTTCTTCCATGGGGAGAAATCCTTTTTCTTTGGTTCCAAAGGAAATGGCTTTATAGAATTAAGATCCTTTCTTGCTAAAGTCACAAATTTTATTATTCAAAAAATAAATAAATCGATTCTAGAATATAATAATCGACATGAAACCTTTATAATTGGAGGTTTTTTATAAAAGGAAAAAATACTTCCATTGATAATGATTATCAATGATGATAAATTTAAAGTACGATTACTGTATAGTCCGTATCATGCTTATAGGGAAGTCCTTTTAGTCCCTTCTTTGGCGGATAGGGTTTTCCAGTAAAGTACAGGGGAACATCCCAATCTTGTACCCCTTAAGGATCTATTCACACAAAGTCTCACAACAGCATTGTTAGAGTTAGAGCAACACGAAGGAGGAAAAAAAGTGAATAAGAATAGAACGGACTTTCTGATGCTTGACACAGGAAGTTACTTTGGAAAGGCAAGGGTGAATGACCCGCAATATCAGGATGACTTTACCTTTGTTGATACATATGAACTGCCCAATATATACTTAAAACCTTATAAATGCTTGGTCGTTCAAGGGTTAATCGATCAGAAATTCTTATTTAGACATAAAGAAGTCATTCGTGAGTTTTTGGATGATAAGAAGATTGTCGTTTTTAGTGGGAATTTGTTTTTGGACTGGTTACCTGGAGGTTCTTCTTTCATCCCTAAAACCATTCTTAGTTACAAGGATTATGAGGTTTCAATCGATCATCGCCATCCAATCTTTGACGGGGTAGAGGAAGATGATATGACTTATAATAAAGGAGTTTCGGGATTTTTCGCAAGGGGGCACCATCCAATTCCCGAAGGAGCGGAAGTTCTGTTGACCTTACCTGGCGGAGAACCTATCACGTATATTGACAGGAATAGTACAAAGGGCACTATTTTAGTTCATGCAGGTAGTGACCTTTTTGGTGCGATGAATGCGAGTGGAACGAAAAAGCGCATTGGTCCACAACTCATACAATGGGTACGGGATGAGTATTCAACGCTTCAGGAGAGAGGTGAAATGGGATGAGAAAAATTGCAGTCATCGATGGAGGCAGTTCGCAACATAATCGGACATATACCGAACCGAAATACAGCAAATACATTGAGAAACTTATTTATCTTCCCGATTTAGAAAAAACGTCTATAGATGAATTTGATGTGATCCTTCTTCCTTCCCAGCTGCATATGGGCCTACTCATGAAATCCATGAAGAAAATTATGGATTTCGCTGATAAGGGAGGGATTATCGTTTCCTTTGGACCACAGTTAAATGAATGGCTACCAGGCCATAATTGGGAATTCAGAGAAACGAACTTTTGGTGGTGGCTTGATAAGGATGCCAAAAGTGGTTTAGTGTTGCAACGTCCCGATCATGATTTATTCAGTCGCTATCTTACACTTGCCGATGCGACATGGCATCAACACGGGGTGTATTGGCCTCCGGCAGGGACAGATATCCTGGTTTCAACAGAAGATGGCGGAGCTGTCCTATACATCGACAAGGTTAGTACAAAAGGTACTTGGGTAATCATGACACTAGACCCCGACTATCATTACGGCTCATACTTCATGCCTGCGACAGAGAAATTCCTAGATGGATTTTTCCCTTGGCTTGCGGAAGGCGAAGTGTAAGAAGCAAAAAGTTATCATGAGTAATGGCTATGGAGAACAGCATTTCCGTAGCCATTTTTTTATAAAAAACATGGAAGGAGTAGCGGATACATCTCTAGGTCGTCATTTGTCTTAAGCTTTTAAAGAACTCTTGTCCTATAACTTTTGTGATTCCTGTTTATCGATGAAATTAGGGTGGTATTAAAGAATAAGATACTTATTTAGCATACATACATCATGAAATGGACTATACATCGACTTTTATCGACAAGGTACTGGAGGGAAAGACAAGGATGAAAAAAGATAATGAACAAAGCAAGAACCAACAGTTGGAACAATATAGAGTGGATGATAACGGGAAAAAGATGACAACCAATCAAGGTTTGCGGGTTTCCGAAGATGAGCATTCTTTGAAGGCGGGTGACCGTGGTCCGACGTTGATGGAGGACTTTCATTTCCGTGAAAAAATGACTCATTTTGACCATGAGCGTATTCCTGAGCGAATTGTACATGCACGTGGATCAGGCGCACATGGTTATTTCCAGGTGTATGAGTCAATGAAGGAATTTACAAAGGCAAAATTTCTACAAGACCCTTCTGTTAAGACCCCGGTATTCGTACGTTACTCGACTGTAGCGGGGTCCCGTGGTTCAGCCGATTCCGTCCGGGATGTCCGTGGATTTTCAACGAAGTTCTACACCGAAGAGGGGAACTATGACTTGGTAGGGAATAACATTCCGGTATTTTTCATTCAGGATGCCATTAAATTCCCGGATTTAATCCATGCGGTAAAACCGGAACCTCATAACGAAATACCTCAAGCTGCATCAGCCCACGATACTTTTTGGGATTTTGTTGCCAACAATGAAGAGACAGCCCATATGGTCATGTGGCATTTGTCGGATAGAGCCATTCCTAGAAGCTTTCGCATGATGGAAGGCTTCGGTGTCCATACTTTCCGTTTTGTGAATGCAGAAGGCGTCTCCCATTTCGTCAAGTTCCATTGGAAGCCTGTTCTTGGTGTGAAATCCCTTGTATGGGACGAGGCTCAGAAGATTGCCGGGAAAAATTCTGATTTCCACCGTCAAGACTTGTGGGAAGCGATTGAAGCAGGAAATTACCCCGAGTTCGAATTTGGTGTGCAAATGATTAAGGAGGAAGATGAATTCAACTTCGACTTCGACATCCTAGATCCTACGAAACTATGGCCGGAAGAACAGATTCCAGTGAAAATTATCGGGAAAATGGTGTTGAACCAAAATACGGATAATTTCTTCGCCGAGACGGAACAAATCGCTTTTCACCCTGGGCATGTCGTACCGGGCATTGATTTCTCCAATGATCCGTTGCTTCAAGGACGACTATTCTCGTATACAGATACCCAGCTTTCACGTTTGGGTGGACCGAATTTCCATGAGATTCCGATTAACCGCTCAGTAGCACCGGTTAACAATAATCAACGTGATGGTATGCATCGCATGACGATCAACCAAGGACAAGTCAGCTACCATAAAAATGGGCTAGCCAATAACTCTCCCGAACCTGCATCGGAAGCGGAAGGTGGATATGCTCACTACCAAGAGAAGGTAGATGGCCGAAAAGTGCGTCAGCGTAGTGAAAGCTTTAAAGATCATTACAGCCAAGCGAAACTATTCTGGAATAGTATGACGGACGTGGAAAAAGAACATATAATCGAAGCTTTCCATTTTGAAGTGGGTAAAGTGAAAAGTAAAGATCTCCAACAACAAATTGTTGAGATGTTCAGCAATGTGGACTTGAAATTGGCTGAAAAAATTGCGGAAGGAGTCGGTGTAAACCCTCCTACCAATAAAAATGAATCGGAAGTAGAATTGGCTTCACCGGCTTTAAGCCAGGAGCAAAATAAGATCATTACGCCTGCAACGCGTAAAGTGGCTGTATTGGCTGCCGATGGATTTAAGGGCTCTGAAATGGACCAAGTCATGGACGCATTTAAAACAGCTGGAATCATGGCTGAAATCATCAGTACGAATCGCGGAATGATTACGAGTGAAGAAGGGCAACAACTAGAGGTGAGTCAAAGCTTCCTGACTGCAGACTCGGTTTTATATGATGCCGTTTATGTGGCGGGTGGCAAGAAAAGCATTGAGCAATTGAAAGCTGTAAAAGATGCCATCTATTTTGTTGACGAAGCTTATAACCATTTCAAAGCGATTGGGGCAGGGACAGAAGCAGCCGATATTCTGATCCAGGCAGGAATACCAGCAGGTGATCCTATTACAGGAGTTGTCACGATTACTGCAGATGCAGAGGGTAAATCCACTGCTAGTTTCATTGAGGCGATTGCCCAACATCGACATTGGTCACGTGCACTATAAGAATACTCCACATGCAAAAGCCCAGACTGTATAGAGTCTGGGCTTTTCGCGTGTGGTTAAAGCGATTAAACCGCCTTTTCCTCAAAGATTGAAGCAATTCCAATAATGACATTTGTTGCTTTCACCATATTATCGACGGAGATGAATTCATATTTTCCATGGAAGTTTTCGCCGCCTGTAAAGATATTAGGGGTAGGCAGTCCCATATAAGAGAGCTGAGACCCATCTGTCCCTCCACGGATTGGAGAGATTTTTGGTTCAATCCCGAGCCTTTCCATGGCTTCGTATGCGATATCGACGATTTCTTTGACCGGTTCTATTTTTTCTTTCATATTGTAGTATTGGTCAGTCAATTCCAGTTTGACTTGTTCATGTCCATACTTATCACTTAACTCGGCGACAATTTGCTTGATGAAGTTTTTACGATCATTAAATTTTTGCTTATCGAAATCCCGGATGATATAGGATAGTTTAGTTTCTTCTACGTCTCCATGGAATGAGCTAAGATGATAAAAGCCTTCATATCCTTCTGTGTATTCCGGTGCTTCGTTAACAGGCAGTTTGCTATGTAGCTCCATGGCTATTTTAGCGGAGTTGACCATTTTTCCCTTAGCTGTGCCCGGGTGGATGTTCGTGCCCTTTATGGTAATCTTGGCAGACGCAGCATTAAAGCTTTCATATTCGAGTTCACCAAGCGGGCCACCGTCCACTGTGTAAGCAAATTGGGCATTGAAGGCTTCCACGTCAAATTTATGGGGACCTCTTCCAATTTCCTCATCGGGAGTGAAGGCCACGCGGATTTTTCCATGCTTGATTTCTGGATGTTGAAGTAAATAGTCCATAGCCGTCATGATCTCAGCGATGCCTGCTTTATTATCCGCCCCAAGAAGGGTTGTTCCATCCGTTGTGATTAATGTGTGTCCTTTGTAGTCATGAAGGGAGGGAAAGTCATCAGGTGATAGAATGACATTCAATGTTCTATGTAATAGGATGTCACTACCATCATAGGCTTCAATGATCTGAGGTTTCACATCTTTCCCTGTGAAATCCGTTGCCGTATCCACATGGGCCAGGAAGCCGATTGTCGGAACCTGCTTTTCTGAATTGGCAGGCAAAGTTGCCATGACATAACCATTTTCATCAATGGTGACATCGGACATTCCGATAGCTTGTAACTCCTCCACCAACTGTTGGGCTAAATGCAGTTGCCCAGCTGTGGAAGGACAACTGGAAACATCCTCGTTTGATTGTGTATCCACCTTCACATAAGATGTAAACCTCTCAATGATTTTATCTTTCATGATTCATCCAACTCCTTTTCCCTTATCTTACCATGGTTGCTGTGGATGGAGAAATCTTCGGGCATGCTTGAAATGGTGTAATGGGGGTTTCTTTTTCCATGAGAAACAACAGCAAAAACAGTAGGATGATGATGAACCTTACTGTTTTTGCTGTAGGAGGCAAATCACTTATTGATTGAGTGCCCAAACGGATACGCTTTTTCCATGAACGGGAAACGTTGCATACCCATCTTCCTCTATCGTAATGTGATCATCTCTATGGAAGGTTAGGTCGGTCCAGATTTCACCGGCGCGGTGCTCGCCAACAAACATTCTTTTCTCACTGTTTTGATCGCTGTTGGAGACGACGACTGCACATCCCGATCCTTCTAGCTCTTCTACGCCTAGGCGAACCCAACCGATTGTATGGGGATCATCGAAATAATCCTTTTGCTCACCATAGGCTTTTTCATACCTTGCATGCAGGAGCCGGTCGATAATGTCTTTTTTACCGGGAACCGGGGAAGGACCGCCAATTCCATAGTAATCTCCATAAAAGACACAAGGGTAACCACAAAGTCTAAGCAGGATTAGGGCATATGCCGAGGGTTTGAACCAATCCTTAACCCATGATTCAAGTGATTCATGGGGCTGAGAGTCATGATTATCGACAAAAGTGACGGCCTGTGCCGGATTAGTTTGAACGAGGGTATGATCAAAGATGGTTGAGAGATCGAAGTCAGATCCTGCTTTTGAGGCTTCGTGAAATTTATAATGCAAGGAAACATCGAATAGGTTGAGGTCATGATTCGTTTGGTCTAAAAAAGTTTGACAGGCATTTACGTCTGCCTTCCAGAATTCACCCACCATAAAGAAATGTTCCTTTGTGTAAGGGATGAGTTCTTGTAAAAATTCATTGATGAATTCATAATCAATGTGCTTTACAGCATCTAAACGAAAACCATCGCATTTCAATGTGTCGACCATCCATTTTCCCCAGGTGATCATCTCCTGCCGAACTTCTGGAAGACTGTAGTCAATGTTGGCAAACATCAGGTAATCGTAGTTCCCAAATTCATTAATGACATGCTTACTCCAATGCTTATTTTCGCCTGTTATCCGGTAAACGCCCATTTTGTCATGTTTGGCGTCATAGTCTGTTCCATTAAAATGAGTATGGTCCCATTTAAAAGAGGAGTACTGATTATTACGTCCGGGAAAATCGAATGTTGTCCATCCCTCTATTTCAAATGGTTCCGATATGTCTTCCATCCTGTTCTCTGGATTGACTTCGATGACTTCGAACTTTTCAGTGCCATCAGCCCCAGCTTTATGGTTCATGACCAGGTCGATATATACGCATAGCCCGTAGTTATGACAGGCGGCAATCGCCTGATGCAATTCTTCCTTTGTCCCGTATTTTGTACGCACGGTTCCTTTTTGGTCGAATTCACCCAAATCGTACCCGTCATAAATACCATACCCATTATCCTCTAGGGATTGGCCCTTTGTAACAGGTGGAAGCCATATACAGTCAATTCCTGTATCCTTCAATTTCAGGGCCGCGTATTTCAATCTTTCCCAGTGCTTTCCATCCGCTTCTAAATGCCACTCGAAAAATTGCATCATCGTATGATTTCTTTTCATTCTTTCCCCCCTGACACCGACACGTTTGACAAGATACATATAGAACGATCGGAAAAGTGATAATGGAAATCTTTACCCTTTATAGAAAAATAATAAACAACTGAAAATGTTTAGATGAAAATAAAATTCATCCTCCTATTATTTTACTACCTTGTAATAAAAATGGATATAGTGTTTCGGTTTGTAATAAAATAAGGCGAAGTTATAAAGATTGGATGTCTCCTTATTGTCGTGTGTTTGATGAAAGCAACATGGAAAAAGACATCCCAAACTCGGGATACCTGATTGTGATGAAGTTATAAACGATTATCCCTTTCTTCCTCTGCGTCTAAAGGAGAGAGCAAAGGCTATCGCACCGAATAGTAATAAAAGGAGGGCAGATGATAGAATGATGGTTTCCTTGGAATAGCTGCTGTTAATTCCACCACGTGAATCCAAATCTCGATTCATACCAGGAGGCTGCATGGCCATACCATTTTCATCATTTCCCATGTTAAGGTGCGGCACCGCGCAGTTCATAAATGATTCATATATCCCACCCAATCGAGTGAGAAACCGACGAGTTTGTTATGAAAACAGCGAAGGAAAAAGATCATCGATATGCATCCTAGGACAGGATTTAGAAAGGTAATCACAATTTACTCAGTGTAAATTTTAAAGAATGGGGGATTGTGTTACACTTTTTAGTCATTTATGCCTACTAATTGCTAAGATAATAGGACTTGCCGTTCATATAAAATGATGATAAGCTAATGTGGAAACGGTTACAGATAACACATTGAGGTGAATGTATTGGCGACTATTCGGGATGTTGCGAAGGAAGCGGGATTTTCCGTAGCGACGGTTTCTAGAGTGATAAATGACAGCGGGTACGCACATGAAGATACAAGAAAAGCCGTCATGTT
The DNA here is from genome assembly GCF_044762055.1 of Peribacillus sp. NPDC097198. Classification (NCBI taxonomy): domain Bacteria; kingdom Bacillati; phylum Bacillota; class Bacilli; order Caryophanales; family Bacillaceae; genus Peribacillus; species Peribacillus sp. NPDC097198. The sequence goes on along the minus strand of NZ_JBIWDO010000001.1, from coordinate 550,280 downwards.
AGCTGTGGAAAAATTGAATTATAAGCCGAATGAGGTGGCTAGATCCCTCTATAAACGTAAATCTAAATTGGTAGGCCTTATTTTACCTGACATTACGAACCCCTTCTTTCCTGAGATGGCAAGGGGAGTAGAAGATTATCTCCAACAATATGGGTATCGGTTAATCTTTGGCAATAGTGATGAGAAGAGAAGTAAGGAAATGGAATATATAGATACTTTTTTGCAAAACAATGTAGTGGGAATGATTGCTTCTACAAGTGAGATAGGAAATGAAAGTTTTAGCAACCTGGAAATCCCCGTCGTCTTGCTGGACCGGACGGTAGAGGGACTGCCCGCGGTTTATTCCGACCAAAGGGCGGGTGGCCAACTGGCGGCCCGAATATTGATAGATAGAGGAAGTAAGGACATCGTTTTAATCAGGGGTCCTGTTGAAATAAAACCTGTGTATGACCGGTATGTAGCGGCAATGGAAGAGTTAAGGCTTGCAAAGGTGAAGTTCCATGTTGTGGACTCGCCGCTTACCATTCAAGGTGGTCAGGTCTGTGCGCAAGAATTATTTGAAAAATATCCACATGCAGATGGAGTCATTGCTTGTAATGATATAGTGGCAGCAGCGATTTTACAGGAGATCTTAAAAAGAGAAAAACGCATCCCTGATGACATCCAATTGATTGGGTACGATGATATTGCCTTCACAGCATTGTTACACCCGCCTCTGTCGACTATTCGGCAGCCAGCTTATGAGATGGGAAAACAGGCAGCAGAGTTATTGATTAAAAGAATCAATCAGGAAGTAATAGAAGAGACACGTAGAAAGCTTCCAGTTACATTTGTTGAAAGACTAACTACGAGAAAGAAGGCGGAGTCATGATAAAAATAGCAGTAGTCGGAAGTTCCTCGATGGACTTAGTCGTTACATCGCCTAAGCGTCCAATCGCAGGCGAAACGGTCCTTGGGGATTCTTTTGTAACAGTTCCAGGTGGAAAAGGAGCCAATCAAGCCGTTGCAGCAGCCCGTTTGGGTGCTGAAGTAACGATGGTCGGTTGTGTAGGAGATGATTTTTACGGAGAAATTATCCTCGAAAATTTAAAAAATAACGGCGTTTTTACCAATTTTGTGGAACCGGTTGCAGGTGAAGCTTCCGGAACTGCCCATATAACGCTTTCAGAGGGAGATAATAGCATTATAGTTGTTAAAGGTGCTAATGATTCCATCACCCCCGATTATGTCAAAAAGGCAATGAAAATTATAGAAGGGAGCGATATCGTCCTGGTTCAACAAGAAATACCGGAGGAAACTGTGGAGTTTCTTGCTGAATTATGTGAAAAGCTCCAGAAAAAATTACTGTTGAACCCTGCACCTGCACGTGAGATTAGTGAGCTTGTTATTCAGCGCTCATCCTTCATCACCCCGAATGAGCACGAATTCGACATTCTTTTCAAGGGAAGGGATCGGAGTGAAGTTTTGGCCGAATATCCTAATAAATTGTTTATCACAGAAGGGAAAGACGGAGTACGCTATTTCAATGGGGAACAAGAGAGAGTGGTTCCAAGTTTCGTGGTCGAGGCAGTCGATACAACAGGGGCCGGGGATACGTTTAATGCCGCCTTTGCTGTGGCTGTTGCAGAAGGGAAAGGTTTCGAAGAGTGTTTGCTTTTTGCTAACCGAGCAGCCTCTATTTCAGTAACGAAGTTTGGCGCACAGGGCGGTATGCCGACAAGGGAAGAAGTCGAAGGGAGCTTTAATTCATGAAGCGTCATGGAATCATCAATAGTTCAATCGCCAAGGTACTAGTCGATCTTGGACATACAGATTATATCGTCATTGGAGATGCAGGCCTGCCAGTTCCTGAGGGAGTGCTCAAAATAGATGTAGCATTAACACCGGGAACACCTTCTTTTCAAGATGTCGTTCGTGCCGTTCACGACGATATGGTTATTGAAAAGGTAATTGCGGCTAATGAAATCATAGAAAAAAATCCAGAACAGCATCTTTTCATGAAACAAGAATTCGGAGAATCGATTGATTATATTTCCCACGAGGAATTCAAAGTGTTGACGCGTAAAGCAAAGGCAGTCATCCGTACCGGAGAAACGACGCCGTATTCCAATTGCATTTTGCAGTCTGGCGTATTCTTTTAACGAAATGAGGTGAAAAGTATGCAAATTGAAATGAGTAATATCTATAAGGCATTTGGCCAGAACAAGGTATTAGAGGGCGTACAGTTTTCTTTAGAGGCAGGGGAAGTCCACGCACTTATGGGGGAAAACGGAGCCGGAAAGTCAACCTTGATGAATATCTTGACCGGACTTCATAAACACGATCAGGGAACAATCATGATCAATGGCAAAGAGGTTTCCTTCAAGGACTCGAAGGAAGCGGAAAAAGCAGGATTGGCCTTTATCCGACAAGAGTTGAATATCTGGCCAGAAATGACGGTATTAGAAAACCTATTCATCGGTAAGGAAATGGTCAATGCTTTCGGTGTGTTGAAAAACAAACAAATGAAGGCTAAAGCCAATGAGATTTTTAAGACGCTTAATATTTCGCTTCCTTTTGATAAAGAAGCCGGTCTTTGCTCAGTTGGCGAACAGCAGATGATAGAGATTGCTAAAGCGCTGATGACGGATGCTGAGGTCATCATCATGGATGAACCAACCGCCGCCTTGACCGATCGGGAAATTGAGAAGTTGTTTGAAGTGATGAAAGGCCTAATAAAAAAAGGAGTATCACTTGTTTATATTTCTCATCGGATGGAAGAGATTTTTGCCATTTGTGACCGGATCACAGTCATGCGTGACGGTAAAACAGTGGATACCAAAAGAATCATAGATACCAATTTTGATGAAGTGGTCCAGAAGATGGTCGGTCGTGAGCTAGAGGACCGTTTCCCTCATCGTGAGGCATCCCCTGGAGAAGTGGTACTTGAAGTGAATGCACTCACTAAAAAAGGACTCTTTGAAGATATTCATTTTGCTGTCCGTCAAGGTGAAATTGTGGGTGTAGCCGGGTTAATGGGAGCAGGAAGAACGGAAATCATGCGTGCCATTTTCGGAATTGATCAAATAGGTAGTGGAGAGTTAAAGATAGAGGGTAAAAAGGTAGCCATACGTAAACCTACAGATGCAGTACGGCATGGTTTAGCCTTCATCACGGAAAATCGTAAAGAAGAAGGGTTGATCCTGGACTTTTCTATCCGCGAAAATATCGGTCTTCCAAACCTAAAGAGCTTTGCCCCTAATGGAATTGTAAAGACAGCTGATGAGAAAAAATTTGCGGAGATGATGGTCAAGCGTCTTCACGTGAAAACATCGTCTACAGAAGCGATTATTGGCAACTTGTCTGGAGGAAATCAACAAAAAGTGGTCATTGCCAAATGGATTGGAACTTCTCCTAAAGTGTTGATCATGGATGAGCCGACAAGGGGAATCGATGTCGGAGCGAAACGTGAAATATATGAATTGATGAATGAATTAACAGAACGAGGCATCGCCATCATTATGGTTTCGTCAGAACTTCCTGAAATTGTGGGAATGAGTGACAGAGTTCTTGTTGTACACGAAGGTAAAATTGCCGGGGAATTGATGAAGAAGGAAGCAACACAAGAAAAAATTATGGCATTGGCAACAGGAGGAAACTAGGATGAAACTTGAGGCTGCAGGGAAAACTGGAATCTGGCAGAAATTTGGTCCATTACTTGCTTTGATTCTTTTATTTATCGTAATAACCGTTTTAAACCCATCATTCATGGAACCGAGTAACATCTTGAATCTATTGCGTCAAACCTCCATTAATGCATTGATTGCGTTTGGGATGACCTTCATTATTTTGACTGGCGGAATTGATCTGTCGGTCGGCTCCATTCTAGCTCTATCCAGTGCACTTATGGCTGGCATGATGGTTTCAGGATTGGACCCTATTTTAGCTATATTAGTAGGTGTTTTATTAGGTACCATAATGGGTGTAATTAATGGGATTCTTATCTCGAAAGGAAAAATGGCGCCTTTCATTGTCACATTGGCAACGATGACCATTTTCCGTGGATTAACGCTTGTGTATACAGATGGTAAGCCGATTACGGGTATTGGTGACTCTTTGATGTTCCAATTGTTTGGTAGGGGATATTTCTTTGGAATTCCTGTTCCAGCGGTTGTGATGATCATCGCTTTCATCATTCTCTGGTTCTTGCTCCATAAAACATCATTTGGACGTAAGACGTATGCAATAGGTGGAAACGAGAAGGCTTCACGTATCTCTGGAATTAAAGTGGACCGGGTCAAGGTAGCTATTTATGGGCTTGCAGGCACAATGGCAGCGCTTGCCGGTGCTATTCTAACATCTCGTTTGAATTCAGCACAGCCGACTGCCGGTCAATCCTACGAAATGGATGCCATTGCTGCCGTTGTATTAGGCGGGACAAGCCTATCAGGAGGAAAGGGCCGGATGTTCGGTACGCTAGTCGGTGTCTTGATTATCGGTACATTGAACAACGGAATGAATTTACTTGGTGTGTCCTCTTTCTACCAGCAAGTCGTAAAGGGCGCAGTTATATTGGTTGCTGTTTTACTTGATCGTAAAAAATCATAAGTAGAGGTGTATCAAAATGAAAAAGGTTCTTTCGTTATTCATGGTTCTGTCTTTAGTGGTATTAGCAGCATGTTCAATGGAATCGGGATTCAACGATAATAAAAAAGAAATAAAAGAGTCCATGAAAGACGTGAAGGTTGGAGTCAGCATTTCTACGTTAAATAATCCTTTCTTCGTTGCGTTGAAAGATGGGATTGAAAAAGAAGCAAAGGCAAAAGGCATGAAAGTGTCAGTGGTCGATGCACAAGATGATACAGCGAAGCAAATAAGCGGGATTGAAGATTTAATTCTTCAAAACGTCGATATACTACTCGTCAACCCTACGGATTCGGCTGCGATTTCATCAGCGGTTCAATCGGCTAATGAAGCGGGCATTCCCGTCATAACAATTGACCGTTCTTCCGAGGAAGGCGACATTGAAACGTTCATTGCTTCAGATAATGTAGCCGGCGGAGAGACAGCGGCTGAATATCTTGTTAAACAACTTGGAGAACAGGCAAAAGTTGTGGAATTAGAAGGGGTTTCTGGAGCATCTGCAACGCGTGAGCGGGGGAAAGGGTTCCATAACATCGCAGATGAGCAATTAGATGTTCTGACAAGCCAAACGGCTGAATTTGACCGTACAAAAGGGCTTAACGTTATGGAAAACATCCTGCAAGGGAAAAAAGACATCCAAGCGGTCTTTGCTCATAATGATGAAATGGCATTAGGAGCAGTAGAGGCAATCAAAGCGGCCGGAAAAGACGTCATTGTCGTTGGTTTTGATGGAAACGAGGATGCTCTAAAAGCGGTTGAAAACGGTGAATTACAAGCAACCGTTGCTCAACAACCAGTCCTTATCGGTGAAGAAGCAGTTCATGCGGCTGAAAAAGTCCTGAAAGGTGAAAAAGTGGATAGTACGATTTCTGTTCCATTGAAGCTAGTGACTAAGGAATAAAAGTGTAGGTAACAAAGGAGAGTGCTGGTATTTTTTCCGGCACTCTCCTTTAGTGTGGAATGCTACATTGAAGAGGAGGCGGTCCATTTGGACCGCCTCCTTCACTAGCCTTTAGAGTATTCCCTGAGTCATCATAGCGTCTGCTACTTTAAGGAATCCTGCAATGTTGGCACCGACAACTAAGTTGCCTGGAACACCATATGCTTCAGCTGCTTCTATACTATTTTTGTAAATATTTTTCATGATGCCATGCAGTTTTTCGTCGACTTCTTCAAACGTCCAAGGCATTCTGGCACTATTTTGTGCCATTTCAAGGGCTGAAACAGCTACGCCACCTGCATTGGCAGCTTTAGCTGGACCAAAGAGGACACCATTGTTAAGGAATACGTCAATCGCTTCAAGGGTAGAAGGCATGTTAGCACCTTCGCCGACCGCTTTTACATTGTTTTTGATCAGCAGTTTTGCTGCATCTTCATCAATTTCATTCTGTGTTGCACAAGGAAGGGCGATGTCGCATGGGATAGACCAAATTCCGTAACTGCCTTCAGTGTATTCCGCTTCAGGATGAACACTAACATAATCACATAGGCGTTTCCGTTCTACTTCTTTTAGTCGCTTAATCGTATCTAGGTTTAGACCGTTTTTATCATAAATGTATCCATTGGAATCACTGCAAGCGACTACTCTGGCACCTAATTGTGTTGCTTTTTCAATCGCATAGATGGAAACATTACCAGATCCCGAGATGACAACAGTACTGCCGTTGAATTGTAGTCCTTTATCTTTTAGCATTTCTTCAACGAAGTAAACCGTTCCATAGCCGGTTGCTTCTGTACGTGCTAGACTGCCTCCGTAACTAATGCCTTTACCGGTTAAAACGCCGGCATGGTAGCTTCCCTGCATTTTCTTATACTGACCGAACAGATACCCGATCTCTCTGGCTCCCACTCCGATATCCCCAGCCGGTACGTCGGTGTCTGGTCCTATATGTAATCCAAGTTCTGACATGAAGCTTTGGCAGAAACGCATGATTTCACCATCTGATTTTCCTTTTGGATCAAAGTCGGCGCCACCTTTACCTCCGCCGATCGGTTGACCTGTTAAAGAGTTTTTAAAGATTTGTTCAAATCCTAGAAACTTGATGATGCTTGCATTTACCGTTGGATGGAAACGTAGGCCGCCTTTATAGGGTCCGATTGCGTTATTGAATTGTACGCGGAAACCTCGATTCACGTGTACATTACCTAGGTCATCGACCCAAGGGACACGGAAGGTGATCATTCTCTCTGGTTCAACGATCCGCTCTAGTATCCCGTTTTTCATATAATCCGGATGTTGTGCAAATACCGGTACCAACGAAAGGAAGATTTCCTTTACAGCTTGTTGGAATTCACTTTCGTGGGGATTGCGTTCTTTCACTTTTGCATATACGTCGCTTACGTATTCTTTTGCAACTTGCAATTCATCTTGCTGGATTTCTTGGGATGTTATCATCTTCATTTAGCTCCCTTTTTTTTGTTATTTAGTAAAATAATTATAAGTAGTATTATCGATGGGTTCTTATGTGATAGTTTCATGATATAATTTAAATTCTAAAAGAACAATCTGAATATTAGATAAATTACATGCTGTTTTGATATGAAAGAAGGAACCAACATTGGAATTAAGACAAATCGAGTACTTCATTGAAGTGGCAAAACGAGAACATATGACTGAAGCAGCCGTGGCGTTGCATGTGGCCCAATCTGCGGTTAGTCGTCAAATATATAATTTAGAAGAAGAACTGGGTGTGCAGTTATTTATCCGTGAAGGACGGAAAATCAAGCTGACCCCCATAGGAAATACCTTTCTCATACATATGCAGAAGGCAGTCGACATGATTGAACGGGCAAAACGGGAGATGGCTGAAAGCTTGGATCCGGAAAAGGGAACGATTCGGATCGGTTTTCCGAGTAGTTTAGCTTCCTATATATTGCCAAAGGTCATTTCTGACTTCAGGGAAATATACCCGCAAGCTAAATTCACATTAAAACAAGGATCCTATCGCTACTTAATAGATTCTGTAATAAAAGGAAATATCAATATGGCCTTGATAGGTCCGTTACCACCGAATGAAAAGAAAATTCATGGAGAAACGTTATTTATTGAACAGCTAGTTGCCCTTCTATCGGAAAATCATCCATTGGCAAAGAGGAAGTCCATCAAGTTAAATGAATTACAGGGAAACCCATTCATTGTCTACCCTAAGGGATATGTTCTGCGGGAACTGGTCATGAAGGCGTGTAAGCTCAACGGCTTTGAGCCGGAGGTTGCCTTCGAAGGGAAAGACACCGATGCTATTAAAGGGTTGGTGGCAGCCGGGCTTGGCGTCACGCTGATACCTGAAATTTCTTTGATTGATAGCCTGCCTCGCTTCACGGTGAGATTGCCTTTAGAGGAACCTTCCGTAACACGTGCAGTTGGTGTTATCATTCCTACTGAAAGAGAATTAATGCCAACGGAAAAGTTATTTTATAAATTTCTTAGAGAAACCTTTGCTACCCTTGAAGGCTTTCAATAGTAGGAAAGGTAAGGACATAAACCTAAAAAAGGAGAATCCGCTGTAAAGTGGTTCTCTTTTTTGTTAGGAAAGAAAAAATCGTCTATTATAGTGAAATAACTAAGGAATCGGAGGAGTGAAGGGATTGATTATATGGATAATTTAACCATAAACCTTGTGCCAAATAGTCATGAAGATAATAAGTGGAAGCGAAATGGTTAGCGCTAAATGAAGAAATCATTCCTTTTTGTAAGCGTTTTTATTTTATTAGAATATAAATCCTGTTTACATTGTCAGAATATTCGTGTTACTATACGAACAAGCTCAATTAATGAAGGAGAAAATCAATTGTCTAACCTCTATCTTACGATGGATATTTTGGGGTATATTCTACCTTTTATATAGGCTTAGCGTAGTCAGTTTTTTATTTGATATTTAATATTAGAATATTTAAAAAAATAGGAGTGGAATCCAGTGAGCAGAAAAGAATACATCACAGAACGAATGTATAAGGCTTCAACGGGAATCGCTAATGCTGTATTGGTAACATTAGGGATCGGTTTATTGTTTGAATCAATAGGAGGGTATTTAGACTGGGAAGTCTTCCTTGCAATCGGCGGGGCTACTAAGGTCTTGTTGGCACCAGCTTTAGGAGCTGGAATAGCATACCAACTCGGGGGTAATTCGTTGGTCATCTTTAGTGCGATGGCTTCAAGTGCGGTCGGTGGAGCTGCAATTAACCGAACGGCAGAGGGGGCTTTTACGATTGTCACCGGTCAGCCGATCAGTGCTGTTCTGGCTGCATTGATTGCCACGTATGTCGGTAAACGTTTGATAGGGAAAACCAAGTTGGATATCATGGCCATCCCGTTGGCTGCTGTCCTTGTCGGAGGGGTGTCAGGTTATGGACTTGCGCTTGTTACGACACCGTTACTGACTTGGTTAAGCGGTCAAATTACCGCCGCTGTTTCCGGTTCTCCTTTAATTGGTTCCATGGTCATTGCGTTAGTCTTTAGCATTTTATTGATGACACCGGCTTCTTCCGCTGCTTTAGCAATTGCGCTCCAGTTGGATCCCGTTTCTAGTGCGGCAGCGTTAATTGGGTGCACTGTTCAGTTTGTTGGCTTTACTGTTATGTCTTATAAAGATAATGATATGGGCGGTTTTCTAGCCCAGATGGTCGTGACTCCAAAGGTTCAATTTCCCAACTTAATAAAGAATCCGTTATACGTCATTCCGCCATTCGTGGCAGCTATTGTCTGTGCTCCAATTGCCACGATGGTCTTTGATTTTCAAGTGTCTTATGAGCTTGGAGGAATGGGGCTAAGCTCCTTAATCGCTCCGATTGCCGTACTGACGGGTCAAGGGTTGTATACGTTTCTTATCTATGTGGCAGTAGGGATGGTGCTGCCCGCCTTAATTACCATCGTTTTACACCGGGCCTTGAAAGTGATGGGGAAAGCCCATGCCGGGGACCTTCACTTGAAAATCTCATGAATCGATAGAGTTTTAGAAACCAGCTTGGTCAGGGAACCAAGCTGGTTTTTATTTATGTGGGGATTAGGGTAAAATGGGGAGGAAAGCAATACCAAAGATAGGATGATATATTTGATAAAAGAAATAGATGTAAAAGTTAAAACTAAATTCGTAAGTAAAATCGCAAAAGGCTATCCTCTGATTGCCAAGGAGGCGATTGGCAACCTCAATGACCTTCAGGAAGAAGGATGCTTGTTGCGATTGGTCGACGAAAACAATCGCTTTCTTGCCAAGGGCTATTATGGAAGACAGAATAAAGGCTATGGATGGGTGTTGACGCACAAAGAGGGCGAAAACATTGACCAGGAGTTTTTCAATCAAAAAATCCAGGCTGCTTATGACTATCGAAAGCCTTTCTTCAAAGATAACGAAACGACGGCATTCCGCTTCTTCAATGGTGAGGGAGATGGAGTTGGTGGGATAATCATTGATCACTACGAGGGCAACTATGTCATCAACTGGTATAGCAAGGGAATCTATTCATTTAAAGACTATATTATTAAAGCCTTGCAGAATACGGTCAATGTCAAATCCATCTATCAGAAGAAACGCTTTGATACAAAGGGACAATATGTAGAGGAAGATGACTTTGTCATGGGTGTGCAGCCGGAATTTCCACTTATCGTCAAGGAAAATGGTGTTCAATTTGCGGTTTACCTGAACGATGGAGCAATGGTAGGCGTTTTCCTCGATCAACGTGATGTTAGAAGGACCATCAGGGATAAGTATGCAAAAGGGAAAACTGTCTTGAATATGTTCTCTTACACCGGTGCCTTCTCTGTATTTGCAGCTTTAGGCGGTGCCATTAAAACGACAAGTGTGGACTTGGCTAACCGCAGTTTGCCTAAAACGACTGAACAATTTAACGTGAATGGAATTGATCCAGAAGCGCAGAACATCGTCGTAATGGATGTATTTAATTACTTTAAGTATGCGATGAAGAAAGCTCTGAAATTTGATATAGTCATCCTGGATCCGCCGAGTTTTGCCAAATCAAAGAAGTTTACCTTTAGTGCTGGTAAAGACTATACGAACTTATTGAAAGATGCTATTGCCATTACAGAGGACAATGGAGTGATTATTGCATCTACGAACTGTAGCACCTTTGATATGAAAAAATTCAAAAGCTTCATTGACGCGGCATTTAGAGAAATGAATGGAAAATATGAATTGATGGAAGAGTTCACGCTCCCCACCGATTTTAGAACAAATTCGAACTTCAAAGAGGGCAATTATTTAAAAGTGGCATTTATCAAGAAAATCAAAGGATGAAATCCCTATGTAGGTATGCAACGGTCTGGAATAAGACTGTGCATACCTTTTTTATGTATCGAATAGGAATGAAATTAGTCGTATATAGTCGGTTCATCATACTTTCGGTTTATCAATGAAGGATAAGCATATTTTGGCCGAATGCTAGAAGCGATGAAGAATTGAGCTGTATAGTAGGTAAGCATGATCAGGGGACCGGCAAAGGTAATATCTTCGACGAATTTATTCCAGGATAAAATGGAGTCTGAAATGACAAACAGCAAACCACCGATAATGGCAGCAGCCTTCCCAGTCATGAATGCGGTCCAGCCCATGATGGAAATCACGGTTATATAGCAAATGACGGGAATGATCAAACTGCTCTCCCCCTTCTCAGTCAAAGAAAGAACTATTTCCCGGCCAATCCAAGTGGAATAGACCCCAATGGGAAGAATGCTTGCCATGCGCAGCCATGAAAAATTCCACTGGTTCAAGAATGCGGCAATATAGAAGATGTGTCCAATCAAGAAAGCCGTTAGGCCAATAACAAACCAGATTAATAAGCCGTCACCTAGCATGCAAAAGAATAGACCAAGTAATACAAGTTGTTGATAGCGGGTCATACGATCCATATTTTTGGTGTAGGCATAAAACAGGATCAATATCATGGGGATAATCTTGAATAGAATCTTTATAGCTAACGGTTCTTCAGGTATGAAAAATATATAGAGTAAGCCCATGATAAGAATTCCAGCAGGCAGCCACTTATTCAATATTCTACCCCTCCTCGCGTTCTTTCTCCTTTAATTCGATTTAAGGAAGGGAAAATCCTTTTCTGCTGAAAACTTGTTTCAAGACAATTAAGGAATAAAAAATAGACTCCAAATCTCTTGGAGTCTATTTCATACGAAGCTTATATAGTAGGATCCTCTTTTACAAAGGCCTGTTTTACCCAGTTCTTACCCTCGACAAGCCGTGTGACAAGCATAGCGCACACGGTATTCCCTGTTGAGTTTAGAAGTGTAGCGGGTGCATCGATAATGGTAGAGATGACAGCAATAATTGGTAAGACTTCGATAGGGAAGCCAAACACGCTTAGAATCAACATTTCCCCAATCATGCCACCTCCAGGAATGGCGCCCATGACCGCACCGACTAAAAAGGCCACGGCAAGGATGCTTAGAATGCTGGAAATACTCGTCATATCTTTGCCGAATAGGGTGAAAAGGAAAACAATCTTCAAGACACCACCAAATACAGAACCATCTTTATGTGTGTTGGCTCCAAGTGGGATGATTGTTTCGGCAATATCCTTTGGTACACCCATTTTTCGGACGTATTCCAAGTTGACTGGAATCGAAGCCGCACTCGAGCAGGTAGCGATGGCTGTAATGGAAGGCGTGAATGCGTTTTTCCAGAACAATTTAATACCCTCTTTGCCACCAGCAAGAAAGGCATATAGAGTGAAGAACCCAAAATAATAGATCACGGTCAAAATGAGATAAAGAACGAATGTGCGTGCATAACCTTCTAAAATTTGTGGTCCAAGCTGACCGATGATGGAAGCGAAGTAAGCGCCTAGACCAATCGGTGCATAATACATGACAATTTTAACGACTTTCATCATCACAGCCGTACCAGCTGATAAAAACACAGTAATCGGTTTGGCTTTTTCGCCGACTAATGCGGTGGAAAGTCCAATTAAAACAGAGAAGACAATTAACTGTAGCATATTGCTTCTTGAGAACAGTTCGGGAAAGTCGGAGACCGTAACCGTTTGAACGAGCTGGCTAAGTAATGAAACCTCTTCAACAGGCTCCTGTGAACCACCATTTTCCATTAGTTCTTTAATCGCAGTGGTATCTGTGCCTTCCAATGGATTGATGATAGTTGTCCCAACGAAGCCAATTACGGCAGCCAGCGCAGCTGTTGCTAAGAAAACGAAGACGATGCTGCCCATGATTTTCCCTAGACGATTCATCCCATTCATATTGGCGATGGCCGAAGAGATACTGAAAAATACCAGTGGCACAATTATTGTGAACATTAAATTTAGAAATAAGTCCCCCAGCGGCTGGATGATGGAGGTCTTCTCTCCAAATATCAGACCAGCTATACCGCCAATAATAATTGCCGTCAGCAATATTAAAGAGGATCGATAGTTTTTAAAGAAGCTTTTCATGAAATATTCCTTCCTTTCAGGATGTGGCTAACAATAATTACACGCTCAATTATCAACTTTAGAGCGTAGTTTGACAATAATTAATTAAAGGAAGTTTAGTTAAAAGAATAATCAGATAAAAATAGTGCGGTGAGTTAGCAGTTGGCATTTGAGAAATCTCTCATGTGTTATGCAACAATAAATATCAGAATCTTTGAAAAAATTGGTAGGACTAGGGGCAATTTGGTTGACCATGACGGATTAGAAAAGGTGAATTCGATAAAATTACTGAAATAAGAGACATGTTCAATTGGCCAACGAGGTGGATATGCCTGTTACCAAGTACCGTGGATGTTGGGGCAGTTGAAAGTTTAGTGGGATTCCAGTCTTTAAGAACCAGCCCTTGCAGGATGTAGAAGGCTTGATGAGGTTACTAGGTGGAAAAGGGGGTACCCGTCGATTAGCGTAATGAGGAATATAAATAATAGGGAGCGATAAGTTAGAATAATCGGCTTATTTAGGAAGGGTTAGCTATATCCTTTTTTCGAAAATTAGGCTATCATGGAATGAATTTGGAAGGGTTAGTTTTTACTTATAAAGCAAGCATTTCCTATATAGGAAGTAATGGAGAGGATACGATGGAAAGTCAGTTTCAGACGAATGAAATTATAGATGTTTGTTTGCTTGCAGGGAAAATCATGCTCCAAAACGGCGCGGAAACCTCCAGGGTGGAAGATACGATGGTTAGGATAGCGGCCGCTTTTGGTTGTGATGAATCGCATAGCTTTTCAACGCCGACAGGAATTATCTTCTCCTTGGATGGGGAACACCCCGCCTCTAAGCTAATCAGGGTTTCCCAAAGGTCCACTGATTTACACAAGGTGACGTTAGTGAACAGCATTTCCCGTAGCATATCAAGTCGGGAAATGACGCCACAGCAAGCTTATTCCCGTCTGAAGGAAATAGAAAAGGAAGGCATGGGGTATTCCGTGTGGGTACAGATTTTTGCAGCCTTCATATCAAGTGGTTGTTTTTTAATTATGTTCCAAGGACAGTGGAGTGATTTTATCTGGTCGTGTATCGCCGGAGGGTTAGGGTTTTCTTGCCTGCTGTATTTGCATTGGTTATTGGAGGTCCGTTTTTTTGCCGAGTTTATCGCTTCGTTAGTTGTGGGCATGGCCGCTATGTTATTTGTGCAATTCGGTTTGGGTAGTCAGTTGGATAAGATCATTATTGGAGCCGTGATGCCACTTGTGCCGGGATTATTAATTACGAATGCAGCAAGGGATTTAATTGCAGGGCATTTAGTTTCAGGGCTGTCCAAAGGAGCAGATGCAGGTTTGACCGCCTTGGCCATTGGTACTGGGATTGCGGTTGCCTTTGTTTTCCTATGATGTTGGGGAGGTAGAAAAATGATTGCACAGTTAATTACAAGTTTTATTGCCTCTGCTGCATTTGGAGTCATTTTCAATGTGCCAAAAAAATCGTTGATTCAATGTGGTACGGTTGGAATGGTAGGTTGGTTTCTCTATTATTATCTGGTCGAAAATGAGATAAATAGCATTGCTGCTACATTGGCAGCGGCATTCCTCGTAGCAGTTATCAGCCAATATTTTGCGAAGAGGTATAAAACACCGATTACAATATTTAATGTGTCAGGGATTATCCCACTCGTGCCTGGGGGACTATCCTATGATGCGATGAAGCATTTTGTGGAAAATGATTTCAATATGGCCGTCCAGCTGGCAGCAAAAGCATTTATGCTAGCAGGGGCGATTGCCATGGGTTTGATTTTTGCTGAGGTTATGAATCAGTTAGTGAATAAATACAATAAAAGAAAATTAAAGAGGCTAAATAAGATATAGAAATAGCTGGAATGTTACCAAATAGGAAAAGAGGGGAAAAATGATCCCCCTCTTTTCCTATTTGGGTTAAATTGAATCCTTCATCCCCGTATTAGCCTTGACTAATATTTCATCATATTTCTTGGCATCCGCTTTTTTACTGGACAACAAGGTTCCTACGATTGCAGCGATAAAGCCAATCGGGATGGAGATGATTCCTGGATTTTCAAGAGGAAAGAGCGGATTCCCTACAAAGATGGCATTCCCATCCGGAGACCAGACATTCGGGCTTAAGAACACGAGCAACAGGGAGCTGATTAGGCCGACAAGCATGCCTGTGACTGCTCCGGCTGTGTTGAAGCGTTTCCAGAATACCGTAAAGAGAATGATGGGAAGATTGGCGCTAGCGGCAACGGCAAAGGCAAGGGATACAAGGAAGGCAACATTCATATTTTGGGCAAATAGAGCAAGGATGATGGAAAGGATGGACACACCGATGGATGCCCAACGAGCGGCCACGACTTGTTCTTTATCAGTGGCTTCACCTTTACGAATGATATGACCATAAAAATCATGGGCAAAGGCGGAGGCGGCAGATAGAACAAGACCGGCCACAACCGCTAAGATGGTAGCAAAAGCAACGGCTGATACAAAGGCGAAAAGGAAATCTCCGCCTAGGGCTTCAGCAAGCAAGGGAGCAGCCATATTGCCAGCAGAATTCGCTCCAACGATTTTGTCATACCCTACGAAGGCTGCTGCCCCGAATCCAAGGAATATGGTCATGATATAGAAAATTCCAATGATCCATGTAGCATAGACCACGGACTTTCGCGCAGTGATGGCATCTTTCACTGTAAAGAATCGAATGAGTATATGCGGAAGTCCAGCCGTTCCTAGCACGAGGGCCAGATTGAGTGATAAAGTGTCCAATGGATCTTTAAACTTGTTTCCTGGGTTCAGGAAATCACCTCCGAGAGGAGTGGCTGTTTTCATCTGCCGGAACATCTCCAACACACTGAAGTCGAATTTTGCCAGTACGATAATGGAGATGATGAATGTCCCGGCCATCAATAAAACGGCTTTGACGATTTGCACCCAGCTAGTTGCGGTCATCCCACCAAATACGACGTATACGGTCATTAAAACCCCAACAATGATAACGGAGTATAAGTAATCGATTCCAAGTAATAATTTTATGAGGGCGCCTGCACCGACAAGTTGGGCAATCATATAAAAGGTAGAAATGGAAATCGTATTTAAAGCAGCCACGCCGCGTACCTTCTTTTCGTTGAAGCGTGCAGCAATCATGTCGGCAAGAGTGTATTTCCCAAGATTACGAAGGGGCTCGGCTACAATATAGAGTACGACGAGGTAAGCGACTAGAAAACCGATGCTATAGAAGAACCCATCGAATCCAGAGAGTGCGACCATCCCCGCAATTCCCAGAAATGAAGCGGCGGACATATAGTCCCCGGCTATTGCCCAGCCATTTTGCCAACCGGTTAGACTGCTATCCGCCGTATAGAAGTCAGCTGTCGTTTTGGTACGGCGTGAGGCAAAGAAGGTTATGACCAAGGTTAGACCGACTATGAGAAGAAATAAGACAAAAGCTAGTACATTCATGCCCTCTTCACCCCCTTCCTTTCGCTTCTTTTATAATATGTTCGACAAGCTTGTCGAAAGTTGCAGCTTTTTTGGAGTAAAGCACACATAGGGTCCATGTCATGATGAATTGTGCGAAGGCAAGCACCCAGGCCCAACTGATAGCGCCGAAAGCATTTGAATTCAGGACTGTAGAATAGGAAGTGAGAATGGGTAAGGAGAAATAAAAGACCATGAAAAAGATGGAAAGTGGAACGATGAACTTACGTTTTTTTCTAAGGAGATCTTGAAATGATGGTGATTGGACAATTTCGGTGTAATTTTTGGAAGCGCTTACTTTTTGATCTTCAGCCATTGATTCATTTGATGGCAATGTGGTTCCCCCTTTATAAATCAAGATAATTTACCTAGTGGAGCCCGATAACACTCTCAGTATATATTTATTAGAATATTTTGTAAATTTAATTTTAAAAAAATCCCCTTTTTTTGTTCGACATAGAATTTAGTAAAGCGAAGAAAAGAAATCTTCGTTCATTTGTTACATATAAAGGCAGCCATCATTAAGGAAAAGTTAAGCTTCTTTCGTAATACTGATTTCATCATACATCTTTAAAAAAAGCAGGCTGATGTTGTCTGGTTTTCTTTTATATATATAAAGGGGTAGGATTACAATATATTTACAGGAGAATTTTGTCAGGAGGGAGCCTTTTGATGAAGGTATTAGTGGTAGAGGATAATGCTTCGTTATTAGAGTCAATGAGGCAAATTTTAGAGGATGAATATGAAGTGGATACAGCTGATAACGGGGAAGATGGGCTTTTTTTGGCCCAGCAACGTATATACGATATCATTCTTTTGGATGTAATGCTTCCGGGTATGGATGGATTCGAGATCATCCGCCAAATGAGGAACGCCAAAATTGATACGAGTGTTTTATTTTTAACCGCAAAAGATTCCCTGGAGGATCGGGTAAAGGGCCTGGAACTTGGAGGGGATGATTACTTGGTCAAGCCATTTCAGGCAGCCGAGCTTAAGGCAAGAATACGGGCTCTTCTGCGTAGGAGTGGAATTCTTTCGCTTGAGCAAGGTTGGAAGTACCGAGGAATTCAATTGTTGGAGAAGGAAAAGGGTATTTTGGTAGAGGGTGAGGCGGTAAGACTAACGCTGAAGCAATATGAATTGCTCGAATACCTCATTCAAAACAAGGGAAAAATCCTTACCCGTGAACAGATTTTTGACCGCATCTGGGGGTTTGACTCCGATACGACGATCGCAATTGTTGAAGTGTTTGTGCACCATTTAAGAAAGAAATTGGAACCCTTTCAATACCATAAGGACATACAGACTATCCGAGGAATTGGCTATATGTTAAAACAACCTTAAGGGGGGTTAGCATGTTTCAAAAAACGAGGCTTCAGTTGACATTATTGAATTCAATCGTCTTCATAGTTCTTATTGCGATATTAAGCAGAACAATTTATTTCTATACGGAAAATCAGATTTATAAAGAAGTGAATGACTCCTTACGTGAGCAAAGGATTGGGGGAATGCCGGGGGGAATTCGTCCCCCAGGTGAATTTCAGTTAGGCCCAGGTCCGAGTGTGATCGTTTGGGGTCCGAATGAAACAATCATTGAGCCAAGGTTGAACGAAAACAGTTTCTTCAAGGTCAATGAACCAGAGTTTTTCCCGAAAACGTTTGATGAGATTGAAGAAATTTCTGTCGATGGTGCTACATACCGGGCGGTTTCCACACAGGTAGAAACAGAATACGGAAAAATGACGTGGCAATTCATTCGGAATGTAGATTCGGAAAAAGCTATGCTCAATCGCTTATTGCTCATATTGCTCATGGGTGGAGGCATCGGAAGCCTTTTGGCCATTGGAGCTGGGTACCTTTTAGCGGGGAGGGCCCTCATCCCGATAAAAAAATCATGGGAGCAACAGCAGCAGTTCGTTTCCGATGCTTCCCATGAAATCAGGACACCTCTTGCTGTCATTCAATCGAAAGCTGATTTGTTGTTTCAATCACCTTCCGCGACAATCGAGGAAAAAGCGGTTGATATATCGATCATTTCCAAAGAAGTGCGACGTTTGAATAAGTTAGTTACAAACCTTTTAACCTTGACACGAACGGATTCCAATCAAGTGGAGGTTACAAAAGGAAAGTTTTTCTTAGATGAAGTCATTAGCGAAGTTGTTGAACAGTATATTGATATAGCTTCTTTTCAGAATAAAACAATGGTTAGCTTAGTACCGGAGCAGGTTGAGTTTTTTGGTGACAAAGAAAGAATTCATCAATTATTGGTGATATTAGTGGATAATGCATTGAAGTTTACGGAAAAAGGCGGGAAGATTTCGATAACCTGCGTCAAGAGCGCTTCGTCCATCATTCTATCTGTAGAAGATGATGGGAAGGGGATTCCTCAAGAGGAACTATCGAAAATCTTTGATCGATTTTATCAAGTGGAACAATCCCGTTCCTTAAACGAAGGGTCAGGGCTTGGTCTCTCTATTGCCAAGTGGATTGTCCAAATGCATCAAGGGATTATTAAAGTGACGAGTGAAGAGAGAAAACGCACGCGTTTCGAAATTACCTTTCCCAAAAAACCAAAGATATAAATAAAAAGATAGGCTCTAATTTCCCCTTTTATCTTAAGGGAAAGTTAAGGGTCTTTTTTAACCCTAAGTTTTTTTTGATCGTTGCTGTTTCGTTAGATGTGGATATAGAGAAACCAGTTGGGGAAACTTTTAATAAAATGGGTTTGTCAGTTACCAAATATTGTATTGTGCTTATAGAAAAAAATTAATTGCACTACAAAAAATATTAGTATAGTATATAAAATTGAAGAGGTACGGACAAGGTATTTTGGCTAAAAGAGAAAACGCTTGCATAATTCTTTTAAGGTACCAGTTAAAATAAATTAAATTCACCTAAGTGGAGGCCGCATAATGAAATTTCTGATAGCAATTTTAGGGCTGATCGTCGTTTTTGGACTTGCTGTATTAGTGAGCAGTGACCGTAAGAAAATCAAAGTTAAACCAATCATCATAATGATCCTGATTCAGCTTATCTTGACGTATATATTATTAAATACGAAGTTTGGTCTTGTCATCATCAATGCTATTGCTGACGCATTTGGAATGCTTTTGAAATGGGCCAATGAAGGGGTAACATTCGTCTTCGGCGGAATCGTCAATGAAGGCGCATCACCGTTCTTTTTAAATGTTCTTCTTCCGATTGTCTTTATATCCGCCTTAATTGGTATTTTACAGTATTTAAGAATCCTTCCATTCATTATGAAGTGGATTGGTTTACTAATCAGTAAAAT
Source organism: Peribacillus sp. NPDC097198 (assembly GCF_044762055.1). Taxonomy (NCBI): domain Bacteria; kingdom Bacillati; phylum Bacillota; class Bacilli; order Caryophanales; family Bacillaceae; genus Peribacillus; species Peribacillus sp. NPDC097198. The sequence goes on along the minus strand of NZ_JBIWDO010000001.1, from coordinate 530,492 downwards.
AAATGGGATGGGTAAGCTTGAATCCTATAATGCGGTTGCTTCGGCTATCGTTGGTCAATCAGAAGTATTCATTACTTTGAAGAAACAGCTGGGTGCCATACCGCCTTCACGTATGTACACGCTTTGTGCATCGGCCATGTCCACTGTATCCATGTCGATTGTAGGAGCTTACATGACTATGGTTGAGCCAAGGTATGTGGTGACAGCCATTGTTATTAACATGTTTGGTGGATTTATTATCGCTTCTATCATCAATCCATATACAGTTTCCGAGGAAGAAGATATTCTCGCTGTTGAAGAAGGGGCAGAAAAGCAATCCTTCTTCGAGATGCTCGGAGAATATATCATGGATGGATTCAAAGTGGCGATAACTGTTGCTGCCATGTTAATTGGTTTTGTCGCATTAATCGCTGGTATAAACAGCTTATTCGACTTGATTCTAGGTATTAGCTTCCAAGAAATCCTAGGATATATCTTTGCTCCATTTGCCTTCATCATGGGTGTTCCGGCATCTGAAATTGTATCTGCTGGTGGAATCATGGCCACTAAATTAGTGACGAATGAATTCGTTGCCATGTTGAGCTTAGCGGATGCTGGATTCAGTGAGAGAACTTTAGGTATTGTATCGGTGTTCTTGGTATCTTTTGCAAACTTCTCATCAATCGGGATTATCGCTGGTGCAGTTAAAGGACTAAATGAAAAGCAAGGGAACGTTGTGGCACGATTTGGCTTGAAGTTACTTTATGGTGCGACGCTTGTCAGCATTCTATCAGCCATCATCGTCAGTGTCATCCTTTAATAGGTTCCAGGCTATAATAAATGATTATGTAAGGCACTTAGGTTGATTCCTAAGTGCCTCTTTTTATAGAATGGCATGACAGGAAAGAGTGAAGCGCCATCCAATCTTCAAGAGACTAGAAGGGTTTTCTTGTTTGGATATGTAATAATAAAACAAAATAAATAGTCGGAAAGGGTGCCAAGTGTGACAGTGAATGATAGAGAGATCGCGACCTTTGCAGGGGGATGCTTTTGGTGTATGGTAGCTCCCTTTGATGAGATGGATGGAATGATTGAGGTGACTTCGGGGTATACGGGCGGGAAGGTACCGAACCCACGTTACAAGCAGGTAACTTCGGGTCAGACCGATCATGTAGAAGCGGTTCAGCTAGTGTTTGATCCATGCCTCATTTCTTATAAAGATTTACTTCGGATATTCTGGCAGCAGATTGACCCTACCGATGTTGGTGGACAATTTTCTGATAGGGGTAATCAATATAAATCTGCGATATTTTATCATAATGATCGTCAACAGTTAGAAGCCGAGGAGTCCAAGAAAGAATTAATGGGGAGTAATCTGTTCGATGACCCCATTGTAACGGATATTTTACCAGCCATGGAGTTTTATCCTGCTGAGGAATATCATCAGGATTTCCATAAAAAGAATCAATTTAGGTACGCCTTGTATCGTAAGGGTTCAGGCCGCGATGCTTTCTTAAAAGAAAACTGGCCTAAGGATCAATCCCACCTTAAGGAAATCTTGACTGAGAGGCAATTTTTCGTTACACAGGAAAATGGGACAGAGCCACCTTTTGACAATGAGTACTGGGATCATTTTAAAGAAGGCATCTATGTGGATGTCGTTTCTGGAGAGCCCCTATTCAGCTCCAGGAATAAGTATGATAGTGGATGTGGATGGCCAAGCTTTACAAAGCCGATCATGTCTGCCAGTGTTCATGAAAAGATTGACGTAAGCTATCGATCTACCCGTACTGAGGTGCGGAGCAGGGAAGGCGATTCCCATCTAGGACATGTGTTTTCAGATGATCCTGCCCCCAAGGGAACTCGTTATTGCATCAATTCGGCTGCACTTCGGTTCATCCCTAGAAATGAAATGGAAGAGGAAGGTTACGGAGACCTATTATTGCTATTTCAGATGAAGTGATGCAAGATGAATCAAAAGGCACAAGCATATGAAAAGGACCAAACTCCATTATGGAATTTGGTCCTTTTCATTAGTTTTTATAATTTAAATGAACTCTTCAAGCTAACGATTTGATTGAAGACGAGCTGATCGGATGACGTAAGTTTAGGATCGACATTGTAATAGCCATGTCTGAAAAACTGGAATTTATCCTGTGGCTTGACGTCTTTCATATTAGGCTCAACAAATCCTTGTAAGACTTCTATGGAATCAGGGTTAACCCGCTCTAAAAATGATTTTTCTTCTTCTTCATTTTGCTCATTATCCAAGATTAAAGGTTGGAAGTTACGGAATTCTGCTGAAATAGCTTGTGTAGCTTCGACCCAGTGAAGTGTCCCTTTCACCTTACGGCCAGTGAAACCAGATCCGCTCTTTGTTTCAACATCATATGTGCAATGAAGCTCAATGACATTTCCAGCCTCATCTTTTATCACGTCTTCGCATTTAATGAAATAAGCGTGTTTCAAACGGACTTCATTACCCGGGAAAAGACGGAAGTACTTTTTCGGTGGATTCTCCATGAAATCATCTTGCTCGATGTATATTTCACGTGAAAATGGAATTTGTCGAGTACCCATCTCAGGTACTTCGGGATTGATTTCAGCTTCAAGCATTTCAACTTCACCTTCTGGATAGTTGGTGATGACGACTTTAAGTGGCTTTAAAACACCCATGGTACGTGGAGCCTTCAGCTTCAAATCCTCACGGACAAAGTGATCAAGCATTTGGGAATCGACGACACCACTTGTTTTAGCAACACCTATTTCCTGGCAGAAAGCACGAATCGCTTCCGGTGTATATCCCCGTCTCCGTAAACCGGAGATGGTAGGCATACGTGGATCATCCCAGCCGTCGACAAATTTCTCATCGACAAGCTGTTTCAATTTACGCTTGCTCATCACCGTATTCGTCAGGTTTAAACGGCCAAATTCATATTGTTGTGGTTTGCTTTCCATTTCACAATTATCAACGATCCAGTCATAAAGCGGACGTTGATCTTCAAACTCCAACGTACAGATGGAATGAGTGACGCCTTCAATGGCATCCTCAATTGGGTGAGCAAATGCATACATCGGATAGATGCACCATTTATCTCCTGTATTGTGGTGTTCCGTATGGGAAATACGGTAAATAACAGGATCCCGCAGGTTAATATTTGGCGAGCTCATATCGATTTTTGCACGCAATACCTTTTGGCCATTCTCAAATTCGCCGTTACGCATCTTTTCAAATAGCTCAAGGTTTTCCTCAACCGTTCTATTGCGGTAAGGGCTATCTTTTCCAGGTTCCGTTAATGTTCCACGATATTCACGGATTTGGTCTGCGTTTAGGTCATCCACATAGGCTAGACCTTTAGTGATAAGCAATACAGCCTTTTGATACATCTTATCAAAGTAATCGGAAGCAAAGAAAAGGTTATCCCAGTCATAACCAAGCCATTTAACATCTTCCTTGATGGAATTGACATACTCAATATCTTCCTTCAATGGATTCGTGTCATCGAAACGCAGGTTCGTTTTCCCATTGAATTCATCAGCCACACCAAAATTCAGTATGATGGATTTTGCGTGCCCGATGTGTAAGTAACCATTTGGCTCAGGAGGGAAACGGGTGACGATATGATTATGTTTTCCGGACTCTAGATCATCGTTTATAATATTTTTAATAAAATTTGAAGAGTTATGTTCCAACAGAATTCGACCTCTTTCATTTATATACTTCTTTTAATTTTACCTGTATATATACCATAAATACAGACATTTTTCCATGTTCGAGCCGGAATGGGGGGAGTGAGGATATATTCTGAAACAATTCATCTAGTATTTAGTTTGCACATTTGGGAAGAATATATCCCTGAAACTTTGGTGGCAACTGATAAATCTATATAACTAGTATTGTTCAGAAAAGAAGCAATGCAGAGTTTCTCTGCATTGCTTCGGATGGTGTCATTTAAAATACAGTCGTTTGTAAAAATTCCTTCGTCCGTTCTTCTTTTGGATTGGAGAAAAATTCCGTAGGTGGGCCGCTTTCTATCACACGTCCGTTGTGCATGAAGACAATCCAGTCTCCTACTTCACGGGCAAAGCTCATCTCATGGGTCACGACGACCATTGTCATGCCTTCAATGGCCAGTTCCTTCATTGTCGCTAACACTTCACCGACAAGTTCCGGGTCGAGAGCGGAAGTGGGTTCGTCAAAGAGTAGGATATCCGGTTTCATGGCTAGGGCCCGAGCTATGGCAACCCGTTGCTTTTGCCCACCCGATAGTTTGCTTGGGTAGACATCCGCTTTATCCGAGAGTCCCACTTTAACCAATAACTCTTTTGCTTCCTTAATGGCTTGGGCCTTAGGGACCTTCTTGACGTGAGTAGGTGCTTCTATAATATTCTCAAGCACTGTCATATGTGGGAAAAGGTAAAAATGCTGAAAAACCATGCCCACTTTTTCCCGAATCTTATTAATATCATGTTTTCCAGGCTGAATCTCTGTTCCCTCGATCAGGATCTGTCCACTGTCCTTTTTCTCTAAATAGTTCAAGCAACGGAGCAATGTACTTTTACCAGAGCCACTAGGGCCTATCAGGCAGACTACATCGCTATCCAGCACCTTCATATCGATATCCTTAAGCACATGAAGATCTCCATATGATTTATTCAAGTTTCTTATGCGAATCATTTCTTTTTGTTCCATGTTCATTTCCCCCTATCGATCGCTAATGGACAGTTTCTTTTCGAATGCATTGACGGCTATGGTTAAGATTGCTACAAGTATCAAGTAATAGACGGCTACAATCAGAAGGTAAGTCATTTCATCAAAGTTATTAGATCCTAACGTAGTGGCAACGTTAAAGAGCTCATTCATTGAGATGAATGCGGCTAATGAGGAATCCTTAAGGCCGATGATGAATTGATTGCCTAGTGGTGGCAGTGCACGGCGGAAAGCCTGTGGCAGGATGATTCTTCTTAGTGTGAGAGACTTGCTCATTCCTAGCGAGCGACCAGCTTCCACCTGTCCTTTGTCGATGGATTGAATCGTTCCACGAAGTATTTCCGAAATATAAGCACCGTTATGGAAGGCGAGTGCAAGAGATGCTGCCCAAAAATCAGGAAGCAGGAAGATGTTACTAATACCAAAGTAAAGGATGAATATTTGTACGATCAATGGTGTACCCCGGACTAGGAATACATAAGCATCTGAAATCCATGCGAGGATCTTAATATTAGAAATTTTTAAGAGTGCAAAAAGTAATCCGATGACGGTCCCCACTAAAATGGATACGACAGTAAGCTCCAAGGTGAGGAGCATGGCTCGGATGAACACATCCGAAGAGCTAAATAATGTATCAAAGAAATGTGAAAAACTTGGCAATGGAACAACTCCCTTTCTATCTATCTTTATTCAGGTTTGGTCGTGATATCTTCACCAAAGTACTTTTTGCTGATTTCAGCAAGCGTTCCGTCTTCACGGAGATTGTCGAGTGCTGCATTGACACGTGCGAGCAACTCAGGGTTATCTTGTGGCAGTACAATCGCCTGCTCACTCCGTTCAATCAATTGTCGTCCTTCAATTTCAAAGCCTTCTTTCACGGCTTCTTTTCCGGTGACAAAATCCGTTATGACAGCATCATGACGCCCTCCGCTCAATGCTTTAAGGGCCGTGATGTCGCTATCATAGGTTTTTACATTGGTTGTATATTCTTCAGCGGTGTTTGCGTATGTAGAACCTTTAGACGCGGCTACTTCTTTTCCTTTTAAATCCTCGATTGTCTCGATATCACTATCAGGGCGCACAAAGATTTGAGGACCAGAGTAGTAATAGGGAGTAGAGAAGGAAACGTGTTTACTACGCTGTTCATTGATGGTATGACTGGCAACAGCTGCATCTGCCCGACCAGTCTTGACCCCTTCAACAATTCCTTTGAATTTTATTCGCTTAGGAACTGCTTCAAGTCCTAATTCTTTGGCAATGGCCGTTCCCACCTCGACATCAAATCCAGTTACAGTCATGTCATCATTGACATAGCTGAATGGTTTGAATTCACCTGAGGAAGCGAAGATGAACTGATCCTCATTAATCAGCTTACTACCATCTTCAAGCTGATCCTTCTCAGCACAGCCGGACATGAGACCAAGAATGACCAATAATGCAAGAATGAATTTTACTGATAATTTCATGATTATTTCTAATCCCCCTTTTAGGTACTGATAAAGTGTTTTATACCCAACATGTCTTCTGTCATAACCTCCAATTTTGGGAAGAACGTCCCAAAATGTCCAAATATCAAAAAAAATCGTCCTTAATCAGGCCGATTCTTGTCTTTTAATCTCTTTTACTATGCAATTCTTAGAGGTTCTAGGACTTTGCATTTACTTCTTCTATATTTCCCGTTATGTTCAAGTCACTGGATAGCTGGGTGTCTATCAAGTCATTGAAAATCCAATCGAAAAAAATCCCCCTTATTAAAACGGTACGCAAGTGGAAACCACCGAAGAAATAATAAAAAAGCCGGTATACGGGGATGTATTACCTTCCAATCCGGAGTGGGTGTTGAAAGCAGTACAGGTTTCAGACAAGGATTATCGTGCTTATTAATCGGGGAGTAATGGACTGACTTTAACATTGCTGACGAAATAAAGTATAATAGAGCCAAAAAGACGAAGGGCAGTTGGGATAATGGTGAACAACTTTGTGCAAGAGCAATTACAGGCATACCGTGAAAAAAATGAAGATAGAGGACGTTTGATAATAAAATGTCCGGATCAACCAGGCATAGTCGCAACGGTAACGGCTTTTTTAAAAGAATATGAAGCGAATATTGTTGAATTGAGTCAGTATTCCATGAATCCAAATGGCGGGACTTTTTTTACTAGAATTGAATTTGATTGCCCCAACTTAAAAGCGAAATCAGGAGACATGGAAAAAGATTTTCAAGAAATTTCAGAAAAGTTTTCCATGCAATGGACGTTCAATTACGTTAGTGATTTAAAGAGGACGGCGATTTTCGTTTCGAAAGAACCACATTGTCTACTTGAGTTGTTATGGGAGTGGCAAAGCGGCAATCTACTGGCAGATATAGCGATGGTCATCAGTAATCATGAAGATACTAGGGAAATTGTCGAATCCATGAATATTCCTTTTTATTATATTCCGGCAAATAAAGAGATTCGTAAAGAAGTGGAAGCGCAGCAGCTTAAATTGCTGGAGGACTTTAAGATTGATTTAATCGTATTGGCTCGATATATGCAGATTTTGACACCCGATTTCGTGGCAGCCCATCCGAATAAAATCATCAACATCCATCATTCATTCCTACCTGCATTCATAGGGGCTCGACCTTATGAACGCGCATATACCCGCGGTGTTAAGTTGATAGGGGCAACATCCCACTATGTGACAAATGATTTAGATGAAGGTCCCATCATCGAGCAGGACATAGAACGTGTCGATCACCGTGACTCTGCAGAAGAGATGAAGAAAATTGGTCGTTCTGCAGAACGCAGGGTACTTGCTCATGCTGTGAAGTGGCATTTGGAAGACCGTGTTCTTGTTCATGAAAACAAAACAGTCGTCTTTTAAAAACAAAAACCCTCTATTGGCAAGTAGCCTTGCCAATAGAGGGTTTTACTTTGGAAACCGGCAACTTAGTAAGTATATTCCACTCTTACTGTAGCGGTAATGTTCAATTCACCAGGTTGGATGGGGGTAGTGGCTGCTTTGGTGTAGGAACTGGTTTGGAAAAGAACAGGAGGAGTTGTTTCCGACATTTCTTCAACGAGAGTGGGAATGGGGTTCAAGGTAACTCCTATCGTTCTCGCCATGGAGAGTGCTTTTTCATAAGCATTCTTTAAAGCTAGTGAAAGGGCTTGATTGTAATAGACCTCTGGAGTGGACAAGGAAAAACGGATATTGGAGATGGAATTGGCCCCATTGCTGACAGCCGTGTCAATTATGATGCCAATGGCCTCAATCTCAGTTGTTTGGACTTGGATTATATAATGGACCTTATAATTTTTAAACAGTTCTTTTCCACCAACATAATCATATTGCGGGTCAATCCTATATTCACTCGTTTTCAATTGATCTTCGGAAATGCCAATGGACTTCAGTCCAGCAATGACTCGTGCAATGCTTTGTGAATTGGCTTGTTGAGCCTTCCGGGGGTCCTCATCCTCTGTTATGACCCCCAGGGTAATGGTCGCCTGATCAGGGGCAGCCTGAAGCGTCTCAGAGCCGGACACCTTTAAAGCGTGAGGGTTATCAAGATAATTTCGATTGGGGGTGCTAAATTCCTGATTCATAAGACACCAACCTTTTATAAAAGTGAGTTTATCCTATTGTACGGGACCGTAAGGGAAAACATGCTCCCTTTTGTTGAAGGATTGATCGAAAGAATAAGGATATAAAAAAACACTCGGTTTCAAACCGAGTGCATGTTATTTATGAATGACCTGGACCCTGCCAACTTGGCCGTCTGTCAACCGTACTTTTATTCCATGTGGGTGACTGCTAGAGTTTGTTAAGATGTCCTTTACTGTACCACTTGTTAGTTTTCCGCTTCGTTGATCTGCTTTCAGTACAATGTCTACAGAGGTTCCTGGAGTGATATCTTTTCGGTTTTTACCGTTCATTTTACTTCAATCCCTTTTAGAGGTATTTGCAAGTTACTGCAGTCCCTTCAGTATAAGGAAAACAGTTGTTATAGTCGAGAATAATAGGGCAATGTACGCTAGGTATCCGTTATTACCGAATTTTCTTGAGGGGCTCGACTGCAGGACCTTCCATAACTTCTCCAGTAATAGAGTAACGTGAGCCATGGCACGGACAATCCCAAGTCCTATCCCCACTGTTCCACGCGACTTCACATCCCATATGGGTACATGTCGAGTCCACGATGAATAGTTGACCTTCTTTATCTCGGTAACACCCAGCCTTATCCCCATTCACTTTGACAATGGCCCCTTCATCCAATCCTAGGTCGTCTGGCTTTTTATGAAGGATGGAAAGCTTGCCCTGAATCATATGCTTCGCGACATCCGCATTATCTTTCACCATGTTTTTCATTCCATCTAATCTGGCGGGATCATACAAGTCCGCATATCGGTTATCCTTTTGTAAAATGCGGTCAGTCAAGATTTTTGCGGCAATGGTTCCATTTGTCATGCCCCATTTTGCATAACCGGTTGCAATGAGCACCCGGGGATGATTGGGGGTTGCCGGGCCAACGAATGGCAGGTCATCAGGCGTCACGATATCCTGAGCCGACCAACGGTAAGGGATGTCCTCCACTTTGAAATAGTGGGAGCCAAAATCCTGTAAAGCCTCATAATGGTTTATTGTGGATATACCTTGCCCGGTTTTATGCCCTTCTCCGCCTACAAGAATCAGCTTTTCACCATTGTCGTTTTCCGTATAGCGAAGGGAACGGGAAGGGCTATCCGCGCTATAAAACATGCCTCCCGGATATTCCTGTTTCATCCTAATGCCAAGGACATAGGATCTTTTTACATGGACCCGTGCAAAGTATAAACCCATCTCATCATTAAAAGGAAAATGAGAAGCGACGATGACATGGTTGCATTTAATTTTATGACCATCCTCAGTCAGAACGGTCGGATTCTCTCCATCTTCAATCTTCATGGCTGTCGTATGTTCAAAGATTTTCCCGCCACCATCCAGAATGGGGGAGGTAAGTCCCAGTAAATATTTCAATGGATGGAACTGTGCCTGGTCCTTCATGATTACCGCGGCTTTGCATGGAATGGAGAAGGGTATAGTGTCGGCATAATCACCGGGAATACCGAGTTTACGATAGGCCCTCAATTCTTTTTGAATCTTACTAACATATTCTTCAGTATTTGCATACACATAAGCATCTTGTTTAGATAAATTACATTCTATAGAATGTTCCTCGACCAATTCCTTGATTAAATTCATTGCTTCAGTATTTGCTTCATAGTATAGTTTTGCCTTTTCCTCGCCATGCGCTGCAATTAGCTTGTCATAAACCAGTCCATGCTGGGCGGTAATCTTGGCTGTTGTATGTCCTGTGGTTCCGTTTAGGATCTCGCTCGCCTCAATGAGTGTGACTTGAACTCCTTGCTTGGCTAATAGATAAGCGGAAGTTATGCCTGTGATCCCGCCCCCAACAATCAAGACATCTGTTTTAATATCTTCTTCTACCTTGGGGAATGAAGGAAAAGTCAATGTACTTCTCCAGAAGGGTTCAGGATACTGTGGGAGTTCTGTATTTTTTTCAGTCATTTTTAAATTCCTCCAGACGTTTAGGAATGGTTTCCGTTTATTACCATTCCCTTTCACCTAGCTTTTTATCCTCTTTTTGGTAGATGGATGTTATAAAAAGGAAATGGTTTGCATTGTATACAAAAATGTATACATGTAAACAAAATAAGATAGTTTGTAAACAATATAGTAAACGTGTTTACAAACACGTATACATGGCTATATACAAGGTGTGTACACACTTGTTACTAATGTATACAAAATGAATACATATTTTAGGAAAAGGTATATCTATCGAATCATTGACTATTATGGTATTTTTTTCTATTCTTATTAAAGTACACTGTCTGGCATTTTTTTAAAAAAAGGGGATGTTTTAAGATGAGTTCTAGAATCGCAGCAGTAGATGTAGGTAATGATGCTATCAAAGCTATTTTTGGAAAACTAGAGTCTGAACTATATATACCGAATGTCATTGCAAAAGATATTGAGGACCGGCCGGTCATCGGGATAGAGGAACTGGATGAGAATAACCCATTGGATGGAATTCATATAAGAGTTCACTCACCAGCACTTCAAGATAATAATGCTATTTACCGTGTTGGGAATTTAGCGACAAAAAGTGATAACCCTACAGAATTGGATTTAGGCAGCAGTAAATCGGAAGAAGACCAAACGTTGATCATGCTTTTTGCGGCACTGGCATTGGATGCGGCTAAACAGGGGAACAATGATCGCTTCAAAAAGGTTAATAATGTCGTCGAAGCGAACTATACGTTGGGTACGGGCCTTCCGCTCCGTGAAGTGAAGGAAGGGAAAGATGTCGGATATCGCTCGAAATTAGTGGGTTCGGTTCACCAAGTGGAATTTTTAATCACGCCTAAATATCAGGGATTGAAAGTGAATATTAAATTTGATGAAGTGAAGGTCTATCCTGAAGGGTTTGCAGCTTATATCAATCTAGTAATGGACAATGATTTGAACATCATTAACCGTGAGCTGATCGACAAAAGAATTCTTATTCAAGATATCGGCGGACTTTCGACAGATATCGCGGTCATTAAGAACCGTAAAGTGGATGATGATAAAGCACAAGGGTTTAATCTTGGTGTGGCTGAAGCACTCGAATCAATTCGTGAGGAAATCAGGAAGAAACATGGTGTCGAATTGGACAGCAGACGTGACGTGGTGGAGATTATCACGAAAAAAAACGACCGGAACCATATAATGGTCCGTGGAAGTCGGACAAGTGTGCATGATATTGTCGACCGCATTTTAGGGGAGCTTGCAAAAAAACAATATCGTCATCTTCGCAACGTTTGGAAAAAGAATTCACAGACGGAGATTTGCTACTTCGTAGGTGGGGGTTCAATTGTACTGAAGGATTACTTGAAAACACTCAATCAAAACTTTGATGGGTACAATATCGACTTTTTTGAAGATGAAAGAGAAAGCGTTTGGATGATGGCCAACGCCTATTACAAGCTGATTTCCGACTTTAAACGCCGGAATTCAAAGGAAGAGCAACAATCTCAACATAAGAAGAAAGAACAACGTACAGGTTCAGTTAAATAGGTGAGAAAATGAAAAAAACAGCTTCTTCTGAAATCAAAAGAGGACAGGCCATCACTTTTCGTATCCCTTCAGATGTATCCGATTATACGTTAAGGCAGCTGCAGAAATTAAAGGAAACGGAAAGAAGAAATTTTTCCAGTAAGATTGCAGAGTATGTTCTTGATGGCGTTGGGCAATCCTCTCATCAGGAACGGGAGATGGTTGCCTTGCCCATGCCGAATAAGCTTAGTAAATCTCAGCGTGACTGGCTAAAGCATTCCCACTCAGAAGCAATGCTTGGAACGATTTTGTACCATCTTTTATCCGATCCTTTACGGGCTACGGCCTTGTTGGCCTCACTAAACAGCAATGGAATCAATGAGGATGTCTATGTAAAGGAAGAGGAAGAATTGGTGGAGAGGAGTTTGGAAGAAGAACCGAAGGAATTACCCGAAATGGATTTGGATGATTTTGATTGGAGTTTCGATGAGACTTCAGAACAGCCAGAGCAGCCGGAACCAGAAGAGGAAAACCTGGATGATCTTCTTGGCGACTTTCTTGATCAAATGAATCAGTAAAAGAGGAAGGGTATCTGACAACATGTTGGATATCCTTTTTTTGATAGGATTCGAAGGGGGTTAAAGGCGAGGATAGGACATGAAAAGAGGAACCGTGATGTCACGGTTCCTCTCTTTTATGCTAAGAAAATGAGTTGGTAAAGAAAAAGAACGGCAAAGATGTATACTAACGGATGGACTTCTTTGAATTTCCCTCTTGCGATTTTTAGTATTGGATATGAGATGAATCCAAGTGCTATACCATTGGCGATACTTGAAGTAAGAGGCATCGTAACAATGACCAAAAAGGCTGGGAAAGATTCGTCGAAATGGGTCCATTCAATCTCATTGATGCTTTTGATCATCATGCTACCAACTATGATCAAGCTAGGTGCAGTGATGGCCGCAATATCTGATACTGCCCCGATAAGTGGGCTGAAGAAAGCAGTGACCAAGAAAAGAATGGCTACGACAAGAGCGGTTAACCCTGTTTTACCACCTGAACCTACACCGGCCGAGGACTCCACGGAGGCGGCAGTAGGGCTTGTACCGAACATGGCTCCGATTGTTGTCCCAACGGAATCCGCGAAGAAAGCACTTCCTGCTTTCTCCAACTTTCCGTCTTTCAATAACCCAGCTTGGCGCACAATCCCGATTAGGGCTCCGGTGGTGTCGAAAAGCATAACGAGAAGGATGGAAAACACTACACCATATAGGCCGTAGTTTACAACATCCGCAAAAGAAGTGATTGGATTAGCGACAATGATGCCCTCGGGTAACGATGGCACCGAAACAAAATGTTCAATTTTAAGTTGTCCAGTAAATAGGGCAATGATCGCTGTAATGATCATCCCGATGAAAATGGAACCCTGAATCTTACGGACCATTAAAATGATGGTTATTACCAAACCGATTAAGGTAAGTGCCACTCCTGGGTCTCTGAAGCTCCCTAGGGTCACCAGGTTCGATTCATGACTCGTTACGACCCCAGATAAACGAAGCCCGATAAAGGTGATGAATAGACCAATCCCGGCGCTGATAGCATGTTTCAGATTATTGGGGATCGCTTCAATCAGTTTAGACCGGAAAGAAGTAAGCGATAATATGACGAAGATAATCCCTGTAACAAAGACTGCCGAAAAGGCAACCGTGTACGAGATATCATGCGTGCCTAGGACAGAGTACGCGAAATAGGCATTCAATCCCATCGCAGGAGCAATGACAATCGGATAATTGGCTAGAAAAGCCATGAAAAGAGTACCGACTAAGGTAGCGATGATGGTTGCTGTAAAAGCCTGTTCAAAAGGAACACCAGCATCAGAAAGAATTTTGGGGTTTACAACGATGATATAAGCTAATGTTAAAAAGGTTGTAAGCCCTGCAAGGACTTCTGTCTTAATATTCGTTTTCCGTTCTTTTAATTTAAACATGCGGCCACTCCTTCTTTTTATATACAAAAACTCCTTGTACGGACATTTACAAGGAGGAGACGCCCACCTTTTTCCAGGCAAGTAGCTCAAATAGTATAGTTAGTCAGAAATTTAAAATCTTATAAATTATATTAGAAAAACATCTAAAGCACAATACCATGAAAAATTTTCTCTCAAAAATAGATAATGATATACTAACAAAGAACTTGGAGTAAAGGAAATTGCCTTAGTGTAGAATCAATAATAGACAATGGATGTAATGATGATTTAAATAAGATATCACAAATATAGAGAGTAGGCCGATACATGACAAATTTCATCGAGCTTGGCATAAGCCCAGAAATTAACACGATATTGAAGCAAACCGGCATAACCAGCCCAACCCCGATACAGGAAAAATCGATACCTGACATAATGGCGGGACGGGATGTCATCGCGAAAGCACAGACAGGAACAGGGAAGACATTGGCATTTTTGCTTCCAATATTAGAAAAAGTCGACCCAAAAGCTTCCCACGTTCAATCATTAATCGTCACACCGACTAGGGAGTTAGCGTTACAGATAACGGCTGAGCTGAAAAAGTTCGCCAATGAGATCGAGGAATTGCAAGTGCTAGCCGTGTATGGTGGACAAGATGTGGAGCAGCAAATGAAAAAGCTGACACGGAATATTTCTGTCGTGGTAGCTACACCGGGCCGATTATTAGACCATTTACGAAGGGGAACCATTGATTTATCCCAAACCGAAACGCTTGTTTTGGATGAAGCGGACCAAATGCTCCATATTGGATTTTTACCGGAAGTGGAAGAAATCATGGGACAATTGCCAGAGACAAGACAAACGTTGCTCTTTTCCGCGACGATGCCAGAACAAGTCCATCAGTTGGCGAAGCGTTATATGGATAGACCATTGACAGCTGCTGTTAAAGCTGAGCAAGTGACGGTCGAGCAGATCCGTCAACTTGTCATTGAAACGACGGATAGGGCCAAACAGTCCTCACTGATCAGCATCATAAAGGAAGAACAGCCATATCTGGCGATTGTTTTTTGCCGGACAAAGCGCCGTGTTTCTGTTTTGAACGATGCTTTAAAGGCGGCTGGTTTCAACTCGGATGAACTTCATGGGGATTTGTCGCAGGCAAAACGAGAGCGCGTCATGAAAAACTTCCGGGATGCGAAGCTTCAATATTTAGTGGCCACGGATGTTGCTGCGCGTGGGCTGGATGTTGAAGGCGTGACACATGTTTTTAACTACGATGTTCCTGAAGATGCCGAAAGCTATATCCATAGGATAGGACGTACAGGAAGGGCCGGTGAGCATGGATTAGCCGTAACCTTTATTGCTACGAAGGATCTTCAGCTTTTGAGTGATATTGAAAAAGGTATTTCCATGAAAATTGAACGGAGAAAGATCGAAGGGGTTAAGATGTTCCAGCCGGGCGAAGTCGAGAATAAACGGAAGCGTCATGACCGCGACTCATCTGAAGGGGAAGCGCGTCGTCCACGTTCTGGTGGTGGACGCCGTCATAGAGAAAGAATCGATACGCGAGGTCCGAACCGAGGAAGTCACCGCTCCGCTAATCAGGCCGACAATCGTGAGTTGAGTCTAGAGAATACACGTGAGGGCTTTGCAAACCGAGGTCCTAAACGCGAGAACACACGAGGAGATCATAGGGATGAAAGTCGGGGACGTAGTCGCGACAATGTCCGAGGAGAACGACAAGGAGGGAGTCAAGGCAGAAGGGGGAATACCCATAGTCCGAATGGGAACCGTCGCAATGATTCAGGAGGTTCACCTAGCAGGGGCAGAAACCGATAAAGGGGGAAGGAGAATTGGACAAACCATGGTTGGCAGAATATCCAGTTTCCTTAGAACTTGCAAAGAATTTGATAAAGAAGCAGTTTCCCGATGTGGGCTTGGAAAAGGTGAGGCAAATCGGGGAAGGGTTTGACAATACGGTCATTCAGTTGAATGAGGAGTATGTATTCAGATTTCCCCGAAGACCCATTGCTGTTACCTTAATTCAAGTGGAAAACAAGCTTTTGCCTTCATTGGCCGGAAATCTTCCGCTAGCCATTCCTGAACCGGTCTTTTTTGGAGAGCCGAGCAGTAGTTATCCATATCCCTTTACTGGCTACAAAATGGTGAAGGGACACTTACCTGTGAAGGAAACCATGGAAAGTAAGATTTCCTCGGCAATAAAGTTTGCCCACTTCCTGAAAGTGCTTCACGGGTTTCCTGTGCCAACGGCGAAACAATTGGGTGTACAGCCTGATGGAATGCGGAGGCTTGATGTTTCTTTCCGGCAGGACAGCCTTGATGAGCAACTCTTAGCATTAGTGGCACTAGGCTATTCTGAACAGGCCCATGCCGTTTCGATGTATTTGAAAGACCTGGATGTATCGTATGAAGGGACATGCGATACCCTTGTCCATGGTGATATTCATGTCCGGAACGTCTTGCTCGATGCCCAGGGTGTACTAATGGGCATCATTGACTGGGGGGACGTTCATATCGGGCATCCAGCTATCGATTTTTCTTTTTTATACAGCTACTTTCCAAAAGAGGCGAGACGGTCCTTTTTTGAAATCTATGGTGAAATTGAAACCGAAGTCAAAAACCTGGCAAGATTTAGGGCGATTTACATGCTCGTCAGGCTGCTTGTGTATGGAATCGATCGAGGTGACAAAGAACTGATCTCCCTCACGCGCACAGGTTTGTCGTTGGCTATGGAAGATTGATTCTACTGATTTTTACTGATCTAGGAGGTTCGCATGAACGGAAACTATTTACATACAATTACATGGATAGGGGAATTGCTTGAGGATGAAAACATTCCCTATCAATTTACGGGACCCTCCGCTTTATTTATACAAGGGGTTGAAATAAAGGATACTATAAATGTCTCGGTCGACGTGCAGTGGGATGTTTTTGATGAAACATTTTCCCTTTTCATAGATCATGCTCCTTCACAGCCCGAAAAGAATCCTGAAACAGCCTTTTTCCAGGTTGAAAAGGATGGAATACTGATTACGGTCCGCTGTTTATTCAATAGGACAATTAAAACGGATCCTTACCGACTACTCATACCAGTAGGGGAAACCGAGCTTTGGTGCCAATCCCTATACAGCTACCTTTACAATGCTGAAATGCAGAGTAATCGTGATGAAATCCATGCGTATCTATTATCGGCACAAAAGGGCTTTACAGCTGAAAATGAACAGGCCTGGAATCAAAATAATTATCTAGCCCTTGTGAACCGTTACGGTAAACCGGATGAATTGGCAGGGAAGATCAAGCACAACCCGCGATGGAGATTGCATCCATTTTATAAATATATGGGAGACATAGTGGGTCGGAAAGTCACACATTTAATGGGATCGAATGGGGTCAAGGCAGTCGCCATGGCGATGTTGGGAGCTGACGTTAAGGTCGTGGATTTCTCTCGGGAAAATGCTACTTTCGCGAACGAACTGGCTGAATCATCCGACGTCAGCATTGAATATATTGTCTCGGATGTGCTGTCCTTGCCGCCCGAACATGCATTAGGAGACCAGGACTTGGTCTTGATGGAACTGGGTGTCCTTCACTATCTCATAGATCTGCAGCCATTATTCGAAACGGTAAAAAGGATGTTGAAGCCGGGGGGACGATTCGTGCTGCATGAGTTCCATCCAATTTCGACGAAACTCATAACCTCTTCTGGTAAAAAACATAAGGTGACAGGCAATTATTTTGCTCCTGCCATTGAAAATAACGAGGTGGCTTTTTCCAAACATATGCCTGAAGAAGATAAACAAAGCCTTTCGAAAGTGGTCCAACGCAAATGGACCATGGGTGAACTCATAACGGCAGTCGGAGAATCCGGTTTGATCATCAAAGTCCTTGAAGAAGAACCAAACCACAAAATCCATGACATTGGGATACCTAAAACGTATACGTTAGTAGCTGAACGTAGTGGGGACATGCATTAATCATTGAGCATGACCAGTCCCGTTCAATAAAATAAAGAGGGTGCCCGCAATGTATGCGGCACCCTCTTTGACCGTTCATTTAGTTGTTGTTCGACCATTCTTCGACGTCCCATACTTTCGTGACCCAATCTTCGTAGAAATCGGGTTCATGGCAGACAATCAGAACCGTTCCTTTATATTCTTTCAATGCACGTTTCAATTCTTCCTTGGCCACCACGTCTAAATGGTTTGTTGGTTCATCGAACAGAAGCCAGTTGCTTTCTGTAAGCATCAACTTACATAAGCGGACCTTGGACTGTTCCCCACCACTTAAATGGGCCATCGGGCGAGTGATATGTTCATTTTTTAAGCCAACCCGCGCGAGGATAGCACGTACTTGAGGTTGATCGAGATGAGGGAATGCGTTCCACACTTCATCGATCGGTGTCGTGTTGCCTGCTTGTACCTCTTGTTCAAAATAAGAAGGGAAGAGGAAATCACCAAGTGATCTTTTCCCGCTTAGTGGCTCGATTTTACCAAGAATCGTTTTTAACAGTGTGGATTTCCCCACTCCGTTACATCCCACAATGGCAATTTTCTCCCCACGCTCTATGTTCATTGAAAGTTTTGGAAGTAATGGACGGTCATAGCCGATTTCAATATCTTCCCCTTCAAATACATATCGGCTGCTCGCACGTGACTCTTTGAAATCGAAAGTCGGTTTCATCGCCGTTTCCGGACGGTCGATACGTTCTATGCGATTCAATTGTTTCTCCCGACTTTTTGCCCGGCCAGAAGTTGAATAACGGGCTTTGTTTTTTGCGATGAAGTCTTCCTGCTTTTTAATGAAGTCCCGCTGTTTTTCGTATGCATTAATATGTTGGTTCTTATTCAGTTCAGCAAGTTCAAGGAATTTTTCGTATGTCGCCGTATAACGGGTCAATTTCGAGAATTCTAGATGGAAGATGACATCAACTACGCCGTTCATGAACTCGGTATCATGTGAAATCAATAGGAATGCGTTAGGATATTCCTTTAAGTAGCTGCTCAACCAACGGATATGCTCTACATCCAAGTAGTTTGTCGGCTCATCCAACAGTAGTACTTGGGGTTGTTCCAATAGCAGTTTCGCCAGCAATACTTTTGTCCGCTGTCCGCCACTCAGAGCAGAAACGTCACGCTCAAGGCCTATCGCATCCAAGCCCAACCCGCGTGCCGCATCTTCGATTTTCATATCTAAATTATAAAAATCCCCAGCTTCGAGTTTATCTTGGATTTCCCCCATTTGTTCCAAAAGTTCTTCAAGTTCCTCTGGTGTCGCTGAACCCATTTTCTCGGTCACTTCATTCAAAGCTTTTTCCTGCTCGAATAAAGGTAAGTAGGCATCTCTTAACACATCGCGTATCGTTTTGCCTTTAGTCAGGACGGTGTGCTGGTCAAGGTAGCCATATTCAACGCCAGGTGTCCAATCAACTCGGCCTTCATCGTGAATCAGTTGCCCGGTAATAATGTTCATCATTGTTGATTTACCTACGCCGTTAGCGCCGACGAGGCCTACATGTTCCCCAGCCATCAAACGGAACGTAACATCTCTGAATAATGTCCGATCACCAAAGCTGTGTGCCAAATTATCTATAGAAAGTAAGCTCATTTATGTTGAACCTCCCAATTATTTTGAAAAAATCTCTACGTTTCATCATACTAAAATCTGTACTAGATTGCTATCTAATCTAGTAATTTACATATTGCGCATGAATTAGGTGGGGTCCACCGATAAATGGTTCACCAACTAGACGGTCTGCCTAAGTCACTTCGACATTAGTTGTTAGTCCCTAGTCCTTTATCGCCCTGACTAAAAATATATGAGATAATGAGAGAATCAGTTTAAAAGGGAAAGGATGTATTTGATGAGTAAAACAGTCGTACTGGCCGAGAAACCATCGGTCGGAAGAGATATAGCAAAAGTGCTGAATTGCGAAAAAAAAGGCAACGGTTATTTGGAAGGAAGTCAGTATATCGTCACCTGGGCGCTTGGTCATTTAGTTACCCATGCAGATCCGGAAACGTATGACGAAAAATACAAAACATGGCGGCTCGAAGACCTCCCTATGTTGCCTCCATCCTTGAAATTGGTCGTAATCAAGCAATCCGGAAAGCAGTTTCAAGCGGTAAAAACGCAATTGAACCGCAGTGATGTCAAGGACGTCATCATCGCAACCGATGCAGGACGGGAAGGGGAGCTCGTTGCACGTTGGATTCTGGAAAAAGCGAATGTTAAAAAACCAATCAAGCGGCTCTGGATATCATCGGTAACTGATAAGGCGATTAAGGATGGATTTAACAAGCTGAAGGATGGGAAAGAGTACGAGAATCTATTTGCCTCTGCAGTTGCTCGGGCCGAGGCGGATTGGTTTGTCGGTATGAATGCTACAAGGGCACTGACAACGAAGCATAATGCCCAGTTATCGTGCGGAAGGGTTCAAACGCCTACACTAGCGATGATAGCTGCCAAGGAAAAGGAAATCAAACAATTTCAGCCAAGGAAATTTTATGGCGTTACGGCAACGGCAGAATCTCAACTACGCCTTGTCTGGCAAGACGCCCATTCGAAAGATATACGCACATTCGAAAAGGCAAAGGCAGACAAAGTCCTTGCTGATGTGAAAAACAAAAAGGCTGAAGTGGTGGAAGTGAAAAAAGCCCATAAGAAGAATTTTGCGCCCCAGTTATATGACCTAACTGAGCTACAAAGGGATGCCAATAAGAAATTCGGTTATTCGGCGAAAGAGACACTTTCCATCATGCAACGTTTATATGAAGGACATAAAGTCCTGACCTATCCAAGAACGGACTCGCGTTTCTTAACCTCGGATTTGGTCGAGACGCTGAAAGAAAGATTACAGGCAGTCAGCATCAAGCCATATGCCCAATATGCATCGAGAATCTTGCGTAGCCCAATCAAGGCCAATAAATCATTCGTGGATGACAGCAAGGTGAGTGACCATCATGCCATCATACCTACTGAGCAAACGCCTCTACCGGGTAAATTGAGTGACAAGGAATCGAAAATTTACGACCTTGTCGTCAAACGGTTCCTTGCGGTTCTGATGCCACCATTTGAATATGAGCAAACGACCGTTACCGCAAAAGTGGGCAGTGAAACATTCGTCGCTAAAGGAAAAGTCATCTTGAAATCAGGTTGGAAGGAAGTCTATGATCATCAGTTCGAGGAAGAAGAGGCAAGTGATGGCCTTACAGAGCAATTGCTTCCGACACTCGAGAATGGTGACATCTTAGACATCACGGCAGTGAAACAAACAGAGGGAGAAACAAGACCACCGGAGCCATTCAATGAGGGCACCTTGTTATCTGCAATGGAAAATCCCGCTCGTTTCATGGCTGGGGAAAGCAAGGAACTCATTAAGACGTTGGGGGAAACCGGGGGAATCGGCACCGTTGCGACCCGGGCCGATGTTATTGAAAAATTGTTCAATAGTTTCCTGATTGAAAAACGTGGAAAAGGTCTTCATGTTACCTCAAAAGGTAAACAGCTCCTCGAGTTGGCTCCCGAAGATCTACGTTCGCCAGCGTTGACCGCACAATGGGAACAGAAGCTAACAGCCATTGCTAACGGAACGCTTGATAAGCGTACATTCATTGGGGATATGCGCACGTATGCGAAAAATATCGTTCACGAAATCAAGACGAGTGATCAAAAATTCAAGCATGATAACATTTCCGGTACAAAATGCCCGGATTGCGGCAAGTTGATGCTTGAAGTAAACAGTAAAAAAGGGAAAATGCTCGTTTGCCAAGACCGAGAATGCGGGCATAAAAAAGGTGTTTCACGTGTAACAAATGCAAGATGCCCACAATGCCATAAGAAAATGGAAATGAGAGGGCAAGGAGAAGCACAGACGTTCACATGTAAATGTGGCTTTCATGAAAAGCTTTCTTCATATAACAAACGAAAAGGTCAAAACAAGAATAAGAAAGTGTCTAAAAATGAAGTCTCGAATTATATGAAAAAGCAAAACAAAGAGGAGCCAATCAATACAGCATTAGCGGATGCATTGGCGAAACTGAAATTCGATAAATAATAGGAAAAGTCCAGTATCGGAATGATGCTTCAAGAGAAACCAGGGAGAGTATGGCTAATTTTGATGCTGGACTTGTTTCGATGCAGCTTATGCTAATAGCGAAATCTAAGGGATACGACACACTTACAATGGGTGGGTATAATAAACAACAATTCATTGAAAGATTCGATGTGCCTGAACGTTATGTTCCGATTGTCTTAATTGCAAAAGGGAAGGCAGCTTCACCTTCTTTCCAAACTACAAGATTGTCGTTAGATGAAGTAGCGAAGTTCATCTGAATATGAAAAAAGGATGGAGCAGATTTGCTCCATCCTTTTTCTATCATTCATCAATATCAATTAGATTTTATTCAGTACGGTACCTTGTAAATCAAATTCAGGTGTTTTATCGGTCGTCTGTTTGACCGTTTCTAATGGTGTGAGCGCACTGAAGGGCAACTGATCACCTGGACTGAAAATTGCTTCATCATTCTCTGGATTCCATTGGCTGTGAATACTCATGTTGGTATCCTCCTTTGGTGAGAAGATTTGTCATTTTCCTTCATGGTTTTCATCGAATGCTTTACTAGTTTCTAACACTGATCACCTGGACTGAAAATTGCTTCGTCATTCTCTGGATTCCATTGGCTGTAAATACTCATGTTGGTATCCTCCTTTGGATGAGAAGATTTGTATTTTCCTCGTGGTTTTCATGAAAGCTTCACTAGCTTCTAACGCTGATCACCGGGACTAAACACCGCTGCGTCATTCTCTTTGTTCCATTGGCTTCTGATAGTACTCATCTTGCACATCATCTCCTTTGGTGAGAATGTCTTACACTATTTATCTACCCGATCGGGACAAGATTAAACAATTTTTTCAAAAAAAGTAAAAAAATATACGAGTAATTATTATTTAGAGTCTTGTATTATTTCGCCTTCGAGAAAAATAACCTTTTTACGATATTTTTATCAATGGTGGAAATAATATTGTAGAAAAGGGGGAATTGATTTGGGGTTATCGAAATAATCATTAGATCATCATTGTCCTTTGTTATTCTTTTGACTCTAACAAGGGTGATGGAAAGAAAAGAAATCTCAGAGATGACATTCTTCAACTTTGCTTCTGCCATTTCCATCGGTTCAATAGCGGGAAATCTTTCTTTCAACCATCGTTTAAGCATTCAAAATGGTATAGTCGCCTTAATGATATGGAGTTTACTTACGATCTTATCTGGACGAATTGTCATTAAGTCTAAAAAAGCACGAAGAGTAATTGATGGGGAACCCCTTATCATTATCAAAAACGGTAAAATGATGGAAAAACCACTTCGCAAGGTTAACTTGGATGCAGATACGTTAATGGCATTGCTTAGGCAAAAAAGTATATTCTCAATCACTGAAGTGGAGTATGCCATTTTTGAAATTACGGGTAAGCTTTCCGTTATGAAGAAAGAACATAAACAGCCTATCGTAAGAGGCGACATGAATATTGGAAATCTTCAAAAGAACCCTTCGCCCATCATAACAGGCGTTATTTCGGATGGGGTAGTCAACATGGATAACCTGGATCAGTTAAACCTTGATATGGAGTGGTTGAATGGTCAATTAGCTAAAGCTGGTATTACATCAATCTCTGATGTCTTTTATGCTGAAGTTCAATCAGACCGAACACTTTATATGGACATAAAGGAAGGCAGTCTTCATTAAATGGTATGAATAATTGGACAGGCTGGATGCCATATCCCTCTTTTAATAAACAACTTACATCAATATTTCTACTTTTATCATTGTTCCAATAAAAAAAACAGCCAAAACCTCCATATTACAAGGTTTTGGCTGTTTTCCATTTAGCGTCCCAGATAGGAATCGAACCTACGACCTACAGCTTAGGAGGCTGTCGCTCTATCCTACTGAGCTACTGGGACATATAAAGGTAACGACGACTTTCTTATTATATTTGTTATTAGTAAACATTTCAAGGTTATAGCCTCTTGTTGCGAAAATATTCATGGGAAATTATCTATATTGACTGCCTTGTAGTGTCTGAATGGCAGTGTGAAGAAGGCGATAAATACCTTTCGCGCCATGCTTTTTCGTTCGACAGAGAAAGGCTAACTACGGTGGAGTCCATCAGTTACCCCACTAGTTTTTTGATAAAACCAACTGGATAAAAGTTTTTGTTGACGATGATAATCATTATCACTTATACTGATAAACATAAATATTCTATCTTGAAGTAATAAATAAAAGTGATTATATCCCGTTAAATCAACATTTGACAATATTTACAATCGAAAAAATATTATATCAATATAAGAAAGATGGTTGATTATGAAACCTATAGCCTATATAAGTACTGATATTCAATTCACAAGACTTAAAGACATCGATCATGAAAATGGTTTGGTTTCTTTGCAATTGTATGATATTCCATTTGCTGATTTCTCGGCATATGCTGGGGTCATCGTGACTAATTTCGTGGAAGAGGCCTTTTTACTTGAACATAAAGAAATCATCGAAAATTATTTGAATGATGGCGGCGTCATTCTTTCCCAAACCGAAAATTTCCTACCTTGGTTACCTGGTTGCGGAAATTGGATGCGTTCTCCGATTTCTTTGAAGGACCGTGAAATCCGCTTGACTGAGCCTGTACATCCTATGTTCGCAGGAATTGACCCTTATGATTTGAATTATAAAAAAGGGGTTCGTGGCTT
Source organism: Peribacillus sp. NPDC097198 (assembly GCF_044762055.1). NCBI lineage: Bacteria > Bacillati > Bacillota > Bacilli > Caryophanales > Bacillaceae > Peribacillus > Peribacillus sp. NPDC097198. Next base: position 505,982 of record NZ_JBIWDO010000001.1, on the reverse strand, counting down.
TTTCTCAAGAGGATATCTTGAGGCTCCAGAACATTCGGAAGTAATCGTTGAAGACCAAGAAGGAAAAGCAATCATTTACATTGACCGAAAAACGACCGGTGGCACGATTGTCGCGGGTGCAGGAACGGATCTGTACCGCTTTGGAATCCAAGAAAATAGTTCGCGTGTGCTACGTCAACAAATTTTGGACTGGATACGCGAAGAGTATGAAGCAAACAAGGGGGAAACAAAGCAATGAAAGTGGCAATCTTAGATAACGGTTATAGTTTCCATCATCGTTTCTTTCAAATGGATGAGTTTGCTTATATGTATGATGATGTGCTTCAACTTCGTCAGCTCCATACATATGATTTAAGTCAATATGACACGCTAATTGTTAATGATCGGATGTCCCTAATGCTTTTAAAACGGTACCAATCGCTTTTCGTGAAGTTCCTTCAAGAGGGAAAACGTCTAGTCGTTTTCGGTGAAGTGCTGGATAATTGGCTTCCTGGTATAGACTGGGAGGAATCTGAAGTGAATTTCAGTTGGTGGGTGAAGGAGCATGGAGATTTACCTTTAATGGCTGAAAATACAGATCATCCTTTATATCAGCATGTATCCCTATCAGATATGAAGTGGCATTACCACGGGACGTTCAAAGTTCCGGAAGGGGCAAAATCACTTGTGAATACTCCCGACGGTCGCTCGATCATCTACACCGATGATGTGTCTTATAAAGGCGAATTGATCATTACCACCCTTGATCCAATATTCCACATTGGACTTGGATTCATCGACCAATCTAAACCATTCTTACATGGGATGGCTAAGTGGCTTAGAGAAGGATAAGGAGGAAGTTTTATGAAGAAGAAATGGACAATGTTAGCGGCAACCACTGCGATGGCCGCTTTGATTACGGGCTGTGGAAACTCTGGGGATGATTCGAAAGGCAATACTTCAGAAAAACAGACGACTGCAGAGGAAAAAGTGATTCAAGATCAACTTGGCCGTGATGTAACGGTACCAGGTAAAGTGGAACGTATTGCGGTCGGTGGCATTCTTCCGTACTTCTCGACTTGGTATGTAGCAACAAATTCGACGAAGGAAGTTGTCGGCTTGCATCCTAATGCGTATAATGCCGCGGAAAACTCGATTCTTTCTGAAATATCACCCGATATTTTAAAGGCAGATACATCATTCATTAAAAATGGCGAAGTGAACGTGGAAGAATTGATGAAAGTCAATCCGCAACTTTACTTTGAAAAAGCACAGGACCAAAAGTCCATAAACAAATTAGAAGATGCAGGTGTTTCGGTTGTGGCACTCAACCCTATGGATGCAGCAGCTGCGGAGCCATTGGCTACCTTCAACAGTTGGTTGGAACTGACTGGGGAAATTACGGGCACTACCGAAAGAACGGACAAGTTCTTGGAAAAGGGCCAAGCCGTTCAAGCCGAATTGGATAAGAAATTAGATGGCATTAAGGATAAAGACAAGCCTAGAGCATTAATCCTCTATCAGCACAGTGATAAAAGCATCATGGTCGGTGGGAAGAGCTTCTTTAGTAACCAATGGTTAAATGCTACAGGGGCCTATGATATAGCAGCAGAAGAAGTTACAGGAACAAAAGAAGTCAATATGGAACAAATCTACAAATGGAACCCGGATATCATCTACATTACGAACTTTTCGACAACTCAGCCTGAAGACCTAACGAACAATACAGTGAACGGACAAGATTGGAGTCAGGTCAGTGCTGTACAAGAAGGAAATGTATATAAAATTCCGCTGGGCATCTATAGATGGTTCCCACCAAGCGGTGATGCACCTCTTATGTTAAAATGGATGGCTCAGAAAAATCATCCCGAGCTATTTGATTATGATATGAAGGATGAAATCACGGATTACTACTCAGAGTTCTATGATTATGATGTAACGGAAGAACAAGTAGAGAACATTCTTCACCCATCTTCCGAAGCCGCAAAACAGTAAAGTAGGGAATAAAAATGAAAAAATGGAAAACGGTCCTCTTCTGGATATTGCCCATTGCGATGGTTCTCCTATCATTGAGCATCGGACGCTTTGGAATGGACTTAGGGACTCAAATTAAAATATTGCTTTCAACTGTGTTTCCAATCGAGCCAACATGGACACAGATGGAAGAAACAGTGGTCCTTCAAATACGTCTGCCACGAATTTTACTGGCCTTGTTAATCGGTGCGGGCCTATCGATTGCAGGCGCCTCTTTCCAAGGGATGTTCGGCAACCCCTTGGTCAGTCCCGATATCCTAGGAGTGTCTGCAGGTGCTGGGTTCGGTGCTTCCCTTGGGATTTTATTATTGGGACATGGTTTTGCATCTCAAGTCTTGGCACTTGGCTGTGGTTTAGCCGCCATCGTTTTCACGTTCATAATCAGCGGCAAAAAAGATTCACCGGTCTTCATGCTTGTTTTGGCTGGGGTTGTCACCTCCGCCCTTTTCCAAGCGTTGATCTCGTTAATTAAGTTTGTCGCCGACCCTGAGGAAAAGCTGCCAGCCATCACATACTGGTTAATGGGAAGCCTTGGAACGGCCACATACAAGGATTTATATGTGGGTGGACCAATCATCCTTGTCGGCATCTTGATTTTATATTCACTACGCTGGAGAATCAATTTACTGACCTTACCTGAGGATGAAGCAAAATCGCTAGGTATCCCGGTCACTAGATTGAAGTGGACGGTCATTCTTGGTGCGACGTTAATTACGGCTTCATCTGTAGCGATAGCCGGTATCATCGGCTGGGTAGGACTGATTATCCCTCATGTGGCAAGAATGCTCGTCGGGAACAACAATCAACTTGTCCTGCCGGTATCCCTATCGATTGGTGGCGCCTATTTACTCCTGATCGATAACCTGGCACGTTCTGTAACCGCTACGGAAATTCCGCTATCGATATTGACAGCCATTATCGGCGCACCATTCTTTGCGATTCTACTTAGAAAGACAGGAGGTGGGTGGTCATGAAAATCGAGGTGCAGGGAGGGAATTTTTTCTATGCTAAAAAAAGAGAGAAAGCTCCTTTTCTTTACCAGACCGACATTGACTTTTCGTTGAATGACGGAGAGATCATGGCGATCCTTGGCCCGAACGGTGCCGGTAAAACCACGATGCTGAAGTGTATCACCGGCCTTCTTGATTGGAAAAAGGGTCAAACGCTCATCGACGGAAAGCCGCTTACTGCGCTATCACGCAAAACGATCTGGAAACGAATCGGTTATGTTCCTCAGGCACATAAAATGGTTTTCGGATTTACTTTGGAAGAGCTTGTCATTATGGGAAGGGCGCCTTATATCAGTACGCTGTCCCAGCCTTCTGCAAAGGACCGGGAGGCTGCCATCGCTGCTCTTGAAATGGTTGGCATTGCGCACCTTGCCAAAAAGTCCTGTAATTCCGTCAGTGGTGGGGAATTGCAGCTGGCCTTGATTGCCCGGACGCTTGTATCGGATCCGGATGTATTGATTCTTGATGAGCCGGAATCGCATCTTGATATTCAAAAGCAAATCGTGATTTTACAGACACTTAAGCGGTTATCGAAAGAGAAGAACATTTCTTGTATCATAAACACGCATTATCCGAACCACGCATTCTACTTGGCTGACCATGTTTTAATGACTGCCAAGGAAAAGCGTGTGGTGTATGGCGAAGTCCGCGAAGTGATGACGGAAGCCCGGATGAAAGAGTACTTCGGAATCGAAATGAAGAAAATCATTTATGAGGAAGAGGATGACTTTTTGATTGAAACGATGGTGCCGAAAGATCTAGGTCTTTTACGTGATCAAAGTACATGCCGTTTTAATAGTGACATCTAAAGCTATAGAAGGCAGCCATGTGATGGTTGCCTTTTTGCGTTCCAAATCTTAATTTAAAGTAATCTGAAATATCATATAATACGATTTCCTAAATGGTGTATAATGAAAGGCAGTGAAATTATATACATATGAACAATTTGGTGTCTGTAAGGACTTGAAAGGGAAGTTGGTGAAATGCCAACGCGGTCGCGCCACTGTAAATGGGAGTTAACGGATGTATACCACTGTATGAATAATATGGGAAGGTGCCGTTAGCAATGACCATGAGCCAGGAGACCTGCCAAAATTGTACACCGGTAACCACGCGGATGGGGAGGTGTGTGGCAGAGCTATGTCCCTTTTTTGTTCCGTTGCCATACATGCATCCTCCGTTTTGATGGGGGATGCTTTTTTGTATGTCTTTTGATATTCGCAACACATGTGTGAAGGTCCAGAAATGAACTCAAAAATGATGGAGGTTTTAAGATGAGGAAGATATATAGTTTCATGCTTGTGATGGGATTGATGGTCGGTATACTGGTTGGCTGTAGCGATGCCTCCCAGGATGGAACAGGAGAAAACCAGTCGACAAAACAAGCTGTTAACCAGGGCTTCCCGCTTTCGTTACAAGATGCAGTGGGTAACAAAGTCACCATCGAGCAGAAACCAGAAAAAATTGTTTCATTAATCCCAAGTAATACAGAAGCGGTCTTTGCGCTAGGTTCGGGTGAGAAAGTGATTGGAGTGTCTGAAAATGACAATTACCCGGAAGAAACGAAAGATATTCAGAAGATAGGTGGAATGGAAATAGATACAGAGATGATTTTAGCCTTGCAGCCTGATATCGTTCTTGCTCATGAGAGTGCCCATAATTCCAAAGAAGGAATCCAACAGCTTAAGGATGCGGGTATTCCAGTTATAATCGTGAATGATGCTAAAAGCTTTAAAGAAGTGTATACGTCTATCGAGATGATTGGAACGGCAATAGGGGAACTGGATAAGGCAAAGGAAATCGTCAAGACGATGCAGACCAAGCTGGAAAAGATCAAAGAAAAGGCTAAGGCAATCAAGAGTGAGGATAGAAAAAGTGTTTTTGTAGAGGTTTCACCGTCACCTGAAATCTATACAACGGGAAAAAATACTTTCATGGATGAAATGCTGGACATCATTTCAGCGGATAATGTCGCAGGTGAATTGGATGGCTGGGTAAAACTCGATGAAGAGTCGATGATAGCGGCCAACCCGGATGTCATCATTACAACCTATGGTTACTACACAGGAGATCCAGTCAAAGAGGTAACGGGAAGAAATGGATGGGCCGACATTCAGGCAGTTAAGAATGGTGAGGTTTTCGATGTCCATTCAGATATTGTCACTCGTTCCGGTCCTAGGCTTATAGAGGGAGTAGAGGAACTTGCCAAATCAGTCTATCCGAACGTATTTAAAAACTAAACGGGCATTGGCCTATGTATTTGCCCTATCATTTTTGGTTATTTCGATATTGATCGGTATTTCCTTAGGATCGGTTTCCGTTCCGATACCAGTGCTTTTGCAAATCATTGGCAAGGAAGTCCTTCATTTGCCCCTGGCCATGGAACCGGATGGGACACTGACGAATATCGTGATGAACATCCGCCTGCCGAGGGTCGTGCTTGCAGGTTTGGTTGGGGCATCCCTTGCAATAGCAGGGGCAGCATTTCAGGGATTGCTCAGGAATCCCCTAGCTGACCCCTATACCCTGGGAATATCCTCAGGGGCTTCGCTTGGTGCAGTATTAACGTTGTTTTTGAATTTGTCACTGCCGTTTTTTGGCCTATATACACTGCCTACATTAAGCATTCTTTTTTCATTGTTGACGATTTTTTGCGTATTGACCTTTGCAAGAAAAATGGATCGTTCCATGAAGGTAGAAACGATTATTTTAACCGGTATCATTTTCAGCTCGTTTTTAAGTGCTTTCATCTCATTGATGATTGCATTGACGGGTGAGGAGTTAAGGCAAATCATCAGCTGGCTGATGGGAAGTGTCTCGATGCGTGGTTGGAGTCATGTCACGATCATTTTGCCATTTTTCCTCCTTGGTTCTCTCGTTTTGATGATGAATACCCACGAATTGAATGCCATGACATTTGGGGAAGACCGTGCGAGGCACCTAGGCGTGAATGTTCAGCGGAGGAAGATGCTGATTCTGATCGCCGGCTCGATACTGACAGGGGCTGCCGTTGCCGTATCAGGGACGATTGGCTTTGTAGGGCTGGTCATCCCCCATTTGGTCCGCAGGATTTGGGGGCCAGACCATACGCATCTGTTGCCATTATCAATGATTGTGGGAAGCGGATTTTTAATATTGGCTGATCTGGTGGCACGAACGATCATCGCACCGACAGAATTGCCGATAGGTGTTATTACTTCGCTTATCGGTGCGCCGGCATTCGCATTTATTTTATTAAAGAGACGGAGAGAAGGGTAGAAGTGTATGCTTGAAGTTAAAGGGTTAACAGGAGGATATGATAATAAAACGGTTTTGGACTCCGTCTCGTTTGATGTAAAAAAAGGAGAATTATTCGGTATTCTTGGTCCGAATGGAAGTGGGAAAACGACGCTATTGGGGATGCTTAGCGGTATCCTGCCGTATCAGGCGGGAACCATCGATATTAAGGGGAAAGACCTACAGGGATATTCGTCCAAACAACTGGCACAGGTCATCGCCGTTTTGCCGCAGCATTCCTCATTGGCTTTTTCCTATACAGTAAAAGATACCGTGGCCCTTGGGCGATATGCGCATCAAACAGGGTGGTTTCATAGTTGGACGTCTGAAGACGAAGAAATCGTTCAACGCGTGATGATGCAAACGGGAGTGGCAGTCTTTCAGGAAATGCATTTTGAACGTTTGTCAGGTGGGGAAAGACAACGTGTTTTGTTGGCACAAGCTCTTGCACAAGAACCGGAAATCCTTTTTCTCGACGAACCGACGAACCACCTGGATCTGTCTTATCAAAAAGAACTTCTTGATTTGATGAGGAAAATGGCTAAGGAACAACAATTGACGGTCATTTCAATTTTTCACGACTTGAACTTGGCTGGCTTATATTGCGATCGCCTGATGTTGCTTGAAAAAGGGCGAGTCCAAGTGATTGACGTGCCGAATGAAGTGCTTCAGCAGGAGCGGATTCAGGAGGTATATAGGACAAAGATCGAAAAACATCCTCATCCTGCCTTACCTAAGCCGCAAATGTTCATTGTACCCGAGAAGCATACAGGAGAGCTGGACCCTTTGGAGATCAATGAAAGTTATCTGAACCAGGCTCCGGAGTTCCTTCATTTAAGTTCACCCATTCCGCTTAGAACCATGTCATCCGGCGTAACTGGTTCGGGAACGGGGTGGCATCAGCACTTTGTTAATCGACATGTCCACTACGATTACAATTGTGATGACCATATTGCTGAAATGGCTGACTATTTGAAGACATACGGATTTGAACCGCAGGAAACCGTCGGAATGATGACGGCCGTGTTTTTGGATACAGTGTCATATCGACTTCTAAGAGATGAGGGTTTTTCGATATTCATCATGGTAACAGCGGGGGTAGGGAATGCCATCGATGCCTCTTTGGCAGACAGGCATTCATGGACTTCATCGCCGGGTACGATCAATACCTGGGTTTTCGTGAATGGCCATTTGGCGGAAGAAGCGTTCATTCACTGTATCGTGACAGCTACCGAGGCGAAGGTTAAAGCGCTTCATGACCTACATGTCTTAGATCAGGTGACAAACACATGGGCGACTGGAACATCGACGGATAGCATCTTGATTGCAGCAACACAAAGAGGAACCACCCTCCGTTATGCGGGTACCATCACGCCCCTCGGGAAGTTAATTAGCCGTGGCGTTTATGACTGTACGGTGGAAGCGATTGAAAATAGTAGGAAACGGATTGAAAGCTTATGATTTTTCACCATCTTTATGCAATCACATTGGCATTTATCCTAGATTTGGTCATTGGCGACCCTCCTGATTGGCCACACCCGGTTAAATGGATAGGATTGCTTATCAATAAACTTGATGAAGCTCTCAACGAAGGGACAAGAAAGAAGCGGAATGGACTGTTCATGCTACTGCTCATCTTGCTGCTCGTGTTGGCGGCCACAGGCATCACCGTCTATTTAGCGTATAGAATCCATCCTGCTGCCGGTATCATCTGGGAAGCGCTACTCATTTCCACCACGATCGCTCAAAAGAGTTTAAGACGGGCGGGAATGGATGTTTATCGACCATTGAATACACGGGATATGGCCAAGGCGAGGAGGAAGCTTTCTTATATTGTGGGCCGTGATACGGCAGATCTAGATGAACCGGAAATTGTTCGGGGTACCGTTGAAACGGTAGCGGAAAACACGAGTGACGGTATTACGGCTCCCCTGTTTTGGGCTGCCATCGGAGGCGCGCCACTTGCCATGATGTATAGGGCAATCAATACATGCGACTCCATAGTCGGATACCAAAATGATAAATATGCTGACTTCGGATGGGCTTCTGCCAAGCTTGACGATCTAGTGAACTGGATTCCGAGCCGTTTAACCGGTTTTTTGATGCTGATTGGATCAAAGTCAGTCCATAACGGCTGGAAGGGGCGGTGGGCTATATTATTCAAGGATGCCCATAAGCACCCAAGTCCGAACAGTGGGTGGTGCGAAGCGGGTGTTGCAGCCATCCTGGGCGTTCAACTGGGCGGAAGGAATATGTACAAAGGTGTGGTGTCCAATCGAGCTAGAATGGGCCTTCCAATTGTTCCGCTAGAAGCGATTCATATAAAAAAAACGATTACCATCATGCATCGGACTTCTTTTTTATTCCTGTTGATGCTTTGGTTAGGAGGACTTTTATTTGCAATTACCAACTCATGGCTCTAATCCGCATTATCTTTACAAAGCACTGGGAATCGAAATGCCACAATCGTATGTGGACTTCAGTGCCAATATCAACCCATTGGGTCCACCCTCTAGTATAAAACAGAGATGGTCGGGGTTTTTTGAGGGTATCCTCGACTACCCAGATCCACATGCCGTAGAGCTGACACATATGATAGCAAAAAAAGAAGCACTTCATGAAGATTCTGTACTTGTTGGAAACGGGGGAGCGGAAATCATAACGCTTGTGGCGAAAGAACTGGCGAATAAACGAGTGTTAATCATTCAACCAGCCTTTGCCGAATATGCCGAATCTTGTTTGGCAGCAGGTTGCGAGGTCGACTTTTTTCAACTGGAAGCGCCCAGGTGGGAACTGGACTTGGATCGATTACGTCCGCTTTTGCCTCAGTATGCTGCCATCTTTTTATGTACGCCCAATAATCCGACTGGCATTTCTTATAAGGAGGAGACAGTACGGGAACTAATCGAAGCATGCCAAAAAGCCCAATGCATGATGGTGCTGGATGAGGCCTTTTATGATTTTACGGATAATGCCTTTTCCTATGCACCTCTTATTAAAGAGTTTCCTCATTTGCTCATTTTACGATCAATGACGAAAATTTTCGCGATACCTGGATTAAGGCTGGGTTACCTATTGGCTGACCCGACCATTATTACACGGGCCAAGACCTTCAAACCACATTGGAGCGTCAACCATATCGCCCTGGAGGTAGGCAAACTCTGTTTGGCAGAAGAAGCATATATGAGTAAAACAAGAGCATATATTCAAAGGCAAAAAAGGGATTTATTCCGCTTTTATAAGGAACTGGATATCGAGGTCTCTGAAAGTACGGTGAATTTTTACTTAGTGAGGGACGAGTCTCTTTCCCTGTTTCCCTTTTTACTGAAAAGGGGCATCGTGCCGCGCCATACTTATAATTTTCCTGGTTTGGATGGCAGGTGGCTCCGGTTTGCAGTGAAAAGTGAGCAGGATAATAAGGCATTGATGGAGGCGGTAAAACAGTGGAAAACTCTAGGCTCTATTTTATAACGGGGGGCGTTCGAAGTGGTAAAAGCAGCTTTGCAGAAAAAAAGGCGGTGGAGCTTGCCATTCAATCGGGCGGCAACCTACATTATCTTGCTTGTGGCCGGAGTTCTGATGCCGAAATGGAAGAGCGGATTAATAGGCACCGTCAGGACAGGCATAGAAGTCCGCTTGCATGGAGGACATCAGAATATCCGACGGATGTTAGCCGAATAGGGAAGGACCTGGATGCAAAATCAATCGTCTTGCTTGATTGCCTGACGACGTTGCTCGATAATGAATTATTTCTGCCTAATGTGCCCCTTACAGAGGATTTTCTACATAAAGTATTCACCAAAATAATCAAGGGCATCGGTGAAATCAGGAAGGAAGCTCAAAGCCTGATTATCGTAAGCAATGAAGTGTTACAGGAGCCCATTTTTCAAGATGAATTTCTACATACATACGGAAAAGTGCTCGGATTGCTTCATCAAGCGATCGTTGAAAGGGCAGATGAGGCCTATCTTGTCGAATCAGGTGTCCCTCTAAGGATGAAAGCGGGTATCCCTGAATGAATAGCTGGATTGGATTCTTAATTAACTTGCAATTTTTTACGGTGTTTCCCATAAAGAAACAACTTCCAATGGATAAGAAGTATATTCACCGGGCGATCCAAACGTTTCCTTTGGTCGGATTGTTTCTAGGTCTGATATTAGGGGGAGTGCTATACGGGCTTGTGGAATGGACACCATTTTCCCCCCTAGCCATTGCGTTTGTGCTATGGGTATTAACGATTGCCCTAACAGGTGGGTTGCACCTTGATGGTTGGATTGATGCAAGTGACGCCTTCTTTTCGTACCAAGATAAAGAACGACGACTGGAGATCATGAAGGACTCCAGGACCGGTGCATTTGGTGTCATTTCTGTCATTGTGCTGTTAGCTGCCCGCTTTATATGGATGTATGAAATCATCGAACGGATCAATGAATGGACTTATTTTTTGATTATCATGGTTCCCTTTCTAAGTAAATGCGTGATGGGCTATTTACTTAGCCGGATGCAGTTGGCTAAAAAAGAGGGACTGGGCGCCTTTTTCCAAAGTGCAGTCAGGAAAAACAGCTTGCACATATATTGGATTTACCTGCTTTTAAGTTTTGCGATAGCTTATTTAATCGATATCAACCTCATGGCTTTATTCGCGATCATGGGGATCGCCGCACTACTCTTTCTCCTTTATATAAAACGGAAAATCATCCGTTGGTTCGGTGGAATAACGGGTGATGTGCTGGGCGCGTCAGTTGAAGGAGTGGAGGTGTGGTTATGGCTGATTCTGTGGCTATTACACTACTTCGCCATGGGTTGACGGAAGCCAATGAGCGAAAAGCCTATTTAGGGTGGACGGATTCTCCCTTAAGCATAAAAGGAAAAAGGGATATCGAAGAATGGAAGCGATACTATCCAAGATATGAAAGGATTCATTCAAGCGACTTACTTAGGTGCATGGAAACATCAAGGCATCTGTTCCCAGAGGTTGATCCAGTGGGATGGCCTGCTTTCCGTGAAATGAATTTCGGCAGGTGGGAAGGCCGAACTTATGAAGAACTGAAGACGAATGCTGATTATCAAAAATGGCTGGAGGATCCCATGGTGGCAGCTGTTCCTAAAGGGGAGAGTTATCCTGAGTTTTCCAGGCGGGTTCATAATGGCTGGGCCCGGTTGATCGCGGATGAGGATAGCTCCACGTATGCGGTGATGACTCATGGAGGTGTGATACGTGAGCTTCTTGCCCGTTATGCACCGGTGGAAAAGCCCTTTTGGGATTGGTCGATACCCCATGCGAAGGGGTATGAGCTGATTTGGGAAAACAAGGAAAGGTTGAGGAGGGGTGAACGTTGCACTTTGTTACAGGCGGTGCCTATAATGGGAAAACTAAATGGGTCAAGCAATTTTACGGGTTGAATACTGAGGGTCTATGGCTATCAGGCTATCAAAACGACCAACCGGATTTCAGAGATTTTCAAAAGGATATCGTCGTGCTACAGGGAATCGATGCGTGGATTGGGCAGGATGTGAATATCATGGATGTGGAGTCAATCCGGAAGAAGTGGAAGGAAATCCTGGACGGCTGGCGAATATGGGAGAAAGAAGAAAGTGGTCGCACATGTGTTGTCATCGGTTCGGATCTATCAAAAGGCATCGTTCCAATCGAAAAAAAGAACCGTCAATGGCGTGATGCATGCGGATGGATCTTTCAAGATGTGGCCTCCATTTCTACACGCGTGGATATCATTTGGTATGGAATCAATCAACGAATTAAATAGAGGAGGAATAGAGATGAAAATATATACACGTACAGGTGATAAAGGGCAAACAAGCGTAATCGGGGGCCGTTTGGATAAGGATGATATCCGTGTTGAATCTTACGGGACTGTGGATGAAGTGAATAGCTATATTGGGCTTGCCGTAACTGAATTGGATTCGGCGGTTTTTGAAGATATACTAGTAGATTTGGAAAAGATCCAACATGAGCTATTTGACTGCGGTGGTGATTTGGCGACCGTTTCTGATAAAGCCCCTCAAAAGTTGACGGATGAGGCGATTACATACTTAGAAGAACGAATCGATGCCTTCATCGTCGAAGCCCCTGAATTGGAAAAGTTCATATTGCCAGGTGGTACAAAAGCGGCTGCAACAATCCATATAGCACGTACCGTTACAAGAAGGGCTGAACGATTGGTGGTTTCCTTGATCAAATCGGGTGCAGCGGTGTCTCCTCTTTCCCTGCAATATTTAAATCGGTTATCGGATTATTTCTTTGCGGTCGCACGAGTGATCAACTTCCGCCTTGGTGTGAAGGATGTCGAATATGCCCGTAGTGCTAACGTATTCCGCGGAGGAAAAAGAAAGGAAAAGGAATAAACATGAACGCAAGAAAAATCACCATGAGTTCCATGTTCATCGCCTTATCGTTGGTCGGGGCGATGATCAAGATTCCTTCCCCAATTGGAAGTATAGCTTTCGATAGCTTTCCGGCACTATTGGCGGCTGTTGCATTAGGCCCGATTACGGGAGGAATCGTGGCTGGTTTAGGCCATATCTTATCTGCCTTGATTGGCGGCACGCCACTTGGTCCGTTTCATTTCTTAATCATGTTGGAAATGGCAGTCCTTGCTTGGATGTTTGGTGTCCTATATGACCACGATAAGAAAATAAGCGCTTTTTCCTTTTTCTTTTTAGGTAATGCCTTCATCGTAGGATTACCTTTCGCATTCTTGGTTAGCACTGAGTTTTACATGATGTTGGTACCTTCCTTAACGGCGGCTACAGCATTGAATGTATTCTTGAGCATTCTTTTGATTCCTCGTCTCGTGCCAGTCTTGAAAAAGGTGTTCATACGAGAAGGAATGATTGGATGATGGATTCACTGATCTTGCCGTTCAATGATTCCCAGTCCTTGGTTATCTCAACAGATAATAGTGGTGGAATCGGGCTGAAGGAAAAAGATCTTGTTCATGTCCCATATGAGGTGGTCGGCTATTACTCTTTTCGGGTAGCGGTCATGGAATGTTTGGCCTCCGGTGGGAGCCCAATCGCTGTCGTCCTTCAAAACTTCTGTGGCGATGAGGCCTGGGGAAGTTTGACGAAGGGTGTGAGGAAGGGAATGGATGAAATAGGGTTAGACCTGTCCATTACTGGCAGTACAGAGAGTAACATGCCCCTCCAACAATCCGCATTAGGGTTGATGGTCATTGGAAAACGGGAAAAAGGGTTGGGTTCGAAGGAAACTTCCAATCGGAAAATGGCCATTGTCGGCAGGCCGTTGGTTGGCGACGAGGTTATGGAACAACAGCAGTGGGTTGCACCTTTATCCCTCTTTAAATGGTGCTCCGAACTTGAAGGGGTCCGCCTCCTTCCTGTAGGTTCGAAAGGCATTGCCTATGAATGGGAGCAGCTGGATCCTCAAGGTGGGGGAATACCCGAACGGATAAAGAGTCGTGTAGATATCGAGAAATCATCGGGTCCATCTACCAGTTTTTTGATCACCTATCCTGAAAGCCTAGAAGCGGACATTTTCCAACGTTGCGGTCCGCTTATTCTCGTGTGATGGTACATATGTATATAAAGGGAGAGACCTGATTTGCGCCGAGTAGGGTCCCTCCCTTTTTCGTCTAGTAAGCGCCCTTGATGATCCTATAATTCATCTTATGAGTTGGAGTAATTAGGGAAACACTCATAATATTACGGAGCTGTTTGTTAAAGATCCGTTCATATGGCTAAGCTACTGGAATGGTTGAGTGATTCTAATTCTAAGGCCATTTTACATCCCTGCACCCTATGACTCTATTGGGGGACCTGATTTTACGAAACCCGCTTTTTACCGGATTAGGCTTTGTTTCTTCCTTTACATGGGTCTACGCAAAGGGTTTTAATAAAGAAGAACATAGCAGCGTATTCTATTTGGCCCGACCTGTATCTAGTAATTGATGATACATGTATGAATCGAAAATGGGGACGGCATTTCAGTCGTTTCGCTTATCCTAATCTTACTATTGGATACAATTGTTTAAGAGAAAGGAGCACGATGTAATAGCATGAAACATTCTAATTATATGATGGGAATCGATATTGGGACAACAAGTACAAAAGTGGTTCTTTTTACGAAAGACGGTAAGGTAGTGCAAACATGTTCTAAGGGATATCCATTGAACAGTCCCACACCGTCCGTTGCAGAACAGGACCCTGAAGAAATCTATAAGGCGGTCTTGCTGACAGTCGGTGAGGTCATGATTGCAAGTGGGATTGAAAAAGAAGAATTGGGGTTTATTTCGTTTAGCTCGGCCATGCATAGTTTGATTGCCATGGATACAGGCGGAAACCCACTAACCAACAGCATTACATGGGCTGATAATCGAAGTGCTGCCTATGCCGAGGAACTGAAGGCATCAAGTCAGGGAGAGGCATTATACCATAGGACGGGGACACCGATTCATCCGATGTCACCCATCACGAAAATCATGTGGCTTAGAAATGAACACCCAGTAATTTTTAACAAAACGGATAAATTTCTAGGAATTAAAGAATATATCATTTATAAATTTTTCAATGAATATGTGATGGACTATTCTATGGCTTCAGCAACAGGCCTGTTCAACTTGAAAACGATGGAGTGGGATGAGGAAGCATTGGTGATTGCCGGAATCGGTTCGGACAAACTACCAAGGCTTGTGCCGACGACCCATATCCTTTCCAACTTGGGTGAGGGATTGGCTGCGAACATGAATATTTCCCCTGATACACCAATGGTCATTGGTGCCAGTGACGGGGTACTAGCTAACTTGGGGCAAAATGCCATCAAACCGGGTATATTTGCGGTAACGATTGGCACAAGTGGAGCGGTCCGTACCGTCAGTGACCATCCGCTTACGGATCCAAAAGGGAGAACGTTTTGTTACGCCCTTACTGAAAGGCATTGGGTCATTGGCGGACCGGTCAATAATGGCGGGATTACCTTCCGATGGGCCAAGGACCAACTTGGTCGGGAGGAAATTGCGAGAGCGAAAGTATTGGGCCAGGACCCTTACGAAATCCTGACCGAAATGGCAACGCATATCGCCCCTGGTTCCGATGGGTTGATTTTCCACCCATATATGGCTGGGGAAAGGGCGCCGTTATGGAGTGCTGATGCTAGAGGCTCCTTCTTTGGATTGGCTCTTCATCATACCCGTGATCATATGGTCCGATCTGTACTTGAAGGCGTGATGTATAACTTATATAGTGTGCTGCTCACTGTAGGGGAATTGACCGGGGCCCCCAAAAAAATCCATGCGAGTGGCGGCTTTGTCCGTTCCAAGCTTTGGCGTCAAATTATGGCTGATATATTTAACCAGCATGTGAAGATTCCTGAAAGCTTTGAAAGTTCGAGTCTAGGGGCTGCCATTCTTGGTCTCTACGCTTTAGGGGAAATCGAAAGTTTGGATGCGGTGGAGGATATGGTCGGTAACACCCATGAGCTCGAGCCCATTGAGGCAAATGTGGAAATATACCAAGAACTCATGTCGATTTACCTGTCCGTTTGCCGAAAATTAGAAGGAGATTACAAGCGAATTGCCGACTTCCAACGTCGACATTTAGAGTGATGCGACAAAAGCACAGCTGTTAAAAGCTTGTGCTTTTCTTTTGGCTTATTTTCAAAAATGGTAAGATAGAGGAAAAAGGTAAGGGGATTTAAGAGATGGGAGCCAGTAAAACAAATGCCATGCGTATTCTCGATAAAATGAAAATAAAGTATGAGAAGATAAGTTACGATGCGAATGATGGGAAAATTGACGGGATTACAGTGGCTAATAAAATCGGTAAAGCACCGGAAACGGTCTTTAAAACGCTTGTTACCCATAATGGTCCTCAACAGCTTTATGTGTTTGTCATCCCTGTGGCTGCTGAGCTGGATTTGAAAAAAGCGGCCAAAGCAGCAGGTGTGAAAAAAATCGAAATGCTTGCCGTTAAAGATCTGCAAAAGTACACCGGGTATATCCGCGGAGGCTGTTCACCTATAGGAATGAAAAAGCAGTATCCGACCTTTATTGATGAAAGCGCATTAGACCTGTCCGAAATCATCGTGAGCGGTGGGAAGATCGGTACACAAATTGTCCTGGAACCATCGGGATTCTTGATGGGGGCAGAGGCTGAAACTGCGGCCCTTTTAAAGTGAATCTAAAAAGCTCCCATATAAGGTTTTTAGTCACTTTGAACTTTTAGGCATTCACCTACCTGTGCTTCATGGCATACGCTGTCTTGAAGATACATCTGTATGGTAAAGGAGAGTGTGGAAGTGTCAGGAAATGCGATGAATTATTTTGCCGGAGGTAATACGGCCAAAGGTTTTTATAGCTTATATGATTCAAACCTTACGGGATTGGAGAAATTATTCATCCTAAAGGGAGGACCTGGGTCAGGGAAATCAACGATTATGAAAAAGATTGGCCAGGAATGGCTGGATAAAGGCTACGACATAGAGTTTTTGCACTGTTCCTCCGATAATGATTCCATTGATGGGGTGATCGTCCCTGCATTGAAAGTAGGTCTTGTGGATGGGACGGCACCGCATGTAATTGAACCGAAAGCGCCAGGGGCTATAGAGGAATACGTTAATCTTGGAGCTGCCTGGTATTCCCAGCAGCTGGCGGCTGAAAGGGCAAACATCATTCGATTGACGAATGCCAGAAGCAAGAGCTATGAGGCGGCTTATGGCCACTTTGCCAAAGCGTTGGAGATACATGACGAATGGGAAGAAATCTATAAAGCAAACATCGATTTCGCCAAATTAAATGGATTGACGAATAAATTGATTCAGAGTTTTTATAGAGATATATTCTTGAACAAAAAAGCGGATGTTCGCCACAGGTTCTTAGGTGCAGCCACTTCAAAGGGTGCTGTTGACTATGTTCCGAACATTACAAAAGGTGTGCATAAACGATACTTTTTGAAAGGGCGTCCGGGTTCAGGTAAATCGACGATGCTGAAGAACATTGCCAAATCTGCAGAGCAACGTGGCTTTGATGTGGAAATGTATCATTGTGGATTTGACCCTGACAGCTTGGATATGGTGATCGTGCGTGAAGTGGGCATCGCCATTTTTGATAGCACCGCCCCTCATGAATACTTCCCAAGCCTTGAAGGGGATGAAATCATCGATATCTATAAGACGGCCATCCTTCCGGGAACCGATGAGATATATGCCGATCAAATCAAGGCTGTCTCTTTGAGGTACCGGGAGAAAATGAATGAAGCGACAGCGTCTCTGGCGAAGGCTAAAGAGCAGCATGACGAACTTGAAGCAATCTATGTGAAGGCCATGGATTTTACGGCTGTCGATGACATGATGAAAGATATTCAGGAACAGATTGGTGAGCGGGTAAAGGCAATGGATAACCCAACAATATTACATTGAAAAGAGACTGCACCTTTTTTAAAATGAGGTGCAGTTTTACATAGAAGGGACAATCATTTAGATCATCTTATATGCACAAGGATGTTAATCATTTCTTATTAGGGTAAAATAAGGGTAAAAAGAAAAGGGAGTGGTTAAATGATTAAAACGATTGCGATTGATATGGACGGAACATTACTGAATAAAATGCAAACGGTGAGTGAAGAAAATAAATCAGCGATTCATAAGGCTCAAGAAGAAGGGATCGAAGTCATCATTGCTACTGGAAGATCGTTTGAGGAAGCCAGATATGCTTTAGATAAAGTGGGCCTTGAATGTCCGATCATCTGCGTGAATGGCGCTGCCCTCTTCACGCAAGAAGGGAAGGTAGCGGCTTCCCATCCAATGCCGATAGCTTCCGTAAAGAATGCAGCGGAGTGGCTTGAAGAACGGGGAATCTATTTCGAAATTTATACGAGCAAAGGAATTTTCTCTAAAAACTACGAGACCGCAATCGATGCCCTTGTGGATGTAATGGTCACGGCAAATCAGGATATTGACCCGTCCCAAATTAGAAAGTATGCAGAGGCTCGTCTACAATTGGGACATGTTACATCCATTGCGGATTATACTGAGCTTTTCGACCAAGCTGAGTTGGAACTATATAAAATCCTTGGTTTCTCCACGGATTTGCAGGTATTGGACCAAGCTGCCTCGCGGTTCAAAATGGATGAAGGGACTGCTGTCACCTCTTCGGGTCGTGAGAATGTGGAAATCACGAGCAAACATGCCCAAAAAGGAATCGTACTCGAAAAGTATGTGAACGAAAAAGAAGGCTCTATGCAGGAGACGATGGCCATTGGAGATAATTATAATGATATATCCATGTTTGAAAGAGTGGGTTTATCCGTCGCAATGGGAAATGCCCCGACCGACATTCAAAACCTTTGTGATGAAGTGACAGGGACAAATGAAGAACATGGAGTAGCGAAGGCCATTTTAAAGGTTCTTAAGAAGACAATCGAATAACTCGGCAAACCGAGGGAGGGAATTTATTTGAAAAGATGGTGTTCATTGATCCTCATGATTACGTTGGCCTTGACGGGATGTTCAGGGGGAGAGGGAAATAACGGAGCACAGCCTGAGGAAGACTCAACAGAAACGGCGATAGATGGCCCTGAGGTACTGGTAACGAACCTGGCTTCTCCATGGTCGATTCAGAAAGATGGAGAGACTTTGTATGTTTCAGAACGGTCAGGCACCATCGTGCAATGGAAGAATGAGCATATGGAGAGGCAGAAGGTTCAGCTGGAAAAGAAGTTGTCCTCAAAGGCAGAAGCTGGATTGCTTGGATTTGTGCTCGACCCTGACTTTTCGAAGAACCATCAAGCTTTTGCCTATTACACCTACGAGGAAAACGGAAAACCATCCAATCGGATCATCACGCTCCAACAGGTGGATGATACATGGAGAGAGAAGGAAATTCTAATCGACAAGATTCCAAGTGGTGACTATCATCATGGAGGACGCTTAAAGATTGGCCCCGATGGAAAACTATTTGCCACAACAGGAGATGCAAGGGAACCAATGATTGCCCAGGATCTTGATTCTTTAGGTGGCAAGCTTTTGCGTTTGAATCTTGACGGAACCATCCCCGACGATAATCCTTTCGAGAATTCCTATATTTTTTCTTACGGACATCGCAATCCGCAAGGCCTCGCTTGGGATGAAACGGGACAACTGTTCGAAAGTGAACATGGTGAATCTGCACATGATGAATTAAACGCGATTCTCCCTGGAAAGAATTATGGCTGGCCGGAAATAGAGGGAAGTGAGGCACAATCAAATATGGAAGCTCCTATGATTCATTCCGGAAATGATACATGGGCACCTTCTGGGATTGCGTATTCAGATGGCAAGCTTTTTGTTGCTGCCTTAAGGGGAGAAGCACTTAAGAGGTATGATATAAAAAGTGGGGAAATGACGGATTTAGTTACCGATTCTGGCCGGATACGAGATGTGTTAGTAGACGGGGGATTCCTATATTTTATTAGCAATAATACAGATGGGCGTGGAAAGGCCGATCGTAATGATGATAAACTTTATCGTTTGCCCTTAGCTAAGTCCCATTAAGAGATGTCCTGTAAAGGGCATTTTTTTTATGCTTCCAAGGAGGAGTGGGAATACTGATAATGTGTGAGTAGTATCTGGATAAATCAATAGGGATTGGCTGGACAATTCAGATGAATCGTAGTATAGTTACCTAGGTAACTAATTTTCAGGGGGAATACCTTTGTTTTTACGTGATGGTTTATTTTTTCACCATAACCTGCAATTCTCAAGAACGTTCACCAAGAAGTTAAATGAGCAGCTGGCAAAGGTCGATCTTTTTCATTCTCAATGGATGATTATCTATTATCTGAAGGAATATGGTAGTACCACGTTGGTTGAAATCAGCAATTACTTAGATGTCGAGAAACCGACAGTAACCCGGACGGTGAATCGATTGGAAGAACGAAAATTAATCGAACAAATACCGGGAAAAGATAAACGGGAACGGAGAATTCAGTTAACTGATTTAGGTGAAAAAACATACCTAAAAGCTAGAAAGGCAGTAGATGAATTCGAACTTCAATTAATAGATGGTTTGTCTGAAGAGGACTGGGAAGCAACATTGCGGACCTTAAAATTCTTAAAGGAAAAGTTACAACAATCGTAAGGAAGAAGGATTGAAATGAATCAAAAAACAAAATTGTGGACGAAAGACTTTATTATTGTTTCGTCCGCAAACTTTTTTCTCTTTTTAACGTTTTATGTCTTGATGGTCACTTTGACCCTTTATACGATGGATAATTTCCATTCTTCTCAAGCTCAAGCCGGACTGGCGTCGAGTATTTTTGTCTTGGGAGCAGTACTTGTACGACCAATCGCCGGAAAAAAGATTGATCAATTAGGTCGGAAGAAAATGCTTATTGGTTCGTTGGTATTATTTTTTATAGCCTCCGTTTTCTATCTGCAAGTGGATAGTTTGCCGCTTTTATTTATTGATCGGTTGGTTCATGGTATCTCATTTGGTCTCGCTACAACGGCCACTGGAACAATTGTTGCTGATATCATACCGAATGAAAGACGTGGTGAAGGTACGGGATACTTTGCCATGAGTACAAACCTGGCCATGGCATTTGGTCCATTTATCGGATTGTTCATTACCCAGCATTTTAGCTACTCCTTTATTTTCTATGCCGCGTCACTATTCGCTGCATTCTCTTTAGCGGCTTCTTTATTTTTATTTGTACCTGAGGCAACAAAAGATCAAGCGCCTCGACCACGGGGGTTCAACATCAAAGACTACTTTGAAAAACGTGCTTTACCGATATCCATACTTGTGATGTTTGCAGGTTTAGCCTATTCGAGCATCTTGTCCTATTTAACTTCTTTTGCAAAGGAAATAAACTTACTGGATGCCGCGAGCTTTTTCTTTGTCGTGTTCGCTATATTCCTTTTAGTTACCCGTCCATTTACAGGGCGTATGTTCGATGTGAAAGGTGAAAATGCTGTAATTTACCCTTCCCTTGTCTTATTTGTAATTGGGATGGTCGTACTAAGTCAATCGCAACATGCCTTGACGCTCTTGATTGCAGGTGCTTTCATCGGTGTAGGATATGGTACGTTTCAGTCAAGCGCACAGGCTATATCCATCAAGGAATCTCCATCAAATCGTATGGGATTGGCAACCTCCACATTCTTTACCTTTTATGACTTTGGAATTGGTTTAGGACCGTTTATGCTAGGGTTCCTCGTTCCTTATACTGGTTTTAAAGGGTTGTTTATCTGCATGGCTGTTCTGTCAGTCTTGTTGATAGTCATTTACTATTTTGTTCATGGTAAAAAGGCATCAGCAAGGGCATCCAGGCAGAATACGGGCGATCAAATGATTTCTTGATTATCCCTTATTTGTTTAAAAATATGGAAAATGGGGATACTTATTGTATGATTTACTTTTCTAAGTAATCCCCCTTTTTCTACGTCTGTTACAAACAGGCGTTTTTTTATGGAAATAAATAAAAAAACCGCCAAATGGCGGTTTTTAAAATTTGTAGGTCCATAATCGCTCTTTTCGAATCCAGTCGAGGAAATCAGCATCTTGGTTTTCGAATTTTTCCTTCCAATCAACCACCATTGCTTGTGTTTGCGATCGGTGCGCGGTTATGGCCGCTACCTTTTTATCTTCAGCTGCGGTGATGTCATGGATGATATCGGGTTGTCCCAATTCATCGATGCAATTATTGGAAAAGGCGACACAATGGAGCTTTGGACGGTCTTTTTCTTCGATTCTTTCTACAGCGCGAACGACGGCACGTGCTGTCGCTTCATGGTCGGGGTGGACACTGTATCCTGGATAAAACGTTATGACCAATGAAGGATTAAGTTCATTGATGGCCTCTGTGAACAGGGAGGTCAATTTTTCATCATCTTCAAACTCAATCGTTTTATCTCGTAAACCAAGCATGCGCAAGTCTTGGATACCAATGGCATTCGCTGCATCGATTAATTCTCTTTTGCGAATTTTAGGAAGGGACTCTCTAGTTGCGAAAGGAGGATTTCCTAAATTTCTACCCATTTCCCCTAGAGTCAAGCAGAGGTAGGTAATCGGTGTGCCGGCTTCACTATGTAAGGCAAGCATCCCTGAAACAGAAAAGGCTTCATCATCGGGGTGCGGGAAAATCACTAAAATATGCTGTTCTTTTTCCATAATACTCGTCTCCTTTCGTTCTACTTACAATAATTATAAAAGAGTTCCGCCGAAGAGAAACGTACGTGCGGGATGAATAGAAATGGTGTAAATATCTTTTGGTTATTCAAAGGGAGTAGAACTGATCTGAAGGGAAACGGCAAGTTTTCCCGTGAAATCAAGTCCTGCCAACAATAATCTTCCTTGATCATCGATCTCGAAGTGGTTTACGCCTTCAGCATACACCCAGCCAATCATGAGTTTTAAGCCGACGCGAAAAGGTCCGTCCCCAATAATCTTACCGTGTTCATATTGAATTTGTGCATTACGAATATAAGCGCCTGCAGAAAAAAAAGCTTCATCCACATGGGTGGCATAGGCACCGTTAGTCGTTTCAAGGTGAAGGTATACATCTTTTCCTGCAAATGAATCGATGGCTTTCTGCACCTCTGAACGGTCTATAGGTTTCATTCGACAATTCCTCCTTTACTGGGTAACTATAAGCATTTTCCATCTTTCTATTTTACTAAAGTTAAGCGGAAAAAGCGAAGAGGGCCGCTCGAGTATTTGAGCAACCCTCTTAATTAATAGTATTTTTTATTTTTTAGGCGTCCCATATTTATGGTATGCACCATGATTGACCGGACCTACATAATCATTCATTTTCCAAGAATGACGGACGGCTTCGGTAATGAAGTCTTTTGCGACATAAATGGCTTCACGAGGGCTCTTTCCTTCAGCTAACTGTGCCGTAATGGCAGCTGAAGATGAGCAGCCGGCCCCGTGTGTATTGGTCGTTTCGATTTTTTCGGATTCCAGGATTTCAAACTCTTTTCCATCGTATAAAAGGTCGATGGCTTTGTCATGATCCAGCTTATTACCACCTTTGATCAGAACATATTTGGCACCAAGGGCATGGATTTTCTCGGCAGCCTTTTTCATATCATCAATCGTTTTGATCGGGGCAGTCCCAGCCAATTGTGCAGCCTCGAAAAGGTTTGGAGTAACGACTGTTGCACGTGGAACAAGCAACTCACGAAGTGCGACAGCAGTTTCCGGATGTAAAACTTCATCTTCCCCTTTACATACCATAACCGGGTCGATTACGACCTTATCCAGTTTCAATTCGTCTATTTTACGAGCAACAAGCTCAATGATTTCAACAGAACCAAGCATGCCTGTTTTCATGGCATCTATCCCGATAGAAAGAATCGTTTCTAATTGGGCTTCTAAAATTTCGACCGGTGTAGGGAAAACATTGTGAGACCAACCGTTTTTAGGATCCATGGTGACAATTGTCGTTAAAGCGGACATTCCGTAAATCCCGAATTCTTGAAATGTCTTTAAATCAGCTTGAAGACCTGCACCGCCGCTGGAATCTGAACCAGCAACAGTCATAGCTCTATTCATGGTCATTATGTGACCTCCTCAGGAGTATTGAATGATATGGATATTATCAGTGTACCGTAATATCTTATTTTTAGAATATACCAAAATTTATATTATGTAAAACTAAGAAGATATCTGGAAATACAGGCTTTAAAATGGGGCGGGACATGACATAGAATGAACAAATCTCATCTGGTAATTTTTATGGGAGTACAGCCAAATTTTGTATTGAAATGGTGAATTATTCAATGAAAAAGGGATATAATGCGTAAAATCCATTTGAAAATGTAAAACACCGGAGAAATATGCTATATTCAATCTTTTGATAAGGGTGTGAAAGTGTTAATATTTTAAAAGTTGATTTAAACTATTGAGGTACGACCGAATTCGTTTAAAAAGGACTTATTCATTATAACGTTTCCAAATGGTAAAGGGTTCAATCAAATAATAGGAGGTGTTTCAGTTGAATTGTACGATCTTGCTTTTAGCCGGTGGCCAATCAAGCCGAATGGGTATGAATAAAGCCTTGCTGAAAATAGGCGAGGCGGTGAACATCCAAAGAGTGGCGAACGTCTTTAAAAAGGTTACGGAAAACATCCTGGTTGTTACGAATTCACCTGAAGAATATCACTTTCTTGAATTACCTTTCATTCCTGATATATATATAGGTCAAGGTCCGCTTGGAGGACTCCATGCTGGAATGTCCTCTTCCGAAACAGAGCTGCAGGTCCTTAGTGCCTGTGATATGCCTTTTGTAAATGATCAGGCGATCAATGAAATGCTTTCATTTTATGAATCGGATTTTGATGCCATCATTCCGGAAATCAATGGAAGACTTCAGCCGCTCTTTGCGGTCTATCACAAAAGGTGCCTACCCTTGTTAACGGAATGTCTGGAGAAGAAGGAATTGAAAATGAAGCTTTTTCTAGAAAAGATCAGGGTGAAAGTCATCAAGGAAACCGACTTTTCGTTATATCATGAAGACCCTGAGCGTTTCCGTCTTCTCTTTTTTAATATGAATACAATGGAAGATTATGAAGAAGCAAAACATATATACCAAACTGAAATTGTCAGAAAGGAAGGTACCCCATGAATTTTGAAATTTCGAAGGAACCGATCGTCATTCAAGAAGTGGTAGATAAAGTAGTTAAGCGGGATGCAGGTGCAGTCACGACCTTCATTGGTACAGTTAGGGAAATGACGAAGGGGAAGAAGACTCTATTCTTAATATATGAGGCTTATGAACCGATGGCGGTCAAGAAGTTAGAACAAATCGGGATGGAGATTAAGGAGCGCTGGCCTGACGCAGAAACGGCGATCACTCACCGGGTCGGTCAATTGGAAATTACGGATATTGCGGTGGTCATCGCTGTAAGTACACCACATCGTAACGACGCGTATGAAGCTAATCGATATGCCATAGAAAGAATAAAGGAAATCGTTCCGATTTGGAAAAAGGAACATTGGGAAGATGGGGAGACATGGGTTGGCAATCAACTAGAAACCGTACCTTATCCTAATGGAAAGCCAGAAGAGGGGGATCTCGATGATTAAAGTACTTTTGTTTGCTCAACTAAAAGATGAAATGGGAAAAGAGACTATTTCTATAGAAGGAAATGGGTTGAGCGTGGCTCAGCTAAAGGAAAAGATTAGGGCCGAGTTCCATTTGGAAGGTCTGGATACGGTAATGACAGCGGTCAATGAAGAGTTTGCCGGAGACGAAGTGATAGTGGCTGATGGAGATACCATCGCCTTCATACCACCTGTCAGCGGAGGCTAATTAGATAGGGGGGAATCATAGTGAATGAGCGATATTCAAGACAAACCTTGTTTTCTCCGATCGGTGAAGGAGGACAGGCCCACATTCGTCAAAAGCATGTCTTGCTTCTGGGAGCTGGAGCGCTTGGTTCCGCTAATGCAGAAGCCTTGACTCGTGCAGGTGTGGGAAAGTTGACCATTGTGGACCGGGATTACGTCGAGTCCAGTAATTTACAACGTCAACAGTTATATACGGAACAGGATGTCGAGGATAAACTGCCAAAGGCCGAAGCGGCAAAGCGGCACTTGCATGCTATTAATCACGAAGTAGATGTAGCGGCGGTCATCATGGATGCCACTGCACGCACGCTTGAACCATTATTGGGTCATGTGGATTTGATAATAGATGCTACAGATAACTTCGAGACTCGGATGATAATCAATGATTTATCACAAAAGCTTCAAATACCTTGGATATATGGGGCATGCGTAGGCAGTGTTGGCATGACCATGACGATTCTTCCAGATAAAACACCGTGTATGAACTGCCTGATGAAAACCATTCCGGTACAAGGGATGACCTGTGATACCGGTGGAATCATCTCTCCAGCCGTAACCATGGTAGTGGCTCATCAAACGGCTGAAGCCTTGAAGATTTTAGTCGAAGATTGGGAAGCAGTTCGACCAACGCTTGTTACATTCGATTTATGGCGAAACCAATATCAAACGATTAAATTAACGAAAGCAAAGAGAACGGACTGTCTTTCATGTGGGGAGCAACGGACGTATCCGTTTTTAAATGCGGATAATATGACCAAAACCGCTGTCCTTTGTGGAAGGGATACGGTACAGGTCAGGCCATCAAAGCCATTGAAACTCCAACTAGAGAAGCTGGCCAAAGATTTAAAGGGAAGTGACTATTTAGTCAAGGTTAATCCTTTCCTTCTTTCTTGTGAAAAAGACGGGGAGCGTATGGTCATTTTTCAGGATGGCCGAGCGTTAATTCATGGCACGAAGGATATGGTCCATGCAAAGGCGTTGTATCAAAGAATTCTTGGATAACACAAAAAATGAGGCTCCCGAATGGGGCCTCATTTTATATAGGATGTGATATAGGGTAAATGGGTAATGGGTTAACGGGAATTAATGAGTAACTCCGTCTTTGTTGTCTTGTTTGGATGCAATGATGACGACTTTTCCTTCATCTAACACTTCTTCATAACGTTCCGCTTCTGTTTTGGTAAGTCCAAGATTGCTCATTCGGTTACGTAGTTCGTCCCCACGTGATTTGAAGAGGTTTCCAACTGTATCGAGGAAACCTTGTTCCTTCATGCCGACATCTTCAGTATTTGTATTTTCGGTAAGGTGCTTAGAGCGATCCTTATCGTGAGCAAATAAATATACATCATCCTTCGTATAGCCGGTTGTAACTAACTCATCGATTTTTTCCTTAGCTTGTAAACCGTTTTCTACAACATGTACTTGATACATATAAACTCCTCCTTCAATTTTAGTGTAAGACTTTCTTAAATTGGGTAAATGGAATCTTGCATATCTCAGCTTGTTATTAGCTATAGTAGTATATAACCTTATTTAGCCATTGCTAAACATTTACCTTATTAATTATTAATAGGTGGTGAAACGGAACAGCTTTTGCAATCGATAGGTAACATATTTTAAGAACGGTAATTTATCCTGGTATTCGCTATAGTCTGAAGTATATTCGCCCTTTTCATTTTTCCAAAGCCGCTGGAAATAGTCATCCACTTCCTGTGCGACTTCGGTGTCTTTAGGGGCATGGATTTCAACATTGGCTTCTAGATTATAATCGTCTAGGTTTCGGGCTGTGTAATTGGCTGATCCTCCAATTATGACGGTTTCCTCTTCTTTTTGAATCGTCATCAGTTTCGTATGGAACTGTTCTTTATCGGTTTTGTACCAACGTATGTTGATATTCCCTTCATCTAGCTTTTCGAATTCGGCTGCAACCGGCAGATTGGGAAGCCCCATTTTTTGACTGCCAAATGCATTTTGATTCGGGTCCAATATCATGTGGATCCAGACACCTCTCCTGGCCGCATCGGTCAATGCCTCGACGACGTGTCGGTCAGCGATATAGAACATGGCGAGCTGGATTCGATCGCCTTTCTTTGTTTCCCTAATGGCTTTTAGGACATGTTTGTTGATTTTTCCTTCCGTCAATAATTGAACGGAAATGGGGCCATTTTCTTCCGCTGTTCCTTTAACTTCAGGAAATGCCTTCGGACCGTCAGAGAACCTCGATGCGGCTTCTTCCGCTTTGACGAAATCACTGATGATGTTGCCATCCATCTGGAAAGCAATATTGGAATGGAACCCACTTGCATCGTGAGGATTTGCGGATGAGATGATGACTGTCTTTTCAGTAGCTACCACTTTTCTGTGATTGGCTTTGATATTCATTAATCGAAGATAAGACCGTGCCGTGACCTTTGGGGCATTATTAGCCATGGGATTGACAATCCAGCCTTTCCCGCTTTCCCCAAACCATTGGAAAAATGTTCGATATAGTCCGGAATAGAGTGGATTGGGATCCCGGAGTCGGTCCAAGTTGGTTACGACCACTTCGATGTCATTTTGTTTCAGCTTTTCTAACTCGTCTAATTCGTATGCATTATAGGAGGTGTTCACTTCATCGGTAATGAACATAACCTCAAGTTCAGGTTTCTTCTTCTTTTGGGCTATCAGTTTATCTGTTAAAGTCTTGCTTAATTTAGGGAAGTCTACTTTCTCATCATAGAAACTATTAAACAAGAACATATCAATTACGATAAAAGAATCGGCCTCTTCAATTGCATGATAGATGGTCTGGAAGATTCGCTGTTCATGCTGTACCTTTCCTTGTTCATCATGATAAGAGAGATCATAAATGAAATCGATATCCTCGACATGATGTATCTCCCCCTCGTAGGATATTCCTTTGGGCAGGGGTTTATAGCTGTTATAGACAATGACCGCGATGACAACAAGGAGCATACTAACAAGCAAATAAAATCGTTTGCGTTTATACCATTTTTTCATAGAAAATCCTCCATCTTACTTAAATTGCTTGCTAACTATCTATTTCCCCTTTTTAGGGGTATATAGAAACATGAATCAGAAAATGAGTTTGATATAATAATTGGAAAAGCGAGAAAGGGGCTAGTAAAGATGACAAAGCCGATTTTAACGAATGACTGGTGGCCTCTATTGAAAGAGGAATTTAAA
Source organism: Peribacillus sp. NPDC097198 (assembly GCF_044762055.1). NCBI lineage: Bacteria > Bacillati > Bacillota > Bacilli > Caryophanales > Bacillaceae > Peribacillus > Peribacillus sp. NPDC097198. The sequence goes on along the minus strand of NZ_JBIWDO010000001.1, from coordinate 477,187 downwards.
AAGCCATATTATCAGGATTTAAAAGAATTCATCACACGAGAATACAATCAGCATGCCATACATCCGAGTCCGGAAGATATTTTTAATGCGCTTCACTGTACACCGTATGAAAAGGTAAAGGTCGTCATTCTTGGCCAGGACCCTTATCATGGACAGGGTCAGGCCCATGGTCTTAGCTTCTCGGTAAAGCCTGACGTCCGCATCCCGCCTTCTTTACGAAATATCTTTAAAGAACTGAAAAGTGATCTGGGCTGTGAGGTTCCTGACAATGGTTACCTAGGCGAATGGGCGGAACAAGGTGTGCTTCTCCTCAATACCGTTCTAACTGTACGTGAAGGGGAGGCACATTCCCACAGGGGCAAAGGGTGGGAGACCTTCACGAATCAGATCATCCAGCTGTTGAATGAGAGGGAGACACCGGTGATTTTCATCCTTTGGGGAAAGCCAGCTCAAACAAAACTGCGTTGGATAGATGAAAAGCGCCACCCAATCATTACTTCCGTCCACCCGAGTCCGCTGTCTGCTAGCCGTGGTTTCTTTGGCAGTAAGCCATTCTCCAAAACCAATGAACTTCTTATGGAAATGGGATTGGCTCCTATCAACTGGCAAATATCGAACCGCAAAGGGGGCATGATAAATTGAAACGAGTAAATTGCATGGCCTGCAAGCATTTTTATGTGACGTGGGATCCTAAATTCCCCAAAGGTTGCCGCGCCTTTCAATTTAAAACATCCAATCTGCCATCCCTTGATGTGTATCGCTCCTCGGGTGAGCCTTGTTTGAAGTTTGAATCCAAAGCCAATTGAAAAGTAAGTTTTCTTCCCCCTTAATGTTTGCTATGCTAGGTAGGGAAGTTAGGAAATGTATGCAGACGAGGTGGTAAATGTGGATATCTCATCCAAACAGATGCTGGATAAAATGGAAGAGCTTGTGACAAAAGCTAAACTGGCGAATTCAGAGACTAAGTTGCAAGGGTATGTAGTTGCCATTCAGGCACTTTGTGAAGTGATGGTGGATGAAAAATCGGAAAATAACAAAATAATGAAGCCCATTACATTCACACAACCTGTTATGTCGAACATACCGAATGCAGAACCGGTTAAAATGGATGAAGCCAATGGGGATTCCTTATTTGATTTTTAAATAAAAAGTAAGAGAGGCGGAGCAATCGTGAAATTATTTATCATCTTAGGAGCGTTGAATGCATTCATAGCCGTGGCACTAGGAGCATTTGGCGCACATGGACTAGAAGGGAAAATACCTGATAAATATTTAGCAACCTGGAATACGGCTGTAGATTATCAAATGTTCCATGCGGCAGGCTTGTTGGTTATCGGTTTGTTGGCGGGGAAAATTACGAGCCCACTCATCAATTGGTCGGGTTGGATGATGTTCATCGGCATTATCATATTTTCCGGTAGCCTTTTCGTTCTGAGTGTCACTCAAATCAAAGTGCTAGGTGCCATCACACCAATCGGTGGCGTTTCATTTTTAGCAGCTTGGATCTTGATGATCATTGCTGCCTATAAGTATTTATGAAAAATTCAGCTGGCCGCATTCAGGGGTCAGCTCTTGTTTTTTGCATGATGAAAACGAACAGCCTCAGGATTTCTGAGGCTGTTCGTTTTCACATAGTCACTTTCTATCTAGGAGAGTATGTGGTAAGTCCAGCTCCTCCGAATGGATAGTCATACTCAATTTCTTCATCAAAGGTAATGTAATCTAAGAATACCATTGGTATCAAATAACGTTTTCCGGTCTGTGGGTCACTGATGATTAGATGATCGCGTCCGGCCGCTTCGATGATCCCCTTGAAGATTTTTGCATTCCATTCTTTATTGTTTTCAAATGTGGTATAAACGGTGGCCAGTTTCCCTTTATTCAAGCGTAATATGTTCTCTATATAAGATTGTTCGACTGGAAGCATGCCCGGTACTTGTGGACCGGTGGTGGGAGCGTTCATCGGCGTAGGGATTTGCTGCTGGGTACCGCCTGTAGTGGGCATCTGTGGTTGATAAGCAGGCTGCTGCTGGTAGCCTTGTTGCTGCTGGTATTGACCCTGCTGCTGTCTTTGGGATGGGTCACTTTCATATGGGTTATAAGAGTTTCCTCCATAAGGATAATTGCCATAAGGATTATTTTGTGACATTGCATTCCCTCCTGAAATTCTAGGTTATTTCGGTTCTTGAACAGCTGAACATCCGAGTGTCTTGGCTGGAAGAAACAGTGCGATTTATAGCAGCCGGAGTGGGACGGTTTACATGGATAATCTAGGGCAGACCCGGACACGGCCCAAAAAACCACAATGAATGTTACACATGCCATTGAACTACTGCATGTATGGCAGTCTGAAGCTGAATGAGACTGTGAAAAAAATTAGCATCACTAAAGAAAATGTATGGGACGATTCTGGATTTTATGTCATGGTAGTGGAAATAAAAAGGGGATGAAAAAGAAAAGCTCCCGGGATGCCGGAAGCCTTTGTCTTATACATATAAGAAAGTTGGTATGTTATCTTCTGAAAGGATGTTGCCGACGAAGAATGAACCAAATGCAGCATAACGGGCGCTGACTTCATCGAAACGCATTTCATAAATCAACTTTTTGAATTGAAGAACATCATCCGCAAATAGGGTAACGCCCCATTCGTAATCGTCAAAACCGACAGAACCGGAAATGATTTGTTTCACTTTACCGGCATAGCTGCGGCCGATCAAGCCATGCGAACGCATCAAGTTTTTACGTTCTTCCATGGAAAGCATATACCAGTTGTCTTCTCCTTCACGGCGCTTGTCCATCGGATAGAAACATACATGCTTCGCCTGAGGAAGGATTGGATAAAGTCTTGAACGTACATGAGGATTTTGATATGGGTCCTCACCGTCTCCACCTGCTAGATAATTGCTTAATTCCACGACAGAAACGTAAGAATAAGCTGGGATCGTATATTCGGCAAGTTTCGTTTTATTGAATTCATTTTCAATGGCATTCAATTCTTCCATTGTCGGACGGGCAAACATAAGCATGAAGTCGGCTTTTTGTCCTACGATGGAATAAAGGGCATGACTGCCTTCATTGTTGCTTTGGGTCGTATTCCATTTATCCAATAAACCTTGGAATTCCGAAATAGCTAATTGACGTTCGTCACTTGATAACGTTTTCCAAGAGGCCCAATCAATCAGGCGGAAATCATGTAGACAATACCATCCATCAAGTGTTTGTGCTGCTTCACTCATTACGATCACTCCTATGTCTTAATATAACTTTAATATAACATAGTTTCAGTATAAGGAAATTTATATCAAGCCGCAAATGTCTTCGGTCATTCTTCCGTGTTCAAGGAATGTTCATATGTACGATTTTGCAAAGAAGACCAATGATTCTGGAATTTAAATAGCGGCTAGAGTATTCTTAGAAGAAGAGCATGAAGTTTACGAAGTGGGTAATATAGGAATGAATAGAAGGTACATACATTCAAGGAGGATGAGCTTGTGAGCGATTTATTTGAAATTTTAGAATCGAAGATAACAGGGAATAATCTAAAAATCGTTTTTCCGGAAGGGCTGGATGGACGCGTTTTGGGAGCAGCGGGAAGGCTTGCTAAAGCGAAATTATTAACACCTGTATTAATTGGCGATATCGGCAAAATTCAAGAGAAAGCCAAAGACCTCAAAATTTCTCTGGATGCCATTGAAATTTACGATCCGAAAAATTACATCATGATGGATGAGATGGTTGAAGCTTTTGTAGAGGTTAGAAACGGAAAAGCATCCGTTGCGCAAGCCCGTGAAATCCTCTTGGATGAGAATTACTTTGGGACGATGCTCGTTCACATGAAACAGGCACATGGCATGGTGAGTGGAGCAGCCCATTCAACGGCTGATACAGTCCGCCCGGCATTACAAATCATTAAAACAAAGCCAGGTGTTCAAAAAACCTCGGGAGTCTTTATCATGGTCCGCGAAGAGGAAAAGTACGTATTCGCTGATTGTGCCATCAATATTAACCCGGATTCCCGTGATTTGGCTGAAATCGCATTGGAAAGCGCCAAGACGGCCCTGACATTCGATATCGAACCAAGAGTCGCGATGCTGAGTTTTTCTACGAAGGGATCGGCCCATTCACCAGAAACGGAAAAGGTCGTTCAAGCCGTCGCCTTGGCAAAAGAAATGGATCCACACCTTCTCCTGGATGGAGAATTTCAATTCGATGCGGCGTTCGTTCCTTCGGTTGCTAGGCAAAAGGCACCGGATTCTCTCATTCAAGGAGATGCCAATGTCTTTATATTTCCGAGTCTTGAAGCCGGTAATATTAGTTATAAGATGGTTCAGCGTCTGGGTGGTTTCGAAGCGGTGGGTCCAATCCTACAAGGACTTAACCGTCCAGTGAATGATCTTTCCCGTGGCTGCAGCGAAGAGGATGTATATAAATTGGCACTCATCACAGCCGCACAAGGATTCGTTGCGCAATACCAGTAATGACGTGAATGATATTGATAGAGGGAGATTTCTATGAGTGAAACAGATTCATTATTAAGGCAGCAAGAATGGCGGATAATTGACCAGTCATCGGTTGGTCCCCAGTTTCCAGCCCTAGAATCCTTCGCGATGGATGATACATTATGTGCCTCCGTAGGTTCCGGCCGCTCGACGGCCGTAGCCAGGGCTTGGGTGCATCATCAAACCATCGTGCTTGGTATTCAGGATACGAAACTTCCTTTTCTTAAAGAGGGAATTAATTATTTGGATAAGCACGATTTCAAGGCGATTGTACGGAACTCAGGAGGGTTGGCCGTCGTGTTAGATGAAGGAGTCCTGAATGTATCACTCGTTTTCCCTGAAAGCGAACGGAAAATCGAAATAAACCGTGGATATGATGCCATGTGGGAACTGATTAGACGTATGTTCAGCGATTTCCCGGTCAGCATCGAAGCAAAAGAAATCGTGGGCTCCTATTGTCCAGGGAGCTATGACTTAAGTATCGATGGCAGGAAATTTGCCGGTATATCGCAACGCCGGATCCGCAATGGTGTGGCTGTACAAATATACATATGCGTCAATGGAAGTGGTGCACAAAGGGCCGAACTTGTGAAAGGTTTCTATCAGACCGCCAAAAAGCAGGTCGAAACGAAATTCACTTATCCGGATATCACTCCTTCCGTAATGGCCTCGCTTACTGAGTTATTGGGGGTTAAGTTAACTGTCCAAGATGTTATGCTCAGATTCCTGAACGTATTGAAGGAGCATAGTGGGAAGATATTTTCCGATTCCCTTTCGGCACAAGAGTGGCCTTTATATGAAGGATACTTAACAAGAGTGGTAGAACGTAATAACAAAGTCTTCGATGCATTGGAAGAGGAATAAATGGTAAAAAGCTGTTCCTGAAGGAAGGGACAGCTTTTTTCGGTGTTGCTTCCGAGTATAGTATTCACTGAAACTGAAAAAGAAACTTTTAGTAAGATGTTACCAGGCTAATACATGAAAAAAGAGCCCTTTCCAGACTCATTTTTCGGAAAATGTATAGGGAATGGCTATTTGTCATGTGGTTGACCTGATAAAAGGCCCCCGCATTATCTTTATTCAGCCATTTTCTCCAGATTTCCATTTCGGTCCATTTTGAATTTTGTGGCCGGGCGCTCTTCTTCCTCTAATAGGACTAGCTTCCTGGCACGATTCATGATATTCATCAATGTTTCGTAATCTTCCTGCATCAAGCCGCTATTTTGTTCAAGGTGGGATACTTTATTTTGAAGTTCTTCATTCCGTCCTTTTAACTCTTTTATTTCTAACTTCAAGCGTTCATTTTCAGTTTGTAATGTTTCGGCTTGTAGCAATCGCCCATTCATGGACTCCAAATAAGCGATAACCATATCCAGGCCCATTGCCGGCGTGCTGGTAGGCATGCTTGTGTTCCTTTGTTGTGTCGGAACGAACGCTTCATCAGAAAATTCCTCTGCGGTTTCATAATTAGTAGATTCTATTACTGCCGTATCAGTCTCTGATTCCACGTCCTCTTCTTGCAGGAGAGGAGCCATGATATCAGAAATCATTGGGGATGGCGGTGTATAGAGCAGACGTTTTTTTCCTCCCTGATCTTTTCCGAGAATCCGTTGTCTCTGTTTTCTTTGTTTTTTTGCTAGAGACAGCGCCTTATCATAATTATGGCGGACAACTGCATTCCAGCGAAATCCACAAGCTGCGGATGTGCGGTTCAATTTGTCACCGACCTCTTCGAATGCGTTCAGTTGCGTGCTGCCTTCACGTACATGCCGTAATACCGTTTCTGCTAACAGTAAATCATCCTCTTCTGTCCAGGCATCTTGACGAACCTTCATTTCTACATACTCCCTTTCTGGTAACTTTTTAAAATGATCATTATATGAATATCTTGTAACAATGATTGATTAGGTGTTCTACTAGTATTTTGGACAAGATATGGATTTTTTATACAAAAAGGTTAAAAGGATACTAGTTTTTTGTGAGGGAAGGAAGAATAAGTTGAATGGACTTAGTACTTCCCCTATTTGGGGCATCCACTTATGACAAAGCATCTTTTCTCCTTCCATTCCGTCTCTTGATATTCATAGATAGAAACGGTAAAATACCATTTAGTCACGTAAATAGAACGAAAATCATTTGTTATAGAAAGGATGCTTACCGAGGATGTCCAATGAATTCAGAGTGTGTGATGACTGCCTGGCAGTAAACGTCAAAACATTAATTCCACGGCTGGAAAAGCTTGATCCTGACGCGAAAATTGAAATTGGCTGCCAATCCTATTGCGGTCCGGGCAGGAAAAAATCCTTTGCTTTTGTCAATAACCGCCCAGTTGCGGCCCCGACAGAAGACGAGTTACTAGAGAAAATAGATAAGAAGCTAAAGTAGCTTTATGTATAAATAATTCAGCAGTTTTGAAACGTGAAACATGCGACTCGTCACCCAGATTCAATAAACTGTGGTGATTTTTTAATTCCGTTATTTTCTCTATCAAAATCCATAAAAACTCCTGATTTCATATAAAATCAACAGGCTTTCTATCATGGGTCGAGTTAGGATATTCTATAAAGACAAGCTATAATAAAAGCAATGAGATTATGAAAATGAGGGTAGTCCATGGAATATTCTGGCGAAAAATTACAAGAAGAAAAAGTATTTAAAGACCCAGTACACCGGTATATACACGTTCGGGACCGGGTTATTTGGGATTTGATCGGCACGAAAGAATTCCAGCGTCTTCGCAGAATCAAGCAACTAGGAACGACCTATCTTACCTTTCATGGTGCAGAACATAGTAGGTTTAGCCATTCGCTTGGGGTATATGAGATTGTCCGAAGAATTGTCGATGATGTCTTCGAAGGGAGACCGGAATGGAAACCGGAGGAAAGGTTGCTTTCGTTGTGTGCGGCCTTGCTACATGATTTAGGACATGGCCCATTCTCTCACTCTTTTGAAAAGGTTTTTGATTTGGACCATGAACAGTTCACTCAACAGATCATTATCGGTCATACAGAAGTGAATGAGATCCTTCTCAAAGTAGGACCCGATTTTCCCAAAAAAGTAGCGGAGGTCATTGCCAAAACGTATAAAGGCAAATTAGTAGTCAGCTTGATTTCTAGTCAAATTGATGCCGATAGGATGGATTATCTGCAACGGGACGCTTACTTCACTGGGGTAAGCTACGGCCATTTTGATATGGAGCGGCTATTAAGGGTGATGCGGCCGCGTGAGGAGCATGCTGTCATTAAGCAAAGTGGGATGCACGCGGTGGAAGACTATATTATGAGTCGATACCAAATGTATTGGCAGGTCTACTTCCACCCGGTTACACGGAGTGCCGAGGTCATCCTAACGAAAATTTTGCATAGGGCAAAGTATTTATTCGAAACCAACTACCAATTTGCCCAAGAACCCCGTCACTTTTATTCAATGTTCAAGGGCAATGTCACGTTAGAAGATTACTTGAAAATGGATGAATCCGTGATGCTCTACTATTTCGGGGCTTGGGAAGAAGAAGAGGATCCAATCTTAAGGGATTTATGTATCCGTTTCGTGAATCGAAAACTCTTTAAATATGTTGAGTTTCATCCTTCGAATAATCAAATGAATAAACTAATGGAATTAAGGGCGCTATTCATTGAGGCGGGAATCGATCCTGATTATTATTTAGTCGTCGATTCCTCCTCGGACCTTCCCTATGATTTTTATCGTCCAGGCGAAGAAGAAGAGCGTTTGCCAATCCATTTGCTGCAAACGAATGGCGAACTTCGGGAATTGTCGCGTGAATCCGAAATAGTGGACGCCATTTCAGGAAAAAGACGAACGGACCATAAGTTGTACTTCCCGGCAGACTTACTGCGCGATGAATCAACGAATAAAGATATAAAAAAACAAATCCGTCAGCTATTGGAGCTGTCGATTTAAAGCGGTACATTTTGGGTGAGGAGTGACGAGCCTTGTTTAAGGATCATGCAAACATTATCAATGCCATTTCAACTGCAGGTGAAATTTCAGGTCGAAAAAAGCTGCAAAAAATTGTTTATATAGCGAAGAAGTTATCCTTTCCTTTTCATGAAAAATTTCAATTTCACTTTTACGGACCGTACTCGGAGGAATTGACTTTACGAATAGAGGAACTTTGCGCAATGGGGTACCTGAATGAAGTGAAGGAGAAAAAGGCGGGCTATTATCAATACTGCTATTCCATTACGGAGGCGGGAAAAGACTTCTTGTCGATACAGGAAGTTGATATGCCTTCTCTTGATACATGCTTATTGGATATGAATGAACAAAATGCCCGGTTTTTGGAACTTGTTTCAACGGTCCTTTACTTTGATACGTTGGAAAAGGAAGAGGTCATTGAAAAAATCTTCACGCTGAAAAGCAAGCAAAAATATACGCTTGAAGAAATAGATGATGCATATGAATATATAGAGAAGCTACAAGGAAAAGCTAAGCCGAATTGATGGCTTAGCTTTTACGATTATGAACCTCTTATTGGTCGCTTTTACGAACGCCGGCAACGGCTAAGTGGTTTTTAGCCATTTCTTCGATGAAAATCGTTACAGCTTCGGCTGGTGCACCGGTTGTTTCTGAAACAGCTGCTGTTACTTTTTCAACCAATGCTTTTTTTTGCTCCTCGGTACGGCCTTCAAGCATCTTGACTGTTACATATGGCATTTTCATATTCCCCCATTCTTTTTAATAGATGTAGTGTTTCACATTAGGGAAATATTTGCAAGATACTGAAATCAGAGTTTTTTCACATCTTGAAATTTTCATGTATACTAACGGTAATAAACATTGGGGGAGAAGCTATTGGATCAATTAGGACAGTTTTTGGCTTATAGTTTGGATAGGCTTCCTTACGTGATTGTCGTTCTTTTGATCGCGTTTACGGTTCATGAATTTTCCCATGCCTATGTGGCCTATAAATTTGGGGATCCGACAGCTAAGAATCAAGGAAGGGTCACCTTGAATCCCATACAGCATTTGGATCCAATCGGTACGCTCCTGATTTTGATTGTAGGATTTGGTTGGGCAAGGCCTGTCCCTGTCAATCGGTTTCATTTTAAGAATCCAAGACTGGCTGGCATACTGGTTTCCTTTGCAGGTCCGCTCAGCAATCTTCTTGTGGCGACGATAGGCTATTTAATCTGGTACGGGTTACTCGCTTCAGGGTTGGGACCTTACGACATGCCATTCTTCGTGGAACCTTTCTTTACGATGTTGATTCACTTAAATATCGTACTGTTCGTATTCAATTTGATACCACTGCCACCTCTTGATGGGTATCGGATCGTAGAAGATTTGGTTTCGGTGGAAATGCGTGCGAAAATGACTCAGTATGAGCAATACGGATCCTTGATTTTCCTGATTTTAGTCATCACACCGTTGGGTAAATATACAATCAGTCCGATTATGAATGAACTTGTACCATTCGTTCGTGACAATCTCGGACACACTGTAAGTCTTTTGTTTTTTTAATATAGTAAATGACGAAACTGAAGGAGGTTATTAACATGGAAGAACAACCAAAGAAAAAGATAGGCTTCAATATTATTAAAAATGATCCGATGAAAGGCCATGGCGGATATGGCGCTGGTGTTTTAACTCTCGACAATATTTCACCGGTCATCATTGATGTGGATGCTGGTGAAGCGGAAGTCGACATCGGCGCGATGCATGCAAGAAGTGCTGTGGAAAAAGGAATCAAGTTTCTAAAGACAAAAGAGGAAGTGCCAAATGGGAAACCCTACTGGCTTGTTTGGGTAACGATTGAAGCCCTGCAAACTGGTCCGTACTATGCCGGGGTGACCGCTTGTGAGATGACGGTGGACCGCTCAATCAGACGTGGGTACAAATCCTTGCCGGAACATGTTAACCGGATGGATAAATCCTTGAAACGCCATATCATCGTCGAGGATATGGACGATAAATCAAAAAGCATCCTTGCCGAGTTCCTGAAAAACCACGATGCAGGAATGTTGGAGCGTTCATCCGATGAGCTTAAACAGTCTTTGATGGTTTAAATGTGTATTATTGTATGAAATGTGAAGTTTAGTAAAAAAATCACTTGTACGAAGCGAATAAAATCAGTAAACTTAGAGACAGCAGTTTAGACACTGTGGAACTAGGACAGAAAAACCCCGAAGCCGCTACCGGCTTCGGGGTTTTTCGTTATCCCCAAGGTTTTAAGATTTTTTTATACCAGGGGTTTTTATGTTTCCCGTCCTTCGGAGCACTTTTGGTGTTCTTTTGCTTGAAGTGCTCTTCACAGTATTCCACGGGTTCGGTTCCTTTTACATAGTAAGTTAATCTGGAGACGGGGCAGGCATCTGTTGCAAGTTTGCCGCTTGCTGGATTGACATGTACACCGATTACATTACCCGTTTCCTTAAAGGGTTTGGAAGGTTGCCCTTTCAAACCCTTCTCCATATAGGATGCCCATATTTTTTTCGCATAACTTTTTTCGGCGGGGATTTCTATCTTTTTCCCTTGATCGTAGCCAGTCCATACACCTGCAACCAGTTGAGGCGTATAACCGACCATCCAGCTGTCGGTGGAAGTGGAACCCGACTTCCCTGCGACGCGGTGCGTCAGTTGGGAACTGATCGTGCTCCCTGTCACCTTCGTGTAGCCGTTTAGCGTTTCGTCAAAAACGCCGGTAAGCATTTCGGTCATGACAAATGCCTTATCCTTATCCAGAATCTGTTCACCTTTCTGGGACCGTTCGAAGATGACTTCACCTCTTCGGTCTTCCACCTTGGTGATGAATGTAGGCTCTACCTTTTTACCACCGTTAGCCAGGATTCCGTATGCATTGACCATTTCAATGGGTCTCACATTGGATGTGCCAAGTGCAAGGGAAGGAACCGCATCCATTTTGGAAGTGATGCCAAAACGACGTGCCGCATCAACCAATGCCTGTTCGCCGAGAAATAGATGGGTCTTCACGGCATAAATGTTGTCGGATAAAGCAATGGCCTGTGCCATCGTTATTTCATCATTCGCATACTGATAATTATAGTTATGCGGCTTATATGAAGTATGGCCATCATCAAAGGTAAAGGTTGTGGCCTCACTTTTTAAAGTGGTTGACGGTGTAAACCCGTTTTCTAGTGCTGAATAGTATAGAAGCGGCTTTATTGTCGATCCTGGCTGGCGTAGGGCCTGTGTGACACGGTTGAATGGTGAAGCTGTGTAGTCAGTGCCCCCGACGAGTGCGCGGACTTCCCCGGTCCTGGGATCCATGGCCACCAGTGATGCTTGGATGCTAGCCTGTTCGGGTATGACAGTGGAGAGGGACTCCTCTGCGATGCGCTGTTGATTTTCATCCAATGTGGTATAAACCTTTAAGCCCCCGAGCTCGATTGTCCGGTCATCTAAATGAAGTTGCGTTTTTAGGGCCTGTTTGACGGCATCCTGGAAGTAAGGAGCCATTTTCTTGGTTACAGTACCATGTTCGCCATTTAAAGAAAGGGATGCCTGGAGGGCTTCATCCGTATCAGCTTTTGAAATATAGTCTTTGGTTTGCATGGCATGCAGGACGACCTTTTGCCTTGATTTGGCCTTATCCAGGTTGTCCAAAGGCGAATAGTTGGATGGCCCCTTTGGGATTCCGGCTAGCATGCTTGCCTCCGGGAGCGTCAAATCCTTGGCATCCTTACCGAAGTAATATTGGCTTGCAGCTTGTGCTCCATAGGCGCCATGGCCATAGTAAATCGTATTTAAATAGCCTTCTAGAATGTCTTTTTTTGAGTAATTCATTTCCAGGCGTATTGTATAGAACGCTTCATTTAGCTTACGCGACCACGTCTTATCATGGTCAAGGAAGAGATTCCGGGCATATTGCTGGGTGATCGTACTTGCCCCTTGAACCTTGGACATGGCACGGACATCAGCAAGGATGGCACCACCGATCCGTTTTATATCAAAGCCCTTATGGGTGTAAAATTGGCGATCTTCTACTGCGACTGTTGCCTTGACTAGTTCGGGTGAAATCGATTCCAGCCCGACCCAGTAGCGCTTTTGACCATTATCGGATTCTCCGATCACATTTCCGTCATGGCTATAATACAGCGTCGATTGAGGTACAGCCAAAGGCGGCGGGCCTAGTATTTTTGCATACATCAGTAAAGAGAGAAGCAAGACAAAGAGAATGATGAGACCTATTGTGGCAAAAATGATGAAAGCCCGCACATATTTAGTTGTCCTTTTAAAACGTTCGCTTGGAATGAGCTCCATTGCTTTCACCTCTCTTATTTTTAAAAAAAGAATCTATTACTATTATGGAAAAAAAAGATATTTTTAAACATAAGAAGTGGAATTGTAATATTTATCTTGCATTTCTGGTAGATTCGTCTATACTTTTTCTAGCTAATGGGTATACCGAATATCGGCCAATTAGTTGAAAGACTATAAGATTTTGGAAAGGAAGCGTTAATAAATGAGCATTTGGTTTACTGAGAAACAAACAGAGAATTTTGGTATTACGATGAAAGTGAATCGTACTTTACATACGGAACAAACGGAGTTTCAAAAGTTGGATATGATTGAAACTGAAGAATGGGGAAATATGCTTTTGTTGGATGACATGGTGATGACATCCCAACGCGATGAGTTCGTTTACCACGAGATGGTAGCCCATGTTCCTTTATTTACACATCCTAATCCAGAAAATGTTTTGGTCGTAGGAGGAGGAGACGGCGGAGTTATCCGTGAAGTTCTTAAGCATCCAAGCGTAAAAAAAGCTACACTGGTTGATATTGATGGAAAGGTCATCGAATACTCCAAGAAGTATTTACCTGAAATTGCAGGCATGCTAGAAGATCCACGTGTCGATGTGCAAGTAGGGGATGGCTTTATGCACATCGCGAAGAGTGAAAATGAATTCGATGTGATTCTTGTGGACTCTACCGAACCAGTGGGTCCTGCTGTAAATCTATTTACCAAAGGCTTTTATGCCGGCATCTCCAAGGCTTTGAAAGAAGACGGAATCTTCGTTGCCCAATCGGATAACCCTTGGTTTAAATCGGACTTAATCCGCGATGTACAGCGCGACGTGAAAGAAATATTCCCGATCACAAGCCTTTATTTAGCCAATATCCCGACGTATCCAAGTGGGCTGTGGGCATTCACGATCGGTTCTAAAAAATATAATCCGCTTGACGTTCCAGACGAGCGTTTCCATGATATAGAAACAAAATATTATACAAAAGAACTTCATAAAGCAGCTTTTGTTCTGCCTAAATTCGTTCAAGATTTAGTGAAATAAGGGGGCATGAACATGCGATTCGATGAAGCGTACTCAGGCAATGTATTCATTAAAAGCCATCCGGACTTCGAGGAATCCGAAGCGGTGCTTTATGGTATGCCGATGGACTGGACAGTCAGCTTCCGTCCGGGTTCCCGTTTTGGACCAACAAGGATTCGTGAAGTTTCAATCGGCTTGGAAGAATACAGCCCATACTTAGACCGTGAATTGGAAGAAGTGAAATTCTATGATGCTGGGGATATCCCATTGCCTTTCGGTAATCCGCAACGCAGTATCGATATGATTGAAGAATTTGTAGACGGTGTGCTTGATGCCGGTAAATTCCCATTGGGCATGGGGGGAGAACACCTTGTTACATGGCCTGTCATAAAAGCCATGTTTAAAAAGTACCCCGATATGGCCATTATCCATATGGACGCCCATACAGATTTGCGGGAGGATTATGAAGGAGAGCCACTTTCCCATGCTTCCATCATCCGAAAATCAGCAGAGCTTATCGGGCCAAGTAATGTTTATTCATTTGGAATCCGTTCCGGGCTAAAGGAAGAATTTCAATGGGCAAGGGAAAATGGCATGCACATCTCTAAGTTTGAAGTGCTTGAGCCCCTGAAGGAAGTATTGCCGCAATTAGCGGGTCGTCCGGTTTATGTGACGATAGACATCGACGTGCTTGACCCTGCGCATGCGCCGGGTACAGGGACCGTCGACTGCGGTGGTATTACGTCCAAAGAGCTTTTAGCTTCGATCCACGAGATAGCCCGTTCAGAAGTGAATGTGGTTGGCTGTGATTTAGTAGAAGTGGCCCCGATTTATGATCCATCTGAACAAACGGCGAATACGGCAAGCAAGCTGATTCGTGAAATGATTCTTGGTTGGGTTCAAAAGGGTTAAATATGATAGGGGAGGCTGTTCCTGCATTTTAGCGGGAATGGCCTTTTTTGTATGTATTCGGGAAATATCATCGCTTTCCCTTCGTAATTAAGAGCTTGTCTTGCGTTACATTCAAATGAATTGCATACTAAGACAAGATATGAAACTTTATTTTCCGCTCCAAGTTGAAACTTCATTGAAGAATATTTATACTTATAAAGTTAAGAACGAGATGATGAAGGAAGTGTAGCTTTGACTCTTCATGATATAGATAAGCAGAATGTTAAAGTGACATTGCAGACAAAAATCAGGCATGGCTCTGAAACGGAAACGTATGAGCTCGTCACTTTTGGTACAAGGATGTATAAAGGGTCCGATTTGTATTTGCAATATGCAGAGGAAAATGAAGCCGGCAAAACGCAGACAACCATCAAGCATAAAACGAACGAAACGATTCTGCTTAGGAACGGTGCCGTTAAAATGAGACAGCTTTTCCGCTTGCAGGAAGCGACAAATGGACATTATGAAAGTATATATGGCAGGTTGGGGCTATCGACGACCACAAAGAAAATTCAGCATCAATGGGATGAAAAGAAAAAGGAAGGGAAACTGATCCTTCGCTATGCACTACATATGCAGGGAAGCGAACCCGGGCAATATGAAATGACGATTTCCTACAAGGAGGAAGCTTAGAACATGAATATAGTAAATGAGGTACAGGCAAAACTGAAACAGGAAATTAAAAATGCGGTTATTAAAGCTGGTCTGGCAACGGAAGAACAGGTTCCCCAAGTAGTGTTGGAACTTCCAAAAGATAAGACACACGGAGATTACTCCACGAATATGGCAATGCAATTAACGAAAATCGCAAAAAAAGCACCGAAAATGATTGCTGAAGCGATCATCGAAAACTTTGACCAGTCCAAGGCATCCATTGAAAAAATTGAAATCGCAGGCCCGGGATTCATAAACTTTTACATGGATAATGCTTATCTGACAGAGTTGGTTCCAGTGATTCTGAAAGCAGATGAAGCCTATGGGGAAAGCGATTATGGTAAAGGCGAAAAAATCCAGGTGGAGTTCGTATCCGCAAACCCGACTGGTGACCTTCACCTTGGTCATGCGCGTGGTGCTGCTGTTGGTGACACGTTATGTAATGTTCTATCAAAAGCGGGATATGACGTTTCGCGCGAATACTATATCAATGATGCAGGTAACCAAATCAATAACTTGGCAATTTCAATCGAAGCACGGTACTTCCAAGCACTTGGCCTTGATAAAGAAATGCCTGAAGACGGTTACCGCGGCGAAGATATTATCGGGATTGGTAAAACGCTTGCGAAGGAATATGGAGATAAGTATGTTAACGTCGATGAAAAAGAACGTTATGACTTTTTCCGTAAGTACGGATTGAAATGTGAAATGGCTAAGCTGAAAACGGACTTGGAAAATTTCCGTGTCGGTTTTGATGTGTGGTTCTCGGAAACGTCCCTTT
The DNA here is from genome assembly GCF_044762055.1 of Peribacillus sp. NPDC097198. Lineage (NCBI taxonomy): Bacteria > Bacillati > Bacillota > Bacilli > Caryophanales > Bacillaceae > Peribacillus > Peribacillus sp. NPDC097198. Next base: position 461,049 of record NZ_JBIWDO010000001.1, on the reverse strand, counting down.
ATCAAAATGGGAAAATCGACGAAGCACTAAGCGTTCTGAAGGAGAGAGGCCATGTTTATGAAGAAGACGGGGCAACTTGGTTCCGTTCAACAGAACTTGGCGATGATAAGGACCGCGTTCTTATCAAAAAGGATGGCTCCTACACATACCTGACACCGGATATTGCGTACCACCGCAATAAATTGGAGCGTGGATTCGACACCCTCATCAATATTTGGGGAGCGGATCACCATGGTTATATTCCACGTATGAAAGCGGCAATCGAAGCGTTAGGCTATAATCGTGAGCAGCTTGAAGTGGAAATCATTCAGCTTGTTCATCTATTCAAAGATGGCGAGAAAATGAAAATGAGCAAGCGTACCGGTAAAGCGGTAACGATGCGTGACTTGATTGAAATGGTCGGCCTGGATGCCACACGGTATTTCTTTGCCATGAGAAGTGCGGACACACATATGGACTTTGACCTTGATCTAGCTGTATCACAATCCAATGATAACCCGGTCTATTATTCACAATATGCTCATGCCCGTATTTCAAGCATCTTGCGTCAAGGTGTGGAACAAGGGATTAGCTATGAAGGCATCACTGATTTTACTGCTCTTTCTACGGAGAAGGAATTCGAGCTATTGAAGAAATTAGGGGAATTCCCACAGGCAATCGCGGAAGCGGCCGAAAAACGGATGCCGCACCGCATGACGAATTATATTTTCGACCTGGCTTCTACATTCCACAGCTTCTACAATGCGGATAAAGTATTGGATAGTGAGAAAATGGATAGAAGTAAAGCTCGTCTTGCTCTAGTGAAATCGGTTCAAATTACGTTGAGAAACGCACTGGCACTAATCGGCGTTTCTGCACCGGAAAAAATGTAATAAGAAAAAGCGGTCGTTTCCCGTGAAACGGCCGCTTTTTTATTTAATGAAAACAGATCCCCCGCTTACTCTTTTCACTCCACGGATTCTAGACATCTCTTCAATCAATTTCAGCATCGCCTGATCCTTCATTTTTGCTTCAATCATGAAATCAACATCCTTCCCCAACTCCGTGAGTGCTTTTAGGAGGGGCATAATGAAGGCTATATCAATATAATCGGCATGTGAACGAAACGCACTGGCTGACTTTGGGGAAGAAATATGGATTGTAGGGACCGAATTGCTGTCTTCCCATGTAGTGTAGACATCGGTGAGTAGCTCGTTAAGCGGCTCCACGGATAGATTGGCAAGATGGTGATGATAATCAAAGACGAAAGGAATGCCTTCCCGCTTACATACACGTAACGTTTCGGAAGCTGTATAGGTTTTATCATCATTCTCCAGGGTCATCCTTGCTTTTACATGTTCAGGGAGCGACCTGAGGTTGTCATGAAAGCGAATGATTGCTGAATTTTTATCACCGTAGGCGCCGCCAATATGGATATTGATGAAGGATTGGTCTGCAATGCCCATCGCTTGAAGCATTTTATAATGAAATTCCATATCCTTCACGGCATTTTCAGTAATGCTTGGTTTCGGGCTAGTGAAAAGCGTAAATTGGTTCGGATGAAAGCTGACCCGCATGTTGTTCGCCAATACCCAATCCCCAAGTTTTTCCCATTCTTTTGCAAAAGGGGTGACAAAATCCCATTTTACGTCCGGGTGAGTCGCCAAGGGCACGATGGAACTGGAAAGTCGGTAAAGCTCGACCTGATGGGCCGTATTATACTGAAGGACCCGCAATGTGTTCTCGATATTTTGTTTGGTCACCTCCAATAGCTTTTGCCTTCCTTCTTCCTGACCAAGCTCGTTATATCGTTTGAAGGTCAGGGTCTTTGCAGGGGAGGCCTCCCAAAGACAGGTTGCATTGGAAACAAATCCGAATCGTATTTTCATTTTCTTCTCTCCCATTACCCGATTTTTAAAGAAAAGGGGAAAGGATGGCAGCTAGTGATTCTTTTGCTGAACGTAAGATATTAGGGGAGGAGAGTGTCTTTTCCGCTATTGGGTTAGATTCAGCAATGTCGATCGCCAATTCATCCTTCACATCTTCTATGCAGCGGCGGTCATATATTAAACAATTGATTTCGCTATTCAGGAATAAACTCCGTTTATCAAAGTTTGCTGTACCGATATCACACATAATATCATCGATCAAGATTACTTTAGAATGGTAGAACCCTCTCTGAAATTGCATGATGGAGGCGCCTTCTCTTAATAAAATTCTAAAGTAGCGGAATGATGCCTCTTTAACTAGGGCATGGTCCGAAACGTCCGGAACGATGACGGTGACCGCTACCTTTCTGGAAAGGGCTTCCCTTAATGCTTCAAACAATTTATGGCTTGGGATGAAGTAGGGTGTCCCAATAATAATTTCCGTATCAGCTTTTTGAATCAGGTTTATCAGAGTTTGTTCAAGGTCGCTTCCATTAGTCACGATGAACTGTTGAGCTTGTGAGCCAGGAACTAATTCAGGAAAATAGGCGGGAGTCCCCCTGAAATCTTCTTTTGTATCATAAAACCAATCAGAAAGGAAAACTTCCTGTAAATCCTTCACTCCTTCCCCCGTGATTTTCAGGTGGTAATCACGCCAAGGGTTTAGCTTTTCTCCTTGATTAATATATTCCTTCCCAATATTAAAACCGCCCAGATACCCAATCCTTCCGTCAATGACGGTGATTTTCCGGTGATTTCTTCTTTGCGTGGAATAGAAAAGGAAAGGGGGCTTCGGTTTAAAGCTATATGAAAAGTGAACATTGCTTTTCTTTAATTCTTGAATGGACTGCCGGGACATTTTTTTACCACCGACCCTATCTACCAACAGCCTTACCTCCACACCCGATTCTGCCTTTTTTTGAAGCAACTTCAAAAAGTCATTGCTAAATTGATCCTCTTTCACGATATAAAAAAGAATATGTATGGACTCCTGGGCCCGTTCAATTTCTTTCAGGAAATCTTCGAATAGGATTTTCCCTGATGTAAAGACGGTCATTTCACTTTTACGGGGCGGGAAAGTGATGTTCGTTGCCCGCTTTACCTGCTGCTTATAGCCTAATTTGAAGTCAACCCAGCACCAAGTGAGGATCAACATTAATATAGAAAAAAATGTAACGAACACCTTCAACACGATCCCCCCTTAATGGTTTAAGTTAGTTTGACTCAAACAACCTATTTGTAACCATTAATTAAGTACAAGAGAAAGTGGATTTTTTTAAAAAATAAGAAGGGTAATTGACGGAATTGTCGAACCTTATTTAGTGGGTGTAGAAAAATAACAATATTTACAAAGAAAAAAGTTGACTGAATGCTCATTCATTATATAATGGAGATAATCAAATTTCAGGAAAATGCCATTTTTTCTATAATTTTAAAGTGGCGATCTGGCATTTTTACACGATTCACGAATATATAAAAGGGGGAACGCATGCAATGGAAATGAATGGCCTGCTGTGGATTAACTTAATTGCATTTTTACTTGTAACCGCTTACGCTGCTGGATTATTTGTCTATTTAATCAGGACTCGAATGGCCTATATAAAGCTTGGCAAAAAGGTGGAATTCGATAATCGCGTCAAAGAACGGCTGGTTAAAATTGGGGTTTATGTATTCGGACAAAAGAAGCTCTTTAAAGACAAGAAGAGCGGGATTATACACTCCATGTTATTTTATGGTTTCATCTTAGTACAATTTGGAGCCATTGACTTTTTTATCAAAGGGTTAAAGCCAGGATGGCATTTACCATTTGGTCCGGTATACCCGGCGTTCACTTTCTTTCAGGAAGCCGTGACACTCACGGTTCTTGTTGCAATCTTATGGGCAGCATACCGCCGTTATGTTGAGAAGCTTGTTCGATTGAAAAGAGATTTTAAAGCAGGGTTGGTCGTCATTTTCATTACCGGAATCATGGTTACCGTATTAACAGGTAATGGAATGGGAATGATTTGGCACGGTCATGATGCAACGTGGTCAGAACCCGTAGCATCCAGCATTGCGTTTTTATTCAACTGGATCGGACCGACCGCAGCGACTGTCGTGTTTTACGTAGCTTGGTGGTTGCATTTGATCATCATATTATCGTTCCTTGTCTATATCCCGCAGTCCAAGCACGCTCATTTAATTGCTGGACCCGTTAATGTATTCCTGAATCGTTTGGATAATCCGGGTAAGCTGAAGCCGGTCGATTTAGAGGAAGAGATTTTGGATAAAGAAGGAAATCAATATTATGGTGCCAAATATATCGAAGACTTAACGCAATATCAAATGATTGACCTATATGCCTGCGTAGAGTGTGGTCGCTGTACGAATATGTGTCCGGCCACAGGTACGGGGAAAATGCTATCGCCGATGGATATCATTATCAAAATGCGTGATCACTTAACGAATACAGGGGCAGCCGTTACGACTAAGCAACCTTGGGTTCCGTCTTTCGTATTTGGAAATACAAAGGGCAACCAAATCGCTTTAGCGAGTGCGGGGCAGGGGGCGCAGGAGTCTGCAGCAGCAACCGAGGCCTATAGCGCTAGCCTTATTGGGGAAGTCATCACGGAAGAGGAACTATGGGCATGTACAACGTGCCGGAACTGTGAAGATCAATGTCCGGTCATGAATGAACATGTTGATAAAATCATTGATATGCGCCGTTACTTGGTGCTGACGGAAGGTCGTTTGGATCCCGATGCCCAACGTGCGATGACAAACATCGAACGCCAAGGTAATCCTTGGGGATTGAACCGTAAAGAAAGAGAAGACTGGATAGGTTTACGTGACGACGTTGTCATCCCAACCGTCAAGGAAATGAAAAAAGCGGATGAGGAATTTGAATATTTATTCTGGGTAGGCTCGATGGGGTCGTATGATAACCGAAGCCAAAAAATCGCCCTTTCTTTTGCTAAATTAATGAATGAAGCTGGCGTCAAATTTGCCATCTTAGGAAATAAGGAGAAAAATTCGGGCGATACTCCACGCCGTCTAGGAAATGAGTTTGTTTTCCAAGAACTGGCCATGAAAAATATCGAAGAATTCCAGAAAAACGATATCCAAAAAATCGTGACCATCGATCCGCATGCATATAATATCTTCAAGAATGAATATCCGGACTTTGGACTGGAAGCGGAAGTGTACCATCATACTGAATTACTTGCTCAGCTTGTTAAGGAAGGAAGACTGGTACCGCAATTCCCGGTCAATGAAACGATTACCTTCCATGACTCCTGTTACTTGGGAAGATATAACGATGTATACAGCCCACCACGCGAAATCTTGCAATCCATTGAAGGCGTCAAACTTGTCGAGATGGAACGTAACCGTGAAAAAGGAATGTGCTGTGGAGCTGGGGGCGGCTTGATGTGGATGGAAGAGGAAACGGGTAACCGAATTAACGTTTCTCGTACCGAACAAGCTCTTGCAGTAAACCCAACTGTTATTAGCTCAGGTTGCCCATACTGTTTGACGATGTTGTCGGACGGGACGAAGGCAAAAGAAGTTGAAGAGAATGTGAAAACGTATGATGTTGCCGAATTACTCGAAAAGGCAATCCTGGGAGATAGTAAGCCAGTAGCGTCTTAAGTTAAATAGAATTGCCTGCTTCTTTTAAATGAATACATTCACTAGAAGCAGGCAATTTCTCTTTTGTATAAACTAAATATTTTAATTTTTGTAAAAAATATGTAAAATGGAATTAAGCGCTTTCAAATTTTTTTATACGGGCATCGAGCGAGCGTTCAATCAATTTACCTGAGGAGGAAATGAATAATGACGAAAACAGTGATCATTAGCGGTGTGAGAACACCTTTTGGTAAGTTCGGCGGGGGCCTCAGCAGTTTGACAGCCTCACAGCTTGGTGGAATAGCAATCAAAGAAGCGGTTGAACGGGCAGGGATTGATGGAAGCAAGGTAGGCGAGGTCATTATGGGGAATGTGCTCCAAGCGGGGCAAGGGCAGATCCCTTCTCGGCAAGCAGCACGTAATGCAGGGTTACCTTGGGAAGTGAAAACGGAAACGATAAACAAAGTTTGCGCCTCAGGTCTTCGAAGCGTGACATTGGCAGATCAGATTATTCGCTTAGGGGAGGAAGAAATCATCGTTGCTGGTGGAATGGAATCGATGAGCAACGCACCATACATTCTCCCGAAAGCGAGATGGGGACTACGGATGGGCGATGGTCAGCTGAAGGATACGATGATCTCGGATGGCCTTAGCTGTAGCTTTACAGGCGTACATATGGGGACGTATGGAAACAGTACAGCTGCAGAACTGGAACTTACGCGTGAGCAGCAGGATAGCTGGGCTTATGAAAGTCACCAAAAGGCCATTAAGGCAATCGATGCCGGAATTTTGGCTGAAGAGATCATTGCCGTAGAGGTTCCGGTAAGAAAAGGAACGCCTATGACGATTGAGCATGATGAAGGCCCAAGAAAAGATACATCAGCCGAGAAGCTGGCCAAATTAGGTCCGGCCTTTAATAACGAAGGGACCATCACGGCTGGAAATGCCCCAGGGGTCAATGACGGAGCGGGAGCCCTTGTCTTAATGAGTGAAGAACGTGCAGAAAAAGAAGGGGTAACGCCTTTTGCCTATATTTTGAGCCATGCAGAAGTGGCTGTGGAAGCCAAAGACTTTCCCAAAACACCTGGTTTGGTCATCAATGAACTCTTGAAAAAGTCCGGTAAATCCATCGAGGACATAGATTTATTTGAAATCAATGAAGCCTTTGCCGCTGTCGCCCTAGCCAGTGGGAAGATTGCGAATGTCAATCCTGAAAAAGTAAATGTAAACGGTGGTGCCGTAGCATTAGGACATCCGATTGGGGCTAGTGGAGCCCGCATCATCATCACGCTTATGCATGAATTGAAACGTCGCGGCGGCGGATTGGGCATTGCAGCCATTTGCAGTGGCGGCGGTCAGGGAGATGCCATTTTAATAGAAGTGCCAACGCAGGGAAAATAGATTGCTAGATAACTAAGGAGGGATTTTGGATGGGCATTCAAAAGGTGATGGTCATTGGTGCAGGGCAAATGGGTTCTGGTATTGCCCAGGTATGCGCAATGAGCGGCTATGATGTTCTATTGCATGACTTGAAAGAAGAATATGTAGAAAAGGGATTAGGTACGATTACCAAGAACCTTTCACGACAAGTAGAAAAAGGAAAACTGCCTGCTGAAGATAAAGAAGCAACGTTATCCCGGTTGACAGCATCAACGGATTTGAATCAAGCGAAAGATGTGGATTTGGTCATTGAAGCAGCCATTGAAAATATGGAAATCAAAACGAAGCTTTTTGCCCAATTGGATGAAATCGCCCCGAAGCATGTCATACTGGCGACCAATACGTCATCGCTTCCCATTACGGAAATAGCTGCTGCGACAAAAAGGCCGGAGAAGGTGATCGGCATGCATTTCATGAATCCGGTTCCGGTCATGAAGCTGGTCGAGATCATCCGTGGCCTTGCTACAGCAGACGACGTATATGAAGAAATTGAGGAAATGGCAAAGTCCTTAAGTAAGGTCCCGGTCGAAGTGAATGATTTTCCTGGATTCGTTGCGAACCGGATACTGATGCCAATGATCAATGAGGCAGTTTATACCCTATACGAGGGTGTAGCAACCAAAGAGGCGATCGATGACGTCATGAAGTTAGGCATGAATCATCCCATGGGACCACTTACACTCGCGGACTTCATTGGCCTGGATACATGTTTATACATAATGGAAACCCTCCATGATGGGTTAGGGGACGACAAATACCGTCCATGTCCGTTATTAAGGAAATATGTAAAAGCAGGTTGGCTTGGTAAGAAGTCAGGACGTGGTTTTTATGAATACAGTTAGTCTTCAGGTAGAGCAAGGGCATCAGGGGAGGAATGTAGGGATGGATTTCCGATTCACAGAAGAGCAGGAAATGATGCGCAAGATGGTCCGTGATTTTGCCGAAAAGGAGATAGAGCCCCATATAGAATCGATGGAAAGAGGGGAGTTTCCCAAAAAGATCCTCCGTAAAATGGGTGAACTTGGACTGATGGGTATCCCGATCCCAGAGCAATATGGTGGAGCAGGGATGGATTTCATGTCTTATATCATTGCCATCAATGAAATTTCTAAAGTGAGCCCGACTCTGGGTGTCATACTTTCGGTCCATACTTCCGTTGGCACGAATCCAATCGTTTACTTCGGAACGGAAGAACAGAAAGAGAGGTTTGTCCCGAAGCTTGCTGCAGGTGAATACTTAGGTGCCTTCTGTTTGACGGAACAAAGTTCAGGATCCGATGCTGCGAGTTTGAAAACAAAAGCCGTAAAGGAAGGCGACACCTACCGGCTGAACGGTTCAAAGGTATTCATCACAAATGGAGCTGAGGCAGATGTTTACATTGTATTCGCTTCCAGTGATCCGAGTAAGAAAAGCAAGGGCATTTCTGCCTTTATCGTAGAAAGAGGAACACCTGGCCTTATTTTCGGGAAAAATGAGCGGAAAATGGGACTTCATGGTTCCAGTACGGTACAGGTAACCTTTGAAGATATGAAAATACCAGCTGGGAATCTCCTTGGTAACGAGGGTGAAGGGTTCAAAATTGCAATGGCCAACCTGAACGTTGGAAGAATAGGCATTGCTTCTCAAGCCCTCGGTATTGCCGAAGGCGCCATGAAACATGCTGTCGAGTATGCAAAGAGCAGGGTGCAATTCGGCAGACCGATTGCCATGCAACAAGGCATCGGTTTCAAATTGGCCGAAATGGCTACGAACATCGAGGCTTCCAGGTTATTAGTCTATCAAGCGACCTATCTTCAGTCCCTTGGGTTACCTTGTGGCAAGGAGGCATCGATGGCAAAGTTGTTTTCATCGAAGACGGCTGTAGAAGTGACAACTGAGGCCATTCAGGTATACGGAGGGTACGGGTATACAACGGAATACCCGGTCGAACGTTACTTCCGGGATGCCAAGGTGACGGAAATTTATGAAGGAACCAGTGAGATACAAAGGATCGTCATTAATAAACATCTCTAAAACCAAGAAGATGGGGGACATGGATATGCAATTTAAATTAACGGAAGAACATGAAATGATCAGGAAAATGGTGCGTGATTTCGCTGAAAATGAAGTGGCTCCAACAGCAGCCGAAAGAGATGAAGAAGAACGGTTTGACCGTGAGATTTTTGATAAAATGGCTGAACTTGGACTGACCGGAATTCCATGGCCAGAAGAATACGGTGGCATCGGAAGCGATTATCTTGCGTATTGTATCGCAATCGAAGAACTATCCCGTGTATGTGCCTCTACGGGTGTTACACTTTCGGCCCATACATCCCTTGCTGGTTGGCCAATCTATAAATTTGGTTCGGAAGAACAGAAACAAAAATACCTTCGCCCGATGGCTCAAGGTGAAAAAATCGGGGCATATGGTTTGACGGAACCAAGCTCAGGGTCTGATGCCGGTGGCATGAGAACGACTGCAAAGCTTGTAGGAGATGAATACATCATCAATGGTTCGAAGATTTTCATCACGAACGGTGGTATCGCCGATACGTATGTAGTATTTGCATTGACAGATCCGGAGTCTAAACAAAAAGGAACAAGTGCCTTTATTGTCGAGAAGGATTTTCCAGGCTTCAGTGTAGGTAAAAAAGAGAAAAAACTCGGAATTCGTTCTTCACCGACAACTGAAATCATTTTTGATGAATGCCGTGTACCAAAAGAAAATCTTTTGGGAAAAGAAGGCGAAGGGTTCAAAATCGCGATGATGACTCTTGATGGCGGACGTAACGGAATTGCCGCTCAGGCAGTCGGTATTGCCCAAGGAGCCTTGGATGCGGCGGTTGGTTATGCAAAAGAACGCGTCCAGTTTGGAAAACCTATTTCCGCACAGCAGGGAATCGGTTTTAAATTGGCGGATATGGCGACAGGTGTCGAGGCTTCTCGACTCTTAACGTATCAAGCGGCTTGGCTGGAGTCAGTGGGCCTTCCTTATGGAAAGGAATCCGCCATGTCGAAACTTTTTGCCGGGGACACAGCCATGAAAGTAACAACGGAGGCTGTTCAAGTGTTTGGCGGGTATGGATATACAAAAGATTACCCGGTTGAACGCTTTATGCGCGATGCAAAGATCACCCAAATTTATGAGGGAACGCAGGAAATTCAAAAACTGGTCATCTCAAGGATGATAACTAAATAGAGTTGAAACCAGGTTTTCCGGAGAGGCCCTTCCGCCTCCCGGAATACCCTTTTCATTTTTCTGAAAGGCTCCCTGAAGGTGAAGGGTGAGCTTTCTAAAAGGGGTTTAAGAAATGGAAAAAAGAGAAGTTCAAGCGTCTGTCAAGGATGAGAGGCTGATCGAGAAAAGGCGTAAGCAGATGATTAAAGGTGCCGTTAACCTATTTAAAGAGAAGGGGTTTCACCGGACGACAACAAGGGAGATTGCTAAAGCATCCGGTTTTAGTATCGGTACGTTATACGAGTATATCCGGACGAAGGAAGACATTCTATATCTCGTCTGTGACTTTATTTATGATGAGGTCCGGGAGAAACTTCAGAGGGAAATCGAACAGAGTGAAGGGACGCTAGACAGCCTGAAACTGACAATCGCCTATTTTTATCAGGTAATGGATGAGATGCAGGATGAAGTATTGGTCATGTATCAAGAGGTGAAAGCCTTGACCAAGGATGCCTTACCATACGTTTTAAACAAGGAAATCGAAATGGTGGGCATGTTCGAAAAGGTCATCACCAATTGTGTCAAGAACGGGGAGCTTCACTTGACGAAGCAACAGATCAGCCTCGTCTCCCATAACATTTTCGTTCAGGGACAGATGTGGAGTTTTAGAAGATGGGCTTTACACAAAAGATTTACGCTTCAAGAGTATGTTGAAATCCAAACAGAATTATTGACCCATAGTGTATCGATTCAGAAACATGCTGATATCAATTCATTTCAATAAGGAGGAGTCAAATGAGTACAATTGAAGTGTATCAACCTAAAAACCATATTCGGTTCGTGACGGCTTCGAGTTTATTCGATGGCCATGATGCATCCATTAACATTATGAGAAGGATTCTTCAGGCAAGCGGGGCGGAAGTCATTCATCTAGGCCATAACCGCTCGGTCGAGGAAATCGTGAATGCAGCGATTCAAGAGGATGTCCAGGGTATCGCGATGTCATCCTACCAAGGTGGGCACGTGGAATACTTTAAATATATGTATGACTTATTGAAAGAAAAGGGAGCCGAACACATTCGAATATTCGCTGGTGGCGGCGGTGTCATCTTACCAAGGGAGATTCAGGAACTCCATGAATATGGGATTGCCCGTATCTTCTCTCCTGATGAGGGCCGCGAGTACGGGCTACAGGGAATGATCAACGTTTTGATGGCAGAGTGTGACTTCTCGACAGTAAAGCCATCCTTGCAGGACCGTTTTGATGAACTGATTGCAGGAGAAACGAGTGCGGTTGCCCAATATATCACCTGTGCAGAAAATAGGCTCGACGCCACCCAGGAAACAGCCGCAACAGTTGAAAGTCTCCTTGAACAGGTCAAGACATCGGAAAAACAGGTGCCGGTGCTCGGCATTACAGGAACGGGAGGAGCTGGGAAAAGCTCACTGACTGATGAGTTGATCCGACGTTTCCTCAATGAAATTCCGGAGAAGAATGTGGCGATCCTTTCTGTCGATCCGACAAAACAAAAAACTGGCGGGGCGTTGCTTGGTGACCGGATCCGAATGAACGCCATTTTTTCCAATCGAGTCTATATGCGAAGCTTGGCGACTCGCCATTCAAAAAGTGAGCTCTCACTCGCCATTCAAGATGCCATTTCAGTGGTCAAGGCGGCAGGCTTTGATTTAATCGTCGTAGAAACGAGTGGAATCGGCCAGGGAGATGCGGGCATAACCGAGATTTGCGATGTGTCCATGTATGTCATGACAAGTGAATTCGGAGCCCCTTCACAGCTTGAGAAAATTGACATGATCGATTATGCCGATTTGATCGTCATCAATAAATATGAGCGTAAAGGGTCTGAAGATGCTAAAAATCAGGTTCAGAAACAGTATCAGCGAAGCCACACTTTATTTGATCGAGACACTTCCGAAATGCCTGTATATGGCACCATCGCCTCGCAATTCAATGACCCAGGCACGAATGCTTTATTCGCCGTTCTTATCGAAAAGTTAAATGAAAAGGCCGGGACGAATTGGAGCACGACTTTTTCAAAAGAAGCGGATGTCTACAAGCAGAATGTCATCATTCCAACTGACCGGCGGTACTACTTACGTGAAATCAGTGAGACGGTCCGGAATTATCATAAGCAGGCCCGTGAACAAGTCAAACTGGCAAGAAGATTGTTCCAGCTGGAAGGGGCGATTGTGGCGGTCAAGGAAAATGGGTGTGAGGAAGCTGTCGTGGAGTCACTTGAGGCATCGAAAAAAGAAACCGTTTCCAAGTTATCGGCCGAATCGAAAGCCATCCTGACTGGCTGGAACGAGTTAAAAGATAAATATTCGGCCACACAGCTTGTCACGAAAATCAGGGATAAGGAAATCGTCACAAACCTAAAGACGAAAAGTTTGTCCGGGTTAATGATCCCAAGGGTTTCCCTTCCTAAATACGAAGACTATGGGGAGATACTAGGGTGGGTCTATCGAGAAAATGTACCTGGCCATTTCCCGTATACGGCCGGAGTTTTCCCATTCAAACGCGAGGGGGAGGATCCCAAGCGCCAGTTTGCCGGCGAAGGGTCACCGGATAGAACGAACCGCCGTTTTCATTACCTATCTAAAGATGATGATGCGAAACGCCTGAGTACCGCCTTTGATTCGGTTACGTTATATGGGGAAGACCCTGATTACCGGCCGGATATTTACGGGAAGGTAGGAGAGAGTGGCGTCAACATCTGCACGTTGGATGATATGAGGAAATTGTATGCCGGCTTTGATTTATGCGCCCCATCCACCTCGGTGTCCATGACGATCAATGGCCCTGCGCCCATTATCTTGGCCATGTACATGAATACGGCAATCGAGCAGCAGGTTCGCCTGAAAGAAGGGGAATTAGGCCGTTCGCTCACAAAGGAAGAATATGAACAAGTTCAGGATTATACGCTTCAAACGGTCCGTGGGACAGTTCAGGCTGATATTCTCAAAGAAGATCAAGGGCAAAATACCTGCATCTTCTCTACTGAATTTGCCTTAAGGCTGATGGGGGACATCCAAGCATATTTCATAGATAAAAAGGTCCGGAATTATTACTCGGTTTCGATTTCCGGCTATCATATCGCAGAAGCGGGAGCCAATCCTATTTCCCAATTGGCCTTCACGTTGGCGAATGGCTTTACGTATGTCGAATATTACTTAAGCCGCGGCATGGATATCAATGACTTTGCTCCAAATCTGTCATTTTTCTTTTCCAACGGCCTTGACCCGGAATACACCGTTATCGGAAGGGTCGCGAGACGAATATGGGCGACAGTCATGCGTGATAAATATGGTGCCAATGAACGCAGCCAGAAGCTAAAATACCACATCCAGACATCGGGACGTTCCCTGCATGCACAGGAAATCGACTTCAATGATATACGGACAACGCTACAGGCCTTAATGGCCCTGCAAGATAATTGCAACTCGCTTCATACCAATGCATACGACGAAGCCATCACTACGCCTACAGAAGAGTCTGTACGCCGTGCCATGGCCATTCAGATGATCATCACGAAAGAACATGGACTATCCAAGAATGAAAATCCGATGCAAGGTGCCTTCATTATTGAAGAGTTGACTGAACTAGTCGAGGAAGCCGTCTTGAGGGAGTTCGATAGCATTAATGATAGAGGCGGTGTGTTGGGCGCCATGGAAACCCAGTATCAACGAGGGAAGATTCAGGATGAATCCATGCATTATGAAATGAAAAAACATACAGGGGAACTCCCAATCATTGGGGTGAATACGTATTTGAATCCGAATCCCCCAACAGAAGAAGCTGTGAACAGCATGGAGGTTGCCCGAGCTACAAAAGAGGAAAAAGAAGGGCAAATCGCGAATCTTCGTGCATTCCAGGAAGAAAACAAGGAAAGTGTTGAGGAAGCCTTGAACCGATTAAAGGACACGGCAATGAACGGAGGAAATATTTTTGCCGAACTGATGACTTGCGTGCAAGTCGCGAGCTTGGGTCAGATAACAAGTGCATTATATGAGGTTGGCGGACAATACAGAAGAAATATGTAAAAGGGAAGGGGTATCCTTAAGGGATGCTCCTTTTTCAGAACCAATTTTCATCATTTTTCGGAAAATGAAACATTCACCTTATAAATTCCTTGAAAAGGGGCAAAGATGATGATTCACCCCTATTTGTGATTGGTAGAATCAAAACGAGGATACTGATGTTAAAAAATAAGGATTATTTCGCACATCAATCTCAAATCTTTTTTAACTTTATTTGTGGGTGCTTTTTCCCTTATACCTTCCTTGAAATAGATTTAGTTTTTATAAGCCAGTAGGGAAAATCTGTGAAAGTATCAGATAGAACTAGCATAAACCCATTTAGATTGTTTATAATGGATAATATGTCTAGCAGGAATTGTCGTTATTTTACCGAAATACTGTTTTAGATTATTTTTTTATGTGAAAAAACATGACTAGTCGTGTTCGAATAGAGAAGGGAAGTGCGGAACTTGAGTTTGAAAAAATACTCGAAAGAGCAAATTATGGAAATGTCCTTGATAGAAATCGCATATGAAGTGTTGGTTGAAAAAAACGAACCCATTCTATTTAAAGACTTAATGAGTGAAATAGCTTCACTTCAGCATTTATCAAAAGCGGAAGTGGCAAAGAGAATTGCCCAGTTCTATACGGATTTGAATGTAGATGGCCGATTCACTTCACTTGGGGAAAACCGTTGGGGATTGAAAACTTGGTACCCGGTTGACCAAATTGAAGAAGAAGTTGTGCACGTTGTAAAAGTGAAGAAGAAAAAGAAAGCGAAGAAAGCTGCAGTGGTCGTTGAAGACTTCGATGATATTGAAGACGAAGATCTAGATTTCGAGGAAGATATTGATGACTTGGATGAAGATGATGACGATGACGACGATGATGAAATCTTAGGCGGCGCAGTTATCGACGAAGTACTTTTAGAAGACGACGTGGATGATGACGACGATTTAGAAGAGGAAATTATTGAAGATGAAGTTTTCGAAATCGACGAAGATGAAGACGAAGATGAAGAAGACGACGAAAAAGAGAAATAAATAATCGCCCCTTGACTTTTTAAGGCGAAATTTGTAGAATCATTTTTGGGCTCCTTAAAAAAGGACACAATCTTAAAATTATATCGCTCCCTTACTTTTTTGTAAGAGGAGCGTTTTTGTTTTTGATGATGGAATGTTAAAATGACATCATTTTTTTATTTTTACAATGAATACGCGTAAAGTGGTAAAAACTATAGATATCAGTAAAAAGTTCATGTTAAACACAGGGAACTTATCTAATTGGCATGCCAGGCATACCCCATCTTACCGTCCGAATTCTTGGTTACTTCTAAGAGATAAGATTGTAAGACCTGGTTTGTTCGTCTATATCTGCCGGAATAAACAAAGGCAGAAGGTTCAATGGAATCAAGAGAACGGCAGTTGATGAAAACATTCATAGGAGGATATGAGATGACTAAATATATTTTTGTAACGGGTGGAGTAGTTTCCTCTTTGGGAAAAGGGATAACAGCAGCTTCTCTAGGAAGGCTTTTAAAAAATAGAGGGTTAAATGTAACAATTCAAAAATTCGACCCATATATCAACTTGGATCCAGGAACAATGAGCCCATACCAACATGGTGAAGTGTTCGTAACGGATGATGGCGCCGAAACGGATTTGGACTTAGGTCACTATGAGCGTTTTATCGACATCAATCTTGGTAAACACAGCAATGTGACAACAGGTAAAATTTATTCAACCGTTTTACGAAAAGAACGTCGCGGAGACTACTTAGGCGGAACTGTTCAAGTTATCCCTCATATTACCAATGAAATCAAAGAACGGGTTTTCCGTTCAGGAAACGAAACGAATGCGGATATCGTAATCACTGAAATCGGTGGAACAGTCGGCGATATCGAATCTCTTCCATTCCTTGAAGCCATTCGTCAAATCAAAAGTGACATTGGAATCAATAACGTCATGTATATTCACTGTACTCTTGTTCCTTACATTAAAGCTGCCGGTGAAATGAAAACAAAACCAACACAGCATAGTGTTAAGGAATTACGCAGTCTTGGTATTCAACCGAATATCATCGTAGCACGTACTGAAAGACCGATATCACAAGATATGAAGGATAAGATCGCTTTATTCTGCGATATCGATAAAGATTCAGTAATCGAGTGTCTTGATGCGGATACACTTTATTCAATCCCGCTTGCCCTTCAAGCGCAAAATATGGATCAGATTGTGTGTGACCACCTACAACTAGATTGTGGAGTGGCAGAAATGGAAGATTGGAAAGAACTTGTTAAAAAAGTTACTTCTTTGACGAAGAAAACGAAAATTGCCCTTGTCGGTAAATATGTTGAATTGCAAGATGCATACCTTTCTGTTGTCGAAGCACTTAAACATGCAGGTTACGCATTTGATGCGGACGTTGAAGTAGATTGGATCAATTCCGAAGATGTATCGAAAGAAAATGTTGCTGAATTGCTTAAAGATGCAGATGGAATCCTTGTCCCTGGTGGATTTGGAGATCGTGGTATCGAAGGGAAAATCGCAGCAATCGAATATGCACGAACAACAAAAACGCCGTTCTTCGGTATTTGCTTGGGTATGCAATTGGCATCCATCGAATTTGCACGCAATGTTCTAGGTTTGTCTGAAGCGCATTCAGCAGAAATCAATGCAGATACACCAGACCCAATCATTGACCTTCTACCAGAACAGAAAGATGTGGAAGACTTGGGTGGTACTTTACGTCTTGGTCTATATCCATGTAAGCTTATCGAAGGTACAAAAGCATATGAGGCATATAACGATGAAGTCGTATATGAACGTCACCGCCATCGCTATGAATTCAACAACCATTATCGCCAAGCCATGGAAGAGGCAGGATTCATCTTCTCTGGTACAAGCCCAGATGGCCGTTTAGTGGAAATCGTAGAATTGCAAGATCACCCTTGGTTCGTGGCATCACAATTCCATCCGGAATTCATATCACGTCCAAACCGTCCACAACCACTTTTCCGTGACTTTGTGGGTATGTCTTTGAAACATAACGAAAAATAATAAAAACAAAAAAACAGCCGTTTGGCTGTTTTTTTTGTTTTGGTCTAGAAGTCGGGTCAAACTTCGGATTCATCTTCATATTCTTGTATGATTTCCTCGACCGTGAACTTAATCCCATGATAAGCAAAAAGGGCAGCGATGAGAGTCGGGTAACCGTAACGATTTCCCGTTTCATCCGGGATTAATCCACGTTGGATGCGTAAATCAATGTGGACATCCGCAAGCTCCACCAGTGTGGTTCCTTCGGATGGAACCGCGGTTGAAACGGCAACGAAAGGTATGCCTTCCTGATGAAGTCGTTCAGCAAATTTGATGGCTTCTGGATCATCTGAGTGACGACTGAATAACAGAAGCCGATCCTCGTGGGAAATCCTACTATCATCTGTGTATCTTTTAGCTTTTGGAAAAGGTTCCTCCCCCTCAAGGCTTTCCGCAACAACTCCTTGCATTTCCCCGAATCCATGAATGAAAACGGACCCATCTCCGACCACGGCCTGAGCTAATAGGCGTCCGGCATCCTCCATTTCGAAAGAATCCTTTTCCATGATCTTCTTAAATACACCACTTAACTGTGTAGAAAATATCTTCAACATATTTAGGAACTCCTTTAAAAAATAGTACCCCTATTATAAAGGACTTTTTGTTTCTTTAACAGATTTCCAGTCATTCGAGTCATTATCTGTCAGAAAGGTCATCCGAAAAATTAAAATCAATTTACTCTTATTGCAGGAATTTTGTTACAATTATTGAATATGAACATAGAGACATAGAACTCCAAAGAAGTTTTGCAGTAAGCCAAATTAATTACCCATAAGGGGGATCTATTATCTGATTCATTTTCACATTACAAATAGAGAACAGAGGTGGCTAAATGTCAGGGAAAATATTAATTGTCGATGACCAGTTTGGGATTCGGATTTTATTGAACGAGGTCTTACATAAAGCAGGGTATGAAACGTTTCAAGCTGCGAATGGCATTCAGGCTTTAGAAGTTCTTAACAATGATTCACCTGATCTTGTATTGTTGGATATGAAGATACCCGGTATGGATGGAATAGAAATCTTGAAGCGGATGAAAGCGGTCGATCCCGATATTCGGGTCATCATCATGACGGCGTATGGAGAACTTGACATGATACAAGAAGCAAAGGACTTAGGGGCGATGACTCATTTTGCAAAGCCTTTTGACATCGATGATATTAGAAATGCTGTCCGTGAATATTTACCCATCCAATCTAGTTAACTAGGTTTATGGATCTTTATCTCAATAAAGAAGCGTCACGGCATCTTCTTTAAGATAGCCGTGTTTTTTTTAGTGTGAAGCTTAAGTGATATGGTCAATTTGTTGCTGTTTTTTTCATGTATTGATATGCTAAACGAGTAGAGATATTCTGGTTATTATGTGTATGATGCTTTAGTTTTCGGGAATATCTAGATAGAAACAACTTTCAACAATACATTCATTATTAGGAGGAAATCAAATGCCTTTAGTTTCCATGAAAGATATGCTGAATAAAGCTCTTGATGAAAAGTATGCAGTAGGTCAATTTAACATTAATAACCTGGAGTGGACGCAAGCTATTCTGGCTGCTTCAGAAGAAGAAAAATCGCCGGTCATTCTTGGTGTTTCTGAAGGGGCTGCCCGTCACATGGGTGGATTCAAAACAACTGTGATGATGGTTCAAGGTTTAATGGAAGATATGAAAATCACCGTACCTGTGGCCATTCATCTTGACCATGGTTCTAGCTTTGATAAGTGTAAAGAAGCTATCGAGGCTGGTTTCACTTCAGTAATGATCGATGCTTCCCATCACCCGATTGAAGAGAACATTGAAACGACTAAGAAGGTTGTGGAATTCGCTCACGCCCGCAATGTGTCCGTTGAGGCTGAAGTAGGAACAGTAGGTGGACAAGAAGATGACGTCATCGCAGATGGTGTCGTTTATGCAGATCCTAAGGAATGTGAACTTCTTGTTAAGGAAACGGATGTAGACTGCTTTGCTCCGGCATTGGGTTCTGTCCATGGTCCATATAAAGGAGAACCGAACCTTGGGTATAAGGAAATGGAAGAGGTTCGTGATCTAACTAAAAAACCGCTTGTTCTTCATGGTGGCACTGGTATTCCGACAAAAGATATCCAAAAAGCCATTTCACTGGGAACATCAAAAATAAATGTGAATACGGAAAACCAAATCGTTTTCACTAAAGCTGTTCGAGAAGTCTTAAATAGTAATGCGGATGTATATGATCCACGCAAATTCTTAGGACCTGGTCGGGAAGCAATCAAACAAACGGTCATTGGTAAAATTCGCGAATTCGGTTCCAATAACAAAGCTTAATTTTTTTAAAAGGTAATTTGTCCATCAGAGATTTTTTTGTTCTCTGATGGCGACATAGGAACAAGGCGGTATTGCCCTTCGTTCATCAAACCATTAAAATGCAGTGTACAAGCACGTAAAATTCATTTACATATGGAGGAACTTTTCATGAAATTCTTTATTGATACAGCTAATATGGAAGAAATTAAACAAGCTTACGAACTTGGTGTCTTAGGAGGGGTTACGACCAACCCATCGCTTGTAGCAAGAGAAAAAGGCGTTTCTTTTCATGACCGTCTAAAAGAGATTACAAGCCTTGTAAAGGAATCTGTCTCTGCGGAAGTTATCTCCCTTGATTTTGAAGGAATGATGGCAGAGGCAAAAGAACTAGTTGCCATTGCACCAAATATCACAATCAAAGTACCAATGACACCGGATGGCTTGAAGGCTGTTGCAGCTTTAACAAAACAAGGAGTTAAAACGAATGTTACCCTTATTTTCAGTGCCAACCAAGCGTTACTTGCTGCTAGGGCAGGAGCGACATATGTGTCTCCATTCTTAGGACGTTTAGATGATATCGGTCAAAATGGATTGGACTTAATCTCCGATATCGCAGACATCTTTACAATCCATGGCATCCAATCAGAAATCATCGCGGCTTCAATTCGCCATCCGATGCATATCACACAAGCTGCGTTAAACGGAGCTCATATCGCAACAATTCCTTATAAAGTGTTAATGCAATTATTCCACCATCCTTTAACGGATAAAGGGATCGAAGCATTCTTGAAAGACTGGAACTCTCGTACAGAAGCATAATGAATCCTACCGCTAAGTTGCAAAAGAATGCTGAGTATTGGATGAAAAAGAAAAAAATTAGAAATTTTTCTCATTTTTCTACATGACTTTTCTATTTTTGTGTAAACTAAGAAACTAGATAGTGAATGATGTCGGATTACGCAATTTTCTTGTGGTAAAATATTACTTTTATTTAAAATACAGCTTCTTGAGTGCTTAGCGTGGAAGGGAGTTCATTATGGAAAAACTTAAAATTGCCGGTGGTTATCCTCTTAAGGGGACCATTCGGGTCAGTGGTGCGAAAAACAGTGCTGTCGCTTTAATTCCTGCAACGATTTTGGCAGATTCCCCAGTCACGATAGAAGGCCTGCCGGATATCTCTGATGTACAGATGCTAAAAGAATTAATGGAGGAAATTGGCGGTACTGTTGTTTTTAACGATGGTGAAATGACTGTCGATCCCAGCAAAATGATTTCTATGCCTCTACCTAACGGAAAGGTGAAAAAATTGCGTGCCTCTTATTATTTGATGGGTGCGATGCTAGGGAAATTTAAAAAAGCTGTAATTGGACTGCCTGGAGGATGTCATTTAGGGCCTCGTCCAATCGATCAGCATATTAAAGGGTTCGAAGCACTAGGAGCACAAGTGACGAATGAACAAGGCGCCATTTATTTAAGGGCGGACGAGCTACGTGGTGCCCGTATCTATTTGGATGTAGTCAGTGTCGGGGCAACGATCAATATCATGTTGGCTGCTGTCTTGGCTAAAGGGCGGACCGTAATTGAAAATGCCGCAAAAGAGCCAGAAATTATTGATGTGGCTACCTTGTTGACCAATATGGGAGCGAAAATCAAGGGAGCCGGAACGGATATCATTCGGATTGATGGTGTGGATAGCCTTCATGGGTGCAAACATACGATTATCCCCGATCGGATAGAAGCGGGAACTTTCATGATTCTAGCTGCTGCTGTTGGTGAGGGCATATTGATCGATAATGTCATTCCCCAACATTTAGAGTCACTCACGTCCAAAATGAGGGAAATGGGCGTCGGAATTGAAGCTGGGGACGATCAAGTATTTGTGGCTCCTGGTCAGGCCCTGAAGTCTGTTGATATAAAGACCTTGGTTTATCCGGGGTTCCCGACTGACCTACAGCAGCCTTTTACGTCGTTATTAACAAAAGCAAGCGGTTCAAGCATGGTGACTGACACGATTTACGGAGCACGCTTTAAGCATATAGACGAATTACGCCGCATGAATGCAAAGATTAAAGCGGAAGGCAGGACGGGTATCATTAGCGGCCCGGTCCAACTTCATGGGGCAAAGGTCAAAGCGAGCGATTTGCGTGCAGGAGCAGCTTTGGTAATTGCAGGTTTAATGGCAGAAGGAATAACGGAAGTGACGGGTCTTGAACATATAGACCGTGGATATAGTCATCTTGTAGAGAAACTTTCTGGCTTAGGTGCAACGATCTGGCGTGAAAAAATGACAGAAGAAGAAGTGGAGCAGCTGAAAAGCTGATCCCTTTCTTATTGCCTTATTGTGTTACGTTATATGCTTTAATGTGCTATACTATTATATAAATAAAACATGTTTGCACATTGAGGGGGAACGAAAAATGGAAAGAAGTTTGTCGATGGAGCTTGTCCGTGTAACGGAAGCGGCTGCTCTTGCATCTGCGCGTTGGATGGGTAGAGGAAAGAAAGAAGAAGCAGATGATGCGGCAACAACGGCGATGAGGGATGTTTTTAATAGCATACCCATGCAAGGTACGGTCGTTATCGGTGAAGGGGAAATGGACGAAGCACCCATGCTTTATATCGGTGAGAAACTTGGTACAGGCCTTGGACCACTAGTGGATGTTGCAGTCGATCCTTTAGAAGGAACGAATATCGTTGCATCAGGCGGATGGAATGCACTAGCAGTTTTGGCTGTTGCCGATCAAGGGAACTTGCTGCATGCTCCTGATATGTATATGGATAAAATTGCCGTCGGTCCTGAAGCGGTAGGCCTGATCGATATCAATGCATCCGTATTAGATAACCTTAAGGCAGTTGCCAAAGCGAAAAATAAGGATATTCAAGACGTGGTAGCTACGGTCTTGAACCGTAAACGCCATTCTAAAATCATCGAAGAACTTCGCGATGCGGGTGCCCGTATCAAGTTGATCAACGATGGAGATGTAGCCGGTGCCATTAATACGGCTTTCGATCATACAGGTGTTGATATTCTATTCGGATCTGGTGGAGCTCCTGAGGGAGTCATTTCAGCTGTAGCATTAAAATGTCTTGGAGGAGAAATCCAAGGTAAGCTTCTTCCTCAAAATGAAGAAGAAGTGAAACGCTGTGGGAAAATGGGACTTGATCTTGGTAAAGTCTTGAGAATGGAAGACCTTGTCCGTGGTGATGACGCGATTTTTGCTGCGACTGGCGTTACGGATGGTGAACTTCTTCGTGGCGTACAATTTAAGGCTCATCATGGCGAGACACAATCCGTGGTCATGCGTGCCAAATCAGGAACGGTCCGTTTCATCGATGGACGCCATATTCTGAAAATGAAGCCAAACGGCTTGATTAGATAAGACCATTTACTCTTGAATAGTTATGAGGGAAAGCGCGCGTGTTTCATGCACGCTTTCTCTTTTAAAAAATTAAGTTGAATAATTTAATTAAAAAAAGTAAAATAAAGCTTGTTCTACTAATTGATTTAATTCTGCCCTTTCACTCCAAACTTCAAGAAGCCTTCAAATAATTTTCTTCTTTACATGTAAAATGTATCATCCTTTCTACGAAAACTCTGGTCAGGTACATGGATTGTGGATTCTCTTCCATTTAACAAACCAATCCTTTTTCAGTATGGGTGAAAACGTTTAATTAATAAAAGTGTGGTGTCATGATGAATTTAACGATTTCCAATTTAGAAAACATGAAATTAAAAGATCTCTATGAGCATGCACGGGAATATAAAGTTTCTTATTACAGCAAGCTGTCGAAAAAAGAACTTATATTTGCGATCCTGAAAGCTCAAGCCGAACAAGATGGCCTTCTATTCATGGAAGGTGTTTTAGAGATTATCCCTTCAGAGGGATTTGGTTTCCTGCGTCCGATTAATTACTCTCCAAGCTCGGAGGATATCTATATTTCAGCTTCCCAAATCCGCAGGTTTGATTTGCGTAATGGTGATAAGGTATCCGGAAAGGTTAGGCCGCCGAAAGAAAACGAACGCTATTATGGATTATTACATGTAGAAGCCGTTAATGGCGACAATCCTGAGTCTGCTAAGGAACGTGTCCATTTCCCTGGGTTGACTCCGTTGTATCCAAATAGACAGATTACATTAGAAACAACGACGAAGAATTTATCAACAAGAATTATGGATGTCCTTGCTCCTGTCGGGTTTGGCCAACGTGGGTTAATCGTGGCTCCCCCTAAGGCGGGTAAAACGATGTTGATTAAAGAAATGGCCAATGCCATTACAACGAATCATCCCGAGGCGGAATTAATTGTCTTACTCATTGACGAACGCCCCGAAGAAGTAACGGATATTGAACGTTCAGTGGCTGGTGACGTCGTTAGTTCGACATTCGATGAAGTGCCGGAGAACCATATCAAAGTGGCTGAACTGGTATTGGAACGGGCAATGCGCCTAGTTGAGCATAAACGCGATGTCATCATTCTAATGGATAGTATTACTCGTTTGGCACGTGCTTATAACCTAGTGATTCCCCCAAGCGGTAGAACGTTATCGGGTGGGATTGATCCAGCTGCATTCCATCGGCCGAAACGCTTCTTTGGAGCAGCCAGGAACATCGAAGAAGGCGGTAGCTTAACGATTCTTGCTACAGCTTTGGTAGATACTGGATCACGTATGGATGATGTTATTTATGAAGAATTTAAAGGTACGGGAAATATGGAGCTTCACTTAGACCGCTCCCTTGCTGAAAGACGCATTTTCCCTGCGATTGACATTCGCCGTTCAGGTACCCGTAAAGAAGAATTATTAATTCCGAAAGACCGTTTGGATAAGCTTTGGGCCATTCGTAAAACGATGTCCGATTCCCCAGATTTTGCAGAGAAATTCCTTCGCCGTCTAAAACAGACAAAAAGCAATGAGGAATTTTTCAGTAAGTTGGACGAAGAGATGCTTGAAATGAAAAAAGGATCATCGAGTTTAAAGCGCTCTTAAACAGGTTGAAAACAAAATGTTGCACAACGAGTTTTAAATTGCTATAATGAGGTCATGTGTTTTTACAATAAATGTGAGGATGCATTTTCCTCATCTTGAAGTATATAACTCTGTTTCGAATGATTCAGGGCAGAAGGAGCTGAAAAGAATGAAAACTGGAATTCATCCAAATTATAAACTATCAAAAGTAATTTGCTCTTGCGGGAATACTTTTGAAACTGGTTCAGTTAAAGAAGAAATCAAAGTTGAGACTTGTTCAGAATGCCATCCATTCTACACTGGTCGTCAAAAATTCGCTGAAGCTGGCGGACGTGTTGATCGCTTCAACAAAAAATACGGTATTAAATAAGCCGGACTTTCAAAAAACAGGCAAGTATTCTTCTTGCCTGTTTTTTTCTTTTCTGAAAATTAATGAGATTTTATATAAAACCGGGTCCAAAAAAATTATGGCCAAGGGATCGACAGGTGGAAGGAGTAGCTGTTTCCATGTATGTAATGAAACAAACAGGCTGGATCGAGGTTATTTGCGGAAGCATGTTTTCAGGTAAATCTGAGGAATTGATAAAACGGGTCAGCCGTGCTCAATTTGCAAAAGAGAGTATAGCGGTTTTTAAACCAGCTATAGATAACCGCTATGCGGAAGAGGCTGTCGTATCACACAACGGTTCCTCCGTGATGGCAAAGCCGATTGCCCATTCAACAGATATATTTAAGTATCTGGATCAGCCCTTGGATATTATTGCGATAGATGAAGTTCAATTCTTTGATCCTGAAATTATCGGGGTTGCCCAGCATCTTGCGGACAGCGGTTATCGAGTGATTATGGCTGGACTGGACCAAGATTTCAGAGGTGAACCATTCGGCCCCATGCCTACTTTATTATCACTTGCTGAATCCGTTACGAAGCTGCAAGCTGTATGTGAAGTATGTGGGTCACCTGCGAGTAGGACTCAGCGTTTGATTGATGGTTCGCCTGCTTCCTATGATGAACCCATCATTCTTGTTGGTGCATCGGAGTCATATGAGCCCCGTTGCCGTCATCATCACGAAGTTCCAGGTAAACAAGCGGTGGAAGTAAAAGAACAAATATGAATGTAAAACGATGTCCTAGGATTCCGATCCTAGGGCATTTTTTATTAGGTAAAGGGAACATATAGAAGAAAGGTCATCCCAATACATGGAAGAGAATTAAAGAAACTTTTACCTTCATTTTGGGAATGCTGAAGAGGAAGCACTCTAATAAGACATAACCTAATGGAGGTAAAAACATGAAAATCACTTTGCCTTTTTTGGCGGCTGTTTTTCTTAGTATATTGACAGCTTGCGGTCAAAATGACAATGCAATTGATAATGATTCAGAATACGGAGATCAAACTAGAAATGGTCAAGAATTTGTTGGTAATCATATGAAAAATGTCACTCCTGATTGGGACAATGAAACGGAACGCCCGTCTGATCAGCTGCTGAATACACCTCATCATACAAGTAATAATTCACCCTCAATGGGACAAGAAGTAGATAAAATCCGGGCGGTCATTAAATCGGAAACCGATTATGATACTGGGATGGTGTGGCATAATGGCAATACGATTCATGTGACCGTCCTTGCCAAAGGCAAAATAAAGACGGATCAGGAAAGAGAAAAGGAAAAGAGACGGATCGAGGATCTTATCTTACGGGCCGTTCCCCAATATAATATAGATGTGAAAGTAAAGAAATAACCACATATTTGAATCAGCTTTGACGTTGATTATTCACCTATACTATAATTAACCTTAGAAGTGAACTCGAATGGGGCACTGAATTAATTATATGTAGAAATAAAAAGATCCTTTCAACATCATGCCAAGTAGGTGTTGGATAACTTAAGAGGTGAATAACTTGTTTGATCGACTGCAAGCAGTAGAAGATAGATATGAGAGATTGAATGAACTATTGAGTGACCCTGAAATCATCAATGATACGAATAAGCTAAGGGAATATTCGAAGGAACAAGCTAGTATTCAGGAAACGGCTTCCACTTATAAGGAATACAAAGAGGTCCGGGATCAACACAAGGAAGCTAAAGCAATGCTTGAGGATAAATTGGATGCGGATATGCGCGATATGGTTAAGGAAGAAATCAGTGAACTCGAATCCACGATACAACGACTCGAGGAAAAGCTGAAGATCTTGCTGATTCCGAAAGATCCTAATGATGACAAAAACGTTATCATGGAAATACGTGGAGCGGCAGGCGGAGATGAAGCGGCTCTATTTGCAGGAAGTCTTTACCGCATGTACAGCCGTTTTGCTGAGGTGCAAGGTTGGAAGACTGAGGTCATTGAAGCGAGTCCTACCGGGCTTGGCGGTTATAAGGAAATCATTTTCATGATCAATGGGAATGGTGCTTATTCCAAGTTGAAGTTTGAAAATGGAGCCCATCGTGTTCAACGTGTCCCTGAAACGGAGTCGGGTGGACGAATTCATACATCAACGGCAACGGTCGCCGTTTTACCAGAAGCGGAAGAAGTGGAAATACAAATCCATGATAAGGATGTACGTGTAGATACTTTTGCATCCAGCGGACCTGGAGGGCAAAGTGTTAACACGACCATGTCTGCCGTACGTTTAACACATATACCAACGAATACGGTAGTGTCTTGTCAGGACGAAAAATCACAAATCAAAAATAAAGACAAAGCGATGAAAGTATTACGGGCTCGGGTATATGACAAAATCAATCGCGAAGTACAGGCAGAATATGACCAGAACCGGAAGCTTGCAGTTGGTACAGGGGACCGTTCAGAACGAATCCGCACGTATAATTTCCCGCAAAACCGTGTTACCGACCATCGGATTGGCTTAACGATTCAAAAGCTGGATCAAATCATGGAAGGAAAGCTGGATGATGTCGTGGATGCCTTGATCATGGAAGATCAATCATCAAGGCTGGAAAATGCAGATGAATAATCCGGTTGTGAAAGTATATGAAGCCCTGAAGTGGGCTTCTTCTTTTTTAATGGAGAATGGTCGCGATGCCAATGCGGGAGAGATTTTGCTGCAACATTATTTAAAACAGACGAGATCGCAACTTTTGGCCAATCTGCACACAGAACTCAGTCCAGAACAGCTTGAACAATTCAAGTCGGGAGTGGCGCAACACGTAAAAGGAGAACCGGTCCAGTATATAATCGGAAGCGAGGAGTTTTATGGCCGTACCTTCCTTGTGAATGAAGAAGTATTGATTCCCAGACCGGAAACGGAAGAATTGATATACTATACGCTTCGAAAACTTCCCGGCATTTTTAAAGGGGCCCAGAAGCTGAATATGGCAGATATCGGGACGGGTAGTGGAGCAATTGCCATAACGATGAAACTGGAGGAACCAAGACTGCACGTGACGGCCACGGATATCGCAGCACCTTCACTTGAGGTGGCGCGAAGGAATGCTGGATTACTGGATGCGGATGTGCAATTTATCCAAGGTGATTTACTTCAGCCCTTCATCCAGCAAAATAAGAAGGTGGACATCCTTTTATCGAATCCTCCATATATCCCGGATGAAGATGAAAAGACGATGTCTACGGTCGTAACGGATCATGAGCCCCATCGTGCTTTATTTGCAGGTGTCGATGGACTCGATTTTTACCGCCGGTTTATGGAACAATTGCCGCAAGTCATGCAAGTGCCTGGTTTCATCGGTTTTGAAGTGGGGGCAGGACAAGGGAAAGCTGTGGCTGGATTACTGAAAGAAACGTTTGTGCACGCGGATGTTTCCGTTGAACATGATATTAATGGGAAAGATCGGATGGTCTTTGCTATATTGAGTTGATTCGTCTCCGTTGGGGACGGATTTTTTCCTTTTGGAAAATCGTGAACCTTAAATCATATTTACTAGTTTAAGATAGCCGGGTATTGGCGAGACTAGTTTGTATGAGGGGGGCGAGAGTAATGAAAACTAAACATTTAGCCATTATTTATCTATTAATCTTAACAATAGGAACGATTATAAGTATATACATGCCGAAAGCGGAAGCGGTCGGAACCGAGGCGACCATGGTCATACCGGATGAGGCGATTCGTCTTAGGATTTTGGCTAACAGCGATAAGGAAGCGGACCAATCCGTTAAACGCCTGATCCGTGACGAAGTGAATGCCGATATTACCGAGTGGGTAAAAGATCTTACCTCATTAGATGAAGCGAGAAAAGTAATTCAATCCCATTTGGGTGATATTGAGGCCACGGCCAGGGAAGTGGTAAAGGAGAATGGTTTGGAGCAGTCCGTTTCCGTGGATTTTGGACAAGCGGAGTTTCCCACAAAGCTTTATGGCCAGTATTTATACCCTGCAGGTGAGTACGAAGCGGTGATCATTACGCTTGGTGAAGGGGAAGGGGCTAACTGGTGGTGTGTGTTGTTTCCTCCATTATGCTTCCTTGATTTTTCAAACGGTACGGCAGTAAGCCAAAGTCCTATTGTAGAGGATGAAGAAAAGGAAACGGTGACGGTGGAAAAGGCAAAAGTGTCCGCGGCTGTAAAGGACACGAAAGCAAAAACGAAGGATAAGATAGTAGAAGGGGCGAAGGAGGAGGGGAGAGAAGAGGATGAAGAAGTAGAGAATGCCGAATATACGGCCTCTGCCGATAAGGGACAACAAGTGTACGACGGAGAAGATGAATCCGAAGTTGAAGTGAAGTCACTTTTTGCGGAAATTTTCCATGAGATTTTTTGAAATGGGGGCAACTGTCCCCAATTTTCAGGTTTAGAAAGGGAAAACCGTACATATCCACAGGCATATTAACAAAATATCGAAAAAGTCAGTCTTTAATGGCCAATATCCACAATATTATCCACAGTTTACTTGTAGTTACCCACAATTTGTGGATAACACTTGAATATTGTGTATACTTCTTTTATACTTTCAAAGTATCTTTTAAGCAAAAACCATCTAAAACGGCTGAAAAACCGTTCATATATAAGCAATTATCAAAAATAAGATAAGTAAAAAAGTGAAGGTGTTAATAATGGAAACGAAAGTCTGGTTAGTGGATAAAGATGTGGATAATTTACAAAGTTATCCCCAGATCATACAATCGGCCGAATTATTAGAGGCCAATCAGGTGGTAGCCTTTCCTACTGAAACCGTTTACGGCTTGGGAGCTAATGCAAAAAGTGATGAAGCGGTAAAAAAGGTGTTCGAAGCAAAGGGGCGACCAAGTGACAATCCATTGATTGTCCACATCGCTTCTGAGAAGCAATTAAACGAGATAGTTGAAGAGGTCCCAGAACAAGCAAGGAAACTGATGGATGAGTTTTGGCCGGGGCCATTGACTCTCATTATGAAACGAAAACCTGGAAAGTTGTCGGACATAGTGACAGCTGGCTTGGAGTCCGTTGCAATCAGGATGCCGAATCATCCGATTGCCTTGGCCCTTATTAAGGAGAGTGGCTTGCCGATAGCGGCACCGAGTGCAAATACTTCGGGGAAACCGAGCCCGACTACCGCTAAGCATGTCGAAGATGATTTGGTAGGTCGAATTGCAGGTATCGTCGACGGCGGGGCAACAGGGGTAGGCGTTGAGTCCACGGTGCTTGATTGTACCGTAGAAACCCCGGTTATATTAAGACCCGGTGGGATTACACTCGAACAAATCGAAGCGGTCATCGGTACGGTAAGGCATGATGTCGCTTTGAAAAGTAAAGATGCGGCCCCAAAAGCACCGGGAATGAAATATACACATTATGCACCGAAAGCGCCACTTTTTTTAGTGAAGGGCAATCAAGCTTTTCTTCAAAGACTTGTGGATGAAAAAAGAAAAGATGGGCTGAAAGTTGGCGTCATATGTTCTACTGAGCATCAACCTGAATATAAAGCGGATTATGTCATAGCGCCTGGATCATTGGCAGACTTGCATACGGTTGCAGCCGGGTTGTACGATACGTTAAGACAATTTGATGCCCTTGATACGGATATCATCTTTAGCGAAATGTTTCCGGAGTCCGGGATTGGCGTTGCCATCATGAACAGGCTCGTTAAAGCTGCCGGTCACCAAACTATCGAGGGATAGATAATCAAAGCTAAAACACAGGATTTTTCCTTCTATTTCTTTTCGGACATGCATAACATGTAGTAGGCACGTCCGAGGGGGGTTGGAATGAATACGGTTTCTGGGGAAATCATCACCTTATTGATCATGGCTTTTGCGTTAGGCATGGACGCCTTTTCTGTGGGATTGGGAATGGGCATGTTCAAGCTAAGGCTGAGGCAGATTTTCTTCATCGGGCTGACAGTCGGTTTTTTTCATGTATGGATGCCGTTGCTTGGAATGGGGGCGGGGCGTTTTATCTCTGATAAATTCGGAACTTTTGCTACATATGCGGGCGGCCTCTTGTTGATTTTTCTTGGCATCCAGATGTTCCTACCCGGGAAGGTGAATGAATCAGGGAGCAGAGATCAAAAACTACTTGCCCCGGTGGGAAAAGGGTTGCTCATATTTGCGCTTGGGGTGAGCCTGGATAGTTTTTCAGTGGGTTTGACTCTCGGAATCTATGGGGCGAAAACGCTCGTGACCATTTTATGCTTTGGCCTTGCCGCCACTCTTTTAACGTGGGCGGGACTTCTGCTTGGGAGAAAGATGCAGGGACTCATGGGAGTATACAGTGAGATCCTTGGTGGAAGTATTCTATGTGCATTCGGCTTAAAGCTATTATTCTCTTTTTAGACATATTCATATCCTATCTTTTCATCATCAAACTGTTCCGAATGCCGGAGCGGTTTTTATTTTTATCAGGACTAGGTAAAAAGGTTTATAAAATCGCCTTATTTTATTCAAATTATCGATGTTTTTTATGTTATTTTAATTAAGAGTAGGCTTTTAGACTGACTATTCAAATTGGATCTATGCCTTATAATGAATAAAAAAGGAGGCGTTACATATGATCCGAGTATTGTTTGTATGCACCGGTAACACGTGCAGGAGCCCCATGGCAGAAGCAATTTTAAAAAGTAAGAACATATCGGGCATCGAAGTGAGGTCCGCAGGCGTATATGCTACACCTGGTCAGGACGCATCAGAATATGCCAAAAGAGTATTGGACGAAAATGATATGTGGAATCACCATCGCTCCACACTATTATCCCAGCAGGATTTAGACTGGGCCACACATATTTTTACGATGACGGAAGGACATAAATCGGTCATTCTGAATACATTCCCAACCATAGATCACAAAACTTTCACTTTAAAAGAATTCATTCAGGACGATAAATATGATAAAGACATACTAGATCCGTTTGGCGGTTCGGAAAACCTGTATCGGGAAACGTTCAAGGAGCTTCATGGTTTAATTGTAGAATTGGTTAAAAGGCTCAAAGAGTAAGTCTACAGGGGGAAAGAGAATGGCAGAAAGAGCACATTATAAGTTTGGTTTACGAAAGAAATTGGTTGTCTTCATTACAGTCCTTGCTTTAATCACGTATTCAACCTCGGCATTTTTCATTTTCGTTGTACACCCAATGTTTTTTGAAAATATCAGTTCGATAAGTTTTAGCATTGCTACGTTGTTACTAGGCATAATGTGGTCGGGCCTTCTCGCCTTTTTTGCAGCCGGTGTCATTACTAAACCACTACAAAGGTTAGAAAAAGTTGCTCTAAGTGCAGCACAAGGAAGCATTAACGAAGAAGTGGTCCTATCGAAGGCGGATGATGAGATACGTTCACTCGGCATGGCTTTTAACTTGATGCTGTTTAACCTCCGGGAAATGGTACAGAGCATTGAAGAGAACTTTCAAGAGACCAATAATAAAGTCATTCATATCTCCCAAGAGTCTTCGAGAGCTTCGGACCAGGCTGAGAACATCGCAAGGACCATTGAAGAAATATCCAAAGGTGCCGACAACTCGGCAGTCTCCATCATGAATACGGCTGAATCCATCGATGATGTCATCATGATTGCGCAGCAGGTTCAAAGCAAGGCGAAGGCATCGGTTGGACTGTCAAGTGAAATGGCGGAAGAACTGTTTCAGAGTAAGGAAGTCGTCAATTCTTTGGTTTCCGGTATTAAACAATTGGCTCAAGAAAACCAAGAGTCACTCAAAACGGTGAAGCGCTTGGAGGAAAATGCGAAAAAGGTAGAACAAATCATTGAACTCGTCGGTGATATCGCAGCTCAGACCAACCTTTTGGCCTTGAATGCCTCGATTGAAGCAGCCCGAGCCGGAGAACACGGTAAAGGATTTGCCGTTGTAGCGGAGGAAGTCCGTCTCTTGGCGGATGAGAGCGCGAAAGCTGTTCAGGGCATTTCAAGTCTTATCCAAAACATTCAAGTTGAAGTTCAGGCGGTCGTCAAACAAATCAGTGAGCAGGTGGTATCGGCGAATAAAGAAGCGCAAAAAGGGACCGATACAGACATAGCGATCGAAGGCATGACAAAAACGGTACATAACGTTGTCGTAGCGGTCAAGGATATTACCGAGCTTGTTGATCGTCAGATGGAAAGTGTGGAGGAAACATCCAGGCAGTCACAGGAAGTCGCTGCCATTGCTGAAGAGACATCCGCTGGTGCAGAAGAAGTCACGGCTGCAACCCATGAACAGGCTTCCGTTATGGAAAATGTAGATAAGTTGGCCATGGAACTTAAGGATCAAGCCGACAAACTTAAGCAGACCATCACCCGTTTTCATACGTAAACCGCTTCCTTGCAGGAAATCAGTCGCTGATTTCCTGCTTTTGTATAGAGGGGACCTGCTTCCCTTTATCTTTTCATAACTTTGTGACACAATAAAAATAAATGAGAACATCTAGGAGGACTTTATTATGAAAGTTGCAATTGCTTCAGACCATGGAGGAATTCAAATCCGTGAAGAAATAAAGAACTTGATGAATGAGTTGAATATTCCATATGAGGATTTCGGCTGTGAATGCAGTACATCCGTGGATTATCCCGACTTTGCCCTGCCGGTTGCTGAAAAAGTGGCGAAAGGCGAATTTGATCGAGGCATCCTAATCTGTGGTACAGGCATCGGAATGAGCATTGCTGCCAATAAAGTCAAAGGGATACGTTGTGCGCTGGTTCATGATGTGTATAGTGCAAAATTAACCCGTCAGCATAATGACAGCAATGTGTTGGCGATGGGGGAACGTGTCATTGGGCCTGGTCTTGCAAGGGAGATAGCCCAAACATGGTTGACTTATGAATTTGAGGGCGGTCGTCACCAAAATCGGATTGGCAAGATTGCAGAGTATGAGGACAAAAGTAACTAAGTCATTCATCATCCGTAATGCTAATGCGAGGTATCCACAATGAAAGGATGCGTTTTTCATGACAAGTGATGCTTTATTATCAGAAGAGCTTGAGATATGGAAAAACCAGTTTCAAAAACTGTTCCAGGAGTTCCAGGAAACCGCCGCTTTAGGGAAGCGCCAGCTACTTGTAATTGGTTGCTCTACAAGTGAAGTGGCTGGGAAACGGATTGGTACCGAAGGATCGGTTGATGTGGCGGGCATGCTTTTTTCTGTAGTGAAGGAATTTCAAGAAGAAACCGGAGTGCAGGTTGCCTATCAGTGTTGTGAACACTTGAATAGGGCGCTCGTCCTCCCAAGGGAGTCGGCGGATTCACGAGGCTATGAAGAAGTTGCGGTTGTACCCGTACGCACAGCTGGAGGGTCAATGGCCACCCACGCTTATCAGCAATGGGATGATGCTGTAGTTGTCGAGCACATCAAGGCGGATGCAGGGATTGATATTGGCGATACGTTTATCGGCATGCATTTGAAACATGTAGCTGTTCCAGTTAGAACATCCATTAAGGAAATAGGCCATGCCCATGTGACAATGGCTAGAACCCGTCCTAAACTAATTGGTGGGGAACGGGCCGTTTATCAAGCTGCTTCTGTAAATAAGAGTTGTACATGATAATTAAAAAGGCGAACAGCATTCCTTTAATGAGGGGATGCTGTTTTCAAATAACAGAGGAACAATCTTAAATAATCGCAAATTGATTGTATGGAAAATGTTTTTTGCTGATTAAATCTAAGGATACTAAGGGTTTTTTCGGGAAAACTCTATAAAATACGAACAATATTTTAATATTATAGAAGGAATATTCGATAAAAATAAACTACCACTTCTAAAATAGACATGTTAAAATAGAGTAGAATTTTCAAACAATTATAGCTGAGGCTTTTTCATGTCCTTTTGAGGGCATGTTGTACATAATGGAAAAAGCGAATAATCCCGCACAATTTGAG
The DNA here is from genome assembly GCF_044762055.1 of Peribacillus sp. NPDC097198. Classification (NCBI taxonomy): domain Bacteria; kingdom Bacillati; phylum Bacillota; class Bacilli; order Caryophanales; family Bacillaceae; genus Peribacillus; species Peribacillus sp. NPDC097198. The sequence continues at coordinate 426,306 of NZ_JBIWDO010000001.1, read as the reverse complement.
GAGGAGTTACGGAATGAATCGTTTGGCAAAACAAGATGAACAAGTATTTAACGCAATCCAACTGGAATTAGGGCGACAAAGAAGCAAGATTGAGCTTATTGCATCTGAGAACTTCGTTAGTGAAGCTGTCATGGAGGCTCAAGGATCTGTTCTAACGAATAAATATGCTGAAGGGTATCCTGGAAAACGTTACTATGGTGGATGTGAATATGTCGACATCGTAGAAGACTTGGCACGCGATCGCGCAAAGGAAATATTTGGTGGCGAGTATGTAAATGTACAACCTCACTCTGGTGCCCAAGCGAATATGGCCGTTTACTTTACTGTTCTTCAAACAGGTGACACAGTGCTTGGGATGAACCTTTCCCATGGTGGCCACTTAACGCACGGCAGTCCTGTTAACTTCAGTGGAGTGAACTATAACTTCGTTGAATATGGTGTGGACGAAAAAGATCACCGTATCGATTATAATGATGTATTGGAAAAAGCCCGTCAGCATAAACCGAAATTGATCGTAGCGGGTGCTAGCGCATATCCACGTGAAATTGACTTTAAACGCTTCCGTGAAATTGCCGATGAAGTTGGAGCATATTTAATGGTGGACATGGCACATATCGCCGGTTTAGTGGCTGCAGGTTTGCATCCAAGCCCAGTTCCATATGCTGATTTCGTAACGACAACAACCCATAAAACACTTCGCGGACCACGTGGCGGAATGATTATTTGTAAAGAAGAGTTCGGCAAGAAAATCGATAAATCTATCTTCCCTGGTATTCAAGGCGGCCCGTTAATGCATGTTATTGCGGCTAAGGCAGTGGCATTCGGTGAAGCGCTTCAAGATGATTTTAAAGGATATGCTCAACAAATCATCGATAATGCTAAACGCTTGGGTGAAGGTCTTAAGAAAGAAGGATTCACGCTTGTATCTGACGGTACGGATAATCATTTAATCTTACTTGATGTTCGTTCAACAGGACTTACAGGAAAGATTGCAGAAAAAGCATTGGATGAAATCGGAATCACCGTCAATAAAAACGCAATTCCTTATGATCCGGAAAAACCATTCGTTACAAGTGGTATCCGTATCGGAACGGCGGCCGTGACTTCTCGTGGCTTCGGGTTAGAAGACATGGATGAAATTGCGTCACTCATTGGTCTTGTTTTGAAAAATAATGAAGATGAAGCGAAACTTGAAGAAGCGAAACAACGCGTTGAAGCTTTGACAAGTAAATTCGATTTGTATCCTTCATTCTAATATGTAGAGCCGCTTCCTTTCTGGGGAAGTGGTTTTTTTACGTAGTGCACGTGATGGAAAAAAGATATATAAGTCATTGTGTTCCGAAAAATCTAAATACTAAAAATAGGTCTGACATCTAAAGGCTTATTGAAGATTGAATCTTTTTTCTGTAAAATGAGTAGAAGTGAAATTTAAAGGGCATAAAAAGACTTTAGATGACTATGGCAAGTATGAAATATAAACAAAATCAGGCACTGGAATGGGAGAGATGAAAAATGGGAAAAGTTTTTGTTTTTGACCACCCGTTAATTCAACACAAATTAGCTTATATACGCGATATAAATACAGGAACAAAGGAATTCCGTGAACTAGTGGATGAAGTGGCATCATTGATGGCATTTGAAATCACTAGAGACATGCAACTTGAAGAAGTTGAAATCCAAACACCTGTAAGCAAGGCGAAGGTGAAAATGCTTGCTGGTAAGAAAGTGGGCATCGTTCCGATCCTACGTGCGGGAATAGGGATGGTTGACGGAATCATTAAGTTGATCCCAGCTGCAAAAGTAGGACATGTGGGTCTGTACCGTGACCCTGAAACATTAAAGCCTGTTGAATACTATGTGAAAATGCCAAGCGATTTGGCTGAAAGAGAATGTATTGTTGTTGACCCAATGTTAGCTACGGGCGGTTCTGCTATTGAAGCGATCAATTCGATTAAGAACCGTGGGGCAATCAATATCAAGTTCATGTGTCTCATTGCGGCTCCAGAGGGAGTGGAAGCATTAAAAGAAGCACATCCGGATGTTGATATTTACATTGCAGGACTTGATGAGAAGTTGGATGAACACGGATATATCGTTCCAGGTCTAGGTGACGCAGGAGATCGTTTATTCGGCACAAAATAGAAAGAAACTGAGGTGTCACGAATGAAACAACCGATCAAGGTCATGACGATTTTCGGAACGAGGCCGGAAGCTGTCAAAATGGCTCCCTTAGTACTCGAATTTCAAAAGCACCCAGAATTTTTCGAACCTATAGTTGCTGTAACGGCACAGCATCGACAAATGCTAGATCAAGTTTTGGACTTGTTTTCCATCGTTCCCGATTATGACTTGAATATAATGAAGGAAAGGCAAACGTTAGCGGATATTACAACCAGGGCTTTAAGTGGGCTTGATTCCGTAATGAAAGAAGCCAAACCCGATATTGTTCTGGTACACGGTGATACCACCACAACTTTTGTTGCGAGCTTAGCCGCCTTTTATAATCAAATCGTCATTGGACATGTGGAAGCGGGGTTGCGTACATGGAATAAATATTCCCCTTACCCTGAAGAGATGAACCGCCAATTAACGGGCACGATGGCTGACCTTCATTTCGCACCGACTGCCAAAGCGGAAGAGAACTTGTTGAATGAAAACAAGAGAGGCAATATCTTCGTGACCGGTAATACGGCAACGGATGCTTTGAAAACGACGGTTCGCTCCACGTATTCCCATCCGGTTTTAACTGGGTTGGGCAAAGACAGGCTTGTTTTACTGACGGCTCATCGTAGGGAAAATCTAGGAGAACCGATGCGCAATATCTTCAGGGCCGTTAAAAGAATCGTGGCGGACCATGAAGATGTTCAAGTGGTTTATCCAGTACACTTGAATCCTGCTGTACAAGAACTTGCCAATGAGATTCTCGGCGATCATCCCCGTGTCCATTTAATTGAACCGCTGGATGTTTTGGATTTTCATAACTTTGCTTCCAGAGCGTATTTGATTTTGACGGATTCCGGGGGGATTCAAGAAGAGGCCCCTTCACTAGGGGTCCCTGTCCTTGTATTGCGGGATACGACTGAACGTCCTGAAGGAATCAACGCGGGTACCTTGAAGCTGGCAGGAACGGACGAGCGGACAATTGTACAAATGGCGCATGAATTGCTGAACGATCCCGAAGAGCACGAAAGAATGTCAAAGGCCTCAAATCCATATGGTGACGGAAACGCATCAGCCCGGATTGCTGAAGCGGTCCGATACTATTTCAAGCAAATAAGTGAACCACCAACAAGATTTGAATAATAAAAAAGGAAAAGCCAATATCCAAGGGCTTTTCCTTTTTTTATTGTATACTCCTCAATCGTTGAGAAGAAGATAATGGGGAAGGAGGGTGCATTAAAATGAGAGCAATCATTATAGGTATATTTATATTTATTTTTTTATCCACATTCCCCCTTCCGATTGAAAGGGGAGTGGCGTCTGTCATACTGCCCCCACTACCCAAAACGGCTGAATCCCAAAAAGTTAGGGCTGTTGTCACGACGGATCGACCGCTAAGCAATAGGGAGATTATAAAGGTACTTTCTAAATATCCATCACTGAATCTGCGCAATGTTTTTACGGTCGCCCTTGACGGATTTTCCGTACAGGGGAACAGGGAGGAGGTTAAGCGGCTTTGGAAGGAAGATCATATTCAAGCTGTTTCGGAAGTGTCAAAATATCATCCGGCGCTTGATGAAAGCGTCCCATATATTGGCGGCGATCGGGTAAGGAGCTTTTTCGATCAGAAACATCGTCGTATAACTGGAAAAGGAGTGAAGGTCGGTATTATCGATACGGGAATGGATTATACCCATCCGGATTTACAGCATGCGTACAGAGGCGGTAAGGACTTAGTGGATGACGATTCTGACCCGATGGAGACAACGAATCAGGGGGAAATGAACACGATTCATGGAACTCATGTGGCTGGCATCATTGCCGCAAATGGCAAGATGAGGGGAGTGGCCCCGGAAGCTGAAATCTATGCTTACCGTGCATTAGGACCTGGCGGGGCAGGAGATACTGAGCAAGTTTTGGCAGCCGTCGAGTCGGCCATCAAGGATAAAGTCGATGTTTTGAATCTTTCTCTTGGGAATGACATCAACGGACCTGATTTACCGATTTCACTTGCACTAAATAAGGCGGTGGAATCAGGAATTGTTGCTGTCACATCCAATGGTAATTCAGGTCCGGCCGTATGGACGGTCGGATCACCAGGAACGGCGGAGAAAGCGATATCCGTCGGGGCCTCGACTCCTCCTTTGAAAGTGCCTGTTATGGAATACGGGCTTGGTTCAAACCACTATCAATCAGATTTAACCTTGTTGCAAGGGTCGAAAAAATGGAATCTGACCTTTTCGGAAGATATCACGTATGGAGGTCTTGGGGAGGAAAGTGACCTAAAGAGGGTGAAGGATAAGATTGTTTTAATGGAGCGCGGAGTACTCACTTTTCAAGAAAAAGCGACCAATGCTGAGAAGGCTGGGGCCAAGGGCGTCATCATCTTTAATAATACAAATGGTATGTTCACAGGTAGCCTGGAGAAAGAGATGAGAATACCAGTTGCTTCTATTAAAAGAAAAGATGGGTTACGCCTTAAAAAGGAATTGGAAGGTCAAGCACATGGAAAAGTCCACTTTGTAAACAAGAAGGAACAAGATAGGCTGGCTGATTTTAGCTCAAGAGGTCCTGTGACGGTGTCATGGGATATTAAACCAGATGTGCTTGCCCCAGGAGTGGAAATCACGAGCACAATTCCAAAAGGGTACATGGCTCTAGCGGGAACGAGCATGTCCGCTCCGCATGTAGCCGGAGCATGTGCACTTATCTTGCAAAAGCACCCGAACTGGACACCCGAACAAGTGAAGTCGGCATTGATGAGCACGTCCAAGCCATTAAGTAAATCCGTTCAGCATTTGTACCATACCTATGAGCAAGGGGCAGGGCGAATCCAAATTGATGAAGCGATAAAAGCGGATACACTCTTATACCCGAGTTCCTTATCATTTGGAATGTACACTAAAAGGGATGGTATCGAGGAACACCAACAAACATTGATTCTTGAAAATACAGGAAAGAATAAAAAACGGTACACGATGATCGTTCCTTTACAAGAAAAAGGGCTGAATTGGGATTTGCCACAATCCCTTACTTTAAACCCTGGGGAAAAGAAGGAAGTGCAATTGGGGCTTCAAGTAAGTCCAGAGAAACTTAGTAAGGGTGTGTATGATGGCTATCTCTTGATAATGGAAGGTAATAAGAAAATATCGCTCCCTTATTTATATGTAAAAGAAGAGCCTGATTACCCAAGGGTGATGGGATTTGAATTCGGAAAAGGAGATCAAGCCAGTACGTACCGTTATGAAATGTATCTCCCACGAGGAGCAGAGGAATTCGGGATTGCACTCTATGAGGCAGATAGTCTGAGATTTGCTGGGTTCATGGATTGGTCCAGACCAGCTTCATCCGGTATGACGAAAAAAACCATTTTCAAAAAGGATTTACCACCCAATGGAGTGTATAAAGCGATTATCTTTGCGAGGAGGGGAGGAAGGGAAGATCGGATAGAAAAGACGTTACTTATTGAGTGAACATGACAGATGTGTAAAATAAAACTGATGTCAATAGTCAAAAAAAGATATTCTGTGAACAATTCAGTAATATTTACAAACCTGTGACAAATTTCACTAACGACACATTGACATTGATTCTAGCCTATTGTATGCTAACTAAGGATGTAAAATGAGAGGGTTTTCAAATGCCCGACATGCAGAATTTTACAGCATGGATTTTTTTTCTATCCTCCACCAAATTCAACCGCGAGGATGCAACTTTGCATCAAAAGAATTGCCTTCCTTTATGGCAGGGGCTGTTGTTTTGATGTCAGCGATTCTTTCTCAACTAGTCGGATCTTTTGTCAATCCATTTCACCTTCTAAGGGAAATGAATGGACGAACTATGATTCGAACCGCTGCAATTATAATAATTGGCCTTCTTTGTGAACTTGCGTCAGTTAGTTTACAAGCAATGCTCCATTCAGTACGAAAATATTTCTCAGGAGATTAAATGTAAAATGCCAGAAATAAAAATCATGTTCAACAGGCAGAGTAAATATATAGTTTATCTTCTGGCGGTTTATGTTGTTGGATGGGGACTTACGAGTTACCAAGCCGTGTTTGCGGGGCTTATACTGGGTACGATTTTGAGTTTATATAATTTATGGCTGATCAATCAAAAAATCAAGAAATTCAGTCGAGCGCTTGATGAGGGCAAAAAAGTCAAATCTCTTGGTACATTGACACGAATGGCATCCGCAGGTTTTGCGGTACTCGTTGCATTGGAATATCCGGAGCATTTTCATCTGATTAGTGTTGTATGGGGATTAATGACAGCTTATATTGTCATTTTTATAGATTTTTTCATCCAATTAATACGTCGATAGCGGGGAAGAGAGGTGAATATAGTTGAATCATGAAGCACCCTTACATGAATTTATGGGTCTAACCTTTAACTTAAGTAATGTCCTAATGATAACGATAGCAAGCCTGGTTGTATTTATCCTTGCAGTAATTAGCACACGCAAACTTGCGATGAAGCCAACTGGCATGCAGAATTTCATGGAATGGATTATGGATTTCGTTAAGGGTATTATCAATAGTAACATGGACTGGAGAACAGGTGGTCAGTTTCAACTGCTTGGTATGACTTTGCTGATGTACATTTTTGTGTCCAATATGCTCGGTCTTCCATTTGCAATTAGTTACGATGGTGTCCTTTGGTGGAAATCACCAACAGCCGACCCAGTTATCACATTGACTCTTGCAGTCATGGTCCTAGGTTTAACGCATTATTATGCTATAAAAATGAAAGGCGCGAAGGGTTATTTCAAAGCTTATAAAAACCCAATGACTTTCGTAGAGGAATTTACCAATTCTTTGACACTTGGTCTGCGTCTGTATGGTAATATTTATGCTGGTGAGGTTTTATTAAGTCTATTAGCTGGTTCTTTAGCTATGAGTGGAGCTCTAGGTTTTGTCGGAGCGATCGTTCCTACTTTAGTATGGCAAGGCTATAGTATTTTCGTCGGCAGTATCCAAGCATTTATCTTTGTTACGTTAACAATGGTTTATCTGTCTCATAAAGTCAGTGACGACCATTAATTATAAGTTCATTTTGAACTGAAATAATAAAATTTTGATACAATTTTAAGGAGGATATTTATAATGACAGGTTCAGTAGGTCTTCTTGCAGCAGCAATCGCAATTGGTTTAGCAGCACTAGGTGCTGGTATTGGTAATGGTCTTATCGTTTCAAGAACAGTAGAAGGTATCGCTCGTCAACCAGAAGCTCGCGGTATGCTTCAAACTACAATGTTCATCGGGGTAGGTTTAGTTGAGGCGATGCCTATCATCGCAGTAGTTATCGCATTCATGGTATACGGTAGTTAATAGAACCTTTAAAAAGTTCAAAAATGGCGAAGTTCGTTCCATGTGAACCTTCGCCTTTCCTTTATGTCCACAATCCTGTTTTAATACATTTTAAGAGCACAGTTTTCTAAAAGTTCATTTATAAATGAACGCTTAAGAAGTGAAACTCGTGAAGGGAGTGAACCAAGCGTGTTAACAAGCAGCTTTGTACTTGGGTCATCAACTGCCGGCTTCAATGGCGGAGATATGATTTTCCAATTAGTTATGTTTATTATTTTGTTAGCGTTGCTGAAGAAATTTGCATGGGGTCCTCTAATGGGCATCATGACTCAACGTGAAGAACACGTTGCAAATGAAATTCAAGCAGCTGAAGCTAGCAGACAAGAAGCACTTAAATATTTAGAAGAACAACGTGAGATCGTTAAGCAATCTCGCACTGAAGCTGGACAACTTATCGAAAATGCAAAACTTCAAGGTGAAGCGCAGCGTGAAGATATCGTGAAACAAGCACGTCTTGAGGCTGATCGTGTGAAAGAATCAGCGAAGCGTGAAATCGTACAGGAAAAAGAAAAAGCCATCAATGCATTACGCGAGCAAGTGGCATCTTTATCCGTTCTTATTGCTTCTAAAGTAATTGAAAAAGAACTATCTGAAGCTGATCAAGAGCAATTGATTAATGAATACATTCAAGAGGCAGGAGAAGGTAAATGAGCGATATAACAGTAGCAAAACGTTATGCCGTTGCCCTTTTCCAAATTGCGAAAGAGCAAAATCTCATTAACCAACTTGAAGCTGAACTTCGCGTAGTGAATGAAGTTTTTACAAACGATAATGAGCTATTAAGCTTTTTAGCTCATCCTAAAATGACTAAAGATGCTAAGCGTACTGTACTTATCAATGCTTTTACAAGCATTTCTCCTTCCATTCTAAACACTGTACTGTTAATGGTAGAACGTCATCGTACAGATGAAGTACCTGCCATGGCACAAGAGTTTATAGAACTTGCGAATGAAGAAAATTCAGTGGCAGACGCTACAGTCTATACAGTACGTCCATTAACTGAAAACGAAATGGAAGCTGTGTCTTCATCTTTTGCTGCAAAAATCGGCAAAAAACATTTACGCATCACTAATGTTACGGATAGCAATATTCTTGGCGGCATCAAACTTCAAATCGGTAACCGTATTTACGACGGAACGATTAGCGGTAAGCTTGATCGCCTAAGCAAACAACTATTAGGTTAATATTCACAGATAGGGGTGAAATTCATGAGCATCAAAGCTGAAGAAATCAGTGCGCTGATTAAAAAGCAGATTGAAAACTATCAGTCGGAAATTAAAGTAAGCGATGTAGGTACAGTTATCACTGTTGGTGATGGTATCGCTCGCGTTCATGGTTTAGATAATGCAATGGCTGGGGAGCTCTTAGAATTTTCTAATGGTTCAATGGGATTAGCACAAAACCTTGAGCAAAATAACGTAGGTGTTGTTATTCTTGGACCTTTCAGAGATATTCAAGAAGGCAGTGAAGTACGCCGTACGGGCAGAATCATGGAAGTACCAGTTGGAGAAGAATTAATCGGACGTGTTGTAAACCCGCTTGGACAACCTATTGATGGTCTTGGTCCAATCGCTACTACAAAAACTCGCCCAATCGAAAGTCCTGCTACAGGTGTTATGGACCGTAAATCCGTTCATGAACCACTACAAACAGGTATTAAAGCAATCGATGCTCTTGTTCCAATCGGACGTGGACAACGTGAGTTAATCATCGGTGACCGTCAAACTGGTAAAACATCAGTTGCAATCGATACAATCTTGAACCAAGCTGACCAAGATATGATCTGTATCTACGTAGCTATCGGTCAAAAAGAATCAACAGTTCGTGGAACAGTTGAAACACTACGTAAGAATGGTGCTCTAGATTACACAATCGTTGTATCTGCATCAGCTTCTCAACCAGCTCCACTATTATACCTAGCTCCTTATGCTGGTGTAACTATGGCTGAAGAATTCATGTTCTCAGGCAAGCACGTTCTAGTGGTTTACGATGATCTTTCTAAACAAGCATCTGCATACCGCGAACTTTCCTTGCTGCTTCGCCGTCCTCCAGGTCGTGAAGCATTCCCAGGGGATGTATTCTACTTGCATTCACGTTTACTTGAGCGTGCTGCTAAATTGAACGACACTTTAGGTGCTGGTTCAATCACTGCACTACCATTTGTTGAAACACAAGCAGGCGACATTTCTGCATACATTCCAACAAACGTTATTTCCATCACTGATGGACAAATCTTCTTACAATCTGATTTGTTCTTCTCAGGTGTACGTCCTGCGATTAACGCTGGTCTTTCCGTATCACGTGTTGGTGGATCTGCGCAAATTAAAGCGATGAAAAAAGTTGCCGGTACATTACGTCTTGACTTGGCTTCTTATCGCGAATTAGAAGCATTCTCTCAATTCGGATCTGACCTTGATGCTGCTACTCAAGCTAAACTTAACCGTGGTGCTCGTACAGTTGAAGTTCTTAAACAAGATTTGAATAAACCAATTAAAGTAGAAAAACAAGTTATGATTTTCTACGCATTAACAAAAGGCTTCCTAGATGATATTCCGGTTTCGGATATCCTTCGTTTCGAAGAAGAATACTATGTGTTCCTAGATCGTTCTCATCCAGAATTATTAGATCACATTCGCACAACAAAAGGTCTTCCTGAAGACGCTGCTATGGTTGCTGCTATTAACGAATTCAAAAAGAACTTCGTTATTTCTGAATAATAAGGTCTAAATAATTTTTAAAGGGTGGTGAGAATGAATGGCCTCTTTACGCGATATTAAGTCTCGGATAACTTCAACGAAAAAGACGAGTCAAATTACAAAAGCGATGCAAATGGTATCCGCTTCAAAAATGAACCGTGCGGAAGCTAATGCTAAAGCATATGTTCCATATATGGAAAAAATTCAAGAAGTAGTATCTAGTATTGCGAACGGAAGCGCGGATGCATCTCATCCAATGCTTGCCAAGCGTCCAGTGAAGAAAACCGGTTACCTGGTGATCACATCGGACCGTGGTTTGGCAGGGGCATACAACAGTAGCGTCCTTCGTCAAGTTCATAAAACAATTCTTGAACGCCATAAATCCAATGATGAGTTTGTCATTATCGCAATCGGAAGGGTTGGCCGTGATTTCTTTGTCAGCCGTGGCATGCATGTAGAGCTTGAAGTAATCGGTGTTCCTGATCAGCCGTCTTTCGCTGACATCAACACACTTGCTAAATCGACAGTGAATTTGTATCTAAATGAACTGTGTGATGAGCTTTATATGTACTATAACCATTATGTCAGCCCAATCCAACAGGACGTAACGGAAAAGCAAGTCCTTCCGTTATCGGACTTTGATACTTCCAATGCTCAATTGACATCTTATGAATTTGAACCGAATGCGGAAGAAATTCTTGAGGTTTTACTTCCTCAGTACGCTGAAAGTTTAATTTATGGTGCATTGTTAGATGGTAAAGCAAGTGAGCACTCTGCACGTATGACAGCAATGAAAAATGCAACCGACAATGCGAAAGAATTGATCGATTCACTTTCATTGCAATATAACCGTGCACGTCAAGCCGCAATCACTCAAGAAATTACCGAAATTGTCGGTGGCGCAGCTGCTTTAGAATAGATGTAATGATGGGGGCGGTCCGGCGGACGATGCTTGGCCGTTCCATAAATATGATAGTCGTTATAAGCAACGTAAGGAGGGAAAACGATGAATATAGGACGCGTTACTCAAGTTATGGGTCCGGTTGTTGACGTGAAATTCGAAGACGGACAACTTCCTAAGATCTATAACGCGTTAAGAATCGAAAATAAAGCGTCTGGTACAGGACTAACTCTCGAAGTAGCCCTTCAACTAGGTGATAATACAGTTCGTACTGTTGCAATGTCTTCCACGGACGGTTTAACTCGTGGTGCAGAAGCACTTGATACAGGAGCACCGATTTCCGTTCCTGTAGGTGATGTAACTCTAGGTCGCGTTTTCAACGTATTAGGGGAAAATATCGATCTATTTGATCCACTTACAGCAGATGTACGTCGTGATCCAATTCACAGACAAGCACCAACTTTTGAGGAACTTTCAACACAAGTTGAAATCCTTGAAACTGGTATCAAAGTAGTAGATTTACTTGCACCTTACATCAAAGGTGGTAAAATCGGTCTCTTCGGTGGAGCCGGTGTTGGTAAAACTGTACTTATCCAAGAACTTATTAACAACATCGCCCAAGAACACGGTGGTATTTCCGTATTCGCTGGTGTAGGTGAGCGTACTCGTGAAGGGAATGACCTTTTCTACGAGATGACTGACTCTGGTGTTATTAAGAAAACAGCGATGGTATTCGGACAAATGAACGAGCCACCAGGTGCACGTATGCGTGTAGCTCTTAGTGGCTTGACAATGGCTGAATATTTCCGTGACGAACAAGGACAAGACGTTCTTTTCTTCATCGATAACATCTTCCGTTTCACTCAAGCAGGATCTGAGGTTTCTGCCCTACTAGGACGTATGCCTTCAGCGGTTGGTTACCAACCTACCCTTGCTACAGAAATGGGTCAATTACAAGAGCGTATCACTTCAACTAATAAAGGTTCTGTTACATCTATCCAAGCAATTTATGTACCTGCCGATGACTATACGGATCCGGCTCCAGCTACAACTTTCGCTCACTTAGATGCAACGACTAACCTTGAACGTAAACTTTCTGAAATGGGTATCTACCCTGCGGTTGATCCATTGGCTTCTTCTTCTCGTGCGCTTAGCCCAGAGGTTGTTGGAGCAGAGCACTATAATGTTGCTCGTCAAGTACAATCAACATTACAGAAATATAAAGAACTTCAAGATATCATCGCAATCTTGGGTATGGATGAATTAAGCGAAGACGAGAAAGTAATCGTTGCTCGTGCTCGTAGAATCCAAAACTTCTTGTCACAAAACTTCCACGTGGCTGAACAATTTACTGGTCAAAAAGGTTCTTACGTACCAGTAAAAGAAACAGTTCAAGGATTCAAAGATATCCTAGCTGGAAAATATGACGAGCTTCCTGAAGATGCATTCCGTTTAGTTGGCCGTATCGAAGAAGTTATTGCTAAAGCAAAAGAAATGGCTTAATTAAGGGAACTAGGAGGTAATGAAATGAAGACCATTAAAGTCAATGTTGTTACTCCCGATGGCCCAGTATATGAAGCAGAAGTTGAAATGGTAAGCACGAAAGCTAAAAGTGGTGAGCTGGGAATTATGGCTGGACACGTTCCAACCGTAGCTCCCCTTACTATCGGTGCTGTTCGTCTTAAAAATGGAAACAACACAGACTATGTAGCTGTAAATGGTGGCTTCCTAGAAGTTCGCCCTGATGTGGTAACCATTTTAGCTCAATCTGCTGAAAGAGCTGAAACTATCGATCTTGCACGTGCTCAAGCAGCAAAAACACGTGCAGAACAAAGATTGCAGAACAATGATGGATCTAATGACTCGAAAAGAGCTAATTTAGCACTTAAACGGGCTGTAAACCGGATTCAAATTGCAGAAATGCGATAAATTTCAAAGAAAAAGCACCCCACTTTCCACTTGGAAAGTGGGGTGCTTTTTTATATTTTAGCAAAAGGCCACATTGAATTAATCGGTTGTCACATCATGTAGTACGATGTTGACAAGTATAAAATATTATCGGATTAGGAGGAAAAGTATTTCCCTATTTGATTCGCTGAGCCATGACACTGCGTTTTACGGAATGTTATAATGTATACGCTTACATTTATTGGATGTAGTCTCGGAATATCAGATTGCTTCTAAAAAAAGGTGTACCCGCATACTTTTTTAAAACGGGGTTACTTACCTAAAATGAAGACAAGTGTACCATTTAAACATGATTCTTCTATAAAGGGTGATGGACATGGGACAGCTGCATATTTACCAAAATAATTATTTAATTGTATTCGTTTTCCTCAGCTTAGGAATCTTACTTCCACTAGTGGCGCTATTTCTTGGAAAGCTTCTTAGACCAAATAAACCGAATGAGATGAAATATACGACCTACGAAAGTGGAGTGGAACCTTTTCAGGACTCCAGGGTCCAGTTCAATGTCAGGTATTATTTATTTGGATTGATGTTCGTCATCTTTGATGTAGAAACCGTTTTTCTTTATCCTTGGGCGGTTGCATATGATGAATTGGGATTGTTTGCTCTGATTGAGATGCTATTTTTTGTCCTTATCCTATTGTTAGGCCTAATTTATGCTTGGAAAAAGAAGGTGTTAAAGTGGAATTGAAATTAGATAACCTTACCCATGAAGAAATGGAAGAAATGCGTCAAAGTGTCTTTTTATCCACGCTTGAGCAAGTAAAGGCGTGGGCTAGAAGCAATTCATTATGGCCAATGACTTTCGGGCTTGCATGTTGTGCCATTGAAATGATGGGGGTGGGATCCTCCCATTATGATTTGGATCGATTTGGTTCCTTTTTTCGTACTTCACCGAGACAATCGGATGTCATGATCGTTTCTGGTACAGTGACGAAAAAAATGGCCCCTATATTGAGGCGCCTATATGACCAAATGCCAGAGCCGAAATGGGTGATTGCAATGGGATCCTGTGCAACGGCTGGAGGCCCGTATGTCCATTCCTATTCAGTAGTTAAAGGGGTAGACCAAATTGTGCCCGTTGATGTTTATATTCCTGGGTGCCCTCCTAATCCGGCAGCACTGATTTACGGAATCAATAAATTGAAAGAAAAAATCAGATATGAAGCCAAAACCGGAAAGCGGGTGATTTAAATGAGTGATGAGCAAGACTTAGCTCAGCAGAAAAAGGAGGCCGCGGCAAAAGCGAAAGCAGCAGCCCTGGCCCGAAAGCAGGTAAAAGAGAGTGGATCAGAAGCAGGAGGGGACAACCTAGATATAGCGAAGCAGAAGGCAGCCGCCGCGGCAAAAGCGAGAGCAGCAGCCCTGGCACGAAAACAGGCAAAAGAGAGCGGAACAGAAGGAAGAGAAGAAGACAACCTAGATATAGCGAAGCAGAAGGCAGCCGCAGCAGCAAAAGCGAAAGCAGCAGCCCTGGCCCGAAAACAGGCAAAAGAGAGCGGAACAAAAGGAGGAGAAGAAGACAACCTAGATATAGCGAAGCAGAAGGCAGCCGCAGCAGCAAAAGCGAAAGCAGCAGCCCTGGCACGAAAACAGGCAAAAGAGAGCGGAACAGAAGGAGGAGAAGAGGACAACCTAGATATAGCGAAGCAGAAGGCAGCCGCAGCAGCAAAAGCGAAAGCAGCAGCCCTGGCACGAAAACAGGCAAAAGAGAGCGGAACCGAAGGGGGAGGAGACAACTTAGATATAGCGAAGCAGAAGGCAGCCGCCGTAGCGAAGGCCAAGGCTGCTGCACTAGCCAAAAAGAAAGGAGCGACCAATAAAGAAGAAGATCCCGAAAAGGCGAAGGCTAAAGCCATCGCTGCTGCAAAAGCAAAGGCAGCGGCGGCCGCAAAGGCAAAGAATACTGTAAAAGAAAGTCCCGAAGCGACCCCAGAAGCACCTTCACCCAACCAACCTATCCTCGATCAACTTATTCAGGCCATTGAACGGCATTTGGGAGAAGATGTCCTAGTAGATTACTATATTAATACCCTTTCAAAAGATATTCCCACCTTGGTAGCTAAACCTGATACATATTTCCAAATTGCAGACTTTCTACGCCATGATAAAACGTTAAGTTTTCAGTACTTATCAGAGTTGCATGGCACCGACTTTGAGACCCATATGGAAATGTATGTACAGCTGTACTCCTTTCTAATAAATCATTCAGTTGCACTGAAGGTGAAACTTGATAGGAATACTCCTTCTGTCCCGTCGTTGGTGCCCTTATGGCCGGGAGCAAATTGGCCGGAGTGTGAGGCATACGACTTACTCGGCATCGTATTCCAAGGGCATCCGGATTTAAAGCGGATCTTGCTTGGAGAAGATTGGATTGGATATCCGCTTCGTAAAGATTATCAGCCCTATGACGTGGAGGTGTAGCTCAATGTTACGGACGGAAGAGATGTTGCTTAATGTCGGACCACAGCATCCCAGTACGCATGGCGTGTTCCGGCTTATCATCAAAATCGACGGTGAAATCATTAAAGAGGCCACCCCAGTCATTGGGTACCTTCATCGGGGAACGGAAAAGCTGGCAGAAAATCTGCAATATACACAGATCATTCCCTATACCGATCGGTTGGATTACTTAGCGGCAATGACTAATAATTATGTACTTTGCCATGCAGTTGAAACCATGATGGGGGTGGAGGTACCTGACCGCGCGGAATATTTGCGTGTTATCGCGATGGAGTTGGGCCGTGTGGCCAGCCACCTTGTGTGGTGGGGAACATACTTACTTGATATTGGAGCGACAAGTCCCTTTTTATACGCCTTTCGTGAACGGGAAATGATCATCAATTTATTGACCGAATTGTCGGGGGCACGGCTGACGTTTAATTACATGAGGGTTGGAGGCGTGAAGTGGGACGCTCCGGAGGATTGGATAGAAAAGGTGGCAGAGTTTGTCCCCTACATGAGGGAGCAACTGGCTGGGTATCACCAACTGGTTACAGGCAATGAGATTTTTATGAACCGGGTCAGGGGTGTGGGCGTTTATTCAAAGGAAGATGCACTTTCCTATTCATTGAGCGGCGCTAATTTAAGGTGTACGGGTGTGAAATTTGATTTAAGAAAAGATGAGCCTTATTCCATTTATGACCGGTTCCAATTCGATGTACCCACCCGTGAAGAAGGTGATGCCTTTTCCCGTTATCATTGCAGGATGGAAGAAATAGAAGAGTCCTTGAAAATCCTGGAACAGGCCGTGAAGCAATTTCCTGCTGAGGGACCGATCCTTGCCAAGGTCCCGAAAATCATCAAGGTCCCAAAAGGGGAGGCGTTCGTCCGAATCGAATCGCCAAGAGGGGAAATAGGTTGCTATATTGCGAGTGAAGGGAAAAAGGAGCCGTACCGTTTGAAATTCCGGCGACCATCCTTTTATAATCTGCAAATCCTGCCCAAATTGCTTGAAGGGGAAAATATGGCGAATCTGATAACGATACTTGGGGCGATTGATATCGTTTTAGGGGAGGTGGATGGCTAGATGATCCATAATCTACTTCAATCAGCTCCAAGCCTTCTCAACTTTGGCATCTTCTTTGGTTTGGCGGTCCTGCTCCTATTCGTAGTGTTAGGGTTTGTCACCTATGGCATCCTCTCGGAACGGAAAATCATGGGGTTCATGCAGATGCGGGTGGGTCCGAATCAACTTGGAGGTAAATGGGGGCTTTTACAGACCGTTGCCGATGTTTTAAAGCTTTTGATCAAGGAAGACACCATACCGAAAAAAGCGGATAAACCGCTGTATATATTAGCTCCCGTGATCGCCTTTGCTCCGGCTTTCATGGTCCTGGCGACCTTGCCTTTCACAGAAGCTTTTCAATTTGCGGATATAGGTGTCGGCCTCCTTTATTATGTGGCGGTATCGGGCATATCGACGATTGGCATCGTGACCGCTGGATGGGCATCCAACAATAAGTATTCTTTGATTGGCGGGATGCGCGCGGCGGCACAAATGATTTCATATGAAATCCCGCTTGTCATGTCAGTAGTGGGAATCGTCCTTTTGACGGGGAGCCTAAACCTGAACGAAATAGTTGCCGCTCAGGATAAAGTTTGGTTCATTTTCCTTCAGCCCATTGCATTCTTCGTATTCTTTATCGCATCGGTGGCCGAGTTGAATCGGGTACCTTTTGATCTTCCAGAAGCGGAATCAGAGCTCGTTTCAGGCTACCATGTCGAGTATTCCGGCTTTCGTTGGGCTTTCTTTATGTTATCGGAATATGTCTATATGTTTGCAATGGCTACGTTAACCACTGTATTATTTTTAGGTGGATGGAATTCTATACCGTTTCTGGATTTTATTCCGGGAGCCATCTGGTTTGGCTTGAAGTTTAGTCTTGTCTTTTACGTATTGGTTTGGATTCGCGTTACGTTTCCACGGATAAGAGTGGACCAATTGATGGAGTTTGGTTGGAAGGTCTTGTTGCCCGTAGCGTTAGCCAATATATTTTTGACTGCGCTTTTCAAAGAACTATTCAAACTATTTTAAACGTTAAAGATTTCAGAAAGTGGGGGATCCATATGCTGGGGTTAGCAAAAGGTCTAACGTACACGCTTAAGAACCTGACCCGGAAAAAGGTGACGTATGACTATCCGAATGAGCCACTGCCACTCCCTGATCGGTTCCGGGGAATTCAAAAATTTTATCCTGAAAAGTGTATTGTTTGTAATCAGTGCGTGACGATTTGTCCGACGGATTGCATTCAGTTAACGGGAAAAAGACATCCAGATCCTACGAAAAAAGGAAAGATCATCGATACCTATGACATCAATTTTGAAATATGCATTTTATGCGATTTATGCACGGAGGTTTGTCCGACCGAAGCAATCGTGATGACAAACGAATTTGAACTGGCTGAGTATAGCCGGGATCAGTTATTTAAAAATCTGGAGTGGTTGGATGAGAATGATGAGAATATTCGAAAGGTGAATAAGGTATGAGTGTGTCTGGTGAATTACTTGCTTTTATCGGCTTGGCAACCGTCGCGATAGTGGGCGGGGTACTGCTGATTACGTTAACGAAAGTGGTGCACATGGTGGTTGCACTGGTCTTTACATTCCTAAGCATTGCAGGCATTTACTTGCTTTTATCGGCGGAATTTGTCGCTGTCGTACAAATCCTCATCTATTCCGGGGCGATTACGATCGTGATGCTGTTTGGAATCATGCTGACGCGCCATCATGAAAAGGAGGAACCGGCAAAGGACGGTTGGCGAAAGTTCTTTTTGATCTTAGGAATTGCCGGCTTTGCCTTAGTGGTTTATCTAGGCATTTACAACCTGGATATACCGGTTCAGCTATCAACCCTGCATGAGGAAAATACGAAACAAATCGGAATCGAGCTGTTCTCAAAGTATGTGATTCCATTTGAAGTGCTTTCCGTGCTCCTGCTCGTCGCTTTGGTCGGTGCCATAGTCTTGGCAAAAAAAGATGATGAGGAAGAGGAGGGAGGAAAGTTATGACAGGTGTTCCCTTGTCTGCTTACCTCGTCTTGGCACTCGTTTTATTTTGCATCGGGCTATACGGTGCCTTGACGAAAAGAAATGCAGTTATTGTTTTGATATCGATTGAACTGATGCTGAATGCCGCGAATGTCAATCTGGTTGCCTTCAGTAAATTTGGGGTAACTCCGTCTATTACGGGTCAGGTATTTTCATTATTTACGATTACAATCGCTGCAGCCGAAGCGGCTGTGGGGCTAGCCATTTTAATGGCTCTGTACCGAAATCGAAAAACAGTCAATGTGGATGAAATGGATACGATGAAGCATTGACGGTTCATACAAATGAAGGTATGAAGAAGGGGATTTGATACGATGATGGAGAATGCTTGGGTCATACCGATCCTTCCACTCGTCTCGTTCGTGTTACTGCTTTTATACGGTAGACGGTGGCGGGAAAAAGGCGCCTATATTGGAATACTGTTCACACTCACATCGTTCATTTTATCTGTAATCGTTTTGGTGGAACGGCTGCAGGGACCTACTTATAAGATGGCGATGGATTGGCTTTCTATCAGTGGGACGCAACTCACGGCAGGATTTGAAATCAATCAGCTGAATGCCTTGATGCTTGTGGTCGTATCTCTGGTGAGTCTGCTTGTTCAAATTTATTCGGTGGAATACATGAAAGGGGAAGAGCGGTGTTCCACTTTCTATGCTTACCTTGGTTTCTTTACCTTTTCCATGCTTGGGCTTGTCATAGCACCGAATTTACTGCAGCTATATATCTTCTGGGAGCTTGTTGGAGTTGGCTCATTCCTATTAATCGGTTTTTATTTTCATAAACAGGAAGCGAAGCTCGCTGCGAAAAAGGCATTTATCATGACCAGGATTGGCGATGTGGGGCTTCTCATTGGAATTATTCTGTTATTCTGGGAAACTGGAAGCTTCGAATATGGGGATATTTTCTCAGCTGTTCAAACGGGGGAAATCTCGATGGGAAGGTTGACGCTAATCGCCATTCTGATTTTCATCGGGGCTGTCGGGAAATCCGGACAGTTTCCACTTCATACGTGGCTTCCTGACGCGATGGAAGGGCCCACACCGGTCTCCGCTTTGATCCATGCGGCAACTATGGTGGCGGCAGGCGTTTACTTGGTAGCCACGATGTTTCCTCTGTTTCTTGCAAGTTCGGCAGCTATGCAGGTCGTAGCCGTGACGGGTGGCTTTACCGCGATCTTCGCCGCTAGCATTGCTCTCGTCCAAAAAGACGTGAAGCGAGTGCTGGCCTACTCAACCATCAGCCAGCTTGGATTCATGATGCTGGCGTTGGGCACGGCGGGGTATGTCGCAGGGGTGTTTCATTTAATGACCCATGCTTTCTTTAAAGCTTTGCTGTTCTTGGCAGCAGGTAGTGTTATTCATGCTTTACATACACAGGATGCAGAAAAAATGGGTGGAATTTGGAAGAAGTTGAAGGTAACGGGTCCGTTGTTCCTAATTGGTACGCTCTCGATATCGGGATTTCCCCTTTTATCAGGATTTTTCAGTAAGGATGAAATCTTGATGTCGGCCTGGGGGAATGGGAGCTACTTTCTATTCACGCTCGCTTTGATTACCTCCTTTTTGACGGCCTTTTATATGTTCCGTTTGTTTTTCATGATTTTCGCCGGAGAATCAAGAGGTCCTGCCAATCAAGTCGAAGATCCTTCTTCTTTCATGTTGGTTCCAATGATGGTCCTTGGGGTGCTTGCCGTGCTCAGCGGATATATACAAACTCCATGGTTTGGGTCCTTTCTTGGAGACTGGCTCATCGATGGAAATGAATCGCTGTTAGGTGTCAGTCATCATGAGGGACCGGTTTGGGTCATGTTGTTAGCCATTCTCGTTTCACTTGCTGGTATATTCCTGGCTTATCTCATCTACGTAAAAAGGGCGCTATCACGGAGTTGGCTGGTGGGAGAGGACTCCATGATTTATAGAGTTTTAGATAATAAGTACTTCATAGATGAGATGTACTACTTTACCGTAGGCTATCTTACCAGAGGCCTTAGCTTGTTTCTATCTTATATGGAAAAGTTCATTATCGGAGGATTGGTGTCCACAGTGAGTAATTCCATAGAAGGGTTAGGGAAAATGGGTGCTAAACTTCAAACGGGACAGGTACAGCAATATGGCGTTATAGCCTTTCTGGGACTTGCGGTTCTGATGGTCATCTTTGCGTTCACTGGGGGGTATTTAAGATGAACGGATACTTACTCACATTGTTGGTGGCTTCCCCGCTGCTTGGTATGGTGATGGTGGCCCTCATGCCTAGGACCGAGGAAAGGACCATTAAGCAATTTGGTTTCTTTGGGACACTGCCGCCCCTTATACTGATGTTATTTTTACTTGTACAGTACTATTCAGGGATAGCACTCTCTTCTTTTGACATCAAGGTGAACTGGATTCGATTTGGTAATCTTTCGATGTATGACCCAAATTTATTCGCGGTGAATTTTGAATTGGGTCTGGATGGTTTAACCCTTGTCTTTCTATTGTTGACGACAATCATTTCCTCTTTGGCGGCCCTGGCATCCTTTTACATAAAGAGGGAGTGGAAAGGGTATTACCTATTATTTTTACTTTTAGAGATTGGGATGCTTGGCGTCTTTACGGCGGAAAACCTCATCTTGTTTTTCATCTTCTTTGAAATGACCTTGGTCCCGACGTTCTTCTTGATTGGCAAGTGGGGATATCTTGAGAAAGAAAAAGCTTCTTATCAGTTTTTGATCTATAACGGAATAGGATCGGCCATTTTATTGGTGGTGATTCTGATATTGTTCGCCCGGACAGGTACAACGAATATCGCGGCTTTGACACAGATGATGACAATGGGTGGTGTTTCTCTATTCGCACCGGTTTCCGACTCGATGAAATATGGCCTATGCTTGGCCCTTCTGATTGCTTTTTCCATTAAACTGCCTGTGTTTCCCTTCCATACTTGGATGGTGCGGGTTCATGCCGAGGCGCCACCGTCGATTGTCATGATCCATGCAGGGATTCTCTTGAAGATAGGCGCTTACGGAATCATCCGGTTTGGAATGGGAATCTTTCCAGAACAATATCAAACGCTTGCCTCCATCATTGTTCTCTTTGGGGTCATCAGCTTGTTGTATGGTGCCTTCTTAGCGTTAGTGCAGACAGATTTCAAGCTTGTTTTAGCCTATTCGTCCGTTTCACATATGGGAATCGTGATGATGGGGCTTGGTGCCTTGAATGAAGCGGGTTTGCAGGGGGCTATTTTTCAAGTGGTATCACACGGGTTGATTGCCGCTTTCCTATTCTTTTTGGTTGCTGTGTTGTATGAACGGACAGGTACGACGGTGCTTAACCGGCTTGGAGGCCTAGCCAAGTCGATGCCGCTCTTTTCCGGATTTCTGCTGGCCGGGGGGATGGCTTCTCTTGGTTTGCCGGGCATGTCCGGATTCATCAGTGAATTCATGGTCTTCCTTGGCCTATTTAAGAGCCAGCCGGTGCTTGCTGCAATTGGCGCCATCGGTCTCATCTTAACAGCTATCTACGTCTTGAGGGCTGTCCTGACGATGACATTCGGCAAGGATAATAGCTTAATAGAGAAAGAGATATATGATCTTAAGGGTAAGGAAATGGTACCGACGGCAGTGCTTCTCGGCTTAATTATAGCGATCGGTGTATATCCGAATCTACTCGGCAGGCCTCTTCAAGGAACGATTGATGCAATCATGCTAGCCGTAGGGGGGCGATGAAGATGGATTGGAATACGATGCTTTCATATCATTGGGGAGCGATGATGCCGGAATTCGTCATCCTTGGAACGGCGATGGCCCTTTCCATATTGGACTTATTCTGGCCGAAGCATTTTAATCGGAGAAAGCTGGCCTGGTTGGCCCTTACCGGTATCATACTGGCCTTTTTCTCCTTGATAAGTTTGTTTTCTTTTGAAACGGTAAGTATCTTATCCGATACTTTTCGGTTAGATTCTTTTGCAAAAGCGTTTAAGCTAATCTTACTGTTAGGAGCGGGGTTAATCATCCTGCTTGCAGAGAGCTATGAGCCCAAGGAAGGGTTGAAGGAGCATCGCGGGGAATTTTATTATCTGTTCCTGGCGGCGTTGCTTGGAGCAATGATCATGACATCAAGTGGGGACTTAATCACGTTATTTGTTGGCCTGGAGTTGCTATCACTTTCTTCCTATATACTATCGGGCATACGTAAACAAAATACGAAGTCAAATGAAGCGGCCATGAAATACGTAATTAATGGAGGAATCTCTACAGCCATCACTCTGTTTGGCATGAGTTATTTGTATGGTGTGACGGGGTCGGTGAATCTGGGGGAAATGAGCCGAACGATGGCAGGCATGACAGATGGTCAACTGCTCTACATTACGGGGCTCGCTTTCTTCATGGTTTTCATCGGTTTATCTTTTAAAATTGCCGCTACCCCCTTTCACATGTGGGCTCCGGATGTTTACGAAGGGGCACCTACGCCCGTCACTGCCTTTTTAAGCGTCATCTCGAAAACAGCTGGATTTGTAATCCTTCTGCGTATTTTTCTCTCCTTATTCCTGACTGCACCTGGGGATACTCTCGGGGCATTCGACTTTTTCGAGAAAAACAGTGGATATATCGCTTTAGTGTCAGCGGTGACGATGATCGTAGGGAATGTGATTGCATTAAGACAGCAAAATTTAAAACGGTTATTCGCTTATTCGAGTATCGCCCATGCAGGATACCTTCTTGTAGCCGTAACCACATTGGGCGGCGGGTACTTCTTGATGGATACAGTCTGGTTTTACTTACTTGCTTATACACTGATGAACATTGGTGCTTTTGCAATTATTCAAGTGCTCTCAATCCGAAGCGGTTCAGAGGACATCAGTATCCTTGCAGGGCTAGGGAAGAAGTCACCATATCTGGCCATAGCCTTTACCGTGTTTATCCTCTCGTTGGCAGGCATCCCGGGAACGGCAGGCTTTATTGGCAAACTGAATATCTTTCTCGGCGCCTTCATTACGGAACCGGGACATTATGTCCTTGCAGGGATCATGATTGCGGCAACAATCGTGTCCTATGTCTATTACTTTGGATTATTGGTCCAAGTCTTTTTCCGGCCGGACCATTCCGGTAAGTTAATAAAGGTGCGTTCGGGTTTGTCCATCGTTATAATGGTTTGTATAGGCGGCACGATCCTATTTGGATTAGCTCCTAATCTTGCCTTTGATTTCCTGCATAACCATTTTGGGGATTTTAAAGACTTTATTTCAAGTGAGTGATATAATGCCTTTATCAGAGGCTGGTTCCAATGGATACAGTCTCTGTCTTTCAATTCTGAAAGATTTTTCACGATTTTTCCTTTTAAATTCCAAATTTAAAGGGGATTTGTGATAGAATGAAAGACGGGTGTCTTTTAGGAGGTATGTACATGTTTTCAACAATGGGACAGCAGGCCTTGCTGGGTATCGTTTCCCACTTGTTCTTCATCGCAGTTACATGGTGGGCTCTGCAGGCTTTACATTTTGATAAGATATTAAGATCCAATTCGGTCATTAAGGCTAGGGTACTTTATATTTTATTGACGGTGGCCATTGGTTCTGTTGTGAGTGATTTCTTCCTTGACTACCTAGGACTTGCTAACCAACTTCCATATATGTTTAGCGATGATAAATAAGCTATAAGATTTCATGTATAGCAAAATATGATTCTTCTTGTATTCGCCATTATTCTACTGATTTTTATAGCATTAGCAGAAAGCATCATCAAATGTCAGGAAATGAAAAGTATGAACTCTCCTTTTTTGGAAATAATGCTTTAAAGGGGAGGGATTTAACATGTTTGCAGAGAGTAAAAAAATGTTATTATACATAGTAATTCTTGGTTTGACGGTGTTTTTAATTGGGAATAGTACAATTGTGGCAAAAGGCAAAGCCGATATAGTGAAATTGGTGGAGCTACTGCAACAAGATAAAGCGGTAAACATAGGAGATTGGTCTGTGTACGCGCGCGAGAAAAATAAAGAGATCACAACTAAACAAGAGTTTGAAAGAGAAGTGATCGCATTAAAACGAAAATATCCTCAATTTGATTGGAACCGGGAAGACGGCGCTTCCGCACAGAAGGCTGAGGCGTTACTTTACCATGCCGATTCGGGTCTGACGGAGTCTATTAAATTGATGACAACCGAGGATGAATCTGATAAAGTTACCTATGTCATTTACGAAGTCAAGGGACAAGAATGGAAGGAAGGCTACCCTGCTTACTTTACCAGTACGTACCAAAATAGAGTGAATGACATATTTAAGGGAACTCCTTCAATTTTTTCTTGTATTACGGGGTCTATCAATGATAATATGGATTCGATTTTAAACTCTAAAACCGAAAGCCTGTTAGATAAGTTCCAAGCGAGGGAAATTGAGAGTGTGCATGAAACAAACTTTACATCTATATCTGCACATTCAACTTTGTTTAAACAACCTTTGACTAAAGAAAAATTAAATTTGCAGTTTGGGCTACGGACAGAAGGATTGGGTGACCGGACGAACTTTGTAATTGGCACACCAATCATAACGTTTGAATATTAATATAGAGAAAATGGACGCGGAGGGGAATACTTTTGGAAAAAATCATCGTCCGCGGCGGCAACAGGCTTAGCGGGACAGTTAAAGTAGAAGGTGCTAAAAACGCCGTTTTGCCAGTTATCGCTGCAACATTATTAGCAAGTGATGGGAAAAGTATCATTAAAGACGTTCCTACGCTCTCCGATGTATATACAATCAACGAAGTATTGCGCAACTTAAACACAGATGTTGCCTTTCAAGATAATCAAGTAACTGTAGATGCATCAAGAGAGTTATTAGACGAAGCACCATTTGAATATGTACGTAAAATGAGAGCTTCCGTTTTAGTAATGGGATCATTATTAGCAAGGAATGGCCGGGCCCGCGTTGCTTTACCGGGTGGTTGTGCCATCGGTTCCCGTCCTATCGATCAGCATTTAAAAGGCTTTGAAGCGATGGGAGCAAAAGTGAAGGTCGGCAATGGTTTCATTGACGCTGAGGTAGATGGCAGACTTAAGGGAGCAAGAGTGTATCTTGATTTCCCAAGCGTAGGTGCCACTGAAAATATCATGATGGCAGCGACACTTGCTGAAGGTACGACTATTCTGGAAAACGTGGCGAAAGAGCCTGAAATCGTGGATCTAGCTAACTTCCTTAATAAAATGGGTGCCAAAGTTAAGGGCGCTGGTACGGGTACATTGAAAATCGAAGGTGTCCATAAATTATATGGTGCTGAACATTCAATTATACCTGACCGCATCGAGGCTGGAACATTTATGACTGCTGCTGCACTTACTGGTGGCAATGTTCTTGTTCAAGGTGCTGTTCCTGAACATCTTACGTCCCTCATTGCCAAAATGGAAGAGATGGGTGTTACGATCATCGAAGAACAAGATGGATTGCGTGTAATCGGTCCTAAAACCTTGAAGGCCATTGATATTAAAACAATGCCCCATCCTGGTTTCCCGACTGATATGCAATCACAGATGATGGCATTATTATTGCGTGCTGAAGGAACAAGTATGATCACGGAGACCGTCTTCGAGAACCGTTTCATGCATGTTGAAGAATTCCGTCGCATGAATGCCAATGTTAAAATAGAAGGTCGTTCTGTTATTGTTAACGGGCCAACCAACCTTCAAGGTGCAGAAGTTTCTGCCACTGACTTGCGTGCTGCTGCTGCGCTTATCCTGACTGGATTGGTTGCAGAGGGCGTTACCCGTGTTACAGAATTAAAGCATCTTGACAGAGGATACGTGAATTTCCATGGTAAATTAGCATCATTGGGTGCTGATGTGGAACGTATTAATGAAGAGGTTCCAGCAGAAACGAAAATAGCGGATTTGAACGCTTAAGATTACTTATTAAAACCCATTCGGGCTTCATTCATTGAAGCCCGAATGGGTTTTTTGTTGTGTGCTGGGATAAGGAAAGCTAACCTGGGCACCTGACACTTTTCTATTCATAAAAGCTTGTCCTTCGACATACATTTATCATGTAGAGAAACCTGCTGGATTTAGTTTGTAAAAAAGCAGAGAACAAGTGTAGGGAGGCCCAGGAATTTGAAAGCAATGAAACCTGTGATTGTACTATCCATAGCTGTAGCATTCGTCATTATCATGATTCCAGCAGTGCTTGTGCTTCCGTTTTCCAATGATGTAACAAGTGGGGAGTTAGCTGAACAATTAGAGAAAAAAGAGAAGGAAGAAGGAAAAGAAGTGGCTGCAAATAAAATGAGTTCCATTGATGTGGCCGTGTACCGGACGGCTACCCAAAAGATTCAAAAGCTTCCACTTGAAACATATCTATCTGGTGTTGTGGCAGCAGAGATGCCTGCGGACTTTGAGGAAGAAGCGTTGAAGGCGCAAGCATTGACGGCAAGGACCTACATCGTGAATCAGTTGATGAGCAATAATCGCCGGGGGTTGCCAAAAGGAGCTGATGTAGGGGATACGGTAATGCATCAAGTGTATAAGAATGATAACGAGCTGAAGAAGCAGTGGGGCTCTGATTATAAATGGAAAATGAAAAAGATAGATAAAGCCATTAAGGCAACGGAAGGCAAGATATTGACCTATGATGGAAAACCGATCACCGCCACTTTCTTTTCGACAAGCAATGGGTATACGGAGAACTCCGAGGAATATTGGCAAGCAGAGTTTCCCTACTTGAAAAGCGTGTCTAGCCCATGGGATAAAGAATCGCCGAAATTCTATAATAAGATGGTGGTCGATGCGGGAGATTTCGAGAGGAAGTTAGGAGTGAGTTTATCATCGGGGACGACAATCGGTACAGTCGTTCAAAGGACAACCGGAAATCGAGTGGCTCTAGTTGAAATTGGAGGGAAGAAATTGACGGGGATGCAAATCCGGGAAAAACTCGGGTTGAATTCCTCCGACTTTGATTGGGAGCGTCAAGGGAATCAAATCGTCATTACGACAAAAGGATATGGTCATGGAGTGGGAATGAGTCAGTATGGTGCCAATGGGATGGCTCGGGAAGGGAAAAACTATGAAGACATCGTGAAGTATTATTACAAAGGCGTCAAAGTACAGTCCTCAAGTAAGTGGATCAATACCATGACAGCAAAAAAATGAGAGTAGGGGTTTTCCCAGCTCTCATTTTTTTGCGCCGAATTTTTCTAGTAGGGTCAGAAAGCCTCGTTTATGCTTGAAGTAGTGATACTGCACATGAAAATAGACAGCGAGCACGCCAATGATGTCCTTCGCCACATCAATCAAGGATGCAGAGCGGTATGGGATGAATGACTGGTGATATTCATCAACGATACCGTATAGACCGGCAACGAATGCGGCTACCAAACTAAATCCAGGCTTCAGCTTATGATTAACAGCAAGTGCAGAAACGAATAATATGTACAAAATCGCAAATTCGACTAAATGGAGCGCCTCTTTAATGAATCGATCCACTGTTGAGGACGGGAGGTCAAGGATGATGTCGTCAGGTTTACTCGACATTATCCAAATAGCAATCATGTAAAGAAAAGGTAGAATCGTTACTAAGATTTTAATGGTCTTTTTCATCAATTAAACATCCTTCAATAGCAAGATACCAAACATTTTACCATTCTACGAATAAAATCGGATTCTTTTTCATAAAATAAATCTAAAATTTTTTTCACTCGGATGTATATAATCTTGGCAAAATGTTCAGAATGGTTGCTGAGGTGATTAATATGAGAGAGGAAGAAAAAAGACCAACTTCCAAAATCCAACGAATACTCAAAAAGCGTTGGGCATTATCAGCAATCTATATCGCAAGTGCAGCCTTAATCTTAGCCGCGGCCTTTTTATTACAAAATAGTTTTGATGATTCAGCTAAGGACGAGAAAAAGGATTCAGCTGAAACAGGAAAAAACTATGATCAGCCTTCAGTCGAAGTGAATAGTGATCTGGAAACCGTTAAGATGCCTGTAGCCAATGCCGATAAAACGGTCATCAAAAAACAATTCTATGACGTGAATGCAGATGAGAAGGCACAAGAAGATGCGTTGGTCTTCTACAACAATAGATATGAGCAGAATAAAGGGATCGACATTGCAATGGAAGATGGAAAATCTTTCGATGTGAAAGCATCATTGAGCGGTAATGTATCGAAAGTACAGGAAGACGCTCTACTTGGCAATTTGATTGAAGTTGAGCATGAAGATGGCGTCGTTACTCGTTATCAATCTGTTAAGGATATCAAGGTTGCCGTTGGGGACAAAGTGAAACAAGGACAAGCTATCGCAACTTCAGGCAAAAGCCAAATCAATGAAGAGGCAGGCGTTCACGTTCACTTCGAAATCAGAAAAGACGACATCGCGTTGAATCCAGTTGATTTTATTGAAAAGCAAGCATCCGCTATACAAACAGCAACTGAAGAAACAGAAGGTAACAAGGATGATTCAGCAGGCAAAGAAGAAGCACCTGCTTCCGAGGGTTCTGAAAAAGGGACAGAGGAATCACCAGCAACGGGCGAATCTGATGCAGGCACTGAGCTAGAAAGTGGCACTGAAGATGATAACTCCACCCCAGCTGAAGATTCTACCGAGAAAAGCGATTCTTTGGAAGATTCATTAAAGGAAGCAAATTAATCACAATAAAAAATTCAAATACAATCAAAACATAAACCATGAGCGTTAAGAAGTACAACAACTGAAAATTTGGTAAAAAGGGGGCCGTTCAATTTGAACGGCTCCCTTTTTTAATTTCGGGGAGATAGTGGAATATATGAGAAAAAGTCTGAGTATCTGACATATTTCTCGGGAAATAATGCAGTTACTGGAAAAGGAACGGCAGAATGTTGATAAATAAAACGAAACACCCTGTCCATTAGGCATATATTCTTAACCAAGCTAATAAGATGTTATAAACCATGCAAAGAGAGTGTTTGAGGTGAGGGGTCGTTTATTACAAATAATCTAATAGTTGATCATTCTATCTTTCATTGTTTATAAGACAGGGGTATTCGATTCGAAAAATACGAATCTCATTTCACACTTCTCACATCCAATTTGGGGAGGTCGAGTGGTGTGCACGATTACATCAAAGAAAGAACTATCAAGATAGGCAAGTATATCGTGGAAACTAGAAAAACGGTCCGCGTCATTGCAAAAGAATTCGGTGTCTCTAAAAGTACAGTCCATAAAGATTTAACGGAGAGGCTTCCGGAAATTAATCCTGAATTGGCTAACGAAGTGAAGGATATATTGGATTACCATAAATCCATTCGTCACCTTCGGGGTGGAGAAGCGACCAAGCTCAAATATAAACGGTCAGAAAAAGAAGAAGAAATCGCTAAGTAAACCACAAATCCATTCCGGAAATTGGAAATGATTCCAAGGGATTAGGGTAAAGACAAAGGATGGCATATAAACATGTCCTTTTCTACACCTAAGTCAGGAACCTCCAACCCGGAATTTTTTTATGGATTAATTTTGTTAATATGGAAATCCTTTATATATCTATGTTAAATAGGATAATCCGGGGCAGGTTTCGTTTTTATTTGTATTTCATACTTCTTCTTGACAAGGTGATATGGTAAAATAAACAATTAGGACAGAATTAGGTTTTATGTGAGGATATTCAAGGAGGATTTAAGAAATGTTTGCTAGAGATATTGGGATAGATCTTGGAACAGCCAATGTTCTAATACATGTCAAAGGTAAAGGAATAGTGTTAAATGAGCCTTCGGTAGTAGCCATTGATAAGAATACGAACCGTGTTCTTGCTGTTGGTGATGAGGCTCGTAAAATGGTAGGCCGGACACCAGGAAACATTGTTGCAATTCGCCCTCTAAAAGACGGTGTCATTGCTGACTTCGATGTAACGGAAATGATGCTTAAGCATTTTATAAATAAGTTAAATGTGAAAGGCTTTCTTTCTAAGCCACGGATTTTGATTTGCTGTCCAACAAACATCACGAGTGTTGAACAAAAGGCAATCAAAGAGGCTGCTGAAAAAAGTGGCGGGAAAAAAGTATTCCTTGAAGAAGAACCTAAAGTGGCTGCAATCGGTGCTGGCATGGATATTTTCCAACCAAGCGGTAACATGGTCGTGGATATTGGCGGTGGTACAACGGATATCGCGGTTCTTTCAATGGGAGATATCGTTACGTCTTCTTCGATCAAAATGGCCGGTGATAAATTCGATAATGAAATCTTACACTACGTTAAACGTAAGTATAAGCTCCTAATCGGTGAACGTACAGCTGAAAATATCAAAATGCAGGTTGCGACGGTATTCCCAGGTTCACGCAATGAAGAAATTGATATACGCGGACGTGATATGGTTTCAGGCTTACCTAGGACCATCTCCGTTAACTCGGAAGAAATCGAGGAGGCGCTGCGTGAACAAGTCTCCGTTATCGTACAAGCTGCCAAAGCCGTGCTTGAACGGACACCACCAGAACTTTCTGCTGATATTATTGACCGTGGCGTGATATTAACAGGTGGTGGAGCATTGCTTCATGGCATCGACCTGCTTTTAGCAGAAGAACTTAAAGTCCCTGTACTCGTTGCAGAGCATCCAATGGATTGCGTAGCGATTGGAACGGGAATCATGTTAGATAATATGGATAAATTGCCAAGGCGCAAATTCAATTAAAAAAAGCGGCCGTAAAAAGCTGCATTATAAGATAAGGGTCTAAGGTTCAGACACACATGAAGCATAGTGAAAGTCCGTGCAGTTCTAGTACTGATGAGCAATAGACCCTATTCTTTTAGTTTGGAACTTTAACACTATTCCTTTAAATCTGACCTATCCTAAAACAAGAAATGAATGATTCTGGACCAAGCATTTATTTTCCCCTTAAATACAGACGATTATATCCGATAAGATACATATAGGGAATGAACGGAATACTTTTGTGGAATGAGGAGTGAAATAAATTGTTAAGAGGTTTTTATACAGCCGCTTCTGGAATGCTTACACAGCAAAGACGCACAGAAATGTTAACGAATAATATCTCCAATGCGAATACAACCGGGTTTAAAGCCGACCAAACCAGTGTACGGTCTTTTCCGGAAATGTTACTTGGCAATATGCAGCGTAATGCAATACCTACCGATAACCATTTAAGCGTGCCCAAGCTATCTCAAGTGGGCAGTCTTAGTACAGGCGTTTATGTACAAGAAGCGAATCCATTGTTCACGCAAGGGACGCTTGAAGAAACGGAGCTTAGTACTGATATTGCCTTAGCAGATGAAAATATTCCCATCAATGAGGAAACGGGGAAGGCCGGGTCGGTCCTTTATACCGTCCAAGATAAAGACGGGCAAATGCGTTACACAAGGGACGGCAGTTTCACTCTGGATGGACAAGGCTATTTGACGAATTCTAAAGGCTATTATGTATTGGATGAGAACAATGAACGGATACAGCTTGAGAATGATCGCTTCACCGTGACCGAAAAGGGAATAATCTTTGAAGGCAATAATCAAGCGGCCCGCCTTGGCATCGGTTATGCAGACGACCCCATTAAACAGCTCGTGAAAGATGGCGAAGGGTTATATAGGGCTGTCGATAATGAATTGCCCAATGCGCATGCAGCAGAAGGATTGACCTTCTCAACGAAACAAGGTTTCCTTGAGGGATCTAATGTCGATCAATCGAGGACGATGACGGAAATGATGTCGGCGTACCGATCTTTTGAAGCGAATCAAAAAGTCCTTCAAGCTTATGATAAGAGTCTCGATAAAGCGGTTAATGAAGTGGGGAAACTCTAATTATGGATTTGTAGAAGGAATCTTTGGGAAATTTGAACAGTAAGGGGAATGTCTATGAATCGAACGATGTTATCCGCGACGAATACACTCAACCAAATTCAAAGTCAAATTGATCAGATCAGCAATAATATTGCTAATGTGGATACCACGGCTTATAAAAAGACGCAAACCAGCTTTAGTGATATGTTAACCCAAAGTTTTAATAATCAGCCGAGTGAGACGAAGGAAATCGGAAGGCTGACCACACCGGGCATTCGTCAGGGAACGGGTGCTAAATTAAATCCATCCCAAATCGTGCTGACACAAGGTTCGCTAAAGAACACCAATCGCAACCTGGATGTGGCATTGACGAAGGAAGATCTATTTTTTACGGTAAACGTACAGGATGACGGAGGGACCAACACTCGTTTAACGAGAGATGGTGCTTTTTATCTTTCTCCTAACGAGGCGAACCCAGATCAAATGATGCTCGTTACCTCAGCCGGACATCAAGTCCTTGATGAATATGGGAATCCGATTCTAATTGATGGCAGCATCAAAGATATTAAGGTTTCGGAAGAAGGTTTAGTGAATGTGGATACAGAAGAATATGGAGAGCGAAGCTTCGGTCTTGGTATCGTTTCTGTAAAAAAACCGCAATTCCTGGAACAATTGGGGGGGAATCTGTTGGGGCTCCCGGGCAACCTCGGTGAATTGGGTGTTGCGGAAGACGACATCATGACGCTATTGACGGGGGATGACCGTACGGAAATCGCAGTGAAACAAGGTTCACTTGAATCATCAAACGTCGATCTATCAAAAGAGATGACGGATTTGATCAATGCCCAACGTCAATATCAATTTCAATCCCGGGCGATAACGATGGCCGATCAAATGGGTGGACTGATTAATGGGATTCGGTAAGCGCGATAGGGTATAAAATCATGGCTTTAGGTTTCATATTGAAGCGTTTTTCATTATACTTTAGCAAAGAGGACCGTTGACGCTCATTCATTTTGACATGGCATGTGATTTGATGCTTCTATTTATGTATAAGCCAAGACGCTTTTATTCGGCGAGTTTTCTGAAAAAGGAGCTTTTGTATGGGCATGGAACAAAAAAGTGTAATGAGACAAGAAGTGAGTGAAGAGGTCAAGGAAGCAAAAACAACGCAACCGAACCGAAGAATCAAGGTCCGGCTTTTGCCGATCTGGCTGCGTTTACTTATGATCATCGGATTGATATTCATCGCTTTACTTGCCGGTTCACTAATAGGCTATAGTGTGATTGGCGGAGGGCAGGCAACGGATGTTTTCAAGAAATCCACATGGACCCATATCATCGATATTGTAAATGAAGATGCATAGAAATAGTCTGTCGACGCAGTTGCCACCGTTTTAGAAAATTTCAATTGGCAACAACATGCCTCTTCCCTATGTAAGGGAGGGGCGAGTTTTCGTTAAAAGTAGGCAATATCATTATTAGGAGGAAAAGCCATGTTAGATATTACGCAGATAAAGGACATCATCCCCCATCGTTACCCTTTTTTATTAGTTGACCGGATTATTGAAGTGGAAGATGGGAAAAGAGCTGTAGGATTAAAAAATGTATCAGCCAATGAAGAATTTTTCAATGGCCACTTTCCGGATTACCCTGTTATGCCGGGTGTATTGATTGTGGAGGCGTTAGCGCAAGTAGGTGCTGTAGCAGTATTGAAACAAGAAGAATTTAAAGGGCGGCTGGCCTTTTTTGCAGGAATCGATAACTGTCGTTTCAAGCGCCAGGTAAAACCGGGAGATCAACTCCGCCTCGAAGTAGAAATTATTCGGTTAAGGGGATCGGTTGGTAAAGGAAAAGCGGTCGCAACAGTAGATGGCGAAGTTGCCTGTGAAACGGAAATCATGTTCGCTTTTGGAGATAAATAAGCTTAAAAGGGCTAAACATGGCCATTTTGAGCAAGAATGTTTAAGAAGACGAATTAGGTGTACATAATACATATACGATGCAGCTGATAGCTACAATGACTGCAGTTAGTTGTTTACAACCATTTTTTCTCCCTTTGATGCCGGACATTTATGTCCGGCATCTTTTATATGCAGAAGTTCAAGCATATTTTACTAATTAAAAATAAGGCGCAAGTTATTTTTACATTCGGGCAAAATACTAAATGATAAAGAATGAAGGGAGGTTACCTACTCATGATGAAGAAAAGACTTTATGCGCTAATCGGGGGATCTTTGATGTCTGCCATGTTCCTTGCTGGATGTGGAAATGATGATGACAACAATCCTGCACCCGAGAATGACAACATGATCGAAGAAAATCAAAATGATGGTGTCGATGATAATGGAGGCACTGGAAACGATAATAACAATCTTGATACGGATAACGACGGTATGATCGAAAATGATGATACGATGAATGGCGATGACAATAACAATACAACGAACAACAACAATGATTCTGACGATTTAATTGAAGATGCTGAGAAAAAAGGCAAAGATAACAAATAAAAGGCATATAAAGAGGACTGGCTTAGCAGCGGGTGTTATTCCCTTCAGCTAAGCCAGTTTTTTATTTTATGGACGATTTATAGGTGGCCAGTTTAGGTCTGGATTTAATTTTTTTCTTGAATTCCCTGATTAAATCCTCGCCCTCCAAGCCTTTATAGACTAAATCCTCAAGAAGAAGTTCTGCATATTTTGTGTGGTTTTTTTTGATATGGCCGACAAATAAAAGGCTATAGTGACCATCGACTTTTTTAATGGTGCGCAGGACGGTATCGAATAAAGCGGGTTCATTGTCTTTTTTCGTTATAACAGCCTGAATGGTCACTTCTCCATTAATATCAGGAAGTGAGGATGCAAACTCATGAAAATGTTTTTCTGCCACAAAAGCCTCTAGGAGCCACGAGCTGATATCATTTTCTTTATTAATGATGAGTCCATCGGCTAAGGGTATATCAATTAATCGTGAATCCTCTGTAACAATCTGTAGATAGATTAATTTGAAAGATTTCATTAAATACCTCCATTCCTTGCCTTTATGAAGAAGACAGTCAAATGCCCATTTATCCCTGTTAATTCCTTTTAAAGGTAATTATATCATACTAGAATATTTTGATTTTTTAAAATGATAAACCTAAAAATACGCTAAAAGTAAAAAAAAGTCCAAATTGATAGGTTTAAGCTTTTTAGTAAACAAGTTTTCTGCAAAAAAGAGTTATAGGTGTAATATAACGTTTTTTAAAGCCAAAATGAGTGGCATTCGTCCATTTTGTCGATTTCCCCTTTTTAAAAGAAAATCTTATGATTAGATCATGAAAGGAAAGGAGGAAGAAGATGATCAATCAGGTAACCCTTGTCGGACGATTGACGAAGGATCCCGAATTAAGGTATACGCCAGATGGCAAGGCGGTTTCCAATATTACTTTAGCTGTGAACCGTAATTTTCGTAATAATGCAGGGGATTACGAGGCTGACTTTGTACACTGTACCCTTTGGAAAAGAACAGCCGAAAATACAGCACAATATTGCAAAAAAGGTTCGATTGTCGGGGTTACTGGCAGAATTCAAACGAGGAGATATGACAACCAAGAGGGTAAAAAAGTATATGTCACCGAAGTTATTGCCGAGCTGGTTCAATTCATAGGGACTAAGCAACAGAATGATGGCAAGGCAAATGAATTCGAACACATTGGTTTATAGCTTACTTGGAGGTGAAGCATGAGTGAAAAAAGTGGAATGCTTTCCAACGGGCAGAAGCGAAACCGACTCCTGTTCAGTTCGATGCAGGATAAGCAACGAGTAGAACAACTCATTGGTGACTTAATTGGACATGTGGCCAAGACTCATGTCCAAACGAAAGAGAATGAAGATGAGTTGAAACACCTCAGGTTAAAAGTAGCCCAATTAGAATCGTATAACAAGTATTTACATGAACATAATGAAAAATTAGACAAAAGGGTTACAAATTTAGAGAAAGTTGGTGAATTATAAAAAGCGATACCCTTCGAAAAGTATACTAATAGTGGCAAGTCCCTGTTATTTTCCTATTTCCCCAAGCCGACTTGGCTTTTCCCCGCAAGTGTCCCCGAATCCTCTCATAAAAAGAATCAAAAGCTTGATTCTTCCCCTTTTTGGAATGACTGTACTTGTACAGTCATTCTTTTTATGAAGCTAATACTATAGAACTAATTAAAAAATATTATTCTGTTAAGTTAGAATTTTAAGAAAATATATTGTAAAATGTTAAGTTTGATGTAATAATAAACCAAATAATATTAAAAATGTAAAATATGGATATAAAGGAAGTGATATTATGAGTATTCCAATTATTGAAGTCAACGGGTTACGAACGAGTTTTCGTACTGACGATGGAGAGATTCCTGTCGTGAACTCCATCGATTTTCATATCAATCCTGGTGAGGTGTTAGGAATTGTCGGGGAATCGGGCTGTGGGAAAAGCGTAACCTCTTTGTCGATCATGGGGCTTGTGCCTTCGCCTACCGGTAAGGTAGAAGGGGAAATATTGTTTAAGGGAAGTAACATTGCCAACGCATCTGAAGCTAAAATGAGAAAGATTCGGGGAAATGAAATCGCTATGATCTTCCAGGAACCAATGACAAGCTTGAACCCTGTCTTCACAATTGGAGAACAATTGGTGGAGACACTTCGGATACATAGAAAATGGAATAAAAAACAGGCCCGCCAAAGAGCGGTCGAAATGTTGAAGTTGGTTGGGCTTGGACGAGCCGAAGAACTGATAGATGAATACCCTCATCAGCTTTCGGGCGGGATGAGACAGCGTGTCATGATTGCCATGGCCATGATTTGTGAGCCAAAGCTTCTAATAGCGGACGAGCCGACCACGGCCTTGGATGTCACGATTCAAGCCCAGATTTTAGAATTGATGAAGAACCTGAACAAGGAGACAGATACAGCAATCATGATGATCACCCATGACCTTGGTGTAGTGGCACAAATGTGTGAGCGTATCATTGTCATGTATGCCGGAAGGGTGGTCGAGGAGGGAAAAGTGCAAACGGTTTTTCAAAACCCTAAGCATCCGTATACGATTGGCCTCCTGCAATCGATTCCTGATATGCGCATAAAAAAGGAACGGCTTTATTCAATCCCTGGAAATGTGCCAAAACCGGGTACGAGCAAACTTGGCTGCCAGTTTGCCCCTCGCTGTTCTCATGCGATGGAGCAATGCCTGAATGAAACCCCGTCTCTTCTGGCGTTTGATGAAGGGCAACAAGTACGTTGTTGGCTGTACGAAGATGCGAAAGGAGCACCATTGCATGACTCAACCATTAGTTAAGGTAGAAAACCTGAAGAAGCATTTCCCAATCAAAGGGGGAGTGCTCGGTAAAACGATCGGTGAGGTGAAAGCCGTCGATGGCTTGTCATTCTCCATAAACAAAGGTGAGACGCTTGGCCTTGTCGGTGAAAGCGGGTGCGGTAAATCGACGACGGGCAGACTTTTGCTTCGATTACTCGAGCCAAGTGAAGGTAATGTCTACTTTGAGGGTAAGGACCTGACGACACTATCCACCCGTGAAATGAGGAAGATGCGCCGCGAAATGCAAATGGTCTTTCAAGATCCATTCGCCTCGCTCAATCCTAGGCACACGGTTGAAAAGATATTGGAAGAACCACTCATCGTCCATGGTGTCAAAGATAAGAAAGAACGGAAAAAGCGTGTGCAGGAGCTACTTAAGGTTGTTGGGTTAAGCAGTTACCATGCCAAACGATACCCACATCAGTTCAGTGGTGGTCAGAGGCAACGTATTGGCATCGCCAGGGCACTAGCCGTCAATCCGAAGCTGATTATCGCGGATGAGCCTGTTTCGGCTTTGGATGTTTCCATTCAAGCACAGGTGTTAAATCTCCTACAAGATTTGCAGAGGGATTTTGACCTCACTTATCTTTTCATTGCCCATGATCTCGGAGTCGTCAGGCATATCTCGGATCGGGTAGGCGTGATGTATCTAGGACATATTGTTGAATTGACGGAAAGTGAAGGGCTTTATGAAGATCCGCTACATCCGTATACACAAGCCTTACTATCGGCGGTTCCGATTCCGGATGTAGAATATAAGGGCGATAGGGTCATATTGCAGGGCGATGTCCCGAGTCCATCCAACCCGCCTAGCGGATGCACATTCCATACAAGGTGCCCGAAAGCGATGCCAGAATGCAAGACTGTAAAACCAATTTTACAGGAACACAAACCAGGTCACTACGTCTCTTGTCATTTATATAATTGATAGGACGTATACATAAATTTATAGAAAATAGGGGGAAGAATATGAAGAAGACATTAGCTTTATTGTTAACCAGTATTTTAGCCATTTCACTTGCGCTTGCTGGCTGTTCATCATCAACATCGAAAGATAAGGATGACGAAAAAGGCGGCTCAAGCGAGGCAAAGGGCGGCGGGGTTTTAATATACGGTAAAGGCGGAGATGCGGTTTCACTTGATCCTGCTATCGTAACGGATGGCGAGTCTTATATCGTCACACAGCAAATCTATGAAACACTTGTGAAATACGGAGAAGACAATACGGAAATCGAACCGGGTCTTGCAGAGTCATGGGAAGTTTCCGAAGATGCGAAAACTTATACGTTCAAGCTGAAAACAGGCATTAAGTTCCACGATGGCACGGATTTCAACGCGGAAGCGGTCGTTAAGAACTTTCAGCGCTGGGCAACAAGTAAGGATGAAGCGAAATTTGCTTACTATGCTTCCATGTTCGGTGGCTTTGAAGGTGACGAAGGCCACGTGATTAAAGAAGTAAAAGCTCTTGATGATAGCACAGTGGAATTCACACTAGTACGCCCACAAGCACCATTCTTGAAAAACGTTGCGATGTCACCATTTGCCATTGCAAGTCCAACGGCAGTTGAGAAAGATGGAGACAATTTCGGCAAGAATCCGTCTGGAACGGGTCCTTTCAAGTTCAAATCATGGAAACCAGGCGACACGATTGAAGTCGTGAAAAATGAAGACTATTGGCAAGAAGGATTGCCAAAACTTGATGGCATCACGTTTAAAGTCATCAAAGATAACTCGGCTCGTTTGAATGCAGCAATCAAAGGTGAAGTCGACCTAATGGACGGATTGAACCCAAGTGATATCAGCAAAGTGACAGGGGACAAAAACCTTCAAATCTTTGAACGTCCATCCATGAACGTTGGCTACTTTGGATTTAACGTTGAAAAAGCGCCATTTGATAAAAAGGAAGTGCGTCAAGCCATTTCCCATTTGATCAACAAACAGGAAATCATCGATAACTTCTTTGAAGGAACGGCTGAGCCTGCGAAGAATCCAATGCCACCATCCGTCTCTGGATACAATGATGAAATTGAAGACTATGATTACAACGTAGAAAAGGCAAAAGAACTTTTGAAAAAGGCTGGTCTTGAAGATGGATTCAAAATGGATCTATGGGCCATGCCGGTACCACGTCCATATATGCCTGATGGACAAAAAGTCGCTGAAGCCATTCAAGCAAGTCTGAAACAAGTCAATATTGAAGCCAATATCATGACGTATGAGTGGGCTGCATACTTGGAAAAAGTACAAGCCGGTGAAGCTCCATCATTCATGCTTGGCTGGACTGGTGATAATGGAGATGCCGATAACTTCCTTTATACATTATTGGATAAAGATACAATCGGCTCGAACAACTACTCTCGCTATGCAAACGAAGAAGTTCATAAATTATTGATTGAAGCTCAATCTACTGCAGATGAAGCGAAACGTAATGAGCTATACGGAAAAGCACAGGAAATCATACATGAAGAAGCACCTTGGGTACCACTTGTACATTCGTTGCCACAATTAGCTGGTACTAAGACAATCAAAGGATTCGTTCCGCATCCTACAGGTTCTCAGTCTCTAATTAACGTGTCAATCGAAAATTAATTGTACGGACCGGGGGGTATGAATGTATGCTCCCCGGTTTTGTCATGTGAATTAAAGATTTAAAGAATGAAGGGCGATTAAAAGCCCATGTGTAAAAAAGGCAGGTGAGTGTTTTGTTTTCCTATACCATAAGACGTTTGGGTTCTCTCATTCCGGTGCTTCTCGGAATGGCGTTTATTGTATTCATGATGATTCGGGCGATACCGGGAAACCCCGCCCAGGTAATATTAGGGCAGCAGGCAACGAAAGAAGCCGTCGCTGCCATGACAAAGGAGCTTGGTTTGGACCAACCATGGTTCATTCAGTTCTGGGATTACTTAATTGGCCTGTTAACAGGCAATCTGGGGGTTTCTCTAAAAACGAATACCCCTGTTTCAGAGGAAATTTGGCCCTACTTGACGGCCACGATGGAATTGGCCCTGATTGCGATGATCATTGCGGTTATCATCGGCGTAAATGCCGGAATCATCTCGGCATGGTTCCAAAATTCCTGGTTTGATTATACGGCCATGATCGTCGCCTTAATTGGCGTATCGATGCCGATATTCTGGCTTGGTCTTATGGAACAGTATCTCGTTGCGATTCAGTGGGACTTGCTTCCAACTACTGGACGGGACAATATAAGAGACCCTGTGGAAGCGATAACGGGCTTTTATTTAATAGATACTCTTGTTTCCGGTAGATTCGATCAATTCATTGAAGTGGTGAAACATCTTATCTTACCGGGAATTGCACTTGCAACCATCCCGATGGCGATCATTGCGAGAATGACACGCTCATCCATGCTAGAAATCATGAGGTCCGATTTCATCCGGACGGCTCGCGCGAAGGGCATGAAAATGTTCTGGGTGGTTTATAAGCACTCCCTGAAAAATGCTTTAATTCCAGTGGTCACCGTTATCGGTCTGCAAACGGGTCTACTATTGGGTGGCGCGATTTTAACGGAAACCATCTTTGGATGGCCGGGTATTGGAACATATATCTATGAAGCTATCCTTTACCGGGATTATCCGGTCATTCAATCGGGAATTCTCGTCATCGCCTTTTTGTTCGTCATGATTAACTTGATTGTGGACCTTTTGTATGCAGCGATTGATCCTAGGATTAAATATAAATAGGGAGGATATCTCATGGCTGAAATTGTTACGAATACACCGCCGATCATTCCCCCTCAAGAGGTAGAGGAAAAAGCCATTTCTCCCTGGAAGGAAGGTTGGAAAAGCTTCAAGAAAAATAAGGTAGCCCTGGTTGGCCTCGGCATTGTCCTATTTTTCATTATACTGGCTATTTTCGCCCCGCTTATTGCACCCTATTCCTACGAAGGGCAGAAGCTCAGCGATAAACATTTGTCCCCTTCGTCAGAGCATTGGTTTGGCACGGATGAATTCGGCCGCGATATTTTGAGCCGAATCATCTATGGCTCTCGCTTATCTCTATGGGTCGGCTTTTTATCAGTGGCCGGTTCTGTAGTGGTCGGATCTTTCCTCGGCATCATTGCCGGGTATTATGGCAAGTGGATCGATACGATCATTTCGAGGCTTTTTGACATTGTACTGGCGTTTCCGAGCATCCTGCTAGCCATAGCGGTTGTTGCCGTATTGGGACCATCCCTGCGCAATGCACTCATCGCGATTGCAATCGTCAATGTGCCTACGTTCGGTAGACTTTTGCGATCACGGGTTCTGACTGTAAAAGAAGAGGAGTATGTAACGGCCGCTAAGGCGATTGGTATGGGGGATGGTCGGATTTTGATTCACCACGTCCTGCCGAATAGCCTTGCGCCCATCATCGTTCAAGGGACTTTAGCGATCGCGACCGCCATCATTGAGTGTGCAGCGCTTGGATTCCTTGGGCTGGGTGCACAACCACCTTCACCTGAATGGGGAAAAATGCTTGCTGATTCGAGACAGTTCATCATTCAGGCGCCTTGGACCGTTCTATTCCCAGGGATCGCCATCATGTTGACCGTACTTGGCTTCAACCTGATGGGCGATGGCCTACGTGATGCATTGGATCCAAGAATGAAAAACTAAAGAGGAAGAGGCGGTGATTTTCCGAATCACCGCCTTTTTTGCGCTTTGATATTTTCCATAATCTCTTAATGATGACAGGTATTGAAAAATAAACATATTATACTAGAGTCTTCTAGGAAAATAGTGACTATTATCTCTTAAATTCATGATAAAGGGTGTGATACTTTTATACCTATAAGGAAAAATATAGAAAATTCTAATTTTATAGGAGGAATCGTTCATTGATTAAACGCATTTTGCCCATTCTAGCAATCTTTCTATTAGTATTTACAGCAACGGTTTCCGCTGCCAATCTTCCTGATCCTTCGATTGGAAAGAATGCGGGACAGAAAAATCAGGAAAGTATCCTGAAGTTGAAGAAAGAAGAGACAGATAAGAAGTACAAAACCGATGAAAAGGTCAGGGTTATCGTACAGATGAAGGAAGCCCCGGCCATTGAATATGCCTCTAAGGAAGGTAAACGATTTAAAGACCTTTCTAAAAGCAAAAGGGAAGAATTAAAGTCTAAAAAACTATCAGGCCAGAAAAAAGTGAAAAATAAAGTAAAAGAGAAGAAGATAGCTTTAAAGGAATTTGAAAGTTTTACGACAGTCTTGAATGGGTTCAGTGCAGAGCTACAATATGGAGAAGTCAAAGAAGTGGCAGCTTTGCCTGAAGTGGCTGAAGTACATATTGCGAATGAATATAAACGACCTGTTGAAAAACCGGATATGGTATATAGCAAGGAACTGGTCCAAGCCCAGGAAGCTTGGAGGGAGTACGGCTATACGGGGGAAGGGATGGTCGTCGGAATCATTGATACCGGGATTGACCCATCTCACCGTGACATGATCCTCAGTGATGCTTCAAAGGCGGAACTGACGAAAACGGAAGTCAGTGAAATGATACAAGCCAACCAGTTACTTGGAAAGTATTATACGGAAAAGGTCCCTTACGGATATAACTATATGGATGACAATCAAGAAATCCTCGATCTTGCTGAGGGAGCTTCGATGCATGGGATGCACGTTGCCGGGACCGCAGCGGCTAATGGGGATGAAGAGAATGGCGGCATTAAAGGGGTGGCCCCTGAAGCCCAGCTTTTAGCTTTGAAGGTGTTCGGGAATGACCCTGCTGTGAAGACGACCTGGGGGGATATTTACATCAAGGCCATTGATGATGCCATTATTCTTGGGGCAGATGTCTTGAACATGAGTCTTGGTTCGACGGCAGGCTTCGTCTCAGAGGAAGATCCTGAGCAACAGGCCGTATCAAGGGCCGTGGAAAATGGAATCGTGAT
This sequence comes from Peribacillus sp. NPDC097198, assembly GCF_044762055.1. Classification (NCBI taxonomy): domain Bacteria; kingdom Bacillati; phylum Bacillota; class Bacilli; order Caryophanales; family Bacillaceae; genus Peribacillus; species Peribacillus sp. NPDC097198. The sequence continues at coordinate 382,693 of NZ_JBIWDO010000001.1, read as the reverse complement.
GTCGATTTCGGCAGGAAACTCTGCCCACTTGGGAAATGGGTTCGCGAATCCATGGGCAACGAATCCAGACATCGGCATAGCGGGTTCTCCGGGACTTGCCTATGATTCGCTTCAAGTGGCATCGATTGAAAACAACTATCTTGATTTAGATGCTGCTACCTATCAGTTGAACGGGCAGGAAGGGAAAGCACCGTTCATGTCGGCTTCCAGTGTACATCCTAACGCTTTAAAGGAAAAGACGCACGAACTAGTCGATGCAGGCCTTGGAACCCCTGAGGAGCTAGCCAAGGTGGATGTCAAAGGCAAGTTTGCCCTTATCGAGCGTGGGGGAATCACTTTTATCGAAAAAACGCAAAATGCTCAGAAGGCAGGAGCAACAGGTGCCATCATCTATAACAATGCCGATGGATACGTATCCATGGCAACAGAGCCTAGCATAACGATTCCACAGCTATTCATGCTTAAATCGGATGGTGCGAAGCTGCAAGCCGCCTTATCGGAAGGTGAAAAAGTGACACTCACTTTCAAGGGGGATAAGGTGAAATCAGCTAATCCCGAGGCTGGGAAAATGAGTGCCTTTACTTCATGGGGCGTCGCACCGAACCTTGATTTCAAACCGGAAATCACAGCGCCGGGCGGACAAATCTATTCGACATTGAACAATGATGAATACGGCATGATGAGCGGTACGTCGATGGCGGCTCCTCACGTATCGGGAGGCTCTGCCCTCGTATTGGAAAGAGTCGATAAAGACTTGAACGCAAAAGGGTTCGACCGGGCAAACCTGGCCAAAAACCTAATGATGAATACCTCTCGACCTGTAACCGATCAAGGCATGGTCAATGCTGCATTTGGATGGAATATTCCCTACTCGCCGCGCAGGCAGGGAGCCGGGATCATGCAATTGAATTCCGCGTTGGCTACGCCGGTGGTCGTGACCGAGGCATTTACGAATGTAGCGAAGGTTGCATTGAAAGAGGTAGGAAACACGTTCGCTTTTACTTTGAAGGTTGAAAATATAAGTGACGAAGCGGTCAAATATGATGTATTGGGGAATATCCAAACAGACTATTCGATTCAGGGACAGTTAGGTTATGCAGCCAATCAATTAGAAGCACAGGAAATTCAGGATGCTACGATAAAAATCAATAACCGTGAACAAGAAGAAATCACTATACCTGCAAAGAAATCGGTCAACATTGAAGTGAAGGTGGACCTGTCTAAGGCTAAGGTGCTTGGGGACGACCTCCAGACGCCAGTCGCAATCGATAAGGTCTTTCCAAATGGGTACTTTGTTGAAGGGTTCGTGACACTGAAAGACCCGGCAGACAATAATCCAGAACTGAACGTTCCATATGTAGGGTTCAAAGGAGAATGGGACAAGGCACCTATCTTGGACGGAACGAAATATGATGAAGAATCATACTACGGCATGGCTGGGGCGGTATCAACTGCAGGTGAAGACTTTACCTACCTGGGTTATGAGCCGGTTGGAAAGATATTTGACCGGAAATATATCGCGATCTCCCCGAATGGTGATGGAGCGCAGGATGATTTTATCCCGATTCTATCATTCTTGAGAAATGCGAAAAAAGTAGAATACAACATCATGGATGCTGCGAAAAAATCGGTCCGGACAATCCGTACGGAGAATCAGGTGCGGAAGGACTATTATGACGGCGGAAGCGGGACGGCCTATACGTTAGACCCCGCCCGTAAATGGGATGGCAAAATCAATAATAAGCTCGTTGCAGACGGTGAATATATCTATGAAGTCAAAGCAGTGATCGATTATGAGGGAGCTAAATGGCAGACGTTTGAGATCCCTGTCAAAGTCGATACAGTGGCACCTACGGTCAAGATTTCAAAAAATGGCAAGGTGGTTGCCATTGAAGGATCGGATAATGTCAATGGATCAGGCTTGGCGTATTACGATGTACAGATAGACGGGAAATCAATCATAACAGAACCGCTTGTTGCGGATACAAAAGAATATACTCTGCCGGATGTTAAGGGTGAAAAAGTACAGGTTGTTGCCATAGACTTCGCAGGTAATGAAAAGACAGCTGAAGCGGACTTGACTCAGGATACGGAGCCGGTTGAAAAAGATAAAGCGGCCCCATCCGTCTTTATCACGAGTCCTGAAGTGTTGAGCGTGACCAATATGAAGAATGTGACGATTACGGGGTACATTAAAGAGGCATCTGGCATCAAGGAATTCAAGATCGACGATAAAAATGTCCCAGTGAAATATAATGAAGAGAAGAAACAATACGAATTCTCGTATAAAAAGAAATACAATGACGGCGTCCAAAGCTTCGTGGTTAAAGCAACGGACATAGTCGGTAATACCATTTCCTTCAAACGGATGTTCATGGTGGACACAAAGAAACCAAGTTTGAAGGTCAAAGGAGCACCCCTGATGGTAGGGGCCAAAAAACCGAACCCGAAAGTGGATGTGACCGTCGAGGACAACTTCGATGAAATCCGCCTTTACTTGAACGGAAGTGAAGTATTCTATCATGAATTTAAAGAACCATACAAAATGCGTTCTTTCAAAGAAACGATAGAGGATGTTGAGTTGCCACTTGAAGTGGGCAACAATACATTCGAATGGAAGGTCACGGATATTGCCGGAAATGAGACGAAGAAAACGACCTACATCTATAAAGCGAAACGATAATAAAATGGCAGCTCCCTTTTTACAGAGGGGGCTGCTTTTCTTATGTTGAGGCTGCGTATGCACCCTTTCACACGTTTGATGGATTATTACGTTGCTTATAACGTAATCCATGAGAAGCATTCTTTTTTTGAAATAGAGAAGGAAAATAAAAAGATGATACCGAAATAGGTATATGGAACTAAATAAGAGGAGGAAATCGATGAATTTTAAAAAAGGTCTGACTACGAAGGAATATGGTCGTGGTGTTACAGTTAAATATGAAAATTATGATAGGTCACTAGCAAAAACGAGTTTCTTTGATGCACTTCAACTTGCTAATTCTCCATTTGAAAAGGAACCCCGGCACGATTCGTCTTATCAAGAATATCCGCTTATTCCGGATGTAACCCTTTCGCTTTTTGAAAAGGATATGGCTAAGACTTCGATCACATATGATCCCCATAGAGAAAAGGTCATCATTGAAGAACGCTCAGAGAGATATTTGCCCAATAAAGGTGAAGCGCTTACAACGGCATTGGAGCACATCATGATCAGTCATGGAAATTACCAATCTTTTTTTATAGTCAATCCGAAAGATTGGAACACAAAAAGAAAAACCACCCATAGCTTGAAACCCGATTAATCAGGAAAGCTATTGAGTGGTCTAACTAGCAAAACTTAGTGAAGAGAGACGAGGTCCTTGATTTCATCAGTGGAAAGTTCTGTGATCCAGTTATCACTACTGATGATTTCATCGTTCAGCGCCTGTTTTTTGTCGAGCATCTGATCGATCTTTTCTTCAAGCGTCCCGGTACATATCAATTTATGAACGTGAACGAACCGCTGTTGCCCGATGCGGTAGGCACGGTCAGTGGCTTGATTTTCAACCGCAGGATTCCACCAGCGATCATAGTGAATGACATGGTTTGCCGCCGTTAAATTCAGGCCTGTGCCCCCAGCCTTCAACGAAAGGATGAAGATGGGGAAATCGCCATTTTGGAAGCGGGTGATCATATCATCACGCTGTTTCTTGTTCGCACTTCCGTTCAGGAAGGGAACTTCAAAGCCATAGCGTTTTTCAAGCAGTTTTTTCATCATGTTCCCCATACCGATGTATTGGGTGAAAATGAGGCAGCTTTCCTCCTGCTCGCGGACAGCATCCACGATTTCAGTTAGCTTCTCAAGCTTCCCGGATCGGCTAGCTGCCATCATGATGTTTTCCTTTTCAGTTTCCTTTAGATAAAGGGCAGGGTGATTGCAGAGCTGTTTCAGTTTATTCAGCATCTGCAGAATGATCCCTTTGCGTTCAAAGGTGGACAACTGCTCGATATCGGCAAAGGTATCCTTGATTAGCTGTTCATATAATGAAGCCTGCTCGGTGGTGAGCGGCACGAATTCTTTTTGTTCCTGCTTATCAGGAAGGTTCAATGCGACCTCTTTATCCCGTTTTGTCCGACGGAGCAGGAAGGGCTGAATTAAGCGTTGCAGTTCTTTGATTTTATCTTTTTGTTCTTCCCGCTCGATGGTGGTCACGTATTTTTCCTGGAATTGACCAAGCGTTCCCAGGTAGCCTTTGTTAATGAAATCAAAAATGGCCCATAACTCGCTTAAGCGGTTTTCCATCGGTGTACCCGTTAAGGCGATATGATGACGTCCATCAAGCTTGCGGACTGCCCTGGATTGCTTCGTTTGGGCGTTTTTGATATTCTGAGCTTCATCTAGGATGACACTGCTCCAATGGATGGAGGACAATTCCTCCACATCTTGGTGGGTCAGGCCATACGAAGTCAAGATGATGTCGTGGGTAGAAGCTTTTTTAATGAACGCATCACCCTTGGACCGACTCGAACCGTAATGAAGGTGAACCTTGAGTGATGGAGCGAATTTTTCCAGTTCCTTCTGCCAGTTTCCGAGTACCGATGTAGGGCAGACAATCAACGCGGCCTGAACAGGAACATGCTCAGGCGGGTTGGTGATTACTTCGACCTCATCGGCGCTTTCCGTTTCACTTTCCTCATCGACAATGATGGGTTCGCTCGTTTGTACCTTTTCTTCATGGGTAGGTAGCTCCTTGTCAGTCGCTTCGGCATTCTTGACATAAAGGAGGTAGGCAATCATCTGGACGGTTTTCCCAAGTCCCATATCGTCCGCGAGACACGCGCCAAATCCATATTCCCTTAAGAACAGAAGCCAGCTCATGCCCAGTTTTTGATAGGGACGTAAATCACCTTGCAGTGTCCCAGGGACTGGCATGATCGAAATGTTCTTGGTTTCCCGTAGTCGTCCGACCATTTTTCTAAGCTCCTGATTCAATTCGAATTGAATTCGGAGCATTTCGCCGTTTTCCGGGTCATCCTCGATTTCTTCCCCTTCACTATTTAAAAGCTCCTGTTGCAGCAAATCAGTCAGTTGGATGCCTTTTTCATTGGCAGTTTCCATCAGATTCTGGATTTGCTTGATGAAAGCGGGGTCGAGCTTGACCCATTGGCCGCGGATATAGACAAGCCTGCGTTTCTCATCGACGAGCTCCGCGAACTCGGACTCAGTGAGCTCCTTACCATTCAGGGAGAATCTCCAGTCGAAGTCCATCAATGCTTTCAGCCCAACGTAGGAAGGGCCGCGATTCGATTGGCTCTTCACTTTTGCCTTCACTTTGAGGGAGGATTCCTTCAAAGCGACCCACCAGGATGGAAGGAGGATTTCGACACCGAGAAATAGCAGCTTTTCGCTTGCATCGGTCAAAAACTCCCAGGCATCGATTTCGGATAGCTCGCTTTTTAACCGGCCCTTTTCCCCAATCCATGGGACGACGAGCTGCCAGCGTTTCGTCGCCCGTACGACTTCACTTGCGTACTTATTCCAGCCACGCGGCAATTTCTTGCCAGTATACGTTTCGATGATGCTTTCATCTTTTTTAGAGCGAAGCGTGACGTCTAGCTTCCATGGGCCATTTCCTTCAGGTGGTTCGGTTAAGCGTAGACCGATGGTGAAGGGTTTAGGATCCGGATTAACGCCAAGCCATTCCTGCCAGCTGTCCTGATCGAAAAAGGCCTGCAACTCTTCCGGAGAAAGCCTTGAATCTTTTAAGGCCCCAACTGCTTCGCTCCATTTATTGTGCATCGGCGAGTAGGTCTTCAAATACATATTAGCGGCGCCATTATACCATTTCTCGATAAAAGTCCGATTGGTTTCCACTTCAGGTGAAGGGAGGTCCAAAGGAATCTCCTCTTCCCAAAAGGAAGGAAGGAATTCTTCTTCGACCTCTTCCGGCAGTTTCCAGCCGATGGAGTCCAACTGTAAATTCGTGAAATCAGGCACAGGAATCCCCGCTTCAATCGATTCATGAAGTACGGGGGCTGCGGATAGGCATAAGGATGAGAGCTCGGACCATTCCCATTCTATAAAGGAGTTAAAGCTTTCCTTCGCAAAAAAGTTCAGCAGTCCCCAGGCATCAAGAATGAAAACAGGGTTTTCGTTTATTGTATCTGTCGTCATTTTTGTGCCATAAAAACTGGCGTCATCCCAGTTGAACAGCAGTCTACGAATGTAACTCGTATTGAGGAAGCTATTCTCTTCATTGACGACACCGAGGACGTAGGATCCATTTTCGAGAGCCGCTATTTTGATTTTTAATTTTCCTGTATTAAACATCGATTAGCTTTCCCCTTTTTAATTCTTCTTGAAAAGCGCGCAGTCGTTTCGTCGAATCGACTACATATTGCATATACCGTTCGAATACCTCTTCCTTTTTCATCTTTTTATAGATGGTACGCATCTTTTTCAAATAACGGACTGCCTGTTTATAGGCTGGCCTGTTTTTCAAGGACACTTTTTCCTGTACCGCATGATAATAGAGGGGAAGCATCACTTCCGGATCTTTCGAGACGACTTCCTTGATGGATTCAGTGCTTATTAAGTCAATGCTGATTTCGGAGTAGATATGCATCTCCACCCATTTTTTATATTGGCCCTGTTCAAAAAGAAAGTTTGCATAGTTCCAATAGCTATGGGGAAGGGTAGCCCGGAAGAATTTCTCAAGCAAATCATTCCGCTTCAACTTAAAGCAACAGCTGGTGATCAGGGTCGTGAAGGTCCGGACAAAATCGACCCGCTGATAATAATCGGATAGGTCAATTAAGAATTCCTGAACATGGGCGTTGATGAATTCAATGAAAGGAATGGCCCGGGTACGGTCCTCTGAATCGGAAAGGAACTCCAGCCAATAAAAAATATACGGACAGGCTTCCTTCTTCAATTCGTGGAGAAGCTCGATCGCTTGTCGGTCCTGATTCTCCATCAAAGATAGGTGAATCGTAGCCAGGGTATAGGAAATGCGCTCCGTCGTGCCTGCATATTGCTTGGGCAGTTCCTCCTGAACTCGGTTCAGCTCCTCTTTACGCCACGAAGATGTGGTGAACAGGTAGCTCCAGATTTCCCGGTAGAGGTCGATTTTTTCATACTCCAACCCTTCGCTGCCATCCAGTAGCTTCGCTACATCTTCCTTAATGCTAAAGACGAAGGGGTCAAAAGCAAAGGGACGGGCCTGTCTGCTAAGTGGCTGCACCGTTTCATGAAGCTCTTCGGCCAAATCGGCGGCGAGCGCATAAAAGACACGGACCGCTTGGGTGTTGCTTTTATGTAGCTGGATCATTCTCATAGTCAGCTGCAATGTACAAAAATGGGTCACAAAATGATAAAGCAGCTTCCATTCCCGTTCCATCGGGGTTTTGGAGCTGAGACGTTTAAAGAAAGTCTGTATATGATTCTCAATCATGTAAGGCGGTTCCTCTATATAAGGCTCCACTTGCTCAGTGAAGGTATCGTGCACGAATTGCTTCCATGATGGATAGCTTTTTTCTAAAATGATGGATTTCTCCTTTGTATGTTTAAATATTTCACTTGCCCGCTTTACCTGCTGCAAAGCCTGGGTAGGTGTGGATTTTGGCGCGTTCCATTCGCTAACCCAATCGGACACACTGGCGTGCTCGGAATATCCGGAGAAGAATACGGCCATTTGGTGTCGGCAAATAAACCTGGAATCGCAGGTACAGCTTCCATCCTGAGGGAAAAGCAAACTCAGCCTTGCCTTATAGCGCGTGACATCCTGCACCTCCGCGGTAATCAAGTCTTCCGCTTCCTCTTTCAGATCAACGAGCCCCTGGCGATATAACTGAAGACCCTCATTCACAACAGCCAAATCATCCGGATCACCGGCCTCCAACAACTCCGCCAGCCGCTCCCCAACAAACAACAACTCCCGCTCCATACTCTCCTCCTTTTTGGGGTCACTTTTAGGGGTCAGACCCCATTTCCCAAAATTATATTTTTGTATTATCATTGATATATCAGTACTTTAACAACACCGGATGGGGGTCAGACCCTATTTCCCGGCATAGGAAAGGATGATGTTCATGCCTCGTAGACCGAGGATATGGTACCCTGGTGCGATGTACCATATTACTAGCCGCGGCAACCGCCGCAGTGATATTTTTTTAGACGACAAGGATCGCCTTCGTTACCTGCGTTATTTAGAGGAAACGAAAGAAAGGTATTACTTCGAACTCCATAGCTACTGCCTCATGACGAATCACGTGCATCTTCTCCTCGAAACGAAACAACACCCGATTAGTGATATTATGCATAAGCTGAATTCCCGCTATGCCATCTCCTTCAATAAACGGCATGACCATGATGGTCACCTCTTTCAAGGCCGTTACCATTCCGTCTTAATCGAATCAATTGAGCAATTCACTGCCACGAGCCGTTATATCCATTTAAACCCTGTACAAGCCAATATCGTCAAAAACCCCGCCGATTATAAGTGGAGCAGCTACAAAGTCTTCCAAACAGGAAAACCAAGCAAACACGTCAACCCCACACAAATCCTTCATTACTTCCAAACCCCACAGAACTATGAAACCTACGTCATGCGGGGGTCAGACCCTATTTCCCAGACTTAACAAAAATCAAAAAACCTTTGCCAGTCAAGGGTATGGAGTATTCGGTAAGGGGTCAGACCCCATTTCCCGGCACCCATTTCGAGGTCATCTCTTTATTATACTTCATTTGGGCTTGGAATTTGAAATGTTGTATACAGGTTTTGGAATATGTTTATGGTGGGAATGTGAAAAGCCATTCCCGGGTTGGGAATGGCGAGAGTTTTACAAGCCTTACTGGTTTTTCTTTTGTCTTTTTAAACTGTTAAGCTTATTTTGGATAAACGTGATAAAAACTTCATTCTTTTGGAGAGTAAAGAGAAATTCAGATTTTTCTATGAAAGATATGGCAGATTCGTAGTCTTCTAGTAGTTCAAAATTATATCCAAGGTGATAATATAAGTCAGCTAAAGCATACAATTGATCATTAGCTAAGCACCATTTTATTGCTTCACGGCAATAGTTAATAGATTCTTCATATCGTTCTAAACGTGTTAATACTCTACCAAAATTATAGGTTAAACGAGTTCTTAACGTCTTGTCTGTCAAAAAAGGAAGGGCTATTAAATGGTCCAATGCCTTCTGAAGTAGGGAAAACGCTTTATCATATTGTTCTTCATCCATATATAGTACACCGAGGCTACTTAAAATCTCTAGTTCTCGTTCAGAAAAAATTTTATCTGTAGTATGGGTAAGGGCAATAGCCTGTTTAAACAAATCCGTTGCCTTTTCTAGATTCTTATTTTTTTCATATTCATAGATGCCCTTGTGCCAAAGAATCAGTTGATGATTCTTTTTATTTTGGATGAAAAGAGGATTCTTTTCTTCCATCTTCACGATTTGTTGCATTTCTTCATAATTTCGGGTTCTTCTAGCTATTTTAAGCTGATGTATAACTTCCTCAACATAATCTAGCCGAGGGGTCATTCCAATATCGAAAAAATAGTTCACATCAACGCCTAAACGTTGAGAAATTAGGTAGAGAGTAGAGGCATAGGGATATACATCTCCCTTTTCAATTTTACTGATTTGAGCCTGCGTACAAATTCCCGATGCTAATTCCTCCTGTGAAAGCCCAATCTGTTTCCGTAGTTCTTTAATTTTCTGTCCAACAGCGAAAAAATCCATATTGATTCTCCTTAAAATATGCCTAGAGTTATATTTCATAACGAAAAATCGGTAAAATGGCCAAGTATCTTTGTTTAACGGTGTAAAAAGATTTCTAAGTAGAAATTTGTAATATTAAAAAGTGTGGTTAAATATAACTATAGAATTTTTTTCTATATTAACCAATATTTTTTACCGAAAAGAGGAGGAATGACCTATGAAAAAAAATACTAAGGCATTAGCGATCTCTTTACTTATTATCGCTGCTTTTGTAATCGCTCCTACTGAATTGCCAGGTCTTCATGAATTGCCAGGCTTACATGTAAAAAGCTAAAAATTGATGTTTTTCAGACATCTTCTTCAGGAGGTGTCTTTTTTTTTTGCCTTTATCTAAAATATTCTTTCAAGCATATGCCTTTAGTTATATTTATCCATGATTTGTCAATATAAGGGGGCATAGGAAGATGTGGAAGAAACGTGAGGGGCTATATGAACACATGGATGCATGTAGAAAGTTTGTTATAGTAAGAGTAACAAAACAGAGAGAGGTGGAAGAATGATGATTGATATTAATATGAAAGTTCAACCCTCTTTTTATGATGACGAATGTGCCATTGTATTTTCTTTTTACTTTGATAGGGCTGCCAAGAAGGTTGGGGAAGCTGTGGTTTACACATGCAAGAAATCAAATGAGAAAAAATACAACCAGGATGATATAGATACAGATGAACTCCTTGACCCGAGTAGTCAAGAAAAAATCGCTTATATAAAAGAGTTTTCCATCGTGGATGAATACCAGGCGAGCTCTATGAAAAAAATTCAACACTTTTTGGACGTAATTGGCATTCAAAATTGCGTGGGGCAAGATCATCAGAAAAAAGTTGCATATTAAGAACGTAAAGAAGCTCATGACATCTCATATGTCATGAGTTTTTGCTTGTTAATTGGGAGTTTTGTGCATTGTTTTTCATTTTTTTTATGAATTCGCTCATCCGCTTCCGGTCGTTTGATTCCGTAGGTTTTACCCGTTCTAATAACTCGAAATGGTATTTTTTCGTATCAGATTTCACGTTGTCGCCCCCTTACCAAATTCTTCTTATTTGTTTTGTACCCTTTTTGTGGTTGTTTAAACCAGAAATTACCTTCCATTCAATAAGGAGTGGAGGGGAATAGAAGCTTGTCCGTTTTCTTACCATATTATGCTTCGTTTTTATTTGATAGAACTGGGGTAAGTGAATAAGAGCACGTGAATGAGAACCGGAGAACCCCGGTCAAGGCGGAGGAAAAAAATATGGCTATGAGTAATGAAAAAAACGACCGTACCAAGCGCTCCTTCCAACAATTTATTTTTCCGTTCATGCTAGAAGGAAATAAAATCGAAGGGTTTGTCAAACGGTTGCTTAAGGATGACTTTGTCTTTTTGGACCTGGATAATATGGACCTGCAGGACGATTTTTATGGCAATCATAAAGTTTCCCATCGTAACTTGGAGCAATACTTTATGCCGAATATTGTCCCCATTTTGTTTCCAAGCAGTTCAAAACAGAAAGAGGGCATACGCCGTTTCTCGAAGAAAATGGATCTGGGATGTACGTTCCGTTCGCCATTCTTAAAAACGGCTTTTATAATCAACTCCATTGATATCTATATTTGCCCGTTTCATATCGGGATGATTAATATCCGGGTTACATTGCCTGAGAACCTTCCTTATGATGATGTCCTTTATTTCACGGATACGTTCCGGATTCTCGAACCCATTGCGGAAGATGAAATCGAGATGAAGGTCGGCTGTAGGAATAATGAGTATGATTACGTGAAAGATTTTGTCTTCAATGAGTTAATCCCTCCTGCTGAGAAATATATTGATGACGAAGAAGACCACACATCCTACTTCGGAAGTTTGCCTTTCTTCGTGGATGAACGCATGTTTGTCCTCAGTTATACGAATCTCCCGAAGGATCGGGAAATTACCAAAACGGATTTATACCGAACGAGTCAGTTAAATGGATATGATAATGATGGAGAACCCTATGTCGGCGCCCTGAACCCGAACTATATTGACAAGTATTACAAGGAGAGGGTGTACGATCGTTGGGGGGAGGAAACGTATTATGTCACGAGCGAGGGGCATTTTGCCTGTGTCACAAAAGCGACAGGCAAGCTAGAGAACCAACTTGCGAGTGAAATGTACGGGCAACACTTCTATTCCATGCTGCTTTACTTCTATTATAAAATAGTCCTGTTGAAGCTGGCTCATGACCATTCCCAGATCGATGTGGAAAAAGACCAGTCGGATACGGAATTGCTAATCTTCATGATCACCGAGTTTTCGGCGAAATACTTATTTGCTGAAGTGAACAGCACCTTCACAGGGAAAGAGCTCTTCAAAATGACGAAAGAAGTATTCAGGATCGAACCGCTCTATCAAGAAGTGAAAGAAACGCTTTCCTACTTGTACCAAAACCAAGATAAGCTTTCCGGGAAAAGCAGTAATTACCTGCTGCAAATCCTTACCATCTATACGGTCATCTCCGGCATATTCGGGATGAACCTGTATATAGAGGATTGGCAAAAGAAATTGACGTTGGAAGATTATATGAATTACACACTGTATGAATGGGTGGCTGTATTGGTAACATCATCCGGCCTGATCATTTCCTTTGTCATGGGCTTCTTATTCTTGAAAAAATGGCTTCAAGAACAAAAAAGCCGGAAAAAGAAAGTGCTATAACAATCAAGTCCTGCGCACATGTGCAGGACTTTTGTTTGTGTTCAATGATCCTAAATAGTAAAAAGAGGGAAAGTGTCATTACAAATTTCCCCTTTTCCTCCCAACCTTTGATAAACTATAGATATCATTCTTACTGTTCATTAGGAGGAGATTATGAAAAGATTAGCATTAGTTTTCGGCTGTTTGTTGATGAGTGTCATGTTTTTGGCGGGGTGCTCGGAAGAACCTAGTCCAGAAGAACGCTTTGCGGCCTATACGAAACTATGGAATAAACAAGATTTTGCGAAGATGTATGATTATCTGTCAGCTGATACGAAGAAACAAGTCAGTGCAGATGAATTTGCAGAGCGATATAAAAAGATCTATAAAGGAATCGAAGCCGACCAAGTCAAGGTGGGCTATACTAAACCAAAAGAAGAAGAAGCAAAAGAACATAAAGATGATGAAAAGGTGAAATTGGCTTATACCGTTGACATGAACACGCTAGCGGGAGCTGTCAGTTCCGACCATAAGGCGACCCTTGTCAAAGAAGAGAGAGACAAGGAAGAAAATTGGTACATTAAATGGGATGAAAGCTATATCTTCCCGGATCTCAAAGCTGGTGAAAAGATATCAGTCGAGTCCTACCCGGCCATCCGTGGCGAAATTGTCGACCGGAATGAACGTGGCCTGGCGATGAATGGGATGGTTTCGGAAATCGGAATCGTACCAGAGAAAATGGGTGACAAAAAAGCCACCGTCAAACAGGTGGCCGGTACTCTTAACATGACAACGGATGAAGTCGAAAAGAAATTGAACCAATTATGGGTGCAACCTAGTTACTTCGTGCCCATCAAGCAAATTTCTTCTGATGAGACAGCAACCTTGGATAAGCTGTTAAGCATCCCAGGGGTCTCTGCCAACAGTTCCGAGGAACGGATCTATCCTTATAAAAAGGCCACTGCGCATTTAATCGGTTATGTTGGGGAGGCTTCGGCGGAAGATCTGGAGAAATTAAAAGGCAAGGGGTACACCGCAAATGACGTCATCGGAAAACGTGGCCTCGAGCAAATTCTAGAAGAACGCCTTAAAGGGAAACCAGGAGGCAAGATCTTCATCAAGACAGAAGAAGGCGAGGAAAAAATCATCGCCGAGAAACCGGCTGAAGAAGGCGAAACGATCACGTTGACGATTGATGCCGAGCTTCAAAAGGATATCTTCAAGCAATATGATAACGAAGCGGGATCAGCGGCAGCACTTGATCCGAATACCGGCGAGACACTGGCGCTCGTATCCAGTCCTTCTTTTGATCCGAACAAATATGTACTGGGCATCACGAACGCGGAACAAAAGGCATTGGAAGATGACCCGGACAAGCCATTGCTGAACCGGTTCAGTTCAACCTTTGCACCGGGATCGACGATTAAAGCACTAACGGCGGCGATTGAATTGAAAAATGGAATCGATCCTAAAGCGGCACTCAGCATTCAAGGAACAAAATGGGCGAAATCGAACTGGAAAGACCATTCCATCACACGGGTCTCCAACCCAGGAGTGCCGATTGATATGGAAAAGGCCCTCATCTATTCTGATAATATCTACTTTGCCCAACAGGCATTGAAACTTGGTAAAGATAAATTTTCAAAAGGGCTCCAAGACTTCGGTTTTGATGAATCCCTGAACTTTGACTACCCGATTAAAGCATCAAGTATTGGAAAGCTCGATAGCGAAGGACGCCTGGCTGACGCTAGCTATGGGCAAGCCCAAGTCCAAATGAGCACCCTTCACTTGGCAATGACCTACTCGGCTTTCTTAAATGAAGGAAACATCATGGCCCCTTCCTTAGTGACAGGCGATAAAACGGAAAAGAAACCGTTGAAAGAAAACATCATTTCTGCAGATCAAGCAACTACGATCACCAAGATGCTGACACAGGTCGTGGAGCATCCTAAAGGAACCGCACATGATTTAAACGATATTGGAGTGAAGCTGGCTACGAAAACAGGCACAGCCGAGACCAAAGCATCCAAGAATTCCAGCGGAACCGAAAATGGTTGGCTGGTTGCCATGGATACTGAAGACCCAGAGCTGATCATGGCCTGGATGATGGAAGACGTAAAAGGACGAGGCGGCAGCCATTTGGTAAGTGATAAAATGAAGCCGGTTCTGAAGAAATATTTGAAGTGACACAAAAAAGACACCTATTTCCAATAGGTGTCTTTTTTGTGTCACTAAATACCTGTAGAAAGGGGAGCGGGCGAAGAAAATTATACCTGAAAAATCCTTAGTTTCACCCAGTTTAAATCAAGAATAAGGCTGGTAATTAACGATTACTTCACTAAAATGTCATAACATAACAAAATGTAGGTCAATAGTATTTGAGATTGACAAAATAGTAATATCTAATTCATTTATTTGATTATATGGAATATAAAACTATTATTATCAAATTTAGTTAGCTTTAAATCTAGTTAAAAGAATAATTGGAAACAATTACTAGGTTTTTTCCCAATAAATATTTATAAAAAGGTAGAAATTCCAAAAAACTTGTATTATTATAGATTAAGTAGAACGGATTGGTAATTAACCCAATTATAGTTCTCTAGTTTAAAAGAACTAGTCATTGATATTATTACTTGTCGTAGGAATTATGAATTGGTCATTTAGTATTAAATGCGTTTTTTTGTAAGTCGTTAGTTATTTCGCTCTATATGGGCTTGCGTTCCTAACGCACTACTTTAGATATTGAAAGGGAGTTTTTTCTAACATGGGAAAAAAGAAAGCAATTAAATTAGCAACGGCAACTGCAATTGCCGCATCAGCGTTCGTCGCAGTAGCACCAACACAATCAGAGGCAGCTACTAGCTCAGTTGACAAAGCGATTACAAAAGCTTCATCAGCAATGCTTAAAGCATTCAACACGTATAACAAAACAGCTCGCGTAAATCATAAACTTCCTGCACTAGCAACAATCAAAAAAGACGTAAAATCAGCTCAAGATGCTTATGCAGCAGCTGCAAAAGAGATCGCTTCAAAAGGCGGAACTAAAGCTCAAAAAGCGGCTCTTACAAAAGAACTAGATACTAACAAAAAATATCTAGATCGCGCTGAACAATACTTGAAAGCTGTCACTACAAACCTTAATCCTACTAAAAAAGCATTTACAGAAGCTGTAGCAAGTGGAAAACAATCTACAGTTTCAACTACACAAGCTGCGTACCAAGCAAAAATTGAAGAGTTCGAAGCAAATGTAGCTAAAGTCTACGGACCGGATGCACGTGATCTTCTAACTGCGAAATATGCTGATGCAGCAAACAAACTAGTTAACTCTGTAAACGACGAAATGAAAGTTTACAAAGCGTACAAAGCAATCGAGAAAGAAGAACTTATCAAAAAAGATCTTGAAGCTGCTTTCAAAGAAATCGACGGCGCTAAAGAAGAAGCAGCTAAAATTGCAAAATTAGACACTACATTAGCTAAAAACATCACAAAAGCAGTTGAGAAAAACAACAAAAAATTCGAAGACACTGTTCAAGCTGCAGTAACTATCGAAGGCATCACTGACGGAGAAAAAACTGACGAAGAAACAAAAACAATCACTGTCAAAGCTACTAAAGGTTCAGAAATTAAGGTAACACTTAATGGAACAGCAGTAGCAGCTAACGAAAACGGATCTTATACTCTTAAACTACAAGAAGGTTCAAACAAAGTTGCAGTTGAATCAACTGTTTACGGAGTGAAAACTGAGTTAAACAAAGAAATCACTTCTAACCAAACTCCTGCTGTTAAGAGTGTAAGTGCGATTAACGCTAAAGAAATTGAAGTTACGTTCAACAAACCAGTAAAAGCTAGCACAATTGTTGCTCCTGCTGGCGCAACATTACCAGAAGTTGCTGGTACTCTTATAAATGGTGCGGTAAAAATCAACAATGCTGCTGCTGATTCTCTTGGAGCATCACTAAGCGAAGATGGAAAAACTTTGACTATTACAGCTGCTACTTCATTTGACGGTAGCTATGCATTCGAACTAGTAAAAGATAAAGTTGAAACAGTGGATGGAAAAGCTGTTGCCCCAACTGTAACAAACTTTGTGGCTAATGATACTTCTAGACCAGAAGTGAAAAATGTTCAGTATCTTTCAAACTCAAAGGTTCGTGTATTCTTCTCTGAGCCTCTAGCTACTGTAACTCCAACTAATTATACTTATGCGGACGGTTCAGCTATAACTGCAGGTGGAATTACTGAAACATTTACTCCAGGTAACGACTATATCGAATATACACTAACAAAAGCTAACCTTACTGTTGGTAAAAACATTGTAGTATCTTTCACGGATGCAACTGACTATAATGGCAATATTAACAAGCCGACTACTGCTACATTCAAGTATGATAACTCGGACCAAACAGCACCTACATTTGTAAGTTCTGTTGCAACATCTCCAACTACTTTTGATCTTAAATTCTCAGAAGACTTGGATAGCGCAACTGCTGGCAAGATCAAAGTAAATGGAGTTGCAGTTACAACTGCAGTAGTAGATTCTAAAGATAAAACTTTGGTTCACGTTACAACTACTGCACAAACTAATGCAGTTGCAGTAACTTTAGATGCTGCTGCTGTTCAAGATTTAAATGGAAACGACAGTGCTGCAACTTCTACACTAGTTAACTTTGCTGTTGATAAGGTAGCTCCTCAAGTCGTTAATGCTGCTGTTCAACGTGTAAATGGTGTTGAATCTTTAGTACTTACTTACAATGAAAATGTTGTACCACAATCTACAGTTGCAGTGGATTTCAAATCTGTAGATGCTGACGGAGTAGACCAAACAGTTTCTAAGTCTGTAACACCTGTTCTTTACAATGCAGTTGATGGAGTATCTAAGTCTGTATCTATTAACCTAAACACTATTTTATTGGTTGATGATACTAATTACACTGCTGACTTTGCTGCTTCATTAGTTAAAGATCAATGGGGTAACAGTGCAGTTGCAAACAAGGGCGTGAAGTTTAGCACTACTAAGATTGCAAATGCAACTGGTAAACTTGTTGCAACACTTCCTGCATCTAATGCTACACCAGGAGTAATCAACATTTCGTTTGATCAGAAACTTGATCCTACTTCTGCTAAGAATGTAGCAAATTACACTGTTGAAGATGCAACAGTTAAAGAAGCGAAATTAACTGCTAATGCTGGTGGAGTATATACTGTTCAACTAGTATTAAACGATAGCACAGTTAAAACATCTGGGCATTACAAAGTTACAGTTAAAGATGTTAAGCCAGCTTCTCCATCAGCTAGCGTTGTTAATGAAACATCCGCACTAGTTGACTTAACTGAAAACGTACGTCCAACTGCTGGAACTGTAGCTGTTAAGACACTTGCTGCAACTTCTATAGTTGATGTAACATTTAGTGAGGCTATTACTGACGCTAATGCTGATACTGATTATGCATTATATGTTGATGGAACTCTTGTTCCGGGTGCTACTGTAACAAACACAGAAGCTGGTAATGTAGTTACATTCTCTATTGTTGAAGACTTAACTGATGAATTAACTCAAGGTAAGAAAGTAGAATTGAGAGCATTAAGCACAATTGATCTTAAAGATGCTGCTGGAAACCTTGTAAATGCTCCGGTTATCGTAATTAAATAATTTGGGTAATATTGAAAGGGGACTATCTTTGATAGTCCTCTTTTTTAAGCGGTAGCTTGGGGATAAAAGATAATTAAGGCTTCTCTCCATTACTGCAAGATGTGTACTTCTCTTGAGGAATACATAATTTAAGGTGTGAAATGAAAACAAATATTATATAGCTCCCTGTTTTACAAATACATCCGAAACAAACAGATTTGTGAATCTAAAATATAAGATAGCCCTAACTCCTGAAGAGTTAGGGCTATTTGAATTACAGAGCAATAATATTTACTCGGAAAAAGAAGGCAGAAAACTAAAGAGAATTTTGATGAAAGAAGAGAGACAATAGAAATAAATATTCTGTGTTCGGTTTGTGTTTGCGATCCTGACAGTATTGATAAAACAATCGCAGTCCGAACATTTTAGTTTTGATGATCCTTGCTTGTAACGATACAGAAGATGAAACTGCTGATGACTTCTACTTCATTGATGCAGATTACTCAGGTGCATATAATTCTGGAGAGGTTAAAGTTGCATCTGTAATCACAGTATCTCCTGGAACTTATATTGCAAAGATTAATTCATCAAATATCATATCATTAAAAGTTACAACTGTAGCAACTGGTCAAACTGGTGCTGATGCAGAAGGTAACCTTGTGAAAGCAAACGTACAAAAGGTAGTAAAATAATCAATCAGATTTTTGTATTGTGCTTCCGGATAAGCATCTAGCTGCTCCCTTCACCCATACACATAATTGTTGTGGGGGGTTAAATAAAACAGAGAGTATGTAGCTCTCTGTTTTTCTATTTTCTATGCAAAATAGTTAAGGATAGGAATTTCATCTCAGAAAAATACTTTAGGTATACCTTTCTACGAAGGTGTGCCTTTATTTGTATAAAATTAGTTGAATATTGGTAGTTAACTTGTTAATTAGGGGGAGAAAAATTTTCAAATACTTTGATATTTACCAATTTACCCAATTATTAATCGTGTTTTTTGTAAGTTAAACAGCCTACGGTACTCGTCACACCGTAGATGTTACCAAAGAGTGATCATTGTCAGAAGTATAATCGGATATTTTTATGGGCTAGTTAACTATTAGCAAAATTAAAATAGTTAACAGTGTTTGAATTGATTTATCAGAATAGTTAAAAAGGAGTGTAATTAAAATTTATGAAAAGAGGAATTCAGTATAGCAGAAAATCAACGAACCCAAGAGATTTCCTCGATGAAAAGGAAGGTATTAAATACCAAGAGCAAGTAATGGATGAATACTGCATCAAACACAATATCGAGATAATAGCTAGGTATAGTGACGTCGGTTATTCCGGGGTTCATACTCAGAGACCTGAACTACTGGAAATGTTAGATTTTCTGAAAAAGTCAGAAGAAAAGATTGATGTACTTCTTTTCTTTAGCGTTGATAGGTTAGGCCGAGATTTAAGGAACAATATTAACTTAGCTTTAAAAATAAGTGGGTTTGTAAATAAGATAGTATTTGTTTCAGAAGGAATTACTAATAACTACGAACACTTCAAGTTATTTTTGATTCTTAAATCCATTGTTGCTGAAGAGGAACGAATCAATATTATTACTAGACTAGCTGGAGGCAGAAGAACAAAAGTGATGAACCGGAAAATATATTCAGGGAACAAAGCCCCTCTAGGATATGTTCAGAAAAAGGACGGTGCGTTAAAGCTGGCTTCTCTAGATGAGACGAAAGATTTAACCGACATTATAGGGTTGGAAGCAGTTAACTATATTTTTTTAGCTTACCTTTCAAACCAATCACTTAGTCAGATAGCAAAGGACCTTAGACGAAAGTTTGGCTTAACTAGATTGGGTAAAGTATGGGATAAAAACTCAGTAGCCTATATTCTGCGAAATGATATTTATGCCGGAATTCTAAGCGGAAAAATAAGCGGTGAAGAATACACAATTCCATCAGGCAATATAGAGCCCTTACTATCAATGGTTACCTATCAATTTGTAAAAACTAAAATTAGTAATTCAGTAAAAGGAAGGAAATCAAAGAAAAATACTCTTCCTCAATTGTCAATCTGCATACAATGTTTAAAGCCGGTTGTACTGATTGGAGATGAGATATCTTGCCCAAGCTGCCGAAAGTCAGTTAATGCGGAGCTTTTATCAAAAAGCATTGAAAAAAAACTTGTAGAACACCTTTTTGGTAACTATACAAGCGGCATTGTTAATAGATATTTAATGAATGAGAGAACGAATCTATTATTCCGTATACAGAACCTTAAGGAAAAAGTGAAGGATCTAGAAGGAACACAGTTGTTGATAGAATCAATGTTTAAGGATGATCCGAAAGAGTTTAAACTATTGCTTAGTTACAATAAAGAAGAAATTAGGAATTTGGAGAGAGAGATTAGAGAGATTAATCATTTCTTAGAGTTCCTGTATGATGAGAAAGCTATTGACTTAAATGAAGAGGATGTTCTGGTAAAAGGAAGGAATGACTTATATCTTGACCTCCCCTATCTCTTATTGATTGACTTCAATCTGAGAGATGTATATATAAAGTTTCACCCTTGCGTTTTTGAAGGGAAGACGGAGCGATGAGAGATATAAATAGGAGTATTGTCATCGTTTGCTGTTACTGTCGGACTTCGGGGAAAATTAATGGAGAAGAAAGTATTCCTAATCAAAAGTTTATTTTAAAAGAATACTCCAATCAAGAAGGTTATAACATAAGGGGTTACATTGTAGATGAAGCTAAATCGGCTTTTAGCAATCAAAGGAGAGAAGGATACGAGGAACTAATGCGTTTAATTGATAATAAAAAGGTGGATTGTGTACTGGTTACATTTTTTAATCGGTTGGCTAGAAGAGCTGAGGACTTGCTTAATATTTTACTATTAATGAAATCAAAAGACATTGAATGCATCAGTGTATCTCAAAATAAGAGGCTTTCTACGATGAGTCATTATGAAATTGCTTTTGAAGCCATTATGACTGAAGAAGAAGATAAGAGCATAACAAGAAGAATTCATTCTTCTAAGGATAGGAGTAGAAAACAAGGTGAATATCTCACTAATCCAGCTATAGGATATGCTAGAGATGAGAAGAGACATTTAAACATAGTAGAGGCTGATGCAAAGATTGTGAGAGATATCTTTAATCGATTTTTAGAAGGACAAACGACAAAGTTGATTGCAAAGCAACTTAATGAGTTGGGCATAGCTGGCCGAAAATGGTCTACCCATAATGTAGAGGGCTTATTAACTAACCCTATTTATTCAGGTAAGTTATATAAGCGAGAAGTGGGAGAAGATCTCACAGTTAGCTTTGAATTACTATCTTCCGTGGAGCACGATGCTATCATTGATGAACAAACTTTTTTTAAAGTTGTTGAGGTAATCAATGAAGGAAAAAGAAAAAGAGGAAAAAGAACATACAGTAAGCAAGGTCACTTGTTTAAGGGAGTACTCTGTTGCCCGGTTTGCAATAATAAAATGCAGGCGAATACAGACTATTATAGGTGTACAAATAAAAAGTGTTCCTTTAAATCGGTACGGAAAGATCGGATAGAAGGTCTATTACTGGAATACATTAAAGAAATAGATAAAAAGCCAGATAGTTTTAAATTTGCAAGACAAAAAGTTCACAAGCATACAATGAAAATAAACTCACTGAAGTCAGAGATGGCTATGCTTAAACAAAAATTTTCCATAGGGAAAATTAATGTAAATACTCTTAAAGAGCATATGTTTAGAATTACCCTTGAGATTAAGGCGTTACAAGATAAAGTGGATTATGGGGTTTACCAAGAAGAAGATGTTACTTTTTCGGAGTTAATTGAGGAACGCAGGTTCGAGGGTTTAAATGATTTAATGATACGAAGAAAATTAACATTAACCCTTGAAAAAGAAGGAAATAGTTATAGAATAAAGAAGCTCTAATTAGAGCTTCTTAATTCTGGAGTTATATATGGAAGGAAGGTCTCTATAATATCTTTTCCTCTAGGTGTTTAATCTTCTTGAGCTATCCTCCTTTGCCAACTGGTACTTATCCTGCAAGTGTTGGTCAATCTTTTGGTTCAGGATAAAAAGCAACTGTTCATTGGAAGGCATATTCAAGAAATGAGTAACACATTCATTTTTTAATGGCTCAACCAATTTAATCACCTCCTTTAAAGTTAGAGTGAGTAGTTAATCGCCATAATATTCCTCAATGTACAAAAAATAACGTAAAGATAGCTATACTTATCTTTACGTTATTTTTTGGTAATTTTCCTATTAACAATCGAATGTTAAGCCAACTTGGTAATAAACAAATACCTTTTGCTTAAGCTCAGGGAGTTAATTAACAACCAAAGGCAATAAGCTGTGGTATCTTCAATAGCGTAAGGTCTACTATTGATATGGATAATTCGTTCAGCTATTTTGACTTTTTCCCTGGTTAAAAAAAGAATTTCGCTTTGGTTAACTCCAAACTTTTGAAGATCACGTGTTAAAAAGAAGAGAGCCATAAAGCGGTACAGTTGGACAAAACACATAGTTTCCCCTCCTTTCAGGAATATTATTTCCAAAAAATGCTTAGTATTTTTAATTTGGTAGTTAACTCTTTATTAACTCTTTTATGTAACTCGTTATTTTAGTGGGCTATGAGTACGCTGAGACCAATTAACTAACTTGTAGGGGTTAGGAAACCGCGTTCTTTAACTAATGAATGGGATAATATAAGAGTTCAGCTTTAAATAGAACATCAAGATAAGTATCCTATATATCAAGTTCTTTCATCTCTTGAATTATTCTTTATTTAATTGCAATTAGTTCTGTCTTAAACCCATCACTTCTGTTAATACAATCGTTTTATTCAACAGGAAGAAAGACATAGTCACGTATAATTTACGGTTCAAATAAAAATGCTCGACCAATCTCACTTCATATTCTATTGAAAAATTAGATTTGGCTGTTCTCTAAAGGAGCCAATTAACCAATTGATCTGGTCAAGCATTATCATCATCCTCTACATTATTAAATCTATTTTCAATATAATTTATCCTTTCTAAGAAGAATTTTTGTGAAGTGAGAACCTAATTTAAATTCATACTTTTATCTTAGATACTGTTTTCTTTTTATGTTTTTTACCAAATAATTTTATTGTGGTTTTTTTATAAATAAAATCGTATAAAAAAATAAATAAAGTCAATAATAATAAAAAAGGATAAGGAACAAGTCCTTATCCATATTTATACGATTTATTAAGGAAGCAGATTAAGTGAATCCCTTAAATTATCAACATTTAGTTGTTGGTACCTTGCAGTTGACCGTGGGTCTTTTTGTCCCAAAATGTTTGAGATAAATTTCTGGTCTACTTTTGCAAGGGTCAAATGGGTTGCTGTACAGTGTCTAATTATATGAGGTGTAACTCTTTTTTCAATGCCAGCAAGGTTTTTAACCCGTTTTAAATGTAATCTAACGGTGGTATGGTCAATATATTCTCCAGGATTTCTTGGTGAATGGAAGACAAAAGGATAAGCCGGTGCTGGATGATTATTTAGGAATGTCTCCATAATAGGTTTAAGCTTATTGTGTATAGGGAGGTATAAATCTTCACCGCCTTTAATTCTTGGGAAGTAAATTTTATTGTCCTTAAGATTTACATTTTTCTTTTCTAAACTTATCACTGGAGTTATCCGGCTTCCTGTGTAATAGAGAAAAGAAAATAAAGTAAAGAAGTATAAAGAATACTCCCTAGCTGTCAATAATAATCTTTCCATTTCTTGAATATCCAATATAGGAGGTAATGGAGTATAAACCTTTTGATGTCGTATCTTGGCGGCTACATTTTCCTTAATATTTAGCTCGTCCACTAAAAACCTATAAAAAGATTTTAAAGTTGATAAATGTCTATATACTGAGTTTGGCTTATAAGCTCTTTTATCCTGTAAAAAGACCATATAATCTAATATATCGTTACGTGTAACTTGTTCAAGCATTATTTTGCCTTGATATTCTCTATAAATAAACTCATTAAATATCTTAAGATCTTTGCTGTACCCAATAATAGTTTGTTCGGAGTAGTTGACTCTTTTAAGATATTTGATAAATTTCTTTACATAGATAGGCAAGTCATAATTAGGACTAAAAAACATTTATATCACCTATTTAAAGTAATTTTCCACAAAGGAAGCCTCAAGTTCAATATTTTGTAATGGTACTCCCTGTGATGAAAGTAGAGATTTGACTTTTAAAGCTATTTCGGAAAGGTTAAATATCCTGACGACCTGTAATGGCACGTTTTTATAAATACTACCTAAATTACCGTTTTTACTCTCCTTATGCACCCACCCAGGAATCAGATTAATAAACTCTTCCATAGGGAATCGATCTTGATACCGCGTAGTAATCGATAAAAAATCATTGTTACTATTAATCGTGAAAAAAAACGCTGTATTGCTTAAATGCAATTGACCCTCAAACTCAACAGTATCCTGTCCTTTGCTTCCAGTCGAATCATAACCTGGTAAGATTCCTTCCTTTAACCACTTATTTGTTGTTTTCAACATAAGTTCTTTCAGTTCCTTATGTGTATATCTGGTAATGAGATTACTAATAGTAATATCAAGGAAATTGTCTACTTGTTCTTCAATATTTTCCTGGATTTCTTCAGAATGATACGATAATTTTCGAACAAGTGATTGAACGATTGGATTGCTACCGAGAAGTTCTAACAGCTCTAGAGTTTTAGGATCCCTTGTTATCATATTTAGTATATTTTCTAAGTTGGGTATATCCTCGAGGAGAGTAACTAAGTCTGAGGTAGCAGCTTTGGTTGGTGTTGAATTATTATGTTTCGAGTCTACTTCATCGATATGATTCATTTTTTCCTTTTCTAAAAGCTCCATCAAATCATTAAACTCAAACTCTGTATAAGTATCGCTAAATGTCCTTAAAAATTCTTCGGATATCCGCTTTTTATTTTTTAGAATTTGGTTAATATATGAAGTTGTATAGTTTAGGGATTCTGCAATTTCTGTTTGAGATAGTTTCCTCTCCTTTAAGAAACTGTTTAAAAACTCGCAAATATTACTATAGCTTTTAATTCTCACTTTATTCACCTCCTTATTATCAATCCATTTTTAACTATTAGTAGGTTTTTTATTCATTAAATTTAATAGAAGTCAGCACCTAGAGAAAAAATCTTCCTGAATCAGGGAGGACCTTTAATGTCTTACCCAAAGATGAAATTAAGAAATAGAATTTTATTCAATGTAAAAAACCCCTAGGGCTGTGGCCCAAAGGGATTTTTGTATTTTTTGTAACCTAGCTCATTATTTTATCTTACCGGCTTTTTGGAGCTGTTCCTTTAATATAGAATATAAGCTGGGATTACCCCGTTTAGAGGTCGGGTTATCTGTCACACTAGTTAACTTACCATTCACATTCATATGAATATGCCCTGTTTGATCATTCATCCATATATTTAATGGGACAGAAAATAGTTTTTTTATTAGCTTCTGTTTTCATATCAATTTTCCAACTGTTTAGCGAAAAAAGAGGAATTTGATACTTAAATGTATAATTTTAACAGATATTGATGTTAAATATTAGTAACTTTGAGCTGATTATATGATCACAGAAGAAGATGAACTGAATTGGATAAGGCAGGTTTTAAGTAGCGATTTCCATTCCGATTCTAAACTAACAGAATATAAATTGGGTTGGTTAAAACTGGTTTTAGGTGAGGATTATGAATATGATTCTACTACACTATCGGCACCCTATGTTCGTCTAAAAAAAACCAGTTTGAACGCAATACAAATAAAGAAATTGTGAGAAAAATCTTAGATGTTCTTAGAGAAAAAATAAAAAAATTTACTCCACAAGAGTTGCTTGAACTTAAAAATAAAAATGTAAGAGATAGCAAGGGTATTGAAGATTTCGCTGGTATTTATATCATCCATAATCGTGTAAATGATACGTTGGACAATCCGATAGCGTATTCCGCAGGGCTGCACTTTCTTCAAGACCACACAGGAAATTCTGAAATATATAATATTATAGTTTAGGAGACACATTCAGTATTAGTTTAATCCCTTTAGAGGATACCTCATTTTCATCTTTAAACGAGTTAGAGGATAATGCTATTAGGGCTTATGATTCATTTCCAAATGGTTATAATAGGATGCTAGGAAATATAATGGATAAACCTTTTTTCAATAATGACGATTACCAAAAAGTTGCGGACTTAATATTAAATAAGATAAAAGGAACAGAATCTTTTTTTAGCCTATCAAATGACCGTAAGAGATGGCACTCACCTCTAGCTTATTATTAGAACTTGAATTGCCAAACAATCTACATTTCATTAAAGGTAAGGTGATAAAACAGTATCAAAAGGCTAATAAAAAATTAAGAAATAATCAAGAAAAAATCAAGCCCTCTTCTTCAAGGGTGCGTTAGTTTAATAAGAACGGCTTCTTCGACAGCCTTTTTGTATTACTTATCAGTATTTGTTCTAAAAGGAATTCGAAAAGCCATTATAGAAACATATTGTAATACTCAATCACTTGGAGGATTTGTTTTGAATAAAAGGAAAATACAACTAATTGATCTTGCTGTTACTCTCATTTCAGCATTTATCCCCTGCGATCGGTATTAACAATGGTGGGTAACCACGTATATTTGGTTTTCCTACTGAAGTTTACCAAAAATAATACTCAAGATATAGGTTTGTCAGCATTAAAACCTAAATTGGATACCTCCAGTTCCGAAATAACATACACGAGGTTGACTAGGAACTCTATTTCGCATCCAAATGATATTTTATGGATAGAATTAAAGTGTTAATGTTCTTTGTGACCTTCGTAGATTATTGCGAACTCCAATATCTCTTTATCAACTACTATAAGAATAATTCATAAATGATAACAATAAACAAAATGTTCAAGGAATAAAAATCTTCTTGGACCGTAAGCTCTGCTAGAAAGCAGGGCTTTTTTGTATATCTCTTTAATCTAATACTTTTAGTTAGTATCTTCTAAACGGATACCAAAATAAAAATTGTTTACTCTTTAGATAGGTATATTATGGTAACATTAATTCGCATAGATAATATAGGGGGACTAGCTTTGGATATAGAAATAATTAAAAAGAATGATACTTACATACCGAATAAATATGAAGTAGAAAGGAGCAAAAGGTTAAGAGAGCAAAGTAATATACTAGCCCGTATAAAAAATGTAACAATCTTTATGTTGATCATAATTTTTTGTGAAAAAGTTATTTTAGAACCCTTGCAAATCAGTTTTAAATGGACACAAAGTACATATGTTTATTGGTTTTCAGTATTTATTGTATTAATTTACCCAACTCAATTTATTTATAAGATAAGAATTTTTACTTGGGAAATGTTTTACAAACGACTGAAATTCCCTCGTGATCATTTTTCTAAGCTACTCAGTGTTAGTTATCCTCTTTTCTTAGCAGCTTTTTTATATGTGCTTAACAGAGGCTTTAGCTTTGAAATAGGGAACGATTTTTGGAAAAACCTTGAATTTGAACATAAGCTAATAATTCCAATTTTATTAGGATTCCTATTAAATATTATCATTTCAGCTTTTCCTGGTTATGTATCATACCGCTTAGTATCTATTGTAAATAAGGAACTAGCAAAAAAATTCCCACCAGATAGTACGGAGAATGAAATTAATAAAGATAAGAAAAAAAGTACATTGGTAGATAAAGTAGAAAGTTTAGTAAGAAAATGTAAACAGGTAATTATTTTTGTAGTTTCTCCAACTTTTGTGTATGCAAAATGTTTTAAAGACAAACTTGAAAGAGAATCGTTACAGTATATAACTGTTGAGTGCACGAGTAAGAAATGTTTTAAAGGAAAACTTGATAAAGATGATAAAGAAAACCGATGTGAATGTTACTGGGAAACAATTCAGAATCAAAAACGAGATATTCTTCAGTATATTAATTGGATAAACCTATTACTTGTAATCTTTTTGTATTTCCTTTATGGATTCTTGTTCCTATCAAAGGTTGGATTTTTTGTAGAGTTGTTCTTAGTAACTTTTATTTTGCATTTTATATCCCGTTCAATTGAGATTGTTTATGCATTTTACATAGACGTGGTACGGGTAAATTTGCGTGTATTCGTAAACGCGGAAAATATTAAAGTTATTAATGAATGGAGAAATTCTTCACTGCAAAAGAGTACTAGAATATCATTAGCTTTCCATTCCCTATTAGAAGTAATTATCTCTTTTGTAATTATATATGTAGCTTATATTTATTTTAACGGTAGTTTTCATAATGGTAGTATTGATATTGACTTTAGTTATCCACTTAAGTTGTCAGATTATTATAGCTTGTTAATGTATAGCTTTTCAGTATCCGTCTTCAATGTATCCTTAATAAATCATAAGAACGATTTCTCTTGGTTAATTCATATCTGGCAGGTTGGATTAAGTATTAACCTAATTATATTATCCTTAGCATATTATATTGGTATGGATAACAAAATGACTAAAAAACAAGCGACATATTTCTATAATTTACATCGGAATAATAAGTAGAAGTACATTTCAAACTTTTTAAATATCATTGAATAATTCTTACAGCCACTACACAAAATAGATCTGACGAATCATTGGTTAAATTGGTAAATTTATTGGTAAGTGCGATTAACGGTAAAGACATTGAAGTAGTTTTCAATAAAGAACTTGATAAACTAACTGCTGAAACAAAAGCTAACTTCGAAATTTCTGTAAATAACGCATCTGCTTTAGCTTCTAGTGCATATACTGTAACGCTAGATGAAAAAGATGCTAAAAAAGTTCACATTACACTAGCTGATACTTCTGCCCTTGATAATGGTGCTTATGTTTCTATAAAAGTTAAAAAAGAGGTATTAGATACTAAATTGAAACCTCTTGCTGAAGATACAA
This sequence comes from Peribacillus sp. NPDC097198, assembly GCF_044762055.1. Taxonomy (NCBI): domain Bacteria; kingdom Bacillati; phylum Bacillota; class Bacilli; order Caryophanales; family Bacillaceae; genus Peribacillus; species Peribacillus sp. NPDC097198. Next base: position 353,712 of record NZ_JBIWDO010000001.1, on the reverse strand, counting down.
CTAAAACTTTAACTTTTGTTGACAACAGTGCTGCTAAAATCGAGAAAGTTGTAGTTGATGGAAATGACTTAAAAGTTACTTTTAATGACTACGTATCAGCTGTAGGTTTAGTGAAAGTGAATGGTGTTGCAAAAACTCCTGTAGTTGCTACTTCACCATATACTAAAGTAGTTACAGTAACTAATGGTGCTCAAGGTCTTGGAAATGGAACTTATACAGTACAGTTAGCAAATGTTGAAGATATTGCAAACATTAATGGAACTGGAAATACTAACGTAACTTCTTTCGCTAATGATAGCTTTGTAATCTCATCTGAAACTGTTGCCCCTTCTGTAAGTAAAGTGGAAAAAGTAGACGCTAATACTTTCAAACTTACTTTCAATAAAGATGTTACTGTACCAACTGTGACTGCTAAAAAGGGTGGTCTTGACTTAACTGTATCAGCTGTAAATGCGACTGGTGATGCAAAAGTTTGGACAGTTGACGTAGCAGATAACGGTGGAGTTAAACTTTACAATACTAATGAAACACTTGCATCACTTGCTGTAAATGTTTCTGGATTCAAAGCTGTTTCTAACAACGTTGTTGGGGATGCTTCTAATCATACAGTAACACTTTCACAAGATACTGAGGCTCCAACTGTACAAACTCGTTTCAGCGAAGTTGCTCATGACGCTGTTAAAGGTGACGTATTCCATATCTATCTAAACGAAGAGGTTACTCTTGAAGATGCGTCTAAAATTGTAGTTACAGATAAAGATGGAATAAGAAAAACTGTAACTGGAGCAGCTGTTATCGCTGATGCAAATGGTGATGATACTATTCTTGAAGTTGAAGTAACTGGCTTACAAACTGCTAATAACTTCCCAGTTGGTAACTATACTGTTTCTCTAGGTGCAGGTGCTATTGCAGATCTTTCTAGTAACAAAAATGTTACTACTTCTGTAGCGCTGGCTAAAACAGGAGCAGTAGTTTCTGACCTAAGTGTATCTGCTAGTGCATCTGGAAATGTTATTACAATTCCTTACGCAACTGATATGACTAATAGTGCATTAGATAAAGCTAACTATGCAATTGATAATAAATCATTACCAGCTGGAACTTTGGTATACTTTGATAGTAATAAACAAACTGTCAAAATCGAACTTCCTGAATCTTCAATTTTAAATAATGACGATATAGCTCTTTCAATTTCTTCAAATGTCGTCTCTACAAGCGGAGCTAAATTGAATGCTGCTTCTCGTAACCAAGTAGTGTCTGGATTGGTAGACAACGTTAAACCAACTCTAGTTTCAGCTAAGAAATTAACTTCAACTACAATTGAAGCTACTTTCAGTGAGAATCTTGCACCTGTACTTGACCGAGCTTCATCTCAAAATGATTTTGTAGTTAAAGTTAACGGAGTTAACTTCACAGTTACTGCTGTAACTGATGGATCTGCAGGCGACAAAAAAGTTGTATTAACAGTTGATCCTTTCAACGTAGACCAAACAATAACTGTAGCTATGGCTGATAGTGCTATTGAAATTGCGGATATCGCTACTAATACTGCTACTGCTAAAACTTCTGTAACTGCAACAAAATAATTAAGATACTCAATCAAGTTTAAAATAGTTTTCTTGCAGTATATAATGAGACGTCAGACTGTAGGCAAATTCGATGTAAATCGACTTTGCCTACAGTCTTTTTTTTGTTTCAAGAATAGAAGCATTAAAATTTGAGGTGATAATGATGCTTTCGAAACATAATTTATACATTGAGATCAACTTGAAGTGATTACATTGGATCAATGGGTGCCAGCGAGCTATTTGGTTAGTAAAAATGAGGAGGTAATTGATTTTTTATGATCTGGTGAAAGATATGTATTCCGAGGTGGTCGCCCTAATATCGAAATAGTTATTTTGTTAAACTTGCATTCATTTAATATACCTCTGTTATTTGTTTAATGTGTTAAATAATTGAAGAGGTTGATATAAATATGGCTTACCGTTGATTCTTAAGTTACGATTTTAGGAAAAAGCACCTCACTTCTCAACGTACGTAAAAAATATGAGCATGTGGGAGAACTTAAAACAGAATACCAATGATAAAAGTAAACGCAAAAGCTGCGTAACATGAAGAATGTTGCGAATAATACGAAGGAATGACCTATGTGGCTCTATGAAGGTGAAACCTTAGCAAGGCTCTTTTTTGATTTCATATTTTTCTTTCTATCTTTACCCCTAAATTTAATGTATAAAATCCTGCTAATTGATTATCCTAACCACCAATAATGATGTTTTCTCAATAAAAAAGTTAACAAGATTAGGAGTTAATGATTAACTGAATTCTACTAGCAAAAACAATCTATGTAACTACTTCTTTGTTAATCGTTAACATAGCCATATGTTTAAGGAGATGAATCAGATATGAAATCAAAACAAGTCATTGCGTATTATCGTAAATCAACGAATCCACGAGGGAAAAGTGATGAAGAGGGGGTGGCTTATCAACAAAGTAGAATTCGTGAATATGCGAAGGACAATGAACTCACGATTATAAAGGAATTTTTTGATGTCGGTGTAACAGGGAATCATTGAAAATAGACCAGAACTTTTAGAGATATTTCATTATTTGGGTGAAACTGAAGAGAAGATAGAAGAAATATTGTTTTACTCTATTGATCCGTTCGGGAGGGATACGCTAATCAACATCAATTTGTTGAAAAATGTGATTGAAAATGTCGGTAAAGCTACTTTTATTAGAGAGATCCTATCAACAGGTGTAGAGCACTTTAATATGTTATTTCTCCTTTATTCAGGTGTGGCTCAAAGCGATCATGAAAATTTATTAAAGAATCTTAAAGATAGTAGGAAGGCAAAGATTTTAAGCTATGGAAATTTTGATGGAAACTATACTCCATTAGGTTATAGAGTTGATCGACCGAGTAAAAGGCTAGTCGCAAAAGCAAATGAATATTCTACAGATGAACTAGCCAAACAAGAATTAACCATTCTTGAAACAATTTATCGTTCATATTTATTTGGAAAATCTCTACGTCAAATTGCAAAAGATTTGAATAATCGATTTGGCTATACAAGGAGAGGGGCTAACTGGCACTATAAGTCGGTCCGATATATCTTAGAAAATTCCGCTTACATCGGTGTTTTATCTGGAACCTTAGAGGGGACAGAACATTATTATCGAGAAGATAGTAATATTGAAGCACAAATAAATCCTATTATCTTTGCTCTGGTAAAGAAGAAGTTAGAGCATGAAAAGTCAGGCAGGAAGAGAAAGGACACTAAGTACTTTCCAGTCCTTATGCTATGTAGGTATTGTGGACACTCTTTGGACTTTAAACAAGAGAAGATTGTCTGTGAACAGTGTCAGACTGAAGAGGATGCCAATATAGTTATGTTATGTACTAAAGCAAAATTAGAAGACTATGCAAACGACAAGCTTTGTCATGGGGTACTACAAGGGATTCGAGAAAAGCTGATTTTGTACTATAAAATCAAGTCTTGGGAGATGGAATCAATCCTCTCTAGCTTATTTTTGGCTAGCCTCAGTATAGTAAACTTCTAATTGTTAAGTAGTTCATATAAAGAGTATAATAACACGAACGCACATTCTTTATAAAAAATTTATCATTTTAGAATATAGGGCGTTAAAACTTTCATGTCTAAAGGGGAACGATGAAAATGAGAAAAATAGTTGTAATATTGAGCTCTTGTATGATTTTTGCATTATTATTAGCTGGTTGTGGAGCTGATGAACCAGACTATACAACTGAACAATTTGAATCTGCACTAAATAAAGGAGATAACTTGGAAGGGAAAACTGTATCAGTTAAAGTAGATGAGATTGTACCTGATAGTGCTTTTGGTTACAATATCGAGACTGGAGAACATTTGAATTTCGTGTCAACCGACAATCCGAAGGTTAAAAAAGGAGATGAAGTAGTTCTGAAGGCCAAGGAAGTAAAGAGTGTACTTGGCTCATTTATTATTACTTATGAAAAGCAGTAATTTGATCAAAGAAATGTTTCATCAACAAATGAACGCATACGAATCCGCAATGGATTACGTATGCGTTTTTATTGTAGAGAAGAAAATTTGATAAGAATTAACAATCAAATTTATTGTTGCTTTTAAGGCTGAACATGGCGTGTAAAAGCTGAAGAGTTTGATGCAGTGAATGGGAAGTATATTCATCCATCTTCTATGCTTTGTACGGATACAACTACTTACTACCAAAAGGTTCTCTAAAATCAAAGGTTTACAATACCAAACCATCAATAAACGTCAAAGGCCACTATTATTCATTACCGAACATTCAGTATCTTTCCTAGACTACGATGCGAGATAGCAAATTTCTAATGAGCTTGGAAGATATACTTTGAATAGTAAATACCCAAGAAATACAAACCTCTTTAACATTCCCTTCATTTAAAAAAACGCGAACAAAATTGGAAAAATAAACCTAGAATTAAATAAACCTCAAGAAATAATAACGTAATTCAGAAGGATAATAATGAACACATCAAGAAGTTAACAGATAGGCTAATTACATGCCTAGATAATTAATACGTATAGTATGAGCTGGCCTGCTAGAAACCACTGTTCGTGTCTAATTTACTATACACCTCTTAGAATTTTACTAACTTTGCCGATATTACTAATATAGCAATCTATCGAAATATTTATCCATAAACCAGTATAGAGAAGAGGCGGTAGTATGAGAAGTTTGAGGTATATGTGCGTGGCTTTCTTTATCGTTTTTTTTACATTTCCTGCTTATGAAGAAGCGGCAGCGGAAGAGTCTACAGAGATGAAAGTGAAACTGAAGAACTACTTGGGTAATCAAACATCCGTGACGGTAACGGCAACAGGTGACTATCTAACATCTGATGGTGCACTCTTTATCAAGAGTGGGGAGGAACTGACGGTTAAAGTGGAGACCGGAAGGCTGGTTGTATACAAGAATGCAAAGAAGCTAGAAGCATATTCTTCGTTTACCGTTACACCGGTTAAGGAAGATTCTCTATTAACCATTAATAACCGCCCGTATCCAGGATCACTGGAGTTCACTGTTGAAGGCGGTTATGTACGGCCAATCAACCATGTTCATATTGAAGAGTATGTAAAGGGAGTCGTTCCTAGGGAAATGCCAGCCCTATGGCATATTGAGGCCTTGAAAGCCCAAACGATTGCAGCCCGTACCTACGCACTCCGTTTTCAGTCTAAGGTGATCGATGATACGGTTTCTTACCAAGTATATGGAGGAGCCGACGGTCATGACCGCTCTAATTTGGCGGTGGAACAAACAAAGGGGCTTGTTATCAAGCATGATGGAAAGTTGATTGAGGCGCTTTTTTCTTCAAGCAATGGCGGCATGACGGAACTGAATTCCAATGTCTGGACAAGCGGTAAACCTCTAGCTTATCTGGACATTAAAGAGGATCCGTTTGATCCGAAAATAAAATGGTCGGTTTCACTGGATAAGCAGCAAATTGATCTTTCCAAAAAAGATTTATCGAAGCCGGGAGATTGGTGGACAAGTGTTAAGGAAAAGGATACAGCCGTCGTTCCTAACTTGAAAAGTTGGCTTCAAAGTAATGGCTATAACAAAAAGGATATTAAAATTACGGATATTCCTGTTTTAGCTTTATCAGATAAAACTTCTGGAGGACGAGTGACAAAGGGCTCCATCCAATTGAATTTCTATTTGAAGGATATGCTTGATGAGAAAGGCAAATTAGTACAGCAAACAGTTACGGAACTGAATGTCCCTGCTTCAAAGATCCGGGCTATGGTAGGTACGGATAAGATGAAGAGTTATTTAGTAGTGGATTCCATATCAACCAATTCGGAGAGAGTTTCCATAGATGGGCTAGGTTTTGGCCATGGGGTTGGAATGAGTCAGTATGGAGCGAAATATAGAGCTGAATTTGGCCAAACGTATCAAGAGATTTTAGGATTTTATTACCCGAACACGACGATTGTAAGGGAGTATGCCGATGCTGAGCCTGTAGTGAATAAGGATACAACAGCACCGAGCATCACTGCTGTAAAGGCGACAGAGGATTATTCTAATAATAAGGTCGGCATTACGTATAGTATGAATGAAGATGCGATCGTTTCCTTAACGATTAAAGATGGCATGGGAAATGTTGTAGCCACTCCTGTTCGTGAACAAGCCTTGAAAAAGGGGAGTCAGTCCGCTACATGGAACATAAAAGATGTCAGTAGTGGAACTTATACCGCAGAAATTATCGCAACAGATCGAGGCAGAAATAGAAGTACGGTAATCCGGGCGATTAAGGTAAGCAAAGATACGACCGCCCCGAAAATTACAACCATCGACACATCAGGGAATTACAGCACTGAAAAGGCAAGCATTTCGTATCATATAAACGAAGATGCTAAAGTGACGGTGCAAATCAAAAATAGTAAAGGGGTAGTAATTGCCACTCCAACTAGTGCAAAATCGTTGAAGAAGGGGAATCAGTCGGTTACATGGGATTTTAAAAATGTATCCAACGGTACGTATACAGCCCTCATCACTGCGAGTGACGCAAGTGATAACCAAAGAACCGCTACAACGAAAATCAATATTAAGAAAACGACAGGGAAAGTGACCGCAACTGTTTTAAATATACGAGAGAAGGCCAATACAACTTCGAAGATTGTCGGTAAGCTTAAGAAAAATCAGACCGTCACAATCTTAGCGCAACAAGGGAACTGGTACAAAGTGAAGTACGGTACTAAAAGCGGGTATGTATCCAAAACCTATATAAAAAAATAACGATTCGAGACGCCATTTCATTGAGAGATGGCGTTTTTTTGAATAAATTTTAGAAAATAATGGGGTTTTTATAGCTGAATCTACTCATAACAAACGAATGAATGATATTATAGGGAAGTATGTTAAAAAATGACTTTATTAATATGGAGAATTAAACAGGAAAAAGGAGAGTTTGCTACATGAGAAAGAGGATTGGATTTTTATGGATAGCCGCTATGTTATTGGTTAGCGTGTTATTGCCTACATATTCAGCAGAGGCAGCGGCAAAACCAACTTATACCATATCGCCAACAAGCAAAACCTATAAGAATAATATGATGAATTTTTCTACATATAACTCGTATACGAAGCATTATTATTTATTGCGTTCATACCTTGAAGAGTTAGAGAAAAAAGGTGGCGGTACGCTTGTCCTGAAAAAAGGTACGTATACAATCAGTAATACACTCTATGTTCCTTCGAACGTAACAATCAAGATGAAGGATGGCGTAAAGCTGGTTAAAGGAAAGAAAACGGGAACGAACCAGTTCGTTGCAGCCAAATCCATGTTCCAACTTATAAGGCCATCCAAGTCCTCTAAGAAGGGTGTGTATGGAAAATATAATGGAGAGAAGAATATATCCTTCATCGGCGAAGGTAATGTTACTGTCGATTTAAAGTATATAGAAGACAGCATCGCCATCATCATGGGTCATAATAAAAACATCAAGGTGGAGAATATCCATTTTAAGAATATGTTCTCCGGCCATTTTATTGAAATGGATGCCTCGGATCATGTCATGATCCGTAAGAATACGTTTATAGATTCGAAAGTATCCAAAAATGTAAATAAAGAAGCGATTAATATTGATACACCAGACAGAACCACGCTTGGGTGGAGCCAAACTTGGAGTAAGTTTGATAAAACAGCCAACAAACATATTACCATCGAAAATAATACGTTCAAAAATCTTGATCGTGCGATAGGGACTCATAAGTATTCCGGCGCAAAATATCATGATAAAGTAGTTATCCAAAAAAATAACATAGAGAAAACACGTAGCGATGCGATTCGGGTTATGAATTGGTCTGATGCACAAATCATTAACAATACAATAAAAAATGTGGAAAACGGCGAGCCTGGAACACGAGGGATTTTAGCCAGTGGTGCGAAAAACCCGACATTCAAGAATAATACATTTCAAAAAGTTGGCCGACCTGTTCAATTTACCACCTGGAAGAATGCAGGACCAGGTTCTCAATACGATATTACTTACAATGTATTAAGTAAGAAAAACAAACAAGATCTTTCAAAGAATCTAGCGATAAATACCGCAGAAAATTTTATCCGGATCAATAACAAATATAATGAATATATCTTATATACCGAAAAAATCTACCTTGTCTCAAAATAGACTAACAAACCAGCTATGATTAAATTCCTAAAGAAGATGTCTTTCATGAGTAGTAAACAAAAAACTGCTAGTTGAATTCAACTAGCGGTTCTTATGTGTTTATAAATCTGCCGATTTAGTTTTTTCTACATTCTCTTGCTTATTCAAAAGACGCTGAATGTTCTTTGATTTTGGGAAGACTTTGTAAACAATAAATGATACGGCCATGCTAATCAATGCGCCGACAAGAACATCAGCGGGATAATGAACGCCTACCCCTACACGCGATATTCCCACAAGTACTGCTACAATCAACCATAAAAAACGATATCGGCTTTTGCTGAATAACCAGAAGGTCATGCAAAAGGAAAAGAAGAGGATGGTGTGATCGCTAGGAAAAGAATTATTGATATCTTTCTCTATCAATTTATTCACATCGTCCAAAACGGAAAATGGTTGATAATTGGTATGGAGGTTGCTCACTAGTTTCCCCACTACCTCTGCCAAAATAAATGTAAGGCCTGCACATACAACCATCAATCTATTCCTACCATTACGTGTAAAAAAGAAAACGACAACAGCCAAAGCTAAGAAATACAATGAATAGTCAGCAAGAAAAACAAACACTGGATTTAGATAAACGTGCTCTTTTCCTAAATCATTAATCATCCTAAATAACGTGATATTCAATTCCAAAATGGTCTTTTCCTTTCTATGTAAACTTGATATATGAATCATTATAATACATGTTTGATCCTTTTTGGCTAAAGCATGAAATATAAAAAACTAGGGCTGACTATGTGTCAACCCTAGTTTTGTAATAGTTGTTGGCCTGGGGTAAAGGGAACGCCGGCCGCTTTTGCAATGATTTGTGAGATGTCCGTATTGTCGAGTACGCCGTCGAATGCCTCACTTCCAGGTCCGGTTGCAAAGACAGGTACCATATTGGCGGTGTGCCCTCCTGTCGAACTGGCTGCACGTATACTTCGGTCCGCTACTCCAGCTTTATAATGCTTGGCGATGGTACTGCCGATTTCCCAATCGATGCTGTGCTGCGGGTAGACAAGCGTTCTATTGCTTCTTACGTGATTGATGAATTGTTGAGCTTCTTCAGGTGTAAGAGAGATGTGGGCATAGTTCTTGAATACGGAAATGACGCTGTTTGGTTCGATTTTATTGTCTTTATCAAAGGTAAGCTGCTTGGCCATATACTGAGTAGATACTTTGATTTTTTTCAATGCAGCAATGTCCATCGTCTCCGATGCGGAGATTCCCATCGTTTCATGGTCAGCCAACACGACAATCAAGGTATCCTTCCTTTGCTTTGCCCATTCCACAGCCTTCTTTACCGTCTGGTCTAACTCAATCGTTTCCCTCCAAATCCCCGTATAGTCTGCGGCATGTTCCATTGAATCGATGCGTGCCCCTTCCGCCATTAAAAAGAACCCGTTGTCACTTTGAGATAAGACATCAAGTGCTTTTGCCGTCATTTCGGAGAGTGTGGGCTCCTGTGAGTGGACCACTTCTCTATCCAGCTTGAAATTCATATAGGTGGGGTGGAATAGCCCTAGCAGTTTTTTAGGGTGTTGAACGGAAGCAAGTTCTTCCTTATTTGCCGTAAACGCATAACCGGCTTCTTTAAATTTGGAAACCAGGTCGACGCCATTTTGCCTTTCCTCCTCGAAATAGGAAGCACCACCGCCAAGAATGACGTCAATCCGGTGATCAAAGAGCTGCCGGGCAATCTGGGAACCACCTGTCCAGCGATTTTTTACGCTGGCTCCGAAAGCGGCGGGGGTGGCATCGACGACCATATTAGTGGAAATGAGCCCGACTTTTTTTCCGTGTGCTTGAAAGGCATCAAGAACGCTGTCGATCTCTACTCCAGTCGAGTCAACCCCGATCGATTCGTTATTGGTCTTGATGCCAGTGGCGATGGCTGACCCTCCGGCCGCTGAATCGGTCACATAATTATTAGCGGAATAGGTGCGCATCAGGGCGACATGTTCTAACTTTTCCATATGAAGCACCCCGGATTTACCATATTCGAATTGGCGGGCAACTTCGATGGCCCCTACACCCATGCCATCGCCAATGAGCAGGATTACATTTTTGGGAGGCTTTTGAGCTTGTCCATGAATCGGGTAGGCCAGGAAAATGAGGAGGAGGGATACTAATGCTAGACCATACGGGCGTATGAATAGTTGAATGCTTCTGATTTTATTAGTCATGTGGAATCCTCCATTTGATGTATGTCTTTCTATTATTAGTAGAGATCCATAAAAAAAACCTTCCTGAATATCAGGAAGGTAAAATCTTTTATGCTGCAACATCTGCACGTTCTGAATTTCTACCGGACTTGAACCAAATAACAGCCAGGGAAAGGGCAGCGAACAAGACAAGGAATATGGCAAGAACGCTGACGCTTGACCAGAATAAATCATAGTTATTAAGAGTGATGACTGATTTAAAGCCGTTAATCGAGTACGTAAGTGGTAAGAAATTACTTAATGTTTGCAATCCTTCTGGAAGCATATGAACCGGTAAGCTTGAACCTGTTGTGGATAGCTGTAAAACTAAGAATGCAAAAGCGATGAAACGCCCGATATTTCCAGCTAAAGCCACTAGGAAGAACACGATGGCCAAGAAGGTTAAGCTGATGAATACCGAGAATAGGATTAACATGATCCCGTTTGTAAAGGTTGATTTTAAATAGAAGGAAGCGAAAACAGATGCAATGAGCGCCTGGGCTATCGCAAGCACTGCCATGTTTCTGAATTGGATCGCGTACCATCTAAATGCGGAGCCCTCTGTCACCGTTGGCAATTGTAAGTTGAAGAGACAAGCCATGACCAAAACTCCTACGAATAATGCTAACGAAAGGATATATGGAGCATTCGCATAACGGTATCCAGGGAATGTATTGATGGATTTTCCACTCAATTCCACTGGTGCCGCAAACATGGCAATGTTCTTTTCATCCGTGTTAATGGCACTTAATTTATCAGCACCGCCAGATAAGCCGGTTGTCAATGTCTTACTGCCATCTTTGATTTGTCCGACACCACCGTCTACTTGTTGGACACCATCGGATAAAGTGCCCCAACCTGTTTTCACGGTTTTCGTGCCGTCACTCACTTGCGTCATTCCGTTATCCAGTTTGTTTGCACCAATTGTAAGGTCGTTCCATCCCGCTTTCACGGTTTGGTTACCTGCGGCAAGCGTGCCCGTTCCAGCGGCAAGCTTACCAGCACCTTCCGCTAGAGTACTTGTTCCAGAAGCAAGGGTCTTTGTACCGTTAGCAAGCGTGCCAGCCCCGGCTACAAGATCCTTACTGCCTTTAGCGAGAGTTCCGGTTCCAGCTGCAAGGTCTTTACTTCCTTTTGCAAGTGTTCCGGTTCCAGTCACAAGGTCTTTAGTGCCGTTAGCAAGAGTTCCCGTTCCGGCTGCAAGATCTTTACTGCCTTTAGCGAGCGTGCCAGTGCCAGCTACGAGGTCCTTACTACCAGAAGCCAAAGAGGCTGTTCCAGCTGCAAGAGTTGTGGTACCTGCCGCTAATGAGCCTGTTCCTGTTGCAAGTTGGCTAGCTCCAGTGGAGAGATCCCCTGCACCTTTAGCAAGAGTTTGCGTTCCTCCGTATACTTGCTTTTGTCCTGCTACTAAAGTATTTAGCCCAGCTTCTAGAGTGTTAGCCCCGGTTGATGCGTTGGCTAATCCTCCTGATATCTGATCAGCTCCCGCTACTAAACCAGGAGTTTTTTCCGCTAATAGCCCGAGACCGCCAGCAACCTGTTGACTTCCTACTAATAGCTTTTGGAAATCTGGACTTGCCTTAAGTCCAGGTACTTGCTCGGCAAGTTGGGCTAAGCCGGCTGCAACAGTATTAGCGCCTGGGGCTAATTGTTTTACTGCAGAGTTTACGTCCGAAGCACCTGTAGAAACTCCTTTGCTACCTTCAGCTAGAGTCGAAATGCCTGCCTTTAATGTATTACTTCCTGCTTCCGCACTTGTTAAACCATCTAATACTTGCTTCGCGCCACCTTGTAATGAAGTGGCTCCATTCACTAATTCTTTTGTTCCACTATTCAATTTTTGGGCTCCATCATTGACTTGACTAGCGCCACCCTTCAGAGAAGCAGCACCTGCTTGTAAAGAACTGGCACCCGCATTCAGTTTTTGAGCTCCATCATTGACTTGATTAACCCCACCGTTTAATTGCTGAGCCCCGGCATTCAGAGAAGTGGCACCAGTGTTCAACTTTTGAGCTCCATCGTTAACCTGACTAATACCGCCATTGAGTTTTCGGGCCCCGTTATTGACTTGGTTCGCACCACTATTCAGTGCTTGCGCTCCATTATTAAGCTTGCCTGCACCAGCGTTTAACTCATTGGCACCAGCATCTAATTTTCTAGCTCCGCCATTTAAGGTCTGAGCGCCATTGTCTACTTGTTTAGCACCATCCGCTAACTTGCCGATGTCTCCCTGTTTACCAGCAAGAGAGCTATACATCACGCTTGTTCCAGCTTTTAATTCTGCTGCCCCACTCGCAAGCCTTGCGATGTCTGGTGCCTTTTGTTTCAGGGAGTCAAGGATTTGAGCGGTACCATTTTTCAGTTCTCCGGCTCCATCATTGATTTTTTGAGAACCATCTGCCCCATCTTTGAAACCGTTTTCAATATCGCCCAGTTGATTGAGCAAGCTTGTCGTATAAGTGGCTGTCACCTTATCCGCCAAGCTTTCACGAATACGTTCTGTAGCACTTTTGGTTACTTGAGCAGCCATAAAGTGTAGCCCTTCATTTTGTGTATAGATCAATTCAGGTTTTACCGGATTTGTATCCAAGACTGTTGTTACATTCTGTGAGAAGTTTTCCGGAATTTCAATGACCATGTAGTAATCGGTATTATCTAACCCTTTTTTAGCGGTCTTTTCATCAACGAAGTCCCAGCCAAGGGTATCGCCAGACCGCAACTCAGCTACTAAATCATTGCCGACATTAATCGGTTTCCCACCTGAAGTGCCCCCTATATCCTTATTGACGACAGCGACAGGTAGTCTGGATAAATTGTCGTAGGGCCCCCATTTTGCAGTAAGTATAAGTGCTGCGTAGATAAATGGGATTAATAAGACAGCGACGATAGCGATGATCCATCCCGTCCTATTTTGGGAGCCGCCAAACTGAAATCCTGATTCTTTCATACATAACCCCCTATAAACTCTTATTTTTTAAAGGATGACTGGGAGCCGTCCAATCAAACTTTTATAAGTATATTCTGACCATTTATTCTAATTCCTTCTTATTTTTGACAAAATATTATTCGGAATTAGATATTTTTAGGATTAAAGTTTCATAAAATAGTAATTATTTGGACAAACAAAAGATACTAAAGTAGGATTTTAATTTAAATTTCTTTATGAACAATGCATATGAATGGTTATTCATTCACTTTTTGAGTGATTTAATAATTAAGATACTTATCTTTAAAACCTGAATAACAATTCTAAAAAAACAATAAGTATTTTTACGAAATCGTATGAAATGTTAGTTTACAGAGTTCTAATATATGAAGATAGTCGGAAATCACTTATAGTGCAGAAATGAAAAAGAGTGTACTGAAAAAAGAAGGTTCACTGAAATTCATTTCAGTGAACCTTCTTTTTTTATAGGGTTTTTGACCCGATATATTTCGGCTTCCAGTAGGAGTTGTCCATGCTTGAGATGCTAACTCCTCTAGAAGTGGCAGAATGGATGAATTGATTATCACCTATGTATATTCCAACATGTGAAACACGTTTGCCATTTTTAAAGAATACAAGATCCCCTGGTTCGGGTTCTGATGTTTTCAAACCAACTTTAGAATACAAATCTGCAGCTGTACGTGGCAAGACGACATCTTGTGACTTTTCAAAGACATAGTAGATGAACCCAGAACAATCGAAACCTTTGGGAGAAGTTCCGCCCCATCTATATGGTACACCCATATATTTCTTAGCTTTTTCTATTAATTTGTCATTATCTATGTTGTATACGCCCAAGGCATTAAAGGTCGATCGGTTGGATATCCCATTTTTCTTTAACTTGTGGTCTTTTTGAAAAGCCTTTACTGCCTTTGTAGTAGATTCATTATAATTATTTGAGTAGGAGCCTGATGGTTTATAGTAACCTTTAAACTTCAGAAGTTTTTGAAGTTGGCGTACGTCGGAATGTTTCATTTTCGGTTCTAACGTTTGATCACCAATATTAGCAGATGCTTGATGCTGTAGAGGTGAAAGCAATAAGACGGCAGCGACAACTAGACTACTAAATAACTTTTTCAATGAATTTTCCTCCTGAAACAAATATTGGTTCTTACATAGTAATATAGTCTTGTTACAATAAACGACATTTTACATTACATTTCTGTTACAAAAGTCAAATTATGCATAAAAAAGTGAGCATTAAACCTTTAATTCTATTAATTACTTCATATAGGTAATTATTGCTAACACTCCAGTTTATAACTATATATGATATAATTTCTATAGTGCATTCAATTGATTTTATAGGAGAGAAAACCCTATGTTAACTGGTATGAAAAAGATATTTAATGAGAGTTCTAAAGACTTAAAGCGAATTTATAAGCTTGTAGATAATGTGAACCAACTAGAGGGAAAGTTTGAAAAATATTCGGATCATGAATTAAGAGGTATGAAAGATACGTTTAGAAGTTTGCTAGCTTCTGGAAAAACGTTAATGGATATTCAAGCTGAGGCTTTTGCCGTAGTGCGGGAAGCATCGAAACGTGTATTGGGTCTACGGCACTATGATGTTCAGCTCGTAGGTGGGTTTGTCTTGAATGAGGGTGCAATCGCTCAAATGAATACGGGTGAAGGGAAAACTCTTGTTGCAACCTTGCCGAGTTATTTACATGCATTGGAAGGTAAAGGCGTCCATATTATCACGGCAAATGAGTATCTCGCCAGCCGGGATAAGGATTTGATGGGGCAGGTGCATGAATTTTTGGGTCTGACAGTCGGCTTGAATATTTCACAAATGGCTCCTTCTGCAAAGCAGGAAGCCTATGCTGCAGACATTACCTATGGGACAGGTACGGAATTCGGTTTCGATTACCTTCGGGATAATATGGTCTTTCGAAAAGAAGAGAAAGTGCAAAAAGGACATCGATTTGCCATTGTCGATGAGATTGACAGCATCTTGATTGATGAAGCAAGGACCCCGTTAATCATTGCAGGCAAATCAAGCGATGGAACTGAGCTGTTTCATATTACTGCTCAGATTATGAAGTCGTTTAAAGAGGATGAGGATTTTGAGGTTGCTAACGAATCAAGGGCTACCTTTTTAACAGATCAAGGCGCATCCAAGATTGAAAAGGCGTTCGGAGTAGATAACTTATATGATATAGAGCATCAAGAGCTACTGCATAATGTGACGCAAGCGCTTAAAGCACATGCCATTATGAAATTGGATGTCGATTATATCGTCAAGGATGGACAGATATCCTTGATAGATAAATTTACTGGCAGGGTGATGGAGGGCCGAAGTTTTAGTGAAGGTCTCCATCAGGCCATTGAAGCAAAGGAAGGCTTGGAGATTTCTGAAGAGAATGAAACCCAGGCTACAATTACCATCCAAAATTATTTCCGTTTATATCATTCACTTTCAGGGATGACGGGAAGTGCCATGCCTTCGAAAAAGGAGTTTTGGGAAACCTATCAGCTGCCTGTTATTGAAATTCCAACGAATAAGCCCATTCAACGACAGGATAAACCAGATTTAATCTTTAAAGATGAATTAAGTAAAATCAAAAAAATCGTTTCAGAAGTAACACGTATCCATAATGAAGGAAGGCCAATTTTGATTGGAACGACTTCCATTGAGCAATCGGAAACGTTGTCCATTCATTTGAAGAAAGAAACAATCCAACATCAGATCCTCAATGCGAAAACGGAAAAAGGCGAAGCGGAAATTATCGCCAAGGCCGGACAAAAGGGTCAAGTAATGTTAGCAACGAACATGGCTGGAAGAGGTACGGACATTTTGCTGGATGAAGATGTTAAGGAATTGGGCGGTCTTCATATTATCGGTACGGAGCGACATGAAAGCAATCGTATCGATATGCAGCTACGTGGTCGTTCGGGTCGGCAAGGTGACCCGGGCTCTACACAATTTATCATTTCTTTAGAGGACGATTTGTTTGTCTACTATGAGGAAGAAGAAATTGAACGGTACGTAAAGAAAGTTAAAACAGATGAAACCGGTTTGGTCGTAAGTCCTGCTCCGGAAAAATTCGTGAAAATGGTTCAGGAAACGATTGAGCAAACACATCAGTCTAGCCGTAATCATTTGCTGAAATTGGAACACGCTTTAAATGAGCAAAGTAAAATTATCTATTCGATGAGAGATCGGATTCTGGATATGGAAACGGATCAAATGTTTACAATTCTCCTTGAATATATTGAGAATTACATCCGTAAGCTCGTGGCGAAGTATTATCCTGAATATATGGAAGAGCCGAATTCGAAGGCTTTTATTGAAGAGCTGTCCCTTGTCTACTTATCGTTGGATTGGAAAGAGGACGATTTGCAAGGTCTTAACCGTTCTGAAGTGGAAGCAAAGGCACTTACTGCATTCAATGAAATGGAACCTATGTTGTTGACTTTACAAGAGGATGCTGAGTGGGGAAGCCGGTTACGTGCCTTTATGTTGAAACAAATTGATACGAACTGGATGAGTCATTTAGACGAAATGAATAGAGTGAAGGAAGGCATAGGGTTAAGCGGGTATGGTCAACAAGACCCTTATATGTTATTCGAAAAAGAAGCGCTTGTTCAATTCGAACAACTTATAGGTCAAATCGAGTCAGGCATCAGTGTCCACTTTATGGAGTATGTAAAAAGCCAAAGGGATCAAGAAGAACTTGATGAAAAGGGGGAAGAATAATGGGTCTGTTTAGTAAAAGTGGAAAGGCAAAAGAAAAAGTCAAAATCGAAACAGCAACAGCGGAAGAGTCTGTCTCAAATGCAGAAGATGCGATCTATACTACCTTGGTTTTTCATGATGACTCTGATTTTTCCAAGCAAGAAAAGTATGTTTACCAGTTCCACCATCAACAATTGCCGTCATTAAAACCAAATCAAATTTCCATTTCAGGAGTTAAATTATCAAGGTTTGAAGAGGAAGTAGTTATTATGGCCTTCATCCGTAATACATTAGATAAAGCGGTCCGCTTTGAAGTAGTGGATTTATTATTATTGGATGAAAACGGGCAAGCTTTGGCGAAGAAGTCATTTGATTTATCGGAAATGGGCGAAATCCCTGCTGTTTCTTGTATGCCATGGAGCTTCTTATTTGAAGAAGAAGATACCTTAGCCGAGATTCCGGACAATGGCTGGAAGATAGCTTTTGAACTGAAAAATCAGGCGCCTCAAGAACATGCATTGGATTTGGCACCAACATGGAGAGAGCAGCTTTCGGATGCTCAACAGAAGAATCTGCAACAACTTGTTGCCGGGTTACCCAAGCTTAACCAAGGCGAAGTGAACTTCATGGGACTAGCAGCTACGTTCAAGGAGAATGATCAATTAGCCGTCACGGTTTTAATTCGGAATGGTAGTGAAAAGCAAATTAAGATTGAAAAACTGCCATTGATTGTAGAGGATGCGGATGGAGATCAAGTTTGCCAAGGTGGTTTTTCCCTTGATAACTTTGAAGTGAAATCAAATACAAGTAAGCCCTGGACGTTTATTTTTCCAGGAGAACTCGTGAAAAAGAAAAATCCTGATTTATCACGGTGGAAAGTATATCCGCCTAGTTCTGTATAAAGATCCTGAAAAGCCCTCATAAGCGATGAGGGCTTTTATGGTCCCATAAAAGTTAAACAGTTATGAGATTAAGAATATTTAGGTTTTTTAGGTTTCAAGTTTTTTGGGGGAATCAAGAAAATTCCGGCCAGTTTTTTTGTACTTGATCGCCTTCAATTTTCACAAGGGTTCGATAGTTCAAGGGTAATAGCTCGTTTTCTCCCTTACCGGTATGTGGTAGGGCTAATTCAAAAGGGATCAAAGTGAATTCTTCTTCCGTTTCAGAAATAAGATACACACCTTTAATTTGTCCATGTTTCTCCATGTCCAAAGTCAAGAAGGCAGGGTAGTAGGTTTCATCATTAGCCATAAGTACGGCTTTAGCGGTAATAAGGTTATCTTCTTCCTTTTCCACATCCGGGTTACTCGTTTTCTCGAGAGTTTTTACCGCCCATCCTTGCTTCTTATAACCACCAATGATTTTAGGAGGATTCTCCTGCAACTTCTTTAAAAGATCATTTGTTTCGTCATGATTATCCATTTATGTTTTGTTCCCTCCAATGATAATTCGTTGTTATGGCAACTATGTAAAAAGCTTCAAATAATTCAATCATTAATATTATACCTATCTTTTTCTATTAGGTAAAATATCTATCTGACAAAATACTGAGTAGTCATGCTGTATCATGAATGTGTTCGCTTACAATTAATGATTCCGATTGCTTTGTATGAGAGGGTTCATTAGCCATTTGAAGGTTACTAGGTAGTTTAGTAAGAACTGACACCACATTAAAGTTAAAGTTTCTTTGGATTAGAGGGATGCCTATAGAATGTCGATGATTAGGCAGTACTATTCCATAGAATCCAAATTAAGAATGGTTGAAGGTTTAATGATTTAATCAAACGTTTGATTAAATTAGGGGAAGCCTTACCTGAGGTGATTGATTTGGAAAATGAGGGAGTGGCTCCCTCATTTTCTTATATGCCAAGATGCATCTTCAAACGATTTTGTGCTTCGGTTTTTGTTTCATCGGATACAATGTTATACCAAAGTCCATCAACTCGTTGGTTCTCTCCTGCAAGTGTAAATTGTTCAATATTATTGAGGGAAGATTTGTAGTTTTTCTGAATGCTTAACATTTCATTGAACGTTAAATTAGTTTCTACATTTTTTCCGATGGCTTTAAGGATATCATCATAATTGGTCAAAGTGGACAAGCTTGCGCCTTCTTTAATGACCGCTTGTATCACTTGTCGCTGTCTCATTTGTCGACCGAAATCACCGCGAGGATCTTCTTTTCGAATGCGGGAATATATCAAAGCTTCTTTACCATCTAAATCAATTGTTCCTTTTGCAAAGCTGTAATTTTTATAGTTGAGGTTCATATCATTATTGACTGTGATGCCGCCAACAGCATTAACAATGTCCTGGAAGCCCTTCATATTCATCTTTACGTAATAATCTATTGGTATATCTAAATAGGCTTCGACTGTGTTGATCGACATAGTAACGCCACCGTAGGCATAAGCATGGTTCATTTTCTCCGTTGTACCTCTCCCGATAATTTCTGTACGCGTATCTCGGGGGATGCTTAACAATTGAATTGATTCTTTTTTAGGATTTACTGTCATGACAATCATCGTATCTGAACGACCACTATCGTTCTTTCTTTCATCTACTCCTAGTATCAGTAATGAAAAGGGGTCCTTGTTTTTAAACATTATATCTTCGACGCGTTTATCTGTTTTATGCTCAGTACCCTGCATAGTGTTTATGGTTCCTAATAGGGACTGGTATATAGATGTTGCATAAGCTCCTCCACCAATGAAAAGGATAAGAAGGATGAATCCCAATACTTTTAACGATTTACGTTTTCTTTTCTTTTTTTTACGTTCTGATCTCATTTGTGTTCCTCCTCGAGCCATTCCACTTAAATAGAAAAGTGTGAAAAAATACCTAGATGGTATGTCTAATATACCTTTTTTTTACTAAAAAAAGAATAGTTTCTTTTTGTACATGCAGTACATATTTACCTTTTTTAAATGGGAAAAGCGAGGGAATCTAAATGACAAAGATTCCTTCGCTCACTGGGATTGGTGGTTATTCTTATTAAGCGTCTGAGCCGTCTTTTGGAACTTCAGAATCTGGGTCCGGAACTTCCGGGTCTTCAATTGGCACAGGCTGTTCAGGTACTGTCGGGACATCTGGTTCTAGCAGAAGAAGCTCATCTTCAATTGCTCTTAGCCTATTTTTGAACATAGTTTCTAGTTTTTTGTAGGAGTTAGTAGATTTTAATTTTTTATATTTAGTAATATTTTTTTTCACATCATCGTATTGTTCATTATCCACTTGTTCTTCCATATCCAATAATAATTCATATCTTGCTATATCGTAGTCTGCATTTTTCTTGTTGGTTTTAGCAGGAGTGACATATTTGAGTGTGGCCAATTTTTGAACACTCTTACTGAACATTTTTTTGATTTTATTTTCGGTAGTGCTGGTCTGCTTGACCAATTTATCATAGGTAGTAAATGTTGTACTATTTAGTTTTCCTGCTGTTAAGTGATCCGCTAACTTCTTATTTGTTTGAATAAGATCGTCTCCAGCATGAATAGCATTCATAAAGGCCAGAGAGTTATCGCGATATGATTTAGTCGTTTTTAATGCTGCATTTGGCTTTGTACGATATTTAGCGGGAAGCTTGGCGATTGCCTTTTCCTGTTTTTTAATTTCTTTATTCGTTTTGTTATATAGGGACAGATGTGCGCTGGTCACTTTCAATTTACTTTGGCTTTTAATGTCGGTAGAGTAATGGTTTTTTAATTTTGCTGCTGTCTTATTATATGTTTTGATTTGCGTGGTCACTTTATCACTAGCTGCAGTATTGCGGGTATCGTAAAGCTTGAATCCTTCTTGTGCTGTATATAGGCCGATGCTTGCATTTTGACTCCAGATTCTAGCGTAATTCCTAAGGGGTACATGGGTTTCACCAACTGCTGGCGACACTTCAATAGTGAAGGCTGGTTTTTTTTCTACATTGGAGAACCAGTCGCTGAAACCTCCACCGAATGATTTCGATTTAACCAAGCTATAGCCAGTTATTTTGCTCAGTTTACTTGCATATTTGGCATCTTGGGCATAACGGCTTCCGGTTTGCTGATACTTCCAGAAGATGATTTGTCCACTCGAATGGTATGAAATGGCCATTTCTGGGTCGATTTTATCTACAAATGATAGTAGAGCTTTCGTTTCGGATGCGACCGCCACTTTTGATCCGTTGTAATTTTTATAATAGGGAACCTTAGGACCACCAAGGTATTTCCAATTAGGACTATATTGTCGGTTTAAATCCACGCCTTTGGCATTGGCTTTCCAGCGCTTGAAATTCTTGCTGCCACCATTCATTTTAATGATTTTGGCATGGTCTTTTGTAGGAAAATATTTTAGACCGTATTGTTGTAAGGTGACCCCATCCGGGTTGACCATTGGCACAAACCAAATGGTCGTATTATTGAGAAGCTTTTTAACATTGTAGCCGTTTATGTTGGAGTTGCTTTTATATGCAGCGGCATATGTATCTAACATATCCATATTGAGATTGGTCGTGATCCATTCACGTGCATGGTGAGATCCATTAATGAAGACTTTGGATTCTCCTTTTCCAAGTGAGACAGCGTAGATATTACGACCGTATTCGGATTTCCCAATGACTTCTTTTTTGACTAGTCCTGGATAGGTCTGTTCTAGTTTTTTTATATCTTTTAACATTGTGGTAGTGGAATAGGTTTGGTTAGGATTAACAATTGACTTGGCAAAAGTAGAATTCGAGAATAGGAAAGTTCCACAGAGGACGATGAGTGAAAGTAATAAAAGACGAAATCTGGACATATTGTGCCACCTTTTCTAGTTAGTATCTAGTTAATAATGACTATATTAACATAAATAACTAAAATAAAATTATAATTTTTACATAAAAAATACCAGACTTATAGAAATATAGTCTGGTAAAAAGAATTATAGACTTCTGTAGCCTATAAGTTTGCTTTTGTAATAGGAGTTTGAAACGTTGTTAATCTCTATTCCATTGCTTGAAGAAGCATGAATGAATTGTCCATTTCCTAAATAGATGCCCATATGACTGACGACGGATTTACTTGATCCAGTAGCAAAGAAAACGAGATCACCTGATTTTGGCGAAGACACTTTCTTGCCCATATCATAATAGGTGGAAGAAGAAAGTCTGGATACTTCATAGCCTGCTTTTTTAAACGTGTAGTAAATGAATCCACTGCAGTCAAATCCTGAAGGGGAGGCTCCTGCCCAGGAATAAGGGGTGCCGATTAACTTTTTTGCTTCAGAAATGAGTGTATCCACTTTATTACCTGAGTCTGTTACTTTTTCAGGAGTTTCTACTGCAGAAGCTGGAGTTGCCGATTTAACCAGGGATAATTTCTGACCGATTCTTATAATGTCGGAGGTTAAGGAATTGTATGATTTAAGGTCAGCTACTGATATGTTTGCCTGTCTAGCGATTTTTGATAGGGTGTCGCCCTTTACAACGATATATGTATTCGAAGTGAGATTGACTTTAGGTGTTGAGACATTCGCTGGCTTGGCACTGCTCGGTAAATCAATGGTCGTGGTTGTTTTAGAGCTTGAAACAATCAGTTTATTACCGGCATATATCATGTCGGATTTCAGGTTGTTTAGTTTTTTTAATTCAGCGAGTGTAAGATTATGTTTGTTGGCGATTTTTGTTAACGTATCTCCAGGTACGATGGTATAAGTGGAGTTTTTTGTTTTTTCTACGGAAACTGACGCTGTTGTAGCTTTTATTTTAGTTGTTGTTTGAGATTTAGACGTAATAATCTTTTGATTGATCTTTAACATGTCTGATTGTAAGTTATTAAGTAGTTTTAACTCTTTTACGGTCGTCTTGTGTTTTTGGGCGATTTTGCTTAAGGTATCACCGCTTTTTACTGTATACGAGTTGGCAAGGGCTGGAGAAACAAAAGTCGAAGATAGGACGGCTAATGTCGAAATTGCAACGATACTCTTTTTCACGTATTCCACCTCTAACATGTCTTTTTCCCTATTCTAACAAACTAAATGGAAAAAAATATATTACATTTATGTTACATGGATAAAATGGTATAAATTAACTGACTTATTTTGTTGTAAAGTAGTTGTGTAATTTCAGTTGTTTTCTCCTATATTGTGAGTGTTTTTTCACCATGGTAAATGCATCTCACTCACTTTCCTATTCTTTTGTCGACTACTTTAAAAGGGGTGCTTGTTAATATGCGGGTATTTCCGGCGGTGTCGGTTAACTTTCCTTTAAACTGATAGGTTCCTTCTTTTGTATAGACATTATTGGATATCCTTCCATCCCAGGTAATTATATGATTTCCTTTTTGATGATTTCGCAACGATTCTAGTTTTTTTATGGTGTCACCTTTTGAATTGATAATGGAAATAGTAGAAGCAACCGATTCATTCTTTGTGATGGTTGTGGTGATTGTAGAAGCCCCCGTCATTTTAAAAACTGTGCTTGAATTTTTCATGGTTGCTTTAGGGGCTTTAGTATCAACGACTACCTTAAGTATCTTCTTCTTTCCTGTATGTTTATCCATATCAAGTAGTGAGGCTTGGAGCGAATAAACCCCATCCTTCGCCTGTTTATTGCTATTGGTTTTTCCATCCCAGAAAAGTGTGTTCTTCCCACCTTTGAAAGTCTTAGATTTTGATAGGGTATCTATTTTCAAACCGGTGTTATCCACTAGAGTTGATGTTAATACAGCAACTTTGTTCAGATGAAAAGGAATTTCCAATTGATCGCCTCCGAGTGGGGAATAACTAATTGATTTCTGATTGAAAGTAAGCTCAGGCGTTACCTCATCTTTTACCGTGACATACGTGCTCTTGGAAACACTATGTTTCTTGCTGGAAATCTTCACAGTGACTTTCACTTTCCCGGAAGGAGCATAGGAGCCATTATCCAATTTCCCGTCCCACTTCGTTGAAAAGACCTGCCCGTTCGACTTTTTATTCGTCACAAGTTTCCGGATGGGTTTATTGTTGGCATCATGAATGAAAACGGATATACTCGTTCCCTTTTTTGCCTTGAACGAAAGGGAAAGGGAATTCGTTCCGTCTTCGATCAGTGTCTGGCTTGATGTCGTCAGCTTTGATAAGGGTCCTGGAGTATGGGTCAATGCGTTATAGGCATCGACACGGCCATATCCATAGAAATCATCTCGGCCCATTACTCCAAGGTCCTTACTGGATGTTTGTAAGATATCCGCCACTTCTGCTGGAGTAAGGAATGGGTTCTTCGATAAAACCAATGCGGACACGCCGCTGACTACTGGAGCAGCCATGGAAGTCCCACTCATGACATCATAGGAATTCCAAGGAACGGTGGAGTAGATATCCAGACCAGGTGCAGCTAAATCGATAGATGCACCATAGTTGGAGAAATCAGCTTTCTTATCTTGTTTTGTTGTGGCGCTGACGCCTAATACATGCTCTAACGCGGCCGGATATTGTTCAGTCTTTGTATCCTCATTTCCGGCTGCAGCCACGATGAGGATCCCTTTCTTCCACGCACTTTGTATGGAGTAATCCAATACCTCTGTATAATCTTCCATTGTCAGGCTTAGATTGATGATATCGGCCCCCGATTTAACGGCATAATCGATCCCATCGACAATTGTGAAGATATCCGCCTCATTTTCACTGAATACGTTGACTGGAATGATCTTGACGTTCGGAGCGATCCCGGCGATTCCTTTTCCATTTAGGGAAGCACCGATAATGCCGGCAACATGGGTACCGTGGTCATTCGAAGGTAGCGTTTTATTGCTCCCGGTAACAGCATTGAATGGATTGATGATGTGGTCTTTCAGTTCGGGATGAGTGGCTTGGATGCCAGCATCAATGACGGCCACTTTAATGTCTGGCGATCCTTTGGTTAGGTCCCAAGCTGTATCCATATTGATTTTCTTTGCGTACCATTGTTTGGAGTAACCCGAATCTGTAGGAATATAACTCGTCCTCACTTTATAGTTGGGCTCTACCGCCTCTACCTCATCCCACTTTTTAAGAGAGGTGATGGCCTCTTGCCTATCCATTCCTTCATGGAGGGAAATGAGGGTGAAGTTTCCGTTTTGGATGGTTTGGAGTTCTTTTGCTTGAATGCTCTGTAATATGGATTCTTTAACGTTATAGGTAGTCTCCCTATCGAACTTAATGATTAGTTGCTCGGTTTGATAGCTTGTGGTGGAAGAAGACACTTGGTTCTGATTATCATTCGGCTTCGAATTCATTTCGGAACCATAGGCATGTGACCAGTCCGTCGAAAAGAATAGAAGGATAAAGAGCATGGGAATGCATTTTTTCATTAACATATTCCTCCTGAGTTGTTCTAGAAGATTCATATCTAAATAGTATCATGGATTGAAGCGTAACCTAGTATTTTCCTTTTGAGAAGTGTGTCGAATCACCTCTAAAAATGTCTATGAGTGATTCAACCTAGGTGGTTAGTACCCTATTTATGCTAAAATTACTCATTTTTCTTAACAATTTATGTATATATACGATATTATTAACAGTATATCGATAAAATTGGACTAGGAGTGAGTTAATTATCAAAACAAAGTGGTTAATGGTTGGCGTAGTTACCTTAGGATTGGTGTTATTTTCAAGCGGAGGATTTTCAGGGACGACTGCTGAGGCGAGCAGTGGTAAATGGAGCGTAATGTATTATCCGAAACTTAACTTCAAAGGAACCGCCGTCAAGAAGACGGTAAGTGATATCAATTTTGCCTGGGGCACTAAATCCCCGGCAGCAAAGATTCCGGTCAATAAATTTTCCGCTAAGTTGACGAAAACGCTTACGGTCAAAGAGGGCGCGAAATACCGTATTTCCGGAAAAGCGAATGACGGTGTAAGAGTCTATGTAAATGGTAAGAAAAAAGTAGACTATTGGAAAGATGGGTCTCATTCATTTAAGAAGGACCTTATGTTGGCAAAGGGAGATCATAAGGTGGAAGTGCAATATTATGATCAAAAGGGCAATGCATACTTGAATGCCGACGTTGAAAAGGTACCGGAGACCATCCCAACAGACAAATGGACAGGCTTGTTTTTCCCAAGTTCTAACTTCACGGGAACGCCAGTAAGTACCACGGCTAGCAATCTGAAATTTTCTTGGGGTTCAAAGGCACCCGTCGATAAAATAGCAAAAGGTACATATTCGGCCATCTATCAAAAGAAAGTGGTCGTGAAAAAAGATACGAAATACGTGTTGATGGGGAAAGCGAACGATGGCGTCCGCATTTATGTGGATGGCGTAAGGAAAGTAAACGAGTGGATGGATGGCACGCGTAACTTCGAAAAGAACCTCACGTTGAAAAAAGGGACTCATACGATAAAAGTAGAATACTATAATAAAAGTGGAAGTGCGCAATTAAATGTCGATCTTAAGGAATCCAAAGATGTTACGCCGCTTGAGAGATGGGCAGTGACCTTATATGGTAACCAGGATTTGACGGGGAACAAGGTCTATCAAAGTGCCGCTACATTGGACTATGATTGGGGCACGAAAAAGCCAGCCACTGGAATCCCGACCAATCATTTTTCAGCGATATTCGAGAAACGGACAAAGCTGACAAGCTCGGGTACGTATATCTTATCAGGCGGTGCTAATGATGGGATACGGGTATATGTAGATGGAACGAAAAAAGTAGATCAATGGAAAAATGGAACACATCCTTTTAACATAGAGATGAAATTGGATGCAGGCATTCATGTCATCAAAGTGGAGTACTATGACAATACGGGGTTTGCTAAAGTTAAGGTTGATTTAAAAGAGAAATCGAATATAACCAGGGCAGCAAAGTCCGGGTATAATGTGACCTTGGATTCCGCCCTGTCGAAGCAAATGTCGACTAACCCGCAAACTGATAAAAAATATGAAGCCTTCATCCCTGCAAGCAGTGTGAAACTTGCCTCGACGAAGACGAGCGGGACAACGAAGGAAAAGGTCAACATCATTACAACGGACTCCAGGAAATTAGGTTCGTTATCGAAGAACGCGAAGGTTACGATTCAAGATAATAAAACGATCGATAAGAAGAAGTATTATAAAATTGCAACGGGATGGGTGAGTGCTTCCAAAGCTGATACGAAGTATTATATGGATCCGAGTAACTTTACGAAATCGGATACGTCCTATTATCAATTTGCTAAACTATCAATGTTCTCCGCACTGAATGAAAGTGAAATCAATCAAAAAATCCTCCATGATAAGGGGATCTTGAAAGATCAAGCAAGTTCATTCTTAGAGGCTGGGTTCAAGTATGGCGTGAACGAAATCTATCTTATTTCCCATGCTAATCTTGAAACGGGCAGAGGGTCCTCAAGGCTGGCTAAGGGAATCAAAGTGAAAACGAAAAAAGACAGCAAAGGCAACATCGTTTATGCAGCCAATAAGGAAAAAGAGATAGTTGTATTGGCGGATGATGCGAAGGATTATGAAGCAAAGGTTTACAATATGTACGGAATCGGTGCCTATGATAGCTGCGCTTTGGAGTGCGGTGCAAGAAGGGCGTTCAATGAAGGCTGGACAACCCCAAGCAAGGCCATCGTGGAAGGTGCGCAATTCACAGCGGAAAACTATATTTATGCCGGTCAGGATACGCTTTATAAAATGAGATGGAATCCAGATCAGTTGGTGGAGAAAGGGTATGCCACCCATCAATATGCCAGTGATATTGGCTGGGCCGTTAAGCAGACCAAAAATTATGTGGAGCTTTATTCTCTACTCAATAGTTATACGGTCGTGTATGATGTTCCAAGTTATAAATAAACGAAAAAAAAGGTACCGCTCGGGTACCTTTTTTTTCGTTATTGAACATTGGAAGAGGCGATATACCAAGTCGTTTTCGAACCTGATACTTGGATCTTGTACCAATTGAACAAGTTAGCGGCATTGTTGTCCTCTATGGAGCTTTCTACAATCTTGAATGTCGTTCCCTTTTTAAATGTTTGCTTTTTGGAACTGGTTGTCGATGGCTCATTTCTAAATAGCGTATCCTTCTTTAACGTGAATGAAGCTCCTTTTTTATGGAGCTGAGTGGATTGTGTTTGTTTAGGTGTTTGATAAGACAGCTTGTTTTGGAAATTCAGGATGCTGTCGCTAACCTTGATATCCACATCATCTTTGGTGAAGATATAAGGATTTACAAAGGCTTGTTGATTAATCAAATGATAGACCTTTGCCTGATAGGGAGCCTTTGCAGCTGGGTGGTTCCGTTCGGATAGACCGTTATAGGCCATGATGGCAAAGTACCAGTTTTCAAGAATGTCTGTTTTATAGTGATTGACCTTAGGCAATACAGGTCTCTTCGCATTGGCATAGTCCCACTTTTTTAGTAGGATCTCCACGCCTGCCTGAATATTATACTCCGTATCATACTTTACTTTATCCAAATCATAGCTTTTGTCTTCTTTGGATTGGGGCGTGATCTGCATGATTCCGTACCCACCATCCGAACTTGTGAACACGTCGCCGGCATTCGTGAATTGGTGCCACTTTCCATTCTCTGTTTTGGCAATGGCTTTAACAACCTCAGGTGGAATGTTCTTTTCGATTGCCTTCTTCGTTAGCAAGGCTTTTAATTCTTTCGTGCTTAGAAACATGTCGGACATGATGGTCGTTAGTTTTTGCTCCAATAAGTTTCTTTCAGAAGGAAGGGCTTTTATCTTTTTCATAATGGAATCACGAATTTGTGGGACCTTTGCATCTGACTTTCCCCGGGAGATAAGGCCATCTACCTTATCGTAGTCAGATTGAAGGGCAACCCATTCGCCAAGTTGATCTTTCTTCGAGAATTCCTTCTTGGCAAGGTCGTTCTGTATTGCGCTGAATTCCTTCTTCAGTTGTGCCTTTTGTTTTGTGTTGGAAATCGTATCGATATATAGAATGACCTTTTTATAATATGGCAGGATCTTTACGCTAGTGGCATTCATATTTTTCTTGGTATCGTTAATGGCCTGTTTCACGGTCGAAACCGTTTTTAAATTCCTCTTATGCTTTTCGACAGGCTTGATATACAGTGATTTCATTTTTTCTTTTGTTTTGGTTCCTTTTACCTGAGTGACCTTAATGGATTGCTTATCAAAGGTGGCTATAAGGGAAAGGTATGCCGTATGAGCGGATTGCGTGTAGGGCCCGGTTTTCAAAGCCTTTTCTAGTTTCATCCGTTTTTTGTCTATTTCTTTCCCGGCTTTAACAGCGGCGATATAAACCTTTCCAGTGTCCACTTTTGTCTTCACTTTCTTGAGACGATTGTTATACTTTGTTTTCGCCTTGCCGTTGGATAGCTTATTGACTTCCTTTAGAGCTGTCGCATACTTGGTGTTTGCCGATTTATATTCTTTCTCAGGCAGGTTTTTCCCGGTCGCTTTACCAGGGAGATAACTCAACGTATATAAAGTGGACGCTGCCTTTTCCGCATTGGCGACTGCGGTCTCTGTTTTGGAAACGGCATGCGTTGAACTTGGCTGTAGAATGGCAATGAAGAGAAAAAGGGTACAGAGGGTAAGGAAAAGTTTTTTAGCTTGTATCAAGAAATGAAACCTCCTAGTAAAATAGTCTATGTTACTAGTATTCTACCAGAAAATATATGAATTTACATAAAAAACCACCCTTGTATTTGGGGTGGTTGAAATAGTCTATTTTTTAGGAAAAAGGAAGTCGACCAGATTTTTGCTCGAATCCCCGTTTGAATACTGATTCCATTTTTGCTTGAAGGGTTCGACTTTTTCTAACTGGTAATCAGCTGTACGAATTTTCTCGAGAAGTTCTTCTGTTGTTGTGACGATGGGCCCTGGCATCGAAGATTTGTAGTCTTCCCAGAACCCACGCTCTTCTTCGTATTCTTGCAAGTCATAGGCAAAGAAGATCATGGGCTTTTGTAAAATGGAAAACTCAAATGGAATCGATGAGTAGTCCGTTATGAGAAGGTCTGTGCTTACAAGAAGCTCGTTCACGTGAAAATCGCCGGTAACGGGATACACGAATCCAGGAAACTGATGCATGACATCATGTTCAGCTGTTACAGCTGGATGAAGCTTGAGTAGTACCGCATAGTTCTCATTTTGTAGTTCTCTGTAGAGCAAATCTAAATCGAGCGCTACTTTTCCCGAGTTTAAGTCGGCATTCCGAAAAGTGGGAGCATACAAGATGATTTTCTTATTCTCAAGTTCGGGATATTTGGTCAACAGTGCCCGTCTTGCATCCTGCTTTGCACTTTCATTAAAAAAGAAGTCGGTACGCGGAATTCCTGTTCTGAGTATATGGGAATCCGGCAACTGAAAACTTTCCTGATAAATCCCGGCCATTTTATCTGAACCGGTCGTGACATAATCGAATTGTTGATAGACGCTTAAAAATCGTTTTCTGGCCCTGGATGAACGATCGACAATCGAAGGGTCCATGGCGCCGAATTTCTTGACGGCACCAGCCGCATGCCAGACTTGCACAAGGCTTACGGGCTTTTTGAATGTTACCGTCGAGAGAAAACCAAAATAGTTATCCATAATGATCCATTTGGATGTGGCCAGGTGATAAATGGATCGGATTAAGGCAATGATATTCTTGGTCTCAAACGGAAGGACGATGGTTGTCCCATCGTCCTTTACTTGTATATGGCTGCCTGCCTTCGTTAGAATCACTTTTTGGGAAGAAATGTTTTGCTTGTCCATTTCATCTTTAATGTACTGGCAGTTATCTCCGAATGTAGTGACGAAAGTTGTTTTATTTCTTAATGGGAATAGCTTGAAAAGTGAGAAAAGAACTTTGAAGCCTAATAAATAAATCTCGATCGCAATTTCCCTAGCCATTTGTAACTTTTAAAAGGTCATCTTTGATTTGTGAAGTGGATATTCCAATGGTTCTTGGCAGGTATACGACTTCACAAACTTCAGCTAATTCATCGAATTTGCCTTTCCAATCATCGCCCATGACAAAAACATCTACACCTTCACGAATGATATCTTCTCTTTTTTGTTCCCAAGTATTTTCCGGAATGACTTCATCTACGTATCGTATGGATTCAAGAATCATTTTCCTGTTTTCAAAGCTATGGTAGGACTTTTTATCTTTTAATGCGTTAAATTCATCCGTGGAAATAGCAACGATTAAATAATCTCCTAAATCTTTAGCGCGTTTAAGTAGATTAATATGTCCCCAATGAAGTAAATCAAAGGTTCCGTAAGTTATAACTTTTTTCATGATTTTCTCCTCCTGTACTTGTGAATTTATATATTTAGCAGAAATCTGAATGGTCAAATAGTAAGGAATCAATAGTAAAGCACTATTCTTAAACTTTTTAGATAGTAAGCAGTACACCTAATTATACCTTATTAAATTTACAATTGAACCACAAAATTTTTACAATCTTGTTGAAGATATAACATATCTAATCAACTTGGATATAATTTTACATTTTTTCCTGACGTAATTCAAAAATTTCTATTTCTAAGTTATGATGGTATTACTTGAAAAGTGGATTTTAAGTATTTCTTAAGTGGAAGAATTATGGGGACTGCTTCGTTGAACTTCGTGTTTTTATAATAGTCGCAATATTCTTTATATTAGTTTGGGAGGAGAAAAGATTACGGATGCAGAATAGTTTACTAAAAAATAGAAAGATAATTAGTGTGCGCTTAGATAAAGATGCTTATTGCATTGAAGTGGTCATTAAGCAGACGTACTTGGAAGGTGTGGAAGATTTCTTTTTTGTTATAACGAATAGATATAATGAAGATAATAGTATGTACTTGGATTTTGTGAAAAAGGATCAACTAAATGACTTTGATTTGTTTGAAATAATGGTGCCATTCAGTTCAGATATAGAGAAGCTCGTTGAAGGCGAAATATGGGACCTTCATATTTTAAGGATATTAGATAATAACGAGGTTAAGTCTAGAATTAAAAGCAAAGGGCACGAGTTAAATCTGTATTCCATTGTACAAGAAGACCTAGAAAAAATGGTTTATCCTTATACTACTAAAAAGGGGAATTTTTCTTTTTGTGCGAGTGATTATAAACTATTTTCTATGTTCGATGAATTACATGTAAAAAAGGATGGAACTATTCAATTTTCTGGTTATTTTAATTATCCACCATTATTTCAAATAAACGGTTATGAGTTTGGTCAGATGACGCTGCTCGTTAAGGATAATTTAACGGAAAATGAAAGGATGGTTCCTTTAAAAAGCGTAAATCGCGCTGAACAGGGCAAAAAGTATATCGGAAGTAAATTACCCGAAAATATAGGTTTTCAAGGTGAAGTTAATCTCCTGGAGGAATTAGAGTTAGAACAAGTTAAGCACTTTTCGTTTTACATGGTGCTTGATTATAAAATCAATGGTGTTCAGAAACAGCTGTTGAGTTTAAGAATGAAATGCAATTCGGTTCAAGGTCTTCCTGTTAGATATATTTTAAAGGTGAAGGACAAAAAGGTACAGCTGCGAATTAAATCGACAAAAGTCTCAGAGTACTTATCTCTTTCCGTTTCCCGTTATAACCTCAAAGCTGAGGTTGTTCAAGGGATTAAAAAGAGATGGGTGAAAATTCGTAGAAGCAAGCGGCTTATAAGCTGGTACAAAGCTGCTTTCACAGTTATCGGGATGTTGGTGCCAACCAATAAGAAGCTGGTGGTATTCGAGAGTTACCACGGAAAGCAATATAGTGATAGTCCAAGGGCTATTTACGAATATATGAAGGAACATTGTCTGGATTATAAGCTGATTTGGAGTGTGAACCGTGCTTCTATGAACTATTTTGCTCAAAAAGACGTCGAGTATGTTAGACGATTTTCAATACGTTGGCTTCTAATTATGACGAGGGCGAAATATTGGGTGAATAACGTTCGGTTTCCGATATGGCTTCCAAAGCCGAAGCACACGATTTACGTGCAAACATGGCACGGTACGCCACTTAAACGCCTAGCTATGGACATGGACGCAGTACATATGCCTGGAACAAATACCAGTAAATATAAAGTGAACTTCTTAAAAGAGGCAGGTAAATGGGATTACTTAGTGTCACCAAATGCCTATTCAACGGAAATTTTCCAACGGGCGTTTCAATTTAATAAGGACGTGATTGAATCAGGTTATCCGCGTAATGACTTCCTGAAGAACTCTAATAACGAAGAAACAATAAATGATCTTAAAAGGAAATTCAATCTGCCACTTGATAAAAAAATTATTTTGTATGCCCCTACGTGGAGAGATAATCAGTTTTACAGGAAAGGGAAATACAGATTCAATCTAGAGTTGGATTTAATGCGAATGCGTGAAGAGCTGGGCGACTCCTATATTACTATTATGCGTATGCATTATTTAGTGAGCCAAAATATGGACCTTACTGAATTTGAAGGCTTTGCGTATGACTTTTCCCACTTAGAAGATATTCGAGAATTGTATGTAATATCGGATATCCTTATAACTGATTATTCATCTGTATTCTTTGATTATGCAAACCTAAGAAGACCGATAATCTTCTTTACATATGATCTTGAAGATTACCGTGATAACTTAAGGGGATTTTATTTTGATTTTGAAGAAAAGGCACCGGGCCTTCTGACAAAAACGACAGAAGAGCTTATTGCCGGTGTGAAAGATATTCAAAGTAGGCAATTTAAGGTAAGTGAACGATTTGAAGAATTTTATGAGAAGTTTTGTTATCTTGAATGTGGACAATCAACTAAACGTGTCGTAGAGGCATTTGTGCAAACGGAGAAAGTGACCATGGATGTGGAACGTGAATGACCCCGCTGTTTTGACAGCGGGTCTTTTTAATTTGAAAACAATGTCCTTTCGGTGGATTATTACATAGTACGTGTTTTGGTGATACTTTCTGATTTCTACTTTAGTATGTACAAATTTTATTGAGTAATTACTTTAAATGTCTGTCTTAGTGATTTACATTATATAATGTACTCTTCTGCATAGAGTTAATTACTTAGAAGGCAAACGACATATCTTAAATGAGGATCCGCCTGGCTAATTGGACCTTATTATCATCAACATTGAGAAAAATATGAAAAAAGTTTATGATTTTAAAGTATATATTTTAAAATAGTTCTTTTTAAATAATAAATTATAGGTGGTTCGCCATGATAAACAAGCTTTTTAGAATAGGGAAAGCAAGAAAATCTCCTAAAATTAAATTAAAACAAAGTCTGACCATTACTCAAGATAAAGATTTTGTATTGATCAAAGGGAAGTTCTCTAAAGAATATTATTGTGCAAAAGAACTTTGGCTTTTTTCTAGAGAAGATGAAGAAAAAAAAGTAAAAATAGCTGAAACTGTTATTTCATCTGACTTTAACTTTGAATTAAACCTGAAACATTTAATCCAAAGTTTACAAGAGGATGAACCAGCTGTTTATGACTGTTATATAAAGGTCACCGTTCCTGTTGAACTGATTGGAGAAAAGACATTATTCAAAGTGCAGCATGGGGCCGACTGTGTAGAAGTTGATGGGCATTTAAATATTGAATATCTTATTCGACTTGGCCGTTTCCAGGAGACGAACATTGGTCAATTAGATTTTTATAACGATAAAGATAGACAATGTATATTCTCTATAACTAAAAAAGGGAATTTGTCTCTTTATATGAATGTCACACCTAATACTTCGATAAAATCTCAAATTGAAAAAATAATCAATAAACCAAAAATGATGCTTATCGATGGTCAAATCTTCACTAGACATTCAAAAATTTTATCTGGAGAAGGTGTAATCAAAGGACGACAAAGCGATCAAGAGTATAAGGCAGATATTTCTTTTATATATAACCAAGAAATGAATATAAAGAAGTTTGGTCTGAATCGCTATATATATAATATTAAATTAGATCTGGAACAAATAGTAAGTGAATCCTTAGAAGATGATGTATATGATATTTATATGAGGCTGCAGTTACATGATCAGGAAGAACCGAAGCTGGTCCGTATTGGGAGACCAACGACTCGAGCTAAATTATTTACTAAACAGACCAACGTTAGTAGAAATCGTACCGTTGCGATTATCAATCCGTACTATACGTTTAAAGCTTCCAATCTGTCTTTAGAAGTGTTTAACTTCCCGAAAGATACGTATGAATATCTAAGAAGGAAAATGGGATGGAGAAGATTCCTGAATGTATTTAAACAGAAGAAAGATGTCTGGCTGATTGGTGAAAGAATTTATAAAGCACAGGATACAGGATATCATTTCTTTAAATATATGAGAGAGAATCATCCGGATAAAGAAGTTTATTATGTGATTGAAGAAGGCTCTGTTGAAGCTAAGAACGTAGAGCCACTTGGAAATGTACTCTACTTCAAATCCAAGGAACATATTAAAAAGACTTTGGAATCGACACGTGTTATTTCTTCACATCATCCAGATTATTTATACCCTCTAAGAACGTCTACCTTCAAAAAGCGGGTTAAGTCGATTAAAGTCTTTCTTCAACATGGTGTAATGGGCACAAAAAATATGGTGGCTAATTACGGGAAGAACTCAACATCTGGTTTCAAAACGGATATTTTTCTAGTGAGTTCAGATTTTGAAAAGAATATGATTGTTACAGATTTTGGCTACAATGAAAAAGAAGTGTTTGCTACGGGTTTATCTAGGTTTGATTCCCTTTTTAATAATGATGTTTCAGTAAAACGACAACTGTTGATTATTCCAACTTGGAGAGATTGGATTACATCCGATGAAATCTTTTTGGAAAGCGAGTATTTTGAGCGTTATCAGGAATTAGTAAATCATCCGTTTTTACATGCTCTTTCTAAGAATTTCGGCTTTGAAATCATATTTTGCTTGCACCCCAATATGCAGAAATTCACTTCTTATTTTAAAGATGCCCCAGTAAGGGTGATTAGTCAGGGAGAAGTGGACGTTCAAAGGTTAATTAAGGAAAGCTCGATTATGATAACGGATTATTCTAGTGTGGCCTTCGACTTTAGCTTCCTTCATAAGCCAGTGATTTACTATCAATTTGATAGAGATCGTTTCATAGGGAGAAGACCATCGCATTTGGATTTAGATAACGATCTTCCGGGTGAAATCAGTAATGAATTGGATGAACTGCTTGCTATACTTGATAAGTATGCCAAAAATGATTTTACAATGGAGAATAAGTACATTGACAGAGCCAATCGCTTTATTAAATATCGTGATGTTCATGCTAGTGAGAGAATCTTTGAAGTCATTCAAAATGTAGGCAAAGATGAAAAGACGGCAGTGAAAATTTACAATCATCCGGTTATCAAGCTCTTAATGAATCGTTTTAGAAAGAGTAAATATTACTTCCCTGTTATGAAGAAAGTATATAAAATCATGTCTAAAGCCATTCCAGTTGATCAAAATCTTATTCTTTTTGAAAGTGGAATCGGGAAGCAATATTCCGATAGTCCTAAGTACATTTTTGAAGAACTAGTGAAAAGGGATAATAACTATAAAAAGGTGTGGGTTTACAACAGTAATTTACCTGTGAAGGATAAGAATACTATACGGATAAAACGTTTAAGTCCGGAATATTATTATTATTTAGCGAAAGCAGGCTATTGGGTAAATAATCAAAACTTCCCTACGTATTTAAGTAAAAGAAAAGAAACTACTTATATACAGACATGGCACGGTACACCTTTGAAAAAAATGCAATTCGACATTGAAAATATTCAAGGTAGAGATGATGGATATTTAAATCGAGTGCACAGTGCAACAAAGACATGGGATTACTTAGTGTCACCAAGTTCGTATGCCTCTAATGCCTTCAGGAGTGCATTCCGTTATGAAGGAGAAATATTAGAAACTGGCTACCCGAGGAATGATCTGTTTTATAGAGAAGACGTTTCAACGATTGCTAATGTTGTAACAGATAGATTGAAGTTACCGAAAGGGAAAAAGGTTATCCTGTATGCTCCTACTTTCCGGGATAATCAAACCTCAAAAAATAATAAATTTACATTTGATTTAAATTTAGATTTAGAGAAAATGAAAGAAGCACTTGGAGATGAATATGTTCTATTACTAAGAATGCACGTAGTGATTAGTAACAAGCTCAAAATTCCAGAAGGGTATGAAGATTTTGTTATAAATGTGTCCAAGTATTCAGATATACAGGAACTTTACCTAATTAGTGATATATTGATAACTGACTATTCATCAGTCATGTTTGACTTTGCTAATACGGCTCGTCCAATTTTGTATTACACCTATGATCTGGAAGATTACAGAGATAATATCCGTGGATTCTATATCGACTTTGAAGGTGAAGCACCAGGGCCATTCCTTAAAACGACTGAGGATATTATTGAATCCATTACCAATATTGATGAAATCAATAGGCAATATGAAACAAGATATAGTTTATTTAGAGAAAAGTATTGTGGAATAGAAGATGGACAGGCAGCGAAAAGAATCGTTGATAAATTCTTTGATAATTGATTCCTTAAAAGGGTATATAGTACAATAGCTGTTTTATTGAAATATGTACTTTAGACTTAAAAGGAGTGTATCGAATGAATTTTTTGGTGCGTCAAAAAGCGAGGGAACTTCTAAAGAGCGGTAATTTTCTTATAAAAAATAATCCTTCAAGCTTAAGAAATAAATTTTCAGGAAAAGTTAGAAAAGTTACTGTAGTTACTGCTGCTTATAATGCCGAAAAATTCATAAGAAAAACGATTGATTCAGTAGTAAATCAATCCATAGGTATAGATCAGATCGAATATATCATTATTGATGATTGTTCGACAGATGCGACTAATAAAATCATTCAAGAGTATACAGCTAAGTATAAAAATATCTGTTCAGTTACCCTACAAGAAAATAATGGGTCACCTGGGACCCCCAGAAACATTGGAATAGAATTGGGGACATCCAAATATATAACTTTTTTAGACGCGGATGACTGGCTTGCTCATGATGGATTGGAAACCCTCTATAACATCCTCGAAGAAACAGGCGATGATTATGTAGTGGGGAAAACGGTAAAAGTCGAATCTAAGTCAGAGAGTGTTATAGGTGAGTTTGCTTCCATTAAAGAAAGAAGAAGTATTACCCCAATGGATGTTCCACACTTTTTTTATCATATGGGTCCAACGGCTAGAATGATGAAACTGCCTATGGTTAAAGAAAATGAAATTGGTTTTCCTAATTTGAAATTTGGTGAAGATAAATGGTTTTTTATGGATGTTTTCTTTAAAGTGAGAGCAGTATCAACTACTAAAAAACCTATTTATTATGTCAATAGAACTTCTGAGAACCCATCGTCCTTAACACGTGCTACGAATGTGTTAGATAAAAGAAAAGCGGATCTA
Source organism: Peribacillus sp. NPDC097198 (assembly GCF_044762055.1). Lineage (NCBI taxonomy): Bacteria > Bacillati > Bacillota > Bacilli > Caryophanales > Bacillaceae > Peribacillus > Peribacillus sp. NPDC097198. Next base: position 315,353 of record NZ_JBIWDO010000001.1, on the reverse strand, counting down.
GAGGTAATAAGATATATTCAATCCAAGGATATTGCCAATGAATTGAAAAAGGCGGCTCTTAACCGGATTTATGAGTACGATATTGTAAAAACGTTCGATAGTCAAACTTTTGTGAAATCTAAGCATAAAAATGATTTTATAGAAATATTAAGGGAAGCTGTCGAAACAACGAAAACTCTGTCATATGACTTTAAGAATGAATTTAAAGAACCTATTTATAAATGTGCCATTGATTTATTTATGGAGGATCGTATTGATGATTTCGTAAAGTTATTTGAATGGTTAAAACGAGATCCCAATAAAAAATATCATATTATAGATGGTTTACCTTATTATGAACTTCCATTTCTGAAAGATGATTATCGCTACGTAAGGATACCGATGCTAGCTCGTGCAATAGATTCCTTTGTTATGGATAATGTCTATCATCAGAGTTTTGAGATCTATGGTGATGATCTAGATAACATAGACTCTGTATTGATACGTGATAGAAAAAGAATTGACAATGAAATCAATTGTGAAGTCCAAATAGAAGATAATAGAGGTCATTTCACTGTTTCTTTAGATAAAATTGATCGAATGGAAAAGTCATTATTTGCAGTATTCATTCGCTATAATGATTATCAATTGGTGAATATTAAAAGGATCCTGAAAAATAAGATGATCTATAATAATAAAAATGTGGAGTTTTATACAACAGTGGCAAATAATTTAGGACTAGCAATAAAGTCTTTGGAGTAGCTGTTACGTGTACACGGAAATAAGCTCTCCCTGATATGGGCGAGCTTATTTTTAGTTTTGAATATTTTAAAGAAGTAGGTTCTATTCTCTGGGTTAAAGCATTCAATCACCACCACCACTACTCAATAAACAGGGAGAAAAGATATGTCAATTGAAAAACCGAAAACGCCGAATAAACCTTCCTTGCTATCCATATTGAAAAAAAGTTTGAAAGCCATCTTTTTCAGAGCATATAAAATGGCATTCAGCATGGCAGGGAAAGTGTTGCCCGTCAATCACAAGCTTGTTGTTTTTGAAAGCTTTTTAGGAAAACAATACAGTTGTAATCCACGTGCGATATATGAATACTTGCAGAGTAACCATCCTGAATATAAAATGTATTGGAGTGTCGACAAAAGGTATACGGCGCTGTTTGAAGAGGCGGGCATTCCACACCTCAAACGATTTTCGGTAGGGTGGTTGCTTAAGATGACGCGTGCCCATTATTGGGTGACGAATAGCAGGATGCCGCTATGGATTCCTAAGCCAAAGCATACCGTATATTTACAAACCTGGCATGGTACACCATTGAAAAAACTTGCTTCAGACATGAAGGAAGTCCATATGCCTGGGACGACGACGGAGAGTTATAAAGAGAATTTCCATGCTGAATCAAGCAAATGGGATTATCTGATTTCTCCGAATGCCTATTCCAGCGAGATTTTTGCGCGCGCTTTTAATGTCGACCCCTCTAAAATTCTGGAAACCGGTTATCCACGCAATGATTTACTGTATAATGGGAATAATCGTGTTACAATCGACTCATTGAAACAGAAAATAGGGGTACCGGTGGAGAAAAAGGTCATTTTATATGCCCCCACTTGGAGAGACGATGAGTTTTATAGTAAAGGAAAATATAAGTTTGAAATAAAGCTGAACTTGGATCAAATGAGACAGGAATTAGGGGATGAGTATGTCATTTTACTCCGTCTTCATTATTTGATTTCCGAGAACTTGGATTTGTCGGCTTATCAAGGCTTTGCCTACGATGCATCGAGTTATGAGGACATCAGCCATTTGTATCTCATTTCAGATTTATTAATAACGGATTATTCATCGGTTTTCTTTGATTACGCAAATTTACAGCGACCGATGTTGTTCTATGTATATGATATTGAAAAATACAGGGACAAGCTTCGCGGGTTTTATTTCGATTTTGAAGGGACCGCACCAGGTCCGTTAGTAAAGTCATCGGATGCTGTCATTGAAAGCATCAAGGCGATGAAATTGGAGAAGCCCGTAGAGTTGGATCAGTTCCATGAGAAGTTTTGTGCACTCGAGGATGGTCAGGCTTCACGCCGTATCGTAGAAAAAGTGTTTTTAGGAAGGTCTGTGTAATATATGAGTTCAGCTTTGACCGTTTTAAAAGAACAAATCAATAATTTTTATTTGGTTAGACGCTTGTCAGCCTATGAAATGAAAAGCGCCAACAGCAATAACTACCTGGGGATCCTCTGGGAAATCATCAATCCGATGATTCAGATTGCGATTTATTGGTTCGTGTTCGGATTCGGGATCTTCAATCGAAAAGATGTAGATGGCCATCCATTCTTACCATGGCTGATGGCGGGGATTGTCGTCTGGTTCTTTGTGAACCCAGCCACGACCCAGGCGTCCAAATCGATCTATTCGAGATTGAATATGGTGTCCAAGATGAACTTTCCCATGAGTGTCATTCCTTCTTATGTCATTTTTGCGAAGTTGTATCAGCACTTTATGTTACTAGCAGTCATCATCATCCTTTTAGTTTTCACGGGATATGTCCCGACGTTTTACATCATTCAACTGCCATATTACATCGTTGCAACGGTAGCGTTGCTGTTTTCGTTCGGATTGATCACGTCGACGTTATCGACTGTCATCCGTGACGTACACAATATGATCCAGTCATTGATGAAAATCTTGTTTTATTTAACACCCATCCTTTGGATACTAAATGCGACCCAGCATCCGACGATCGTCAGTATTATGAAGCTAAATCCCCTATACTATATAGTGGAAGGGTATCGCGCTTCGTTGTTGGGGGAATCATGGTACTTCATCGGTCATTGGGAATACACACTTTATTTCTGGGCAGTCGTACTCGTCTTCTTTTTGATAGGTTCCTCGCTGCATGTTAGATTTAGAGATCGCTTTGTTGACTTTAAGTAAACTGGAAGTGAGATATTGGAAAAATCGGTAATTGTCAAAAACGTAACGAAGAAATATAAATTATATAATAAAAACTCGGAAAAGCTTCTCGACCTCCTTTTGCCCAAAAGCTATGGGGAAGAGTATTATGCGCTGAGAAACGTTAGCTTTGAAGCGGAAAAAGGTGACGTCATCGGATTTGTCGGGGTCAATGGCTCAGGGAAATCCACGTTATCGAATATCATTGCCGGAATCGTACCGGCAACGGATGGAAACGTCGTGACGAATGGTAAGACGGCGTTGATCGCCGTTTCATCCGGTCTTAATAATCAATTGACCGGGAGAGAAAACATCGAGTTGAAAATGCTGATGCTCGGATTCGATAAAAAGCAAATCCGTGAGCTGGAGCCTGAAATCATCGAGTTTTCGGAACTGGGCAAGTTCATCAATCAACCTGTAAAATCCTACTCAAGCGGGATGAAGTCACGACTTGGATTCTCCATTTCGGTGCATATCGATCCGGATATCCTGATCATTGACGAGGCTTTATCGGTCGGCGATAAAAACTTCGCTGAAAAGTGCTTGGAAAAGATGAATGAATTCAAGGAAAAAGGCAAAACGATGTTCTTCGTCAGCCATTCAATCGGTCAGATGAAGAAGTTCTGTTCGAAGGCATTGTGGCTCGAATATGGGGAAGTTAAAGCATATGGCACGATGAAAGAAGTCATGCCACAATATGAAACGTTCTTGAAGGAATATAAAGCGATGTCCAAAAAGGAACAAAAAAAATATCGCGAAGAGCAAATGGAAAAACGCAGTAAAGCAACAGTATAAAAAACAGGCAGACTCAAAACTTGGGTCTGCCTATTTTTGTGTCGAGCACTTCTTGATAGACGTCCATAAAATGCTTGGCGGCTGCCAGATGAGAGTATTCCAGCTCGATTTTTTCTCTGGCTTTTATGGCGAGCCTCTCGCCTTGGGAGGAATCGTTAAGCAGCATTGTAATGGCTTGAGCGAGTTCCACGGGATTCTTTTCCTCCACTAGCAGTCCGTCTTCCCCATCTGTAATGATTTCTTTAAGTCCGCCGATCCTGCTGGCAATGACGGGTGACCCGGAGCCCATTGCTTCTAAGGCGGAAATGGAGGTGGCTTCTTCCACTCCGTGTGAATGGACACTCGGGATAAGGACGATATCAGAGGCGCCATACACGTTATTCATATTCTCATAGGGAACAGAACCGAGGAAGAGCACGTACTCTTGCAGACAAAGTTTTGCAGCCGTTTCTTCAAGCTTGCTTTGTTGCTCCCCTGTCCCGGCATAGACTAACACCGTATCAGGATTCTTTTTCAGCACTTCGGGAAGAGCCAGGAGAGGGTAGATGACACCGTTTTTTTCCGTCATCCGCCTTGGGACGAGAAGCATCCTTTTATGTGAAGGAATTAGGAATCGTTTTTGCGTGTCTTCCCGGTTGGACGTATTGGGTTTGAATGCAGTGACATCAATGAAGTTTCTGATGGTGGTGGCCTCGACATGTGCAGCATGGCCGATGTATTCGTTGATGCGCCGGTCGACCGTCACGACTTTTGCCGCCGAACGATAGGCTTTTCTTTCATACTCTTGAAGCAGTAAGTCCTCCTCGCTGTTCTCGAAAATGGCGCCCCTGCTAATTGCCTCAAATGAATAATATCCATGCACCGTTTGGATCGTCGGGATTCCGGCTTCAATGGAAGCAAGGGTCGCAAAGATATCCTGGGCATGGATGATGTCGTACCTTTTCGTTGATTTTTTAATGGTTGCAGTCAATAATTTCATCCGTTGCCGGTCGTTAAACAGCTGTCCGCTTCCTTTTTTGATTGAATTTAATAGAAAGCCAGGGGCTTTTGCAAAGAGCGTTTTCCTGAATGCCGGCAAGTGCGAGAAGGATAAAGTATCCACCGTATGTCCCATCGATTCTAAGCCGCTTTTCAACGTCGTGATGTGACTGGACAAGCCTCCCTCATGGGGATAGGAAAATATCGTTGTCATCAAAATGTTCATACGATGATCCTTTCTTTTGAATGGTGAGTATCCAAATTCTTTAATTTCTTGAACGGATATTTCTTAAAATCTGCAGGCTGCTGCTTTTAAAAAGGAAGGATAGAAGGAGATAACCTCCGAATACGAGAGCGGTGATCATACTCAATTCAAGGAAAATCGGAAACTCTATACTATATGGATGAAGCCATGAAGCGATTCCATAGAGGATGCTACCCATGACCAAAAGCTTGCCCATCTCTTGAAGAATTTCAGTGAATAAGGATGCATCCGCTTTTGTCGTGTTCACGTGTAGCAAGCTGAACAGGAAGATACATTGGATGAGCATCGAAAGGCCTGTTGCAAGGGCGATTCCTCCGACACCGAGAAAACGCGATAGCACCCAGCTGAGCAGGATATTCAGTAAAACGGCACTCAAGCAGGAATACATCGCCATTTTCGTTTTTTTCAAGGCGTAAAAGGCATTCATCAAATAATCCCTCGCTGCAAAAAAGGGAAGGGCTGCCGCATAAAAGAAGAAAGCGGCATAGGTGGTGTCTGCTGCGGACGCATCAAAGGCACCACGTTGAAAGGCAAATGCGATCAAGCTTTTCCCACTGACCAACATGACGATCATGAAGGGGACTGATAAAAAGGCAAGTGCCTTCAACCCTTTTAAGGTAAGAGTGAGAAAAGCACGATAACTTTCAAGGGCGCGACCGACGATGGAAGGATACAGTACGGTAATGATGGGTGTAAGGACAATGCTCAGTGGCAGCCAAAGCAGCCGGTTTGCATAGTTAAGGGCCGACACGCTTCCTGACTCAAGTGAGGTCGCGATGATCCGGTCGACGACACTATTCAGCTGGAGTGCCAATGCCGCGATGATGATCGGGTAAAACATCGACAATGCCTCAATGATTTCCCGTTTATGTGATTTGAAAGAAAACACCAAGTGAAAATGGTCCTTTTTTAATGCCGGGAATTGAATCAAGAATTGACTGGCGGCCCCGATTAAAAATCCCCAGGCCAATCCTTTCACACCAAAGGGTGCTGCGAATAAGACCGTGGCTACAATGATCACCGTATTGTGAGCCGTTGACGTGAAGGCGGGAAGCAGGAAACGCTGATTGGCTTGCAGGATTCCTGTTGCCATGTAGGCAAGTGTGAAAAACAGTAAACTTGGCAGCATGATCCTAGTCAATACTTCCGTTAATTCGAGTGCAGAACCCGTGAACCCTGGGGCTACCATCCAGACGAGCGGCTTTGTGAAGAGAAGGCAGAGGAGGGTCAGGATGATGGCAACCATCACGAAAAAGGAGCCCAAAACACTGATGAACTCATCGGCTTTTCTTGGGTTTCTCTCTTTTTTCTCCAAATAGATGGGGATGACACCCGCTTGAAGGCCACTGCCGAGTGCGGTAAATAGTATGGTCGGAATAAGGCTCGCCACAAAGAAGATGTCGGCCGTCGATGATGCACCGAAGTACGCAGCGATGATGGATTCCCGCCCAAAGCCCAGGACTTTTCCAATGGCACCGATGATGGTGACGATTCCTACCGATTTAACAACATGTGAAAGTGCAGGCATAGGTTCAACCCTTTGAAAAGATGTCCTTTTGTAAACAAAAGCCTAAACAACTATAAAAGAAGAGCGTAAATGTCTTATCTTCAAGGATATTGTAAAAAAGTCCGGCTATAAGCGCTGCCAGCAATAGGCAGATGGTGAAGGCGGCCGCCAATCGGTTGTTGCTGTGAAGTAGTGCACGATAGGTTAAAAAAACAAATCCGAAAACGGCCGCCAAGCCGAGCAGGCCGGTCTGGACCAGAACCTGGATGTATTGGTTATCTGTATACATGTTTTCGCCAATTCCGTATTCCTGATAAATCGGCGATGAAAAGGAAAGGGTGGCGGAATCTCCGAAAGTCGCAAGCCCTGTACCGATTACAGGATGGTCCATGAAAATTTCCATTCCTTTGATCACCACATATAACCGGCCCCACTCTGTACTCTGGCTTAAGCTCTCATCAGAATAAATCTCTGAAAACCGCTTGGAGAGGGCCTGATCACCTTCGGGAGGTAGGCTCCCTATTATCATCGTGTCGACAGGAACGGAAGCGGACAGATCATCATTGCTTGATGTGAATGAAATGGGAAAGTAAATGAGAAGCAGGCCACAAAGGAATGAACCCAACCCATATAGAAAAAGCGGTTTGTTTTTTGTCAGGATGATGTACAGGAGAGAGGCCATCCCGAATGCAATCATCGTACCCCTGGAATAGGTGAATAATAAGGTCCCGAATATCAGGGCGGACGAAAGAAAAATCCAGACTCTATGTTTTTTGGCAGCTTGGAAGAGAAAGAAACTAAAAAAGAACTGAATCCCTAAAAATAAGGCAAATACATTGGGATTGGCTGCTGCTCCATAAATTCTCATGTTGTTTATCGGAGGGAGTTCCCATGCGCTCCAACTGTCAGGAATGAGAATCGTGCGCGAGAAACCTTTCTCGATTAAACCGTGAATGGAAAGTGCGACCGCAAATAGGAGCATCCCCTTTAAAAAGAGTAAGATATCCTTTCTTTCTAGATGTAGTTCACCGATAATGTAGAGGAGCAAGAAGGTCACGAGCAATGCCCGTAGTTCAAATAAAATCGGAATGAGATCCACACCGGTCATGAACGCGGCGATCACCCCTACTAAGCAGAACAACAAAAATGGAACCGTAAAATGATAGTTTGCGGTGGACCACTCTTTATTCTTCACTTTTTCAATCAGCACAGAAAGAAATAAAATGAGGATGATGAAGTCACCGGAATAGGTTAATCCGTTATTTAGTTCCATGAATAAGGGTCGGGCAGGGAAGTACATGAATAGAATGAATAGCAGATGTTTTTTATGGATGAATGCAAAAACGACCAGCGTTGCGGTTGCGGCGTAGCCGACAATCGGATTAGGTATGGCTAATGGGAAGAGTAGGCACGCGATCAGAATGGGCAGTGAATATTTTTCAAGAAGCTTCAACGACGAAAAACCACCTTTGCATGAAGGTTCCGTTATAAGATGTGTATGAGAAAAACCTTGAATAATTCCTGACCCTCTAAATATATAGTACATATGAAAGGCTGAAAAAATATGAGCGAGAAGTTTGTGGAAATCTTAACGATTCCCTTTATAGATACGAATATGGATGAATTTATAAATCAGATGCTGTATCCAAGAATGAGAAATCAAGAAAAAACGTTTGTCGTAACGGCAAATCCTGAAATTGTGGAGTATGCAAATGAACATCAGGATTATAAGGACATCATTACGAACGCGGATTACATTACCCCGGATGGCATAGGTATCATTATGGCGTCCAAATGGCTGGATCAACCACTTCAGGAGCGAATTACAGGGTTCGACCTGATGAATGAACTTTTCTTCATTGCCAATGAACAAGCACTTAAGGTGTATTTATTGGGGGCGGAGGAATCCGTGATTGAAAAAGCGGCCGCCAAAGTCCAACAGCAGTATCCTGGACTAAACCTGGTCGGCCATCATCACGGTTATATTGATATTGAGGATGAAACCTTGGCGAAATCGATAGCGGATCTTGAACCGGACATCGTTTTGACGGCCTTAGGCTTTCCACGGCAGGAAAAGTGGACATCGCTCCACTATCCCTTGTTTAAGAAAGGGCTTTTCATGGGAGTCGGCGGAAGCTTCGATGTTCTCGCAGGGAAGGTGAACCGGGCTCCCGTTGTGTGGCAAAAAATGCGTCTTGAATGGATGTACCGGCTGATTCAGGAGCCTTCCCGATGGAAGCGGATGCTGGTGTTGCCACAATTCGTATGGAAGGTCAGGCGGATAAGGAGAAAGGTACAGCGTTCCTAAACAATAAGGAGTGGACTGGATGAAAATCTTGCACCTAAACGCTGGAAATGAAACCGGCGGTGGTATGTTTCATATTCTGTCCTTGCTGAATCAACTAAATAAAGAAGAGTGCCTGCTTGGCGTGTTTGAAGAAGGGGAATTGTATCGTCAGGCAGTGGCCTCTGGCATTCAAACCGAAATTTTCAGGCAGCGATCCAAATTTGATTTGACCATATTGAAACCTTTACGGAACTTTATCCGTCTACATCATATAGACATCATTCATACACATGGACCACGGGCTAATATTTACGGGGTGCTTTTAAAGCGGTTAGTAAAATGTCCGTGGGTCCTTACTGTACACAGCTCCCCTGCTTATGATTTTTTAGGGATGGGGCTAAAAGGGAAGCTCTATACAAGCTTGCATCTATTGTCATTAAAGCAAGCGGATCATCTATTGGCGATTTCCAATGAATTTAAAGATGAATTGACTGGTCAGGGAATATCACCCACCAGAATCACGAAAATCATGAATGGCATAAATTTTGAACAGAACATAGAAGAACCTTATCAAAGGGCGGAGTTCGGTTTGGAAGCGGATGATTTCGTCATGATCATGACAGCCAGGCTTGAACCGGTGAAGGGGCATGAATTCGCCTTGGAAGCAGTAGCTGACATGGTTTCTGATTTTCCTCATATAAGGCTCTTGATTGTTGGAGATGGCAGAAGAAGGCGTGCATTAGAACAGGTGGTTTTGGATAAGGGATTATCTGACCATGTGTTCTTTTTAGGGTACCGTGATGATATGGAAAGGCTATATCCTTTGGCAGATTTGACCTTGCTGACTTCGATAAGCGAGAGTTTTCCGCTTGTTCTATTGGAAGGGGCGAGGGCTGGATTGCCGGCCCTTACGAGTGATGTCGGAGGGGTGAAGGAACTCATACCCGATAGAGAACATGGTTGGATTACCCAGGTGGGCAATGTTCAGGAGATCACGGAAAGCATCCGCGAGGCCATCATCCTGAAAAAAGACGGAAAGTTGACAAAGATAGGAACTAATTTACAAAAATTTGCAAAAAACAACTTTCCTATAGAGATTTTAGCTGAAAACATATATAATATTTATTTGAGGATGAATAAAAATTAAGTAATGACATATATAGTTTGTTTTATAGATTATTAGGGTATTAGATTTTAAGTTGAATAGAGGTGGTTCTTGATGTTAATAGGGGCCTTATTTGTAGCATTCTTTTTATCTCTTCTTTTGACTCCATTTGTCGGGAAACTCGCCTTTAAACTTGGAGCAACCGATAAACCGAATGAGCGGAAAGTTCACGTAAAAATTATGCCACGCATGGGTGGTTTGGCGATATTCTTGAGTTTTTTAATTACTGTACTGGTTTTCACGGATGATTTTTTAGGGCAGTTGCCACTGTTGGTCGGCGCCCTTGTCATCATTTTGATTGGTATTGCGGATGATATATATGAATTAAGGGCTGCGCCTAAGTTTTTAGGCCAGATTTTAGCTGCTCTCATCATCGTGTTATGGGGCGGGCTTGAAGTGGAATTTATTAATCTTCCATTTTTCACGGATAAGCTTGAGTTTGGGATCTTCAGTATTCCCATCACGATTTTATGGATTGTCGGCATCATCAATGCCATCAATTTGATTGATGGCCTAGACGGACTTGCAGGTGGGGTCTCGACGATCGCTTTGGTGACCATCGCGACGATGGCCCTTATCAAAGGAGATTTATTTGTTGCGACGATTGCCTTGATTGTCATTGGTAGCACCCTCGGGTTCTTGAAATACAATTTTCACCCGGCAAAGATTTTTATGGGGGATACAGGTGCCCTGTTCCTGGGGTACATCATTGCGGTACTTTCCTTGCTTGGATTCAAAAACGTCACAATGATTTCCTTGATTGTCCCGATCATCATCTTGGGGGTTCCCATTTCGGATACATTCTTTGCAATCATTCGCAGGCTTGTCAATAAGCAACCGATTTCGGCCGCTGACAAATCGCATCTACATCATTGCTTATTGAACTTAGGTTTCACTCATAAGCAGACGGTTATACTCATTTATGCATTAGCAGCATGCTTTGGACTCGCTGCGATCATCTTCTCCTTTGCGACATTATGGGGAGCGTTGATTCTTGTAGCCGGTATCCTCGTGCTCATTGAGATATTGGTCGAGAAAATCGGGCTGGTCGGTTCCAATTACCAGCCACTGTTGAAAATGCTTAATGCACGTAATATAAAAAAATAAACGGAAGGCTGTTCCTGATTTTTCAGGACAGCCTTTTCTTTATTTTACGCTTTTTATAAGCTTGTGATTTATGGAGTTTAAAGGGCAGATGGGGAATGAATCTCTAGCTCAGTCAAATGAAAAAGGGACTCGAGGTCGAGTCCCTTTTTCATTATTCAATCTGTGATTCTGCGGCATCTGCTTGACTGCTAGTCTTTGTCGGTCCCAGGTTCATGTGGGATTTTAAAAGCAGCTTAATGTTTTCAACGGAGGTTTCATTTAATTGATAATAGTACGTTCCGTTAATGTTCGAATCGGTACCCTCAAGCTTGACCGTTTCGAGGTTAAGGCCATTATCCGTCGTCACATATTTGATGAAGCCTCTAATTTGTGAAAATTGAAGGTTCGTTGTCATGTTGTCGCCTACAGCCTCCATTACATCGGTATACTTTGATATGGCGCCAACCGTAGTTGCTTTGGAGATGATGGCTTTCAAGACTTCCTGTTGACGTTCACCACGTTGGATATCACTGTCCTGCTTACGTGTCCGGGCAAAGGCCAATGCTTCTTCACCATCGACTGTCTGTAATCCTTCTTTTAAATGAATGGCGTTCTTTTTGTCATGAGAATCCATTTCATGCATTTCATAAGGAACATCGACTTCGATGCCATCTAAAGAATCGACAACATCAATGAAGGCGTTAAAGTTCATTCTGACATAATAATCAACCGGGATATCAAACAACTCTTCCACTGTGTCCATCGTAGCTTTTGGCCCACCTGCTGCATGTGCCGCATTGATTTTTGTGGTCACGCCTTTTTCTGGGACGTACACATATGAATCACGTGGGATGCTCAAAAGCTTAATAGATTTTTGATCTTTATTGAATGTAGCCAAAATCAGGGCATCCGATCGTGAATTTCCTTGGTAGTCCCGTTCATCACTATCGTCGATTCCAATAAATAGGATAGAAAAGTTGTCTTCGAGCGGGTCTATTGCTTCATCCCGCTTCGCTGAAGCTTCAACAGGGTCGTAGGAACCATCGAAAACGTTCTGTGCTTTCGCATATAAACTAGCGGCATACGTTGTGGCGCCTAATACGAGAACCAACAGGGGGACTAGAACTAGCCAAAGTCTTTTACGTCTTTTTCTCTTTGTTTTTTTAATTTTATAAACACGTCTAGTAGTAGACATCTTTTCTTCTCCTTTTAAATAGCAGATTTAACCCGCTATTCTTCGAATCCTTCAATATATATCGTCAAGTATTACAGTTAATTTTACATGGATATCATGAATTCGTAAAATAAATATTTCTTTTTCAAGTGAAAAATAGTAAAAAAAGGAAATGGCACGTCCTACAGGAGTTCCTCTTCCAGATATAGAATCTCGCCTTCTGCTATACTTCCTTGGCCATTCGTCAGCTCAGTCATCCAATTTACATACGCCTGCTTCTGTCCTTCCTCCACATAAACAAGGAGAATGACTTGATCAAGATATTGGATATCTTTCATTTGATAAATAGAGGAGCGTAGTGCATTTTCCACTTTTCCGAGCCACGTATACTCGATGCTTGTGGACATCACACGCATTAGTTTCCGAACGACCACACCTGTTGTATTGATTCCTTCTGAAGTGGCTTTGCTATAAGCGCGGATGAGGCCGCCTGCACCGAGCTTGATGCCTCCGAAATAACGGGTAACCACAACGGCCGTATCTTTGAGGTCTTTTTTCTTAAGGACTTCAAGGATGGGTACACCTGCTGTTCCGCTTGGTTCGCCGTCATCAAGGGCTTTTTGGATTTGATTTTGTTCGCCAATCATATAAGCTGAACAATTATGAGTTGCATCTTTGTGTCTTTTCTTTACTTCCTGAATAAAGGCCTGTGCTGCTTCTTCTGTTTCGACTCGGGCGACATGGGAAATGAACCGGGATTTTTCAATGACGATTTCGTGTTCCCCTCGTCCTTTTACCGTTAAATAATGAGGGAGCATGACTTTTCCACCTTCGTTCTTTCTATATAATCGATTAATTATAAATCTTAGCTTGAATTGTGGCAACGAAGTTTGACGTAAATTAAACATGTGTAAAGAAACTTTAATATAAGAAAAATTTGTACGTGTTATAATTAATTTTATTGACTGTAAATCTTTCGTAGTTGTATTTTTATGCTTAAAAGAATATCTTTATGGCTAAATCAATGCGTTTTGGACTATATTCCTGACTCTTCCTGATAGAGTTCATGCATATAAGGAATTATGCCATTTTAGTAATTTTCTGTTTCGTATAATAATTAAGGTTGTAGAATATTCAATTTTGTTTGATTAGGATAAGTTGTATGGGATAATGAGATTTCTTATCTATACAAGTGGGCCGTTCATCCTCAATTCTGTATCAGCCCAGTGAGCTCGAAGTATGCTAAATATGTATATTTTGTGTAAATCCATTATTGAAAGTAACGTATTTTTCTTCTTTTTTTGGTACAATATGTTCATGAAGGTTTCTTCTTAAATGTTACCTGCTGTAATATAAACATTCATGAATTAGGAAAAAGAATATTTTTCCGTATACATAGTCTAAATGACAACAACATGGTTAAAGTGTGTTGATTTAAGTGGAGGGATCTTGATGTCCATACACAAGGTTGATGCTAAAGCATTGGACAAGATCTTAGAAACAATGGTAAGCACGGTTAGTGAAAGCAGGAATGAAGTCTTTGATATTGAAGAGCAATGCCGCAAAGATTTCGAATCACTGACAAAAGAGCTTGAAGATGTGAAAGTAAGAGTTGCGATAATGATAAATGACAGCGATTCACTGGATTCTAAAGCAAGATTTGCTCGAAAGAGGCTTTCTGAAGTCAGTATGCACTTCAACCATTTTTCTGAGGAACAGGTGCGCGATGCGTATGAAAGGGCTCATAAGTTGCAAGTCGATTTACAAATGAACAGGCAGCTTGAAAAAGAGCTTCGTAATAGACGGGATGAACTTGAACTCAGAATAAAAGGATTGCAACACACGATTGATAAAGCCGCACATCTTGTCTCGCAAATCTCTGTTGTACAGAATTATTTAACCCAGGACTTGAAATTTGTAGGGGAAGCCCTTCAAGAAGCTAAGCGTAAGCAAGACTTCGGCTTGAAGATCATCGAAGCCCAGGAGCAGGAGCGGAAAAAGCTTTCACGGGAAATTCATGACGGTCCGGCACAAATGCTCGCCAACGTCATGATGCGTTCGGATTTAATTGAACGTGTCCAACGGGAGAGAGGTCCTGATGAAGCACTTGTGGAAATCCGCAGCTTAAAAGTCATGGTGCGTAATGCATTATATGAGGTGCGCAGAATCATTTATGATCTTCGTCCTATGGCGCTTGATGATTTAGGACTAGTTCCTACCCTCAGAAAATATCTACAAACAACCGAAGACTATAATATCAATAGCGGCGTGCGTCTGAATTTTGTCAATATGGGCCAAGTCATAAGGCTTCCCTCCGATATGGAAGTCGCTTTGTTCCGTCTGGTTCAAGAGGCCGTGCAGAATTCATTAAAACATGCTCAGCCCAAACATATTAGTGTCAAACTATCCATTTCCAAAGAGCTAGTGACCGTCGTCATTAAAGATGATGGAAAAGGGTTCGATGCGGCCATCCAAAAAGAGGGTTCTTTCGGCTTAGTCGGAATGAGGGAAAGAGTCGAGCTCCTCGAAGGAAGCATGACGATAGACTCGCAGCCGGGGGCAGGAACGTTGGTATTGATCCAAGTCCCTTATCAATTAAAATAAACATCCAAATGCAGAGGCATTTAAATAGAAATTAGGAGGAAGAAGCCGTTGAAGACAAGTATCATCATTATCGATGACCATCAGCTTTTCCGCGAAGGCGTTAAGCGTATTTTAGATTTTGAATCATCCTTTGACGTTGTCGCCGAGGGCGATGACGGAAGCGAGGCTATGGACCTCGTAGAAGAGCACAAGCCAGACGTTGTTATCATGGATATCAACATGCCGAATATGAACGGGGTAGAAGCAACGAAGATGCTTGTACAACGTTATCCTGATACAAAGGTCATCATTTTATCGATTCATGATGATGAAAACTATGTACAGCATGCATTGAAAACAGGAGCACAAGGCTATCTGTTAAAAGAAATGGACGCAGATGCATTGATCGATGCGGTTCGTGTTGTCGCTGAAGGTGGTTCATACCTTCACCCGAAAGTGACGCACAATCTGGTCAAGGAATATCGCCGTTTGGCCGCTGAAGAAGGAGCCGATCGCGATTCCCTATATGCTGTGGAAATCAGAAGACCTCTTCACCTGTTGACTCGACGCGAGTGTGAAGTCCTTCAACTTCTAGCTGATGGAAAAAGTAACCGTGCCATCGGTGAAACGCTTTATATCAGTGAGAAAACCGTCAAGAACCACGTAAGTAACATTCTTCAGAAAATGAATGTAAATGACCGTACGCAGGCTGTTGTCATGGCTATCAAAAACGGCTGGGTCGAAGTGAAATAAATAAATTCATGATTTTGTCCGGTTCTTCCGTTACGCAACGCGTAGGGAGGGCCGGCTTTTTTGTTTGACTTATCATGATAATCATAGGAGAAAGGAAAGCTATTTAATGCAAATAAAGGCTTTTTCCTATAGAATGTTGAATAAGTACAGAGAGTAAATATGGTTAAGGATGGTACTATACTATGAAAACGGCAGTCGTAACAGACAGCACAGCATATATACCTAAGGAAGTACGTGAACGATTACATATACATATGATGCCGCTTAATGTAATTTTCTCGAATGAGGCATACCGGGAAGAAGTGGATATTACCGCAGATGAATTTTATGAAGAAGTTAAAAAGCAAGAAAAATTGCCGACCACTTCACAGCCCCCAATTGGTTTGTTTGTCGAGAAGTTTGAAGAACTGAAGGAGAATTACGATGATGTCATTTCAATTCATCTATCGAGTGGGATAAGCGGGACGTACCAAGGGGCCATTGCAGCCGGTGACATGGTTGAAGGGATTCGCGTCCATGCCTTTGACTCCGAAATCAGTTGCATGGTCCAAGGGCTTTATGTTCTTGAAGCAGCTCAGATGGCCCTTGATGGCAAATCTGCAGACGAAATCTTGGCGAGGCTCCGGGAAATGAAGCAGTCCGTCCGGGCCTATTTCATGGCAGATGATTTATCCCATCTGCAACGTGGCGGACGACTTAGTAGTGCTCAAGCGTTGATCGGAAGTTTACTTCAAGTGAAGCCTCTTCTTCACTTTGTTGACAAGGTCATCGTACCGTTTGAAAAAATCCGCACGAGAAAGAAAGCGATGAAACGGATTGCGGATTTACTTGGTGAAGACGCGGCAAGCGGGCTCCCGTATAGAGCGGTCATCATCCATGCCAAGCGGGAAGAGGAAGCGACGGAATGGAAAACGGAACTTGAAGCGCGATTCCCGAATGTGGAGTTCAGCCTTGGCTATTTCGGCCCTGTCATCGGGACGCATCTGGGTGAAGGCGCAATGGGAATGGGCTGGTATAAAATCTAAAGGATGAACGTCTTTCCAGAGGAGAGGCGTTTTTTTTTTTTGTGATTAAAAAAGGATTCACTTATAGAATGCGAGAATTCTAATCAAGAGTCATCAGTTTACAAGAAAGAAGGTAGGAATGTGAATACTCTCCCCTTTTCAAAAGAACTTCAAAAGCACCTCGCTGGACGGCTGCTGTTGGCAGCGGAAATTCCCTTCCCCAAAGAAATCCTTACTGAACATATTACAAAAGGCCATGTTTCGGAAATAAGTGGCGTACGGCGCGAGAATGGGCGCTTCACATGCATACGCTGTGGGAACAAGGATCCTTCCTTGTTTTATACGTTTCCATGTAAAGTGTGCCATCAAGATTGTACGTACTGCCGGTCCTGTATCATGATGGGGCGGGTCAGTGAATGTAGCAAATTATACAGTTGGAGTGGTCCTCCACTCGCGTTTCCTATTCCGGATCAGGTCATGGGCTGGGAGGGAACACTTTCGGCAGGCCAGCAAACGGCCTCGGATTGTGTCGTTCAAGCCATCCAAAAGAACGGGGAATTCCTCGTATGGGCCGTGTGCGGTGCCGGGAAGACGGAAGTTCTATTTGCAGGAATCGAGGCAGGCTTGCTAGCTGGGAAGCGGATTTGTATCGCGACACCCCGTACCGATGTCGTACTAGAACTAGCTCCCCGTTTAAAAAGGGCTTTCCCGACAATCGAAGTATCCGCCCTCTATGGCGGAAGCGAAGACCGGCATAAACCATCGCCCCTTACCGTTTCCACCACCCATCAGCTTTTTCGCTTTTCCAAAGCCTTCGATGTCATCATCATTGATGAAGTTGATGCATTTCCCTACTCCATGGATAAATCGCTGCATGATGCGGTCCAGAAATCCAAGAAACCAACTTCTACCACCATCTACTTAACGGCGACACCCTCCAAACCAATGCAACTAGCTTACCAAAACGGAAAACTGCAAGCGGTGACGATTCCAGCACGTTATCACCGGCAGCCCATACCTGTACCTGAAATGAAGTGGGCTGGCAATTGGCAAAAGCAATTTCTCCAAAAAAAGATTCCTTCTGTGATCAAGAAGTGGGTAAGCGACCGCCTACAGAAAAAGACGCCTCTATTATTATTTTTTCCGAGCATACAAGTGATGGAGCAGGTGCTTCCTCTGTTTCAAGAGCTGGACCCGAAAGTGGAAGCCGTTCATTCAAAGCATCCGGAGCGAAAAGAAAGGGTGCAGGCTTTAAGGGATGGCGAAGTGCCAGGGTTATTGACGACGACCATCTTGGAGCGTGGCGTCACGATCGAACGTCTGGAGGTTGCGGTGATTGGTGCCGAACACGAGGTGTTTTCCGAGAGTGCCCTCGTCCAGATTGCCGGACGTGTGGGCAGAAGCTTTGCTTATCCGAGGGGCACGGTCACGTTTTTTCATTATGGAAAAAGCCGGGCGATGCTAGAGAGTATTCGTCATATTGAAAAGATGAACCTGGATGCTAGGAAAAGGGGGCTGCTGGATGCGTAGATGTTTATTCTGTGATGAAGAGATGAAGGACGTCCTGACATGGAGGAGTTTATTGCTGAAGGTTGAAGCGAAAGTGATCTGCGAGGAATGTGAATCAAGACTTGAGGTGATAAGTGGCGAGACCTGTTCGATGTGCTCTAGGGAGCTGGATGAGAAGTTTCGGATGGGGGATCGATGTTTAGATTGTGTGAGATGGGAAAAAGATGAAAAGTGGAAAGGGCATTTAACGCAGAACGTCTCATTATTTCGTTATAATGAATTCCTGAAAGACATCATTGCGAAGTATAAGTACCGAGGAGATTATGCATTGGCAGAAGCCTTCGTCCCCTTTTTAAGAGAAAGAATGAAGGACCTGAAATATGATATTGTGACGGTGATTCCGCTTAGCGAGGAGCGGTTGAAAGAGCGCGGGTTCAATCAGGCACAAGCCTTAACAGATCTATTGGGTCTTGAAACAATGGAGCTCCTTACGCGCCTCCATACCGAAAAGCAATCGAAAAAGTCACGTGAGGAGCGGATATCATTGCCACAGGTTTTTCAAGTTATCGAGCTGGACGCGATACAGAACAAATCAATTGTAATCGTGGATGACATTTACACGACCGGATCGACGCTTAGGCATGCAGCGAAAGCCTTGAAACTTGCTGGCGCAGGAGATATTTTCTCCATCACGCTAGCTAGGTAAAAGTGAGTATTTTTACAAACTTCCTAAAGTATCGCTTTTTCTATTCGATATATACAGTAGAAGAATATAGTCGAGGGGGACACCCGAAATGGATTTATTCAACTGTCCGAACTGTAATTCGTTATTTGTTAAAACGAAATTCCGCGATGTTTGCGATGCTTGCTATAAAGAAGAAGAAGCGCAATTTGATAAGGTGTATGATTACATCCGGAAGAAAAGTAATCGTACAGCGTCCATGATACAGGTGGTGGATGCCACAGGTGTCGAGGAAGAACTAATCATTAAGTTTGTGAAAACGGGAAAGCTGAGAATTGCTCAATTTCCGAACTTGAGTATTCCTTGTGAAAAATGTGGAACGCTTATTCGTAACGGGAGATTATGTGAAACATGCAGCGATTCCATTCGTTCGGGTCTAGAAACGTTTGAGAATGAAGAAAAGCGTCGCCTTGAGATTGAGGAACGCGATAAAAAAAATACATACTTTACGAAAGATCTATAAAGTGTAAATCTTAGCTTCTTGGCTGGAATTTTGTTAGAATATTCTGTATTGAGAACAGAATTCGACAAAGGATGTCGAAGGAAAGATTACTGGAAATCATCAAATAAATCTATTCCTTGTCGATAATACTAGTATGGATAATAAACACAGCCGTGAGTCTTTCTCATCGCCTGTTAAAGGAATCGTAAATATGTGGATGTTGATAAGAATAGATAAAAAAAATCGACCGAAGGAGAGGATCTGGAATATGAAAATCAATAACGTCGGTGTAACGGGTGTGAATCCCTATAATACTCAAATCAATAAAGTGGGGAATGTCAAAGATTCCAAGGTCAACCCCTCAGACAAAGTGGAAATATCTTCAGCCGCAAAAGAGATGCAGCAATTATCACCCATTCCAGCTGCTAGACAGGCGAAGGTGGATGAACTGAAAATCCAAGTGGAAAACGGAACTTATAAGATAAATGCAGAGGCAACAGCCAAGGGATTAATCGATTTCTACCGAAAATGACCCTTAATCAAACGTTTGATTAAAATGGACGGAACCGCATTCCGTCCATCATCTATGAGCAGAGGAGGCAGCGAACATGTCTGCACGACAGATCATCGACTCGCTTGAAAAATTGGTTGCCCTTCATAAAAGCTTCAACCAATTAGCGCAAAGAAAAACGAACATCTTGAAAGCCGGCGACACGGAGGCTATCTCCGCCCTGCTGATTGATGAACAAAAGCATATTAAAGCAATCAGCCAAACGGATCAAGAAAGAGAAGCCGCTGTGGAAAGATTTCTTACGGCAAATGGTGCAGCGAATCAAGAGGCTTCGATTTCCACTGTAACGAAATTCACAGATCCGCTTGAAACGGTTGCGCTTGAACACTTAAAAACGGAACTGATTGAAGAGGTAGCTCAATTGAAAGAGCAAAACAGTTTAAATCAACAGCTAATCTATCAATCTCTTCAATTCATAAATGTCTCCCTGAATATGCTACGGCCTCAAAATCAGAATATGAACTATGGAAAAACGGCCAAGAAAGCTGCGAAAAGCGGCTTAGGCATGTTTGATTCGAAAGCGTAAGATAGAGAAAATAATGGAGGTTTGAACTTATGATTTCAAGCTTTATGGGGCTCGAAACAGCAAAGCGTGGATTATCCACCTCGCAAGGTGCCTTGTATACGACAGGAAATAACGTGTCCAATGCTAACACGGTAGGCTATTCAAGGCAGCGGGTCAACTTGGAGCAAACATCCGGTTTCCCTACCGTCGGGATGAACAGCCCCCGTGTAGCGGGTCAAATCGGAACGGGTGTAGCGGCAGAAACGGTGCAAAGAATCCGCGACAGCTTTTTGGATGCGCAATACAGAACGCAAAGTAATAAAATCGGTTATTATGGCGCCATGAGCGAATCGCTATCGAAAATGGAAGGCATCATGAACGAACCAACGGATAGCGGCTTGGCTGCCACGATGGAGAAGTTCTGGAATTCAATCCAAGGATTAACGGCCAACGCCGAAAATTCTGGTGCCCGTGAAGTCGTGGCCTCCACAGGCGTGATGGTCGCTGATACATTGAATTACTACTATAACTCGTTAACAAGCGTGAAAACGGACATTGGCAACCAAATCAATGTCAAAGCGAACGAAATCAATACCATCATTGACAGCATTGATCAACTGAACCAACAAATCAGTAAAGTCGAGCCGCATGGCTATATTCCAAATGACCTTTACGATAAACGGGACGTGCTCGTCGACAACCTATCACAGCTTGTCAGTGTCAACGTGAAAAACGTCATTCCAAGCGACTATGGCAAGGCAAGCGATGTTGCGACAGGTTTATACAACATCGAGCTAATGAATGAAGATGGCTCCTCGTATGTACCACCTATCAATTTAGTCAGTGTGAACAAAACGGGCATGCTTGGGACAGTCAAAGTTGCAGTGAGCTATGATGATACGTCAGGTGCGGTAGACGGAGTGAAGTTCGGCTCGAAAACGATTACGGACTTCAATTTTTCTGGAGAACTGGCTGGGTTGATTGAAAGCTTCGGATATAAGAAGAGTGATGGCACAACTGGGGGCTCTTATCCTGATATGTTGCAAAAGCTCGATAACATGACGAAGGCCTTTGTGAATGAGTTTAATGCGATTCATCAAGAAGGGTTTGCTTTAGGTGCGAATGCAAAATCAGGGCTCAACTTTTTTGAAATCAGCGTTAATGGGAGTGCTGCTCAAAGTATCAAGATGAATAGTGATATTTTAAAAGATTCTTCATTAATTGCCGCTGGGAAAACAAGTGGGGCATCTGGCGATAATGAAAATGCGAAGCTATTGGCTGATTTGAAAAAGAAAGCTTTTAATGACTATTCGACAAAGGATTTAAATTCTAAGGATTTAACAGGGAGCTTTGACACCTATTATTCCGGAATTATTGGAAACTTGGGTGTTGATTCTCAAAGTGCCCAAAAGAACCTTTCTAACTCATTAGTGCTTGCAGCATCAGTTGATCAAAATAGAGCATCTGTTAGTTCTGTATCCTTGGATGAAGAAATGACTGACATGATTAAATTCCAGCAGGCTTATAATGCATCAGCAAGAATGGTGACGATGGTCGACGAGATGCTCGATAAAATCATTAACGGAATGGGAACCGTAGGCCGATAATAGGAGTGAATATAGATGCGTGTAACGCAATCGATGCTAACCAATAATATGTTAACCAACCTTAGCAGTAGCTATGAGAAATTGGGCAAGCTGCAGGAACAAGTCTCATCGCAAAAGAAATTCTCGAAGCCTTCTGATGATCCGGTCGCAGCGATGATGGGGATGGGATACCGGACCAACCTCAATCAAATCCAGCAGTATAAGAGTAATATCTCCGAAGCGGAAAATTGGATTGATAGTACGGATGATGCGATTACTGAAGCAGTTTCAGCTTTACAAAGGATTCGGGAGCTAACGGTACAAGGTAGTAATGGGACGTATGAAGAAAATCAGAAGGGTAATATTGCAGAAGAAGTCAAGCAATTGAAAGAACATCTTGTGAGTATCGGTGATACACAAATTGGTGGTAAGTATATTTTTAATGGACAGAATACGAATGTGAAGCCTTCTGATAGTTTAGATGCTACAACAGGGAAAATCACATACGGTTCGGAACCTATTAACCTTGAAGTGTTTTCTGGAATTTCTATTCAAATCAATACAGATGGATCCAAGGTTTTTGGAGATGCTCTTGCCAAGGATGGTAGTATTCAAAAAACAATTGATGCGCTCGAAGGCAATGGTGATGTTGGTGCGATGTTGGCAGAACTTGATAAAACGATTGATAGCTTCTTAGCTACGCAGGCCCAAGTGGGTGCTAGACAGAATCGGATTGAGTTGATGACTGATCGTCTAAGTCAACAAGAGGTTTTTGCTACGGAAATTCTTTCGAAAAATGAGGATGTCGATATTGAGAAGGCGATCATGAATTTAACGACTCAAGAAAGTGTTCATAGTGCTTCATTAAGTATCGGCGCAAAAATCATGCAACCGAGTTTACTAGATTTTCTTCGCTAAGCTATTCGTAATCGGATAGCTTTTTTCTATAAAGAGAGGAGTGTTGAAGATGCAAATGCCGCAAATTCGCATGCAGTCTACATCGATGCAAATCGGATTGAATATCGAACAACCGGTACAGCAAATAGAACAAAAAGCAGCGGACTTATTGATAGAACAGCCAAAAGCCATTTTAGAAATTCAAACTACTCCTGGGAAGCTAACAATTGATCAGTCGAAGGCTAGAGAAGATATGGATTTGAAGAGCCTCTCCAAGCGAGTGGAGGAATTTGCCCAGCAGGGTTACCAGGATTGGCTTGCTGGTATGGCAAGAAGATCACAACAGGGAACGGAATTGAGGCATATTGAAAACGGTGGGAATGCGATAGCTTCTCAGGCGAAACAGAACGGCAAAGGCCCAGAGAAGCAATTCAATCTTGGATGGATTCCTTCACATTTCAGTGTGAAGCTTGATTATCAACCGGCCCAAGTCGATATTGAAGTAACTCCGCAAAAACCAAACATTGATGTTCAAATTAATAGACCGACTCATGAATATACGCCAGGTAACACGGAAGTGGAAGTTCTACAAAAAAATTCACTGGATATAGATTTCATAAATTTATTTCCAGATGAGATAGTGGAGTGAAGAATTATATGATTAGATCAACAAAATTTCATGGTGAAATAGAAATAGCAGAGGAAGATATTTATAGATTTGAAAGCGGGATACCTGGGTTTCTGGAGGAAAAGGAGTTTAGTTTATTGCCATTAGAAGAAACGCTATTTTTCGTTCTTCAATCTATTAAAACAAAAGAAGTGGCATTCATCGTTACAAACCCTTTTGATACTTTTCGTGATTATGAAGTGAAGCTGACTGATGAAGTACTTTCTACCTTACAAATAGAAACAGAAAAAGAAGTCATAACACTTGTCATCTTAACCATTCAAGATCCTTTCAATCAAACAACTGCCAATCTTCAGGCTCCTATCATTTTAAATACTCATAAAAGAACTGGAAAGCAGTTTATCATGAATGGTAGCGGCTATATGATTAAGCATTTGCTAATTGAACCTCTAGAAGTAGAACAGGGGGAATACTAATGCTTGTATTAACGAGGAAACCAAATGAATCGATCGTAATAGGAAATGATATTGAAATTACAGTGCTAGAAATAGAAGGAGAACAGATCAAACTTGGTATCAATGCACCAAAAAATGTGGATATTCACCGAAAAGAAGTCTACCTGTCCATTCAGCAAGAAAATAATGAAGCCACTAAAACAGAAACCAATATTATGGAAAAAATAAACGAATATTTTAAGGAAAAAACTTAAAAATTGCTTAATATGTTTCTTAGACTGTCGATATTATATATACAACGATAGATAGTGAAATAGGCGGCCGACTTATTCACTGCTTATCGTAAAAAACCACATGGATGTGGGAACCGAAAACTCAAGGAGGAAACAATAATGATTATCAATCACAATATCGCAGCACTTAACACACATCGTCAGTTATCAAGTGCTTCAAGTGCACAATCTAAATCAATGGAGAAACTGGCTTCAGGTATGCGTATCAACCGTGCAGGAGACGATGCAGCAGGTCTTGCAATCTCTGAAAAAATGCGTGGGCAGATTCGTGGTTTAGACCAAGCCTCTAAAAACGCACAAGATGGTGTTTCTTTAATCCAAACAGCTGAAGGTGCATTAAATGAAACTCATGATATTCTTCAACGTATGCGTGAATTAGGAGTTCAATCATCAAACGATACAAATACTACTGATGATAGAGCAGAAATTCAAAAAGAAATTACTCAATTAGCTGATGAAATCGATAGAATTTCTAGTACTACAGAGTTTAATACTAAGAAACTAATTGATGGTTCAAGTTCTGATAATGCAAAGAATAGTTTTTATACGAATACTACTGGAGCAGCTGTTGCTGGAGTAGATGTTAAATCATTTGCATCTATTGGCACTTCTACTGTTCATGGTGTTTCTGTAGCAAATGCGAATGCAGCAACTATTACAGCATCAACTGTACTCAAGTCTGGTGTAGGTTTGGATGCTGCTGCAGCAACTGGAATAAGCACTTTAGCTTCACTGAACAATACTGGGGATGCTTCATTGGGCTTATCTAATGGTGATACTATTAAAATGTCCATGAATGTGGCTGGCGAAAATCTAGATTTTGAATATAAAATAACAGATGCTTCTACTGAAACTTATCAAAATGTAGTAGATACTCTTAATACAAAATTAGGTTCTAAAGGAACAGCTGCAATTAATGATGGTAAATTAACGATTACTGGGACTGTTGGTAGAGATAATGCAATTACCGATGTAAGTATTACTGCTACCAATAGTGCTGGGGCAGAAAGAGCGGCATTTAACACAACTGCTACTTTCACCCAAACACAGGTTGCAGCTAATAAAGGGGATATTGTTTTAAACGTAGGTTCTGATGCAGTAACAAATAATTCAGTTGCAGCTGCTGCAGGATCTAAAGTTAATGGTTTAATTGATGGAGTAACAATCGAGTTAGGTAGCACTTTTACAGCAAATGATGAAGTTAGTGTCACTGTTTCTAAGTCAGACCAATCTTTATCTATGCATATAGGAGCAAACGAAGATCAAACAGTCAACATTTCTATTAGTGATATGAGTGCTCGTGCACTTGGTATAAGAGATAGTAATGGTAAGGCGGTTGATGTAACAAGTGCAGCTAGTTCTGAAACAGCAATTACTGCAATTGATGATGCTATTAAAACGGTATCTGCAGAACGTTCTAAACTTGGTGCTATGCAAAACCGTTTAGAACACACTATTAATAATTTAGGTACATCATCTGAAAACCTAACTGCTGCGGAATCTCGTATCCGTGACGTAGACATGGCGAAAGAAATGATGAACCAAACTAAAAACTCAATTCTTTCTCAAGCAGCACAAGCAATGTTGGCTCAAGCTAACCAACAACCTCAAGGCGTACTTCAATTACTTCGTTAATCTTCGCCCCACGGCTTAGATTAGCTAAAAAGAAAGAGACTCTAGGGATTTTTCCTAGGGTCTCTATTTATGCACTCTCATTCTCTAATACAGGCTGTCTGTAAGGTGTTTTATTCTTCATAATACTAAATACTATGTTTACTAGCCTTCTTTCTACATAGACCATGGCTTGTTTCTTCTTGCGCCCCTCTTTAATTTTACTCTGATAGTATTCATACATGATTGGGTTCATATTTTTTCTTATTTGTGTTAAGGCAAGGGAGTAGAAGGCTTTATTAAGTTCTCTGTTACCTAATTTGTTTGAGTAATTTCTTTGGCTCTCCCCCGAACTGTGTTCAAGTGGAGCAATTCCAGCCAATTTAGCTAGTTTATTTGCCTTAGGAAACCTATTGACATCTCCAATATTGGCTATGAAGGTAGCTGCCAGTACTGTATCAATTCCATTTATAGTCTTGAGCGGATATCCTGTTACTTCGATTAAGTTATCAAGGGTTATATCAAGACTACCAATCTGACTTTCTAGATTTTCGAGGGAATTTATGAAAGATATCACACTTTCATTTTGTTCCTTCTGATAATCTGTCTTATTCCAGCCGTTACTATCAACCGCTTCTAATATCTCTTTTACCTTCTTTTTAGGTACTGATTTATTAAATTTCTTTAGTTCTTCCATCAGTTCCCGCTCTGTGACCGCTTCAAGTAAGTTTGGTGAAGGATATTTCTTGAAGAAACCTTTTGCCGTTTTACTTTCTAGATCCTTAAAAAATTCTTTATGCATGGGGTAATGATGAACAAGGATATTCTGAAGTGACATTTTGATATTGGCTGTCATTTGAACATAATTGTTTCTAGTATTGAGTGTTTGTTTGATGGCAAGATATACATCTTGAGGATTGGCAAAAGGGAGGTGTTTATATTCGAAAATAAGAGTTTTAGCAACCGCAAGAGCATCAAGCTCATCAGATTTATTATGATTAGTTCCAATACTTCTTTGTTTCTTTGTATAAGAAGAATTAACTTCTTTTACTATGAAATCTGAGTCAAGTAGGTATCTGGCAAGGCTTCTACCATAAAAATTAACATCTTCTAAACCAAATACAATTTCTTTCCAGTCTGACTTCTTCTGCACTTGTTCAACGAATGCAGGGAAAGCAGAGAATGCATTCTTTAGGTTAAATGTCTTGATTTTATCTCCAAAACAGTCAGTTAATACTGCAACATGATAGTTTTTATGTAGGTCTATTCCTACAAATACGCATTTAGTTCATCTAGCTGGTTCATTCAAATCATTCCTCCTAAGTAATTTCTATTCATTTGGGTTAATAAGAGAATGTGACAGCGTCAGTTATAGCGTTAGCCCGCCAATAAAGGAGACTCGCAATGATACGTTAGTCTAACACTCTCTTATCTACCAAACTAAAATTAGGATTACAAAATGGCTTTATGTTGACCTTGTGAGGTGGTTACATCTCCATAATGATATGTACCTTTAAAAATCTTCACGATCTAAAATTCGTTTTACTTGGACTTTGGTAAACTGTTTTCCCTTATTAGTTTTATGACCTTCTATATTGAGTTGATCAGCTACTTTTTGGAGTGACCAGCTACTATTAGATGATAAGAAGCGGACCATAGTTTTTAGCTAGGGTCTATTCGTGCTTACTATTTTTCTTAAATAAAAGGGTTGCCTTCAAATAAGTTTAAAATTGTACCTTTCTAATATTCACTAAATCTACATTACCCCATTCCAATCACTAAATATAAACTGGCAAATACCGATATAAAAAGTAAAGATATATTATTGGGGGCAAAAGAGATGTTGGAGAGTCTATCGACGAATATTCTTTCCTCGCAACTTAGAACAGCAATCTCAGAGGGAATCAGTACGTATTATCAGAGAGAAATCAATACAGTAGCCTATTCAGAACAAAGTGTAGAATCGAATGACAATCCAACAAAAGAAAAGGTCCAGGAGGTAACTGAAAGTTTAAATACCTTTCTAAATCCAACACATACAGCGGTACGCTTTGAATATCATGAAAAACTGGACGAGTATTATGTTAAGGTCGTTGATGACATAACGAATGAAACAATCAGAGAAATCCCTCCAAAAAAGCTTCTAGACTTTTATGCGGCAATGACGGAATTTGTCGGAATAATGGTAGACGAAAAAATATAAGCAGGTGATGAATGATGGTACGTGTCAGTGGATTAGCAAGCGGAATGGATATTGATGAAATAGTAAAAAGTATGATGCAGGCTGAACGAGTTCCCTTGGATAAACTAACACAGAAAAAGCAATATTCTGAGTGGCAACGGGATGATTATCGGTCGGTAAATACAGCGTTATCTGAATTGGATAAACTGATTTCAGATGGAGTTGGAAAACAATCTTCATTTATTAAGAAGACAGTAACGGTTTCTAACCCAAATGCAATTGGTATTAAAAATATAAATTCGACTACAGATTTTGCTGGAACGATAGAAGTACAGAATTTAGCTGTTGCAGCTACTATGAAAAACCATACACCACTTTCCCTTAATCCTAAAGCTAAGCTTTTAGCTGAAGGAGAAGCTGAAAAAGAAATTTATATCCAGGCAATTGATAAGAATGGGGAACTAGGCGAGAAAAAAAAGCTGACCATTACTGCGGAGGATACTCTAGATAGCCTAATTTCTAAAATCAATTCTAACACTGATGTTACTGCTTTCTATGATAAGCAATCCGGTCAAATGTCATTCACAGCTAAAAATACCGGGGATATTGCGAATAAAGCTGAAATCATATTAACTGGAGACTTTTTTACAGGAACCCTAAAGATGGATGAAGATAATGAAAAAGCAATAGAAAAATCAAAAGGAACGAGTGGGATAAATGCGACTCTTACCTACAACGGACTAGAAATTACAAGAAGTTCAAATGTGATTAATTTGAATGGCGCCGAATTTACGTTAAAAGAAAAGACTGAGGGACCGGTCACGTTCTCCTCCAAAGCTGACGTAGACACCATTTTAGACACGGTCACTCAGTTCGTGAACAAATACAATGAAATCATCAAAAAAATTCAGGACAAAACTAGTGAATCGAAATATCGTTCCTATACGCCTCTTTCAACAGAGCAAAAGAAGGCGATGACCGAAGATGAAGTGAAATTGTGGGAAGAAAAGGCGAAGAGTGGGACATTGAAAAATGACTCAACATTAAAAAGTCTTCTGACAACGATGAGGTCTTCTCTGTATACTTCTGTAAGTGGTATGACAGGGAATCATACGCTCAGTGGTTTGGGAATTACCACAACTAAGAATTACTTAGAAGGTGGTAAACTAACCATTGATGAGGATAAGCTGCGTGCGGCCATTTCAGAAGATCCGAATGCAATTTATAAACTGTTCATGTCTGAAGGTAAAGATACGGAGAAAAGTTCACAAGGTCTGGCACGTCGTTTGCGTGCGGATATCCAATCATCCATGAAGGTGATTACAGAAAAAGCCGGTAAGGCTGGCTATGTTAATAATAATTTCACCATCGGAAAAGCGGTCAGTGGGCTGGATACAAGAATTTCAGCGTTCGAGGCAAAGTTAGTAAAACTGGAAACACGATACTACAATCAATTTACAGCCATGGAGAAGGCAATATCGAAGGCGAATAGCCAGAGCTCTAGTTTGTCGCAATATTTTAGCTAAGTAAGAAAGGAAGAATGAAAAGAAATGGCCATAAACAACCCATACCAATCTTATCAACAAAATTCAGTGAATACAGCGTCGCCGGGGGAGCTTACACTCATGCTTTATAACGGATGCCTGAAGTTCATTCTACTTGGTAAAAAAGCCATTGAAGCGGGTAAAATCGAAGAAAAGAATACGAATATCTTAAAGGCTCAAAACATCGTTCATGAGCTGATGGTTACCTTGAATATGGATGTTGCCGTATCGAAAGACTTGATGAGCCTCTATGATTATATGAATCGACGTCTGATTGAAGCTAATTTGAAGAATGATATTGCGGCCCTAGAAGAAGTGGAGGGGCTTGTTACCGAGTTCCGTAATACATGGAAGGAAGCCATTCAATTGAACCGCCAAAAACAATTCGTCCAAAGTGGTCAAGTTTGATGGTGCTTCAAGACTTTCATGATATCACCACTGAATTACTAACCGTCTTGCAGGACCAGAATATTGTCGAACGCGATGATCGAATCGATCGAATCACAAGGTTGCTTGACCGTCGTGAAGCGTTTCTTTCGCATATCCAACCGCCTTTTTCGGATGAAGAGCTACAATTGGGTCGTCAATCCAAGCTTCTGAATCAGCAGGTCGATCAATTGTTGTTGCTTCAAAAGCAAGAGATTCAGCGGGATATCAAGGAACTGAACCAGAAAAAGAAAACTTCGAACAAATACACCAATCCTTATGAGAATCTTTCCACGGATGGCATGTTTTACGACAAAAAGAAATAAACTCTTACCCAAACCGTTTGAATTTCAAACGGTTTTTGTGTAAATTATTTCTAAAATTTCTGTAAATTACGATGGCTAATTTTTTCTTTATTGGGCAGTGTTTGGTATAATAGAGCTAAGGTAGACAACAACCTTTTTCAAACCTTCCGACAATTGTTTCATAATTTCGACATATTTCATGATGTGTTTCTAAAGGAAACCGGAGGGGTATTGTAGAATCTAACTGTATAGTCTTAATTTAAGGAGGACTCACTTTATGAATTACAACGTACGCGGTGAAAACATTGAGGTAACTCCAGCAATTCGAGAATACGTCGAAAAGAAAATTGGCAAGTTAGAAAGATATTTTAACAATACGCCAGATGCGAATGTGCAAGTGAATTTGAAAGTGAACAATAATACGTCCAAGGTCGAAGTGACGATTCCGATGCAGAATTTGGTTCTTCGCGCTGAAGAAGAAAATGCGGACATGTATGCCGCAATTGATTTGATCAATGACAAGCTAGAACGCCAAATTCGTAAACATAAAACGAAGGTCAACCGAAAGTTCCGCAACAACTTATCCAATACACCCGAAGCATTCGCTTTTGCTACGGAAGTCGATGAAGTGGCGGATGAATTCGAAGATGACAGCGATATTGAAGTGGTCCGCAACAAACGCTTTGATTTGAAGCCGATGGACAGTGAAGAAGCGATTCTGCAAATGAATATGCTGGGTCACAGTTTCTTCGTTTACACGAATGCGGATACGAATACAACCAACGTCGTGTATCGCCGGAAAGATGGACGATACGGATTAATAGAACCAAGTTAAGTTAATCATGAAATGTATAGAAGCACCGTCCAGACCCTGGGCGGTGTTTTTTAGGCATTCTCTTTTTCTATTTATTTAACATTGAAGTAGGTATAAAGTAATGGTTATGTTTTCTGGATTTGGAAATGCGTTAAAGATCCCATGAGGTATATTCCTTTCATAACAGGTATTCTCAAATGAAGTAGAGGTAATATAAAGTTTCTTTAAAACGAACAAAAAGTGTTCTTTTGTGAGAAAGATAGGTTTTTATACCTATTTCTATATTCCCTTAATTTGGCATATAATCGACTTAATCGTTCTTTAAAACGAACAAGTGGTTAATAAGGTGCAGAGGGGATGGGATGTTGTTTCGGAAAAATTGCCATACATGCAATAGGGCTTCATTTAGTAGTTCGGAAATGGGGAATTGGTTTTGTCCTACCTGCGGCGAGGATTTGACCGTGCAAAAGGCCTTTGATGCACTGTCGGTGGAGCGAATTAATATGTCTCATCGCCTGAATGAAAAGAACAAGGTTTTTTATTATCTGAAAAAGCGAACGTGATTTTCTCCCTATTGTTGTAATTTGTCGATAAATATTTCCTTATATTGGTTAATTGACGACATAAACTAGCAACATATGTAGGGTGTATTCCCTATAATAAGATTGTAAACTATGTATTTAGTAATATTTATCGTGAAAAAGGCAAACTTATCGAAAGGTGAGGGCGCAAAGGCACAGGTCTAAGGCTGTAAGTGGCTATGATGGCTGGTCTGCCTGAAATACAAGGTAGTATTTTAGGAGGTTGATAATATGATTACGACGGAAATGGATCAAGAGTGGATGACGTTGATCAAAGAGGCAAAATGCTTAGGATTAACGAAAGAAGAGATCCGCGATTTTCTAGCGCGGGAGTCATCGAAGGGGAATCACAAAAAATGAGAAAGATGTGGAAAGCATCCCTATAAACAGTATGGAGCATGGCTGTTTATAGGGATGCTTTCGTTTGCGTAAATAGATTGATAGAGTGCTATGCTTCCTATCTATTTTTCTATTCGTTGTTCTTTTTCCATTTGTTAAACTCAATAAATTCTCGGAATTGTTGTTTTGAAACACCTGAATGCATGGCATCTTCAACGATTTTTATCCAGTCGTTATCCAGGATTTCCTTATTGGGAGCATCGTAAAGAAGGGCATCAACAGGAACATGAAGCACTGCAGAGATTTTTTCCAAAAATTGAATGGAAGGATTCGTTTGTAAGTTCCGTTCGAGCGAACTTAAGTAGGACTTGGCTACCCCGGCTTTCTCGGCTAGTTCAGTCATCGACATTTTCTTTTCTTCCCGCAGCTTTTTAACACGCTCACCGATCATCATTACCACCTCGAACTAGTTCTATTTATCCCACAGAATAAGCTTTGCTGACCACTTACAGTGTCTTCTACTATCCAGGTTTACAAGCGAATGGCGTCAACTATCTATTAAACCCATTTATAGTAGTTGAGATATATAGCCTTTTTTAAAGACCATCTGTGCAAACGTGGGCCTACCCATATGTATTTTAAATCTTCCCTCTATTTTAACAGTTTTTGTTCTGTTTTATCCATTGTTTTTCTCAAGAAGTGATATCTGGCCCATAGTCCTGAAAGTGACATGAAGTTGTACCTCATGAATAGAAGTGGTAAAATTAAGACTAGATTATTATCGGCAGAAGGTGTGTTCCTTCTTACTTATATGAATGAACGATATTGAATGATCATTTTCCCAATAGAGGAGCGTTAATGAATGCTTAATATATTAAATAAAGTTTTTGATCCGAATAAGCGAGAACTTAAGCGGTTAGAAAAAGTGGCTGATCAGGTCGAAGCGCTGGCGGATGAGATGGCTTCGTTATCGGACGAGCAGCTGACTGCCAAAACGGAAGAATTCAAGAAACGTTATCAAAACGGGGAAACTGTGGATGATTTGCTCGTTGAGGCATTTGCTGTTGTACGTGAAGGTGCAAAGCGGGCCCTTGGCATGTATCCTTTCCGCGTTCAGATCATGGGTGGGGCGTCCCTTCATGATGGGAATATCTCCGAAATGAAAACAGGTGAAGGGAAAACGTTGACCTCAACCATGCCCGTTTATTTAAATGCGATTACTGGCAAAGGTGTGCATGTCGTGACCGTCAATGAATACCTCGCACAACGTGATGCGACTGATATGGGTGTGTTATACAATTTCCTCGGACTGTCTGTCGGGTTGAATCTGAACAGTCATTCTAAAGAAGAAAAACAAGAAGCATACAATGCGGATATCACGTATAGCACGAATAATGAGTTAGGTTTCGATTACTTGCGTGACAATATGGTGCTATATAAAGAACAAATGGTTCAACGGCCATTGCATTATGCGGTTATCGATGAAGTCGATTCCATCTTGATCGATGAAGCGAGGACGCCATTGATCATTTCCGGTGCGGCGCAAAAATCAGCCCAGCTTTATATCCAGGCGAATGCGTTTGTGCGTACCCTGAAAAAAGATACGGATTACACGTATGATGAGAAAACCAAAGGCGTGCAATTGACTGAAGAAGGTATGAACAGGGCTGAAAGAGCGTTCAATATTGATAATTTATTCGATATCACTCATGTGACATTGAACCATCATATCAATCAGGCATTGAAAGCACATGTTGCCATGCATTTGGATGTGGATTATGTGGTCCAAGACGGCGAGATTGTCATCGTTGACCAATTTACAGGCCGTTTAATGAAAGGTCGCCGTTATAGTGAAGGACTTCATCAGGCCATTGAAGCAAAAGAGGGACTAGAAATTCAAAATGAAAGCATGACCCTTGCGACGATTACTTTCCAGAACTATTTCAGGATGTATGAAAAACTTTCCGGTATGACGGGTACGGCCAAGACGGAAGAAGAAGAGTTCCGTAATATCTATAATATGAATGTTATTGCGATTCCAACGAACCGGGATATCGTCCGGGATGACCGTCCAGATCTCATTTATGCGTCAATGGACGGAAAATTCAAAGCGGTCGTGGAAGATATTGCAGAGCGTCATGTAAAAGGACAGCCCGTGCTGGTTGGTACGGTCGCCATTGAGACTTCGGAGATCATTTCCAACTACTTGACGAAAAAAGGCATTCCTCATAACGTGTTGAATGCGAAGAACCATGAGCGTGAAGCGGAAATCATCTTGAATGCAGGGAATAAGGGAGCGGTTACGATCGCCACAAACATGGCTGGCCGTGGTACGGATATCAAGCTAGGCGAAGGTGTCAAAGACGTGGGCGGGCTTGCCGTCATCGGGACGGAACGTCATGAAAGTCGCCGGATTGATAACCAGCTGCGTGGTCGTTCTGGTCGTCAGGGAGATCCAGGGGTCACTCAGTTCTATCTATCCATGGAAGATGAATTGATGCGTCGCTTTGGTTCGGATAATATGAAGAGTATGATGGCGCGCCTTGGCATGGATGATTCCCAACCCATTCAAAGCAAAATGGTGTCAAGAGCCGTTGAATCCGCTCAGAAACGGGTTGAAGGCAATAACTTCGATTCTCGTAAACAATTGCTGCAGTATGATGATGTTCTTCGTCAGCAACGTGAAATCATATACAAACAGCGTTTCGATGTAATGGAAAGCGAAAACTTGCGTGAAATCGTTGAAACGATGATCACGGCGTCCATTCAACGTAATGTTGCAGCTTTTGCGCCGATGGGCGATGAAGAAGGCTGGAACTTGCAAGGACTTGTCGATTACTTGAACGGCAATCTATTCCAAGAGGGTGAGATTACAATCGCCGATTTGGATGGGAAAGATGAATCGGAACTGGTTGAGTTCATTCTAGGAAAAGTAAAAGAAAGTTATGATCAAAAAGAAGCCGAGCTTTCAGAAGAGCAAATGCGCGAGTTTGAAAAAGTTATCGTGCTTCGTGCAGTGGACAGCAAGTGGATGGATCATATCGATGCGATGGAACAATTGCGTCAAGGGATTCACCTACGTGCATATGGTCAAATCGATCCGCTTCGTGAATACCAATCAGAAGGCTTCGCGATGTTTGAAAGCATGATTGCTTCGATGGAAGATGAGGTCACTAAGTACATTATGAAAGCTGAAATCCGCAATAACTTGGAGCGGAAGGAAGTCATAAAAGGACAAGCGGTCAATCCGAAAGAAGACGAAGGCGGTAAAGTGAAGAAGGCACCGGCTCGTAAATCGGAAGATGTCGGGCGAAATGCTTTATGTCCATGTGGCAGCGGAAAAAAATATAAGAATTGTCATGGCAACTTAGCCTGAAAATAGGTGTATAATGGAGAAGAGACGGATAAGTTAAATGAACTTACCGCCTCTTTTCATGTTCCGTTTATGAAACCGGACTGAATGCATATCGTTTTAAAAAGGCATATTTGCATAAAGCAAATCCCGATACGGGATTTTTTTAACATACTAATGAGGTGAATAGAAATGGAAATGGCAGAAATCAGAAACGAATTAGAAAGAACAGCGCAACGATTAACGGACTTTAGGGGGTCTCTTTGACTTAGATGAAAAAGAGGCACGCATTGCACAACTAGAAAATGAGATGACGCATCCTGACTTTTGGAATGATCAACAAAAGGCTCAAGGTGTCATCAATGAAACGAACGCATTGAAAGAACAAGTCGACCAATTGGCCGAGTTGAATGATTCGTATGAAAATCTCGATTTGACGTATGAACTGGTCAAAGAAGAGAATGATGAAGATCTTATGACAGAGTTAGTGGAAGAAATCACGATTCTTTCCCAAAAGATGAATGACTTTGAACTACAGCTTCTACTAAGTGAAGAGTATGATTCGAAAAATGCCATTCTGGAACTGCATCCTGGTGCAGGCGGAACAGAGTCCCAAGATTGGGGTTCCATGTTGCTACGCATGTACACTAGATGGGGCGAAAAAAGAGGATTCAAGGTGGAAACCCTTGATTACCTTCCAGGTGATGAAGCGGGAATCAAGAGTGTAACGCTCCTATTCAAAGGCCATAACGCATATGGCTATTTGAAAGCGGAAAAAGGCGTGCACCGTCTTGTCCGGATTTCTCCTTTCGATTCATCAGGCCGCCGTCATACTTCGTTCGTATCATGCGAAGTCATGCCGGAATTCGATGAAACGATTCATATAGATATCCGTACGGAAGATTTGAAAATCGATACGTACCGGGCAAGTGGCGCCGGCGGTCAGCATATTAACACGACTGACTCAGCTGTCCGGATTACCCATTTACCAACGAATACGGTCGTAACGTGTCAAAATGAGAGATCGCAAATCAAAAACAAGGCCCAAGCGATGAATATGCTGAAAGCCAAATTATATCAACTTGAGATCGAACAGCAACAAGCCGATTTGGATGAAATCCGCGGTGAACAGAAGGAAATTGGCTGGGGAAGCCAAATCCGCTCTTACGTCTTCCATCCTTATTCCATGGTAAAGGATCACCGTACAAGTGCAGAGACCGGGAACCTTGGAGCAGTGATGGATGGGGATATCGATATGTTCATCGATGCTTATTTACGTTCTAAATTATAAGAGGTATGAATCGAACCGGATCTTATTCGGTTCGATTTTTTTGTACAACATTTCAATTCATTAGTCCTTTACCACGTCATCTGGATGTTATTTACAGGAAATGAACAGGGATGCTATACTACTTTCGGTTAAGACTAATTAAATAAGAAGGATTATGAGGAGACAACCAGAATGAGAAAGAGATATCGGGAGCCAAAGCACCCTTTGATACAAATTTTGATGGAATATGGTCTAGTGTTGATAGGGTCAGGCATCATCGCGATTGGGTTCAATGTATTTCTACTACCTAACCAGGTCGCTTCAGGCGGGGTCAGCGGAATCAGCACGATTCTATATACCACGCTAGGTTGGGAACCAGCGTATGTTCAGTGGGCATTTAATATTCCTTTATTCATTGCCGGACTTATTGTACTTGGAAGGAATTTTGGAGCAAAAACGTTCATCGGTACGTTATTTTTACCGTTTGTCGTCTTCCTGACAAAGGATTGGGAACCATGGACGAACGATGCATTACTCGGGTCACTTTGTGGCGGTATCCTTGTCGGATTAGGATTGGGCATAGTCTTTCGCGGGAAGGCTTCCACTGGCGGTACTGATTTAGCGGCGCAAATCATTCATAAGTATACCAATTTGTCATTGGGGACCTGTGTGGCAATCATTGACGGCCTCATCGTGTTGAGCGCGGCCATTGTTTTTGATATTGAAAAAGGGCTGTATGCCTTGATCAGCTTATATGTCACAAGTAAGACCATCGACCTTATCCAAGTTGGATTCAACCGTTCCAAGATGGCATTAATTATCACGAATAATGAACCCGAAGTTAGGGATGCTATTATACATGAACTAGACCGCGGTGTTACACGGATTTCCGGGCATGGCGGCTATACGGACGATTCCCGTCCGATTTTAATGTGTGTCATCGATCAATCTGAATTCACCAAATTGAAACAATTGGTCAAAGTCGTTGACCCTAAAGCATTCGTGATCGTCATGGATGCCTCAGAGGTACTTGGAGAGGGTTTTAAACTCGATTGAGATTGGTATAATGTTTCTGTACTGGTAGACTTAAGAAGAAGGGGGCTTGTCCAATGAAAAAGAAATGGTTAGCTTTACTATTAGGTACATCTCTTGCGCTTACTGCTTGCGGGGGGAATGACGATAATAACGCAGATAAAGAACCGGCAACGGATACTAATGAAACGACCACTGCTGGTGCCGGTGATGCAGCCAAGATTTATGAAAATAAATGTTCAAGTTGTCATGCCGTGAATCTTGAAGGCGGCGTAGGCCCGAATTTAACGGAAGTCGGTTCGCGTTTGTCGAAAGATGAAATTGAGCAAATCATCTTGAAAGGCCAAGGTGGAATGCCAAAAGGTGTCATCATTGGTGATGATGCATCAAAAGTAGCCGATTGGCTTTCCGAACATAAGTAACATTTCTACTGAAACGTCCTCCTTTAGGCTGGACGTTTCATCCATCCTCTTCATAAAATCCCCTATTATTTCCATTCGTTTTTCCGTATACTAGATAGATAGTCTTACCTCACTCTTTGAAATGAAACTGTAATATTTTTATGCTTAATTTGACAAACTTTGATGTTATAATGTTCCTGTGCTTAAAACGAAATGATTCCTGTCGTTATTTAAAAAATGCTGTCGAAAAAAACGCTTTTAATAGATAAGTTAACAAGCAAATTAGGTGGTTTTAGAATGATAGAGATGATAGATGTCAAAAAGACCTATTCTAATGGCGTCATAGCCATTAATGGGTTGAATGTAAAAATACAACCAGGCGAGTTTGTTTATGTAGTGGGTCCAAGTGGTGCCGGCAAATCGACCTTCATCAAAATGATGTATCGGGAAGAAAAGCCGACAAGTGGAAATATCTTGGTTAATGGTGTCAGCCTACCAAAAATCCGCAATTCGAAAGTTCCTCTATTTCGCCGTAATATCGGGATGGTCTTCCAGGATTTTAAACTCCTTCAAACTTTCACAGTCTACGAAAATGTTGCCTTTGCAATGGAAGTCATCGAAAAAGAACCTGAAGTCATTAAAAAGAGAGTCATGGAAGTTCTCGATCTAGTAGGGATCAAGCATAAAGCCAGAATGCGTCCTGCAGAGTTATCAGGTGGAGAACAACAAAGGGTTGCGATTGCCCGTTCAATCGTCAATGACCCCAAGGTGGTTATTGCCGATGAACCTACAGGGAATCTGGATCCTGAAACATCATGGGAAATCATGAGCATATTTGAAGAAATAAACAAGCGCGGAACGACACTTATCATGGCTACGCACAATAAAGATATTGTTAATAACTTTAAACGTCGTGTAATTGCCATTGAAGGTGGAAAAATCGTTCGCGATGAACATAGAGGTGAATACGGATATGAAATTTAGAACACTCGTCCGTCACTTCCGTGAAAGCTTTAAAAACATTGGTCGTAATGGTTGGATGACGTTTGCATCAGTAAGTGCTGTAACAGTCACTCTAACATTGGTTGGCGTTTTTTTAGTGATTATGATGAATTTGAATCATATCGCGGGTAATGTCGAAAACGATGTCGAAATTCGTGCGCATATTGATAATGCAGCGAGTAAAGAGGATATACAAGCAATCAGCAAGCAGATAACGAGTATAGGTGGAATTGATAGTGTTGTCTTCTCCCCTAAGGATGAAGAGCTCACCAATTTAATTGATGATCTAGGCGATAATGGAGATGCCTTTAAACCATTTGAACAAGACAACCCTTTACGGGATGTTTATATCATTAAAACGAAAACACCTCAAGATGTGATCAAGGTAGCTAAAGAAATCGAAAGCATCAATTATATTCAAAGCGTTAAATATGGACAAGGTTATGTTGAAAACCTATTTAGTTTTGTCGAAATTGCTAGAAATATCGGGATTGTACTTATCGTAGGGTTGCTTTTCACAGCCATG
This sequence comes from Peribacillus sp. NPDC097198, assembly GCF_044762055.1. NCBI lineage: Bacteria > Bacillati > Bacillota > Bacilli > Caryophanales > Bacillaceae > Peribacillus > Peribacillus sp. NPDC097198. The sequence continues at coordinate 275,794 of NZ_JBIWDO010000001.1, read as the reverse complement.
TTCCTCATCTCGAATACGATTAAAATTACAATTGTGGCTAGGAAAAAAGAAATCGAGATCATGAGATTGGTAGGGGCAACAAACAACTTCATTCGTTGGCCATTCTTCTTAGAGGGACTCTGGTTAGGAATCCTTGGTTCTGTCGTGCCTATCGCCCTGATTTCAGTACTCTACTACAATCTGTTCAATTATATATCACCACAGATTACGTTTAAATTCGTAGACTTTTTACCAGCAAGTCCATTCATTTACCAAGTGTCGGCGATTCTTATCATCATGGGCGCCGTGATTGGAATATGGGGAAGCTTAATGTCCGTTAGAAAATTCTTAAAAGCATAAGCGAACAAACTTTACAATTCTTTTACACTCGAAATACGAAGAAGAAATTCATTCAAAATAGAGAGACGTTGCATGGCACGAGTTGTAACGAGATTGAAAGGGGAAATGGAACATTGAAAAAGAATATTATCGCGGTGAACGCGACAATCATGATTGGCTTGGGGAGCATTTTGGCTGCTCCTTCAGCTTTTGCTGAATCCATTTCAGACTTAGAGCAAAAGAAGGCATCTATACAGGAAAAACGTTCGGGTGTTGAAGCGGACATTTCCACTACCTCAGAAAAAATCAATAACCTCCAGAATAAACAACTGACAGCTGAGGAGCAAATCGCTGCCATTGATGCGAAAATTGCAGAATCAGCAAAGAAAATTGATGCGAAAAATGCTGAAATCACTCAAACAAAAGAAGAAATTGAAGTATTGAAAGCAGAAATTATAGTGTTGCAAGAACGTATCGCTAAGCGTAACGACGTTCTGAAGGAACGTGCACTTTCCTTCCAGGAGTCCGGTGGAGATTTGAATTATGTGGAAGTATTGTTCGGATCATCTAGTTTTAGCGATTTAATTGACCGTGTAGGAGCTGTTGCAGCCATTGCAGAAGCCGATCGCGAGATTTTGAAACAACATGAGCTGGATAAAAAAGAGCTTGAAGAAAAACAAAAGGCCGTAGAGACGAAGCTTGCTAGTTTAGAAGTGGCTAAAGCTCAACTTTTACAAATCCAAAATCAACAAAAACAGCAGAAAGAACAAAAAGCTGCGTTAGTTAAGAAATTAAAGAAACAAACGAAAAAAGAAGAAGAAAATAAAATGGGCTTAGAGGAAGAAAAGGCGAACCTTGCTGCTCAAGAAACAGCTATCAAGTCAGCCATCGACTTAGAGAAGAATCGTCTAGCTGAATTAGAAGCAGCTCGTAAAAAAGCAGCAGCTGAAGCGAAAAAACGTGCAGAACAAGAAGCGGCAGCACAAGCAGCGCAAGCAGCTCAAGCGAAAAAACAAGCTCCTTCCCATTCTAACTCTAGTTCTAATAGCAGTTCATCCTCACAAGCTCCGGCTAGTGTAAGTTCTGCACCGGCTGTATCGTCAGGAACATTTACAAGACCAAGTGCAGGTTATGTATCTTCGACAATGGGCGAACGTTGGAATAAACAGCATGCCGGCATTGATATTGCTGCAAGCGGAACAGTGCCTGTTGTAGCAGCAGCAGACGGAGTCGTAAGTCGTTCGTATACGTCCTCTTCATACGGTAATGTAATCTTTGTTACCCATAATATTAGTGGACAAACGTGGACAACGGTTTATGCACATTTAAGTTCAAGACAAGCTAGTACAGGTGCAGTCGTTGCCAAAGGTCAACAAATTGGGATCATGGGGAATACCGGACATTCTTATGGACAGCATTTGCACTTTGAGCTTCACAAAGGTACGTGGAATTACAGCAAGTCCAATGCAGTCAATCCATTAAGCTACATACCTAACTAATACCCAATATATGAATCATAAAACAGACCAGGATCACATCCTGGTCTGTTTTTTTGCTCTGTTCAAAAGCATATTTACCTGAAACTACTCATATAGTGAAAAATATATCGGGGTAGAAAAGGGGATAAATATGGTCAAAAAATGGGTAATTCCTCTGGTAATCATGATGTCATTAGTTATTGGGGCAGCAGGGGGCATGTATTGGACAAGCACCCAGGATAAAGACGAGATGAAACAGGAAAGCCAAGAGGGCATAAAAGATCAGGAGTGGGCAAAAGTGGAACAAGCTTATGGGTTGATCGTGAGCCAGTATGTTGAACAGGTAGACGGCTCAAAGCTCATCGAAGGTGCCATTCAAGGCATGCTGACAACATTGAAGGATCCATACTCGGTATATATGGACAAGGAGACAGCAAAGCAGTTCAATGAGACCTTGGATTCCTCATTTGAGGGGATCGGTACGGAAATCGGGATGGAGGACGGTAAGGTCATCATTGTCTCTCCCTACAAGGACTCCCCGGCTGAAAAGGCAGGATTAAAGCCGAAGGACCAAATCCTAAAGGTGAATGGGGAAAGTGTCGAAGGGTTGGACCTCTATGAAACTCGGTTGAAGATCCGTGGGAAAAAGGGTTCTCCAGTCAAAATGGAAATAAAACGTGCCGGCGTATCCAATCCGATCGAATTCAATATGGTTCGTGCTGAAATTCCATTGGACACGGTTTTTTCTTCGACCAAGGAAGTAGCGGGTGAGGAAATCGGGTATGTGGAGTTGACCACATTCTCGGAAAATACCGCATCGGATTTTAAAAAGCAGTTGAAGGAACTTGAGAAGAAGGGAATCGAAGGGCTGGTGATCGATGTCCGGGGGAATCCGGGCGGTCTCCTTTCAAGTGTGGAAACGATTTTAGGCGAGTTTATTACGAAAGATAAACCATATTTGAAAATAGCTGAAAGAACGGGTGAGACGCAATCCTTTTTCACCGAGCTGAAGAAAAAGAAGGACTACCCCATTGCCATCCTGACGGATAAAGGCAGTGCCTCGGCCTCGGAGATCCTTGCCGGTGCCATGGAGGAGGCCGGGGGATACCCGCTGATTGGCGAGAAGACGTTCGGTAAAGGGACGGTTCAACAGGCAGTCCCAATGGGAGATGGCAGCAATATCAAGCTTACGCTGTACAAGTGGCTGACACCATCTGGTAACTGGATTCACAAAAAGGGAATCGAACCGACGATTGAAGTCAAGCAACCGGTGTACTTCAACGCCCATCAGTTAACCATCGAAAAGGTATTGAAGCGGGATATGACAGACGACCAAATTCAGTATGCGCAAACGATCCTAAAAGGGATCGGTTTTGAAACAGGGCGTGAGGATGGGTACTACGATTGGAATACAGAGATTGCGGTCAAGGCTTTTCAGAAGCAGTATGGGATGAAAGCGACTGGTAAGTTGGATGCTAAGACCGCAGCTAAGCTAGAAACCGTCATCTTGGAAAAAATTCAGGATGAAGATAATGATATTCAGCTACGGACGGCTTTGAATTATTTGGCGAAATAGAAGAAGGAGGCAACGCCCATAGGGGTGTTGCCTTTTTACTTGGCAGGAAAGGGGAGCGATTCACTTCATCTAGTAGAGCGGATACAGTTTTTTCTACATCTTAATAGGCAGAAAGCTGACATATTTGATAGAATAGGAAGTAACTGACTAGAACGATTGATACATACTTTTAATCACTTATAGGGATGGTGGAGAGAAATTGACAACGGATTGGCTTATTGATTGCTTAATAGGATTGGGGAAACTCTTCCTTCATCCATTGCTTTACGTTTCCATTGCTTATTGTTTATTCATCGGCTATCTTCGGGTTAAACGGGAGCGCCGTGATTTCAATACGAAGATTTATAGGAAAACCATGGAGCTTCGGGCTTTGCTTCTACAGGGAATCGTCACTGGGGTGATTCTGTCACTCCTCGCGCTGGTGTCTGGCCTTGTCATACCGATGGCGGCGGTGGTCATCATGGCGGCAGTCTCGGTCCTAGCCGTCTTGACCATGAAAAGGAGACTGGTATCACCTGTTTATACGTTGGGTGTCACGTTCTTTATCCTTTTCTTTCTAAATGGTAAGGATATGCCACTTCCTATTTTCACGGATGCATTTGACCAACTGAATCAATCGGTTTATCCGACACTTGTGATATTGATTGGACTTTTGTTGATTGCGGAAGGTTTTCTTATCGTTAAGAAAGGCAGTAAAAAGGCATCACCGCAGTTAGAGGTTTCAAAGCGCGGGCAGCCGATTGGTGTTTATGTTTCGCAACGTATTTGGCTGATTCCGATGTTCGTATTGATTCCTGGAGGAGAACTGCCCGTTCTTTTTGACTGGTATCCCGTATTCTCCATTGGTGAAGTGTTCGTTTCTCCAATCGTTCTGCCATTTTTGATTGGATTTAGGCAGAAGGTTCATGGATCGCTTCCGGAACAGGCTATTAAGGCCCAAGGTAAGCAGGTAGGGACACTTGGCATATTGATTACAGTCTTGGCGGTCGTGAGCTACTGGTATCCACTATTGGCAATCATAACAGCTGTTTTAGCGATCCTTGGACGGGAATTCATCCATTATGCGCAAAAGAATTTGGACGAAAAGCAACCGTTTTACTTTTCGAAAAGCAAGCTTGGCGTCCAGATTCTAGGCGTTATCCCTGAATCGCCAGCTGACAAGATGGGATTGGTCAAGGGTGAAATCATCTCAAAGATCAATGGCGTTGTCGTCAGGGAAGAGGAAGAGCTGTACCGGGCGCTGCAAAAGAACCGGGCCTATTGTAAGCTAGAGGTAATCGGCATCAATCAGCAAATGCGCTTTGTGCAACGGGCCTTATTTGAAGGGGAGCATTATGAATTGGGCATCCTTTTTGTGGATGATCAATTGAAAGAGAGTGGCCAAGCAGGATAGAAACGGCCGGATCTTTCTGAATAGTAACTGAAACCACTTAGATGATAAATCTAGGTGGTTTCTTATATGGGTAGACGAAATGAAAAGTGAAGGTGCGAATAGGATATGACGATGAAGATGAAGAGTATTTTGATAGTATTATCATGCTTGTTCTTATATGGATGTCAACTAGGTGGGAAAGACGGGAGAAAGGCAAGTTCTGCCCCCGTTGACCTTATAGGGGAGTGGCATGGGGAAGAAATGAGTTTAGATGGGAATCGTTATACAGGATTTTACGCGTTTGACATCGAGAAAAATGGGAGATTTTCTTTGTATGATGCTGAAGCGGGGAACCCGGGCATCCAAGGAGAGATTACACAATATGATGGGGAATCTCTGAAATTGAAGACAGGGGATGAAGCAGATTTTGATGTACCTGCAGAATGGGCAGGATTAAAGCATTCCGATACTCTGTTGTATGAAATAAAAGGGGAAAAATTATATATGAGTTACAAAGATAAACAGGATAAGCATACGCTGGTTTTTTCTAAATCCAGTTATTGAACGATTTTTCACAGGAAACCCCCAAAAGGCAGGTTGCTCTGCTCATTGGGGGTTTATTAATGAAACATTTTACGCTTCTCTTGCGGCTTCGATATCAATGGAAATGGTGATTTGATCCCCGATCAGTACCCCCCCCGTTTCCAGGGCAGCATTATAGGTTAAACCATAGTCGCTGCGTTTCACCTTGCCTTTACCACTGAATCCTGCTTTTTCCGTACCCCATGGATCTTTTCCTTGCCCTTCGAATGTCATAACGAATGTTTCTTCTTTTGTCACTCCATGAAGTGTGACATCACCGGTTACGGCATACTCATCGTCATCCGTTTTTTTGATGTCTGTAGCTTTAAATATCAGTTCCGGGTTCTTTTCAACGTCAAAGAAGTCAGCAGAACGCAGGTGGTTATCACGGTCTGTATTACGAGTGTCAATGCTGGACAAATCGACGGTGAAATCAATTTCCGCTGTTGTTAGGTCGGTTGGGTCTGCAGAAATGTTGGCGTCAAATTTATTGAAACTTCCTTTTACTTTTGCAATCATCATGTGTTTTACAGAAAACTCTATGGCGCTGTGTGTAGGGTCGACTATCCATTTTGTTTTAGCCATTTTGTATATTCCTCCACTTCATATATCTTTAATTTGAGATAATTTAACATATTGTAATTATATGAGCTGGGGGTTCCAGAGTCAAACGTTTTTTCCTTTATTTAGAAAATGCAAAAAAAACCTGTGCCGCATGTGTGCGGACACAGGTTTAAGAAAGAAACTCTTAGTTAGAACGTTCTTTTTCTTCGTGAATCGGGGCTTTACTTGGCCAGAAAGCATAGCGACCAAGCAGAGCGGTAATCGCCGGCACTAGGAATGGGCGAACGATGAATGTGTCCATCAGTACACCGAGTGCGGTTATGAGTCCGAATTGGACAAGCACTTGAATCGGCAACGTAGCGAGCACAGAGAATGTAGCTGCCAAGATGATACCGGCTGAAGTGATGACGCCACTTGTTTCGGTTACACCTTCTCTTATGGCTTGCTTGATTGGCATCGTCTTCTTCTTGCGCCATATGCTGGATACCATAAAGATGTTGTAATCTTCTCCTAGGGCGACAAGGAATACGAATGAATACAACGGAATCGTACCTTCAATTGCATCCACACCCATGAAGTGGTGAAGGATGATCCAGCCTAAGCCCATAGCGGCAAAGAAGGAAAGGATAACCGTTCCCATTAAATAAGCCATGGCTGTTACGGAACGAAGGTAGGCTAACAGTAGCAATGAAATCAAGACGATGATGATTGGGAAGACCAAGAATTCATCTGCCTTGACCGTTTCGCGTTTATCGTGTTGCTCGGCTGTCTGGCCGCCAATCCATACTTTTTCATCAACGGATGAGATCTTCGCATCTTTCAGTTCTTTTTCTACGGAACTGCGTATATCTGAAATGGCGTCGATCGCTTTCGTATCGTATGGGTTGATATTGAATTTGACTTCATAGGATTGTAAATCCTTATTGGTCTCACTCCTGACCGGTTCTGAGACACTTCCAATCAGGCTCATATCCTTCAGGGAATCTGTTAAATCGATATCCTTGCCATCCGTATCGATGACGACTGTAGCTGGTGCAAGTTCACCAGGTGAGTAGGCATCGGAAATGACGGTATACCCTTCACGCGAGTTGATGTCTTCTGGGAAAGAAGAGAGGATATCATAGGAATACTTTATTTGTGATGAATAGCCAGCTAAAAGGCCGAAAAGAATCAAACAAGTAAGGATGACGGTCCACGGCTTGGTTGTAACGATATTCCCAATCCATTTTCCAATGCGTCCGCCTTCTTTGTGTATCTTGACGGGTTTGCCCTTTTTCTTCGCGCGTGCTTCTTCCATTTCGGGTGTACGTGGAACGATCGGGAAGAAAGAGGCCCGGCCGAAAACGGAAAGTAGTGCAGGAACGAGAGTTAAGGCAGCAATCATCATGATTAATATGGATAAGCTGAATGGTACGGCGAAACGATGATAAGCACCATATTGAGCCACGAGCAATGTTAATAGGGAGACGACGATCGTCAGACCGCTCATCGCAATGGCGCCTGAAGAATCTTTAAAGGCAGCCATCATGGCTTCTCGTTTGCTTTCGTGTCTTCTCAATTCACTACGGTAGTGGGATATCAAGAATAAACAATAATCGGTTCCCGCCCCGAATAGCAATACGGTCATAATCGAAATGGCCTGCGCATCGACTGTAATCCAGCCGTGGTCTGCCATGAATCCTAGGATAGGACTTGTGACAAGGTAAGCGAAACCGACCCCGATTAATGGAATGATCGCTAAAAGTGGTGAGCGATAAATAAGTAATAAGACGACAAGAACGAGTATAACCGTTGCCAGAAGTAATTGAATATCGGCACCGGCAAATAATCCAGTCGCATCGACGGAGATCCCGACAGGACCCGTTACACGAAGGGACAGGTCTTCAGAGTTGATTTTAACCTTTGAAGGGTCCGTACCGACGCGTTCGGTTACTAATTTATTGATGCGTTCAATATTTTTTTCCAAAACGGCTGTCCCGGCACTTTCCTCAAAGAAGAGGGGCTGTACGAAAGTCGTACCATCTTCAGAAACAGAGCCCTTTAGTGCGGGCAGTGGAGCGTTGTGAAGAGGAGGTAAGAAGGATTGCTGTTTTAAGGGACTTTCTGTAAGCTCTTTGGAAAGGTTTTGAATTTCAGCTAAATCAGCATCAGTCAGTCCACCCTCCCGATGCCATGTAAGCAAGGCAGGTATCCCTGAGGAATTAGGGAATTCTTTTTTTATCAGTTCATCCGCTACGACAGAATCTGAGTCTGCAGGTAAATCAGTAGGAACATTTTCCGTTTTATCATTCACTGCCGGTAACGTGAAGGTTAACAGCACTGTCGCAATAATCCAGATGGCGATGACAACCCAACGGCTGATTGTTCCGGTCATCATTTTGCTTAATCTTCCTAATATGTTCAATGAAGGCACCTCACTTTTGAAATTTTTATCATAATCCACTCTTAATTATAAAGGGGAAACATTCCTATTTGCAAAACTGGGTATGCGGTTTCTTGAATTTCTAAAAAAAAGCTTTGGAAGGAAAATCCCTCCAAAGCTTTTTTGATTCATTAAAATAAATTGAAGTATTTCTTCAACCCATTAAAGATACCAGTGACGGCCGTGTCTTGATAGGCGCTCGTGGCAATGAGCTTTTCTTCTTCCAAATTGGAGATGAACCCTAATTCTAGTAATATCGCAGCTTGCTTGTTATCCCGGATGACTTGGAAGTTACCCGTTTTGGCACCGCGGTCCCTCAATTTTGTTTCTTTAATGATTTCCGCTTGTACGGTTTGTGCGAGCTCTTTTTCATTGACATTCGATGCTAGATAAAATGTTTCAATGCCGTTGGCTGAGCTGGGACCAGCATTATAGTGAATGCTGATAAAGACATCGGGTTTGTTGGCCTGGCTGATTTCCACTCGCTTACTTAAAGAGGGATACGTATCGCCTGTTCGTGTCATGACGACTTTTGCACCGGCCTCCTCCAATTTGGCTTTCAGCTTTTTAGCCGTGGAAAGAGTTAAATCCTTTTCCCGATTATTTTTCCCGGATGCCCCAGGGTCAGACCCGCCATGCCCCGGATCAAGGACGATCACCTTGCCTTTAAATCCATCACTCGGTTTGGTCTTCGATAGATACGTGAGGGAGGCCCATCCTACCAAACCGGATTGTGTTTCGACCTTGCCCCAATCTCCTTGTGTTTCCGTCACTATGACACTATCACTTCTATCGACGGCCCCTAGTATTTTATTCGTTGCCGAAGGTCCATTGCGAATGTTCAACGAGTCGGAAATGACATAGTATTTGGTTGGCTTGGTTTTGACCGGTTCTTCTTTTTTAGGTGCTTCTACTTTAGGTGGTGTGGTTGTTACTGGTTTTGTTTCTTTCGGCTTGGTTTTTGCTAGATAGGTAAGGGAAGCCCAACCTGTTTTCCCTGAAGCCGTTTTGATTCTTCCCCATTTGTCTTTCTCTTCATAAAGCGTGACAGCCTCCCCTTTTTTTAGAGTGGTGACTTTGTCAGCTTTTGAGTTACCCGATTTCCTTACATATAGCTCGGCAGCTGTTACATAGTAAGTCGTTTCCTTAACGGCTGAAGGAGATGCAGTAGGTTTTTTCTTAGATAGATAGGTTAAGGAAGCCCATCCGGTCACGCCGGATGCCGTCTTCACGTTTGCCCAGTTACCCGATTTTTTAATATAGGTAACGGCAGCGCCCTTATTGATCGTCGCCAGCTTCTTTGACGTGGTATTGGCAGACTTACGGACATACAATGAACTGGCTGTAACATAGTACTTGGTTGTGCTGACAGCTGCCGGTTTAGCGGTGGCTGTAGGCTTGGAACTAGATATGTATGTTTTAGAAACCCAACCGGTTTTCTTTTTGGAAGATACATAGATTTGTAGCCAATTGCCTTTGGTCGATTTAATTTCTACAACGGTTCCTTTAGGTAAGGTTGCGAGAGCCTTGCTGCTTGTATTATTTGATTTTCTTAATACTAACGAGGAAGCTGTCACATAACCTAACTCGTCCAAATACGTGGTGGACACCCAGCCCGTTAGTTTTCCATACTTGATTTTCGACCATCCGGATTTTTGTGAAGAGATGGTCACTTCTTTTCCTTTTTTAATTAGGCCCAGAGATTTTGCCGTTGTCTTAGGCTGTTCTCTTATATGGAGGGAACTAGCTGTAACTTTGGCCGTTTTGGAAGCGGCCTGAACTTGATCGGTGGCGTATGGATACGAGAAAATCGTCAAAAAAACCAAGGTTGCTGCAAATAAGGTGATTATTCTTCTTTTCATTAAAGCTCGCTCCTTTAAATTATGCTGAAATAATCGAATGGTTATGGTTCATCCAGAGGTTGGGTCAGAATAACCCTTGGTAAGTGAATATAAGTGCACATATACTGCGGAGATGCCTTCATTGGAGTAATCTCCATGATTTTTATCGGTATCATTGGCGATAGTGTGAAGGAGATTCATTAATAATAGTACAATATACTCACATCAATTAGTAGGTGTTTTTTGGAACTTTTTGTAGGTAATTAGAACGTAATTTACATTAATTGAAGAATTTTGAATTAATATGAGTGAAGTTTGAGGAATTGGGGATGTTAGTTGGAGTGATGGATGATATTTACAAAGGAGGAAATTTAGTGTCTGATCAACCAAAAGAGACGAATAATGAATCGGAAGAAACCTTGACCAACCGACAAGGGCACCCCATAACGAATAATCAAAGCATCCGGACTGTTGGAAACAGGGGACCAAGTACATTAGAGAACTACGACTTCCTGGAAAAAATGAGTCACTTCGATAGAGAGCGGATTCCGGAGCGGGTGGTACATGCACGAGGTGCAGGTGCACATGGATATTTTGTTCCGACAGGCAAGGCGGGAGACGAGCCGGTTTCTAAATATACGAGAGCAAAGGTCTTTCAAGAAGCGGGTAAAAAAACACCGGTCTTCGTCAGGTTTTCTTCGGTCATTCATGGGGGAACCTCCCCTGAAACATTACGTGACCCTCGTGGATTTGCCGTTAAGTTTTATACGGAAGATGGAAACTGGGATTTAGTAGGGAACAACCTCAAAATATTCTTTATCCGCGACGCCATGAAATTTCCCGATTTGATCCATGCCTTCAAACCCGACCCGGTTACGAACATTCAGGATGGCAGAAGGATTTTCGATTTCTGCTCAAGTTCTCCGGAAACCTTCCATATGATCACCTTCTTATTCTCGCCTTGGGGCATTCCGGCTAGCTACCGCATGATGCAGGGTTCCGGGGTCAATACGTATAAGTGGGTGAATCAAGAGGGAGAAGCAGTCCTGGTCAAGTACCATTGGGAACCAAAGCAAGGGATCAAAAACTTGACGCAGAAAGAAGCGAATGAGATTCAGTCGACGAATTTCAATCATGCTACACAGGATTTATATGAAGCAATCGAAAATGGGGATTACCCAGAATGGGATTTAAATGTACAGATCATGAGTGATGATGCCCATCCTGAACTGGATTTCGATCCATTGGACGATACGAAGATTTGGCCAAAAGACCAATTCCCATGGCTGCATGTCGGCACGATGGTTTTGAATAAGAACCCGGAAGATTATTTCACCGAAGTCGAGCAGGTTGCTTTTGGAACGGGAGTCCTTGTAGATGGATTGGATTTCTCGGATGATAAGATGCTCCAAGGCCGCACATTCTCGTATTCGGATACACAACGTCATCGCGTGGGGGCCAATTATCTGCAACTGCCGATCAATGCACCGAAAAAACGGACGGCGACCAATCAAACGGGCGGCCAAATGCAGTATGAAGTGGGTAGAGGAAACCAAAGTCCTCATATCAACTACGAACCATCGACTGTAGGAGGATTGAAAGAGGCTGAGCAGACGGGTAAAGAGTATACCCCTTTTGTGGAGGGCAAACTGGTCCGTGAAACGATAGATCGCCAAAGCAACACGAAACAAGCAGGTGAAACGTATCGTGAATTCGAGGATTGGGAAAGGGACGAATTGATCTCCAATCTAGTGGATGCACTCGCACCTGCTGATCCACGCATTCAAGAGAAGATGATTGCCCTTGCTGAAGAGGCCGATAAAGATTATGGCCGTCGTTTGAAAGATGGATTAGCGGCAGCTTCCCAACATACCGAGTCTTCCAAACCAATGGGTGGTACGGACAATCCAGAGGAAGCGGTCGAAAAAGGTCATGACGCCGATCCATATTAATAGGATGCAAAAAGTGAACTCCCTTCCTTGAAGGGGGTTTCCCTTTTGTATACCGCTTGTTCGTTTTGCAGGAAATAGATTGGCAAAAAACCAAGGAATCATTTAAACTGTAACTACTCTATTTTTCTCTTACAAAGGAGATGAAAAAATGATTAAATTTCTTTCAGCCCTTCTATTACCCGGTCTTCTAGTCATGCTATTTTCAAGGGTCACCTATAACTATATTGTAGGTCTTATACTAACGGTTGCATTGATCGCCGCTTCCGCATATAAAGGTTATACACATACGAACTTATTAATAATCATTGATGCACTATCACTGACGGTGGGTTTCTGGTTATCAAAAAGAATGATGAAACGAACAGCCAAGAGCGCCTAATTTATAGAGGTGCTTTTTTTGTCTCGATTTCTATGAAAAGGACTCTTTGACCTGCTAGGTTATAAAACGCGAAACAGAATGTTTGTTCGCTTTTCGGTGGTTTGTTTTGAGGATATTGTGGTAGAATGTGTATATATAGTTCTTTAAACGGAATAAATAGAAGGAATAAATCATATCCCTTTTTTCATATAAAACTAATTCAGTAGGAGGCCATGCTTGGTGAAGGAAACGTTTGAGTTAGTCTCAAAATATTCTCCACAGGGAGATCAGCCAGCGGCGATAGAAAAGCTTGTTGCTGGCATAAAAGAAGGAAAGAGTATGCAGACGCTGCTTGGTGCGACAGGGACAGGGAAAACATTCACTGTCTCCAATGTCATCCAACAAATCAATAAGCCTACCCTTGTCATTGCCCATAACAAAACGTTGGCAGGGCAGCTTTACAGTGAGTTCAAAGAGTTTTTCCCCAATAATGCGGTTGAGTACTTTGTCAGCTATTACGATTACTATCAGCCAGAAGCCTATGTGCCTTCCACTGATACTTTCATAGAGAAAGATGCCAGTATCAATGATGAAATCGATAAACTCCGCCACTCGGCGACATCCTCTTTGTTCGAACGGGAAGATGTCATCATCATTGCCAGTGTATCCTGTATTTATGGGTTAGGTTCCCCGGAAGAATACAGGGAGATGGTGGTATCGCTGCGTACTGGTATGGAGATAGACAGAAATGCACTGCTGCATAAACTTGTAGATATTCAATATGAGAGAAATGATATTGCCTTTCAACGTGGAACGTTCAGGGTCCGCGGAGACGTAGTTGAAATCTTCCCGGCCTCAAAAGATGAACACTGCGTTCGGGTCGAGTTTTTCGGGGACGAGATTGACCGGATTCGGGAAGTCGATGCCCTGACTGGCGAGATCACTGGTGAACGGGAACATATCGCCATCTTTCCGGCATCCCATTTCGTCACACGTGAAGAGAAACTGAATGTGGCGATTCAAAATATTGAAACGGAACTTGAAGAACGATTGGTAGAACTCCGTGAAGATGAAAAGCTTCTTGAAGCACAGCGATTGGAGCAACGGACCCGTTACGATTTGGAAATGATGAGGGAGATGGGTTTCTGTTCGGGTATCGAGAACTATTCCCGTCATTTAACACTACGCCCCGCAGGAGCCACACCTTACACCTTGATTGACTATTTTCCGGAAGACTTCCTATTGATTGTCGACGAGTCACATGTGACCCTTTCACAGATCCGCGGCATGTTCAATGGCGATCAGGCTCGTAAGCAGGTATTGGTGGACCATGGATTCCGCCTGCCCTCTGCGAAAGATAACCGACCACTCAGATTCGAGGAGTTTGAAAAGAAAGTCCATCAATCCATATTCGTTTCGGCAACTCCAGGACCATATGAATTGGAACATACACCGGAAATGGTCGAGCAAATTATCCGACCTACTGGATTGCTTGATCCCACCATTGAAGTGCGACCGATTGAAGGGCAGATTGATGACCTGATAGGTGAAATCCAGGAACGGGCTAAACGGGATGAACGGGTTTTAATTACGACATTGACGAAAAAGATGTCCGAGGATTTAACGGATTACCTGAAGGATATAGGAATCAAGGTTCAGTACCTTCATTCTGAGATAAAAACGTTGGAAAGAATTGAAATCATCCGGGAATTGAGGATGGGGAAATATGATGTCCTTGTCGGGATCAATCTTTTGCGGGAAGGTCTGGATATCCCCGAAGTGTCCTTGGTGACCATTCTCGATGCTGATAAAGAAGGATTCCTCCGCTCGGAACGTTCACTCATCCAAACGATGGGCCGTGCCGCCAGGAATGCAAACGGGCACGTCATCATGTATGCTGACCGGATAACGAATTCGATGGAACTGGCCATCAGTGAAACGACGCGCCGACGGGAAATCCAGGAAAAATTCAACAAAAAGCATGGAATCACACCACAGACCATCCAAAAGGATATCAGGGATTCCATCCGGGCTACGCAAGTTGCTGAAGATGGGGAAGCGTATCAGGAAGATCCGGCTATCAAACTGTCTAAGCTTCCGAAGAAAGAGCGCGAAAAAGTGGTGGCAAGCATGGAAAAAGAAATGAAAGAAGCGGCAAAGGCACTGGATTTCGAACGGGCTGCCGAACTGCGTGATTTAATATTAGAGTTAAAAGCGGAAGGGTGACGAAACATGGCAATGGATAAAATTGTGATTAAGGGTGCAAGGACCAACAACCTCAAGAATATCGACGTCACGATACCGAGGGATAAGCTTGTGGTGCTAACGGGATTATCCGGTTCCGGGAAGTCGTCCTTGGCTTTTGATACGATATATGCGGAAGGACAAAGACGTTATGTCGAATCACTCTCGGCTTATGCCCGCCAATTCTTAGGGCAGGTGGATAAACCAGACGTGGATATGATTGAAGGGTTATCTCCGGCGATATCGATCGATCAGAAAACGACGAGCAAGAACCCTCGTTCCACTGTGGGAACCGTAACGGAAATTTATGATTATTTAAGATTGCTATATGCGAGGGTCGGCCGGCCGACTTGTCCGATCCATCATATCGAAATCAGTTCCCAGACGATTGAACAAATGGTTGACCGTATACTTGACTATCCGGAACGGACAAAGCTTCAAGTATTGGCACCACTCGTTTCAGGAAGAAAAGGAACGCATGTGAAAGTGCTGGAAGAAGTGAAGAAACAAGGGTATGTCCGTGTACGGATTGATGGGGAGATGTATGACCTCAGTGATGATATCACCCTTGAAAAGAATAAAAAGCATTCAATAGAAGTCATCATTGACCGGATCGTCATCAAAGAAGGAATCAGGGCAAGACTTGCAGATTCCTTGGAAAGCGCTTTGAAGCTTGGGGATGGCAAGGTCATTATAGATGTGATGGGCGAAGAAGAATTACTCTTCAGTGAGGATCATGCTTGCCCAATCTGTGGTTTTTCTGTTGGGGAGTTAGAGCCGAGGATGTTTTCTTTCAATAGTCCATTCGGGGCCTGTCCGGATTGTGATGGTTTGGGTGCAAGGCTTGAAGTGGACCGTGATCTGGTCATCCCGAATAAAGAGTTAAGTCTTCGCCAGCATGCCATAGCGCCATGGGAGCCGACGAGTTCTCAATATTACCCGCAGCTCCTTGAAGCTGTAGCGACTCATTATGACATCGATATGGATATCCCGGTCAAAGACCTTCCGGAAGAGAAACTGGAGAAAATCTTACTGGGATCAGGTAAGGATAAGATCTATTTCCGCTATAAAAATGATTTTGGAAGAGTGCAGGAAGGCCATATTCCGTTTGAAGGGGTTTTACGAAATATCGAACGGCGTTTTAAGGATACGAACTCCGATTATATACGGGAGCAAATGCAGAAATACATGTCGGAGAATCCGTGTCCCACATGTAAGGGGCATCGATTGAAAAAAGAAAGCCTCGCTGTCCTCATTCAAGGTGTCCATATAAGTGAAACAACGGCTTTATCGGTTGCAGACTCCTTGCAGTTTTTCGATAACCTGGAGTTGACCGAAAAAGAAGCCGCGATTGCGAAGTTGATCTTACGGGAAATCCGCGAACGCCTTGGTTTCCTTGATAACGTCGGGTTGGATTATTTGACGTTAAGCCGGGCAGCAGGAACATTATCGGGTGGGGAAGCTCAGCGTATCCGGTTGGCTACCCAGATAGGTTCACGTCTGACGGGGGTGCTGTATATTTTAGATGAACCTTCCATCGGTCTGCATCAGCGTGATAATGACCGATTGATTGACACGCTAAAAAACATGCGTGAAATCGGCAATACGCTCATCGTGGTCGAGCATGATGAAGATACGATGCTTGCGGCAGATTATCTGATTGATGTGGGACCGGGAGCAGGTGAACATGGTGGAGAAATCGTAGCTGCCGGCACCCCGGAAGAAGTCATGAATAATCCCCAATCATTAACGGGCCAATACCTTTCCGGAAAGAAGTTCATCCCTCTTCCGTTAGAACGCCGAAAAAACGACGGACGGTTCATTGAAATCAAAGGGGCTAAGCAAAATAACCTAAAAAACGTCAATGTTAAATTCCCGCTTGGAGTTTTTACATCGGTCACTGGGGTTTCCGGTTCTGGTAAAAGTACGTTAGTGAATGAAATCCTTCATAAGTCTCTAGCGCAAAAACTGAACCGTGCCAAGGCTAGACCTGGGGAGTACCGTGAAATTAAAGGGATTGAACATTTAGATAAAGTAATTGATATTGATCAATCACCAATTGGCAGGACACCTCGTTCTAACCCAGCCACCTATACAGGCGTGTTCGATGATATTCGTGACGTTTTTGCATCAACGAATGAAGCGAAGATTCGTGGGTATAAAAAAGGACGTTTCAGCTTTAATGTGAAGGGCGGCCGTTGTGAAGCCTGCCGTGGTGACGGAATTATTAGGATCGAAATGCATTTCCTTCCTGATGTCTATGTTCCATGTGAAGTCTGCCATGGAAAAAGGTATAACCGTGAAACACTGGAAGTGAAATATAAAGGGAAAAACATTTCTGATATCCTTGATATGACCGTCGAGGAGGCTGTCAACTTCTTCGAAAATATCCCGAAAATCAAACGGAAAATACAAACGCTATTTGATGTGGGTCTAGGGTATATCAAGCTTGGGCAACCGGCAACCACACTTTCAGGCGGTGAAGCCCAGCGGGTGAAGCTCGCTTCCGAATTGCATCGCCGCTCAACTGGCCGTTCATTTTATATCTTGGATGAACCGACTACCGGTCTGCACGTCCATGATATCGCCAGGTTGCTTGAAGTCTTACAGCGACTTGTGGACAATGGGGATACCGTTCTCGTTATCGAGCATAATCTTGATGTCATCAAGGCATCGGACCATATCATTGATTTGGGTCCTGAAGGCGGAGATAAAGGCGGGACCATCGTAACCTACGGAACACCAGAGGATATTTGTGAAGTGCCTGAATCTTATACAGGGAAATACTTAAAGCCTGTGTTGACCCGTGATAAAATCCGGATGGAAAAATGGATCGAAGAAAAAGAACAAGAGCATGAACATGTTTAAGAGCAAGCCAATTCGGCTTGCTTTTTGTAGAAATATGGCAGGTTCCTTTTAATTAATCAGTTGATTAAAATCAATTGAACTCCATTATTTCCGGGGAAATGTGTTCTTTCCCCTTTCAGAAATTGTCGCCACTCTTTGTCGATAAATGGAATTGGGATAATTATGAAACTTTTCACCTGTCTGGGCGTATGTATGTGTAAGGTACTCTAAGAAAGTGGGGATGTCTATGCAAGCGGAAAAACAGAGAATATTAGAGATGGTACAAGAAGGAAAGCTGACAGCAGTAGAAGCATTGAATCTGTTGGAGGAATTAGAAAAGGCTAGTTTGGAAAGTGATGCAAAAGAGCAGAAGTTGCAAAATGAGCTATCCACCGTTGTTGTCAATCAGAAAAGTGATGACAGTGCCCAGGATACCTTCAAGAAGAATGTACAATCCTCTAAGGAAAAAATCTTAGGCTTCGTTGAAAGTGCATATAAAAAGATTAAAGAAACGGATTTGGATTTTAACTTTGGGAAATCCGTCGAGGTCAGTCATATTTTTCAACATGATTATGAGTACCTGGATGAAATCGATATCGATATCGCAAATGGGAAAGTGAAAATCGCAACATGGGACCAGCAGGATGTACGAGTGGAATGTCTTGCTAAAGTGTATCGGGTGGAAGATATAGAAAAGGCGAGGGAGACCTTCCTAGAGGAAGTTCACTTCGCAATCGACGCTGGGAAAATGAAGTTCAAGGTCCGTGAAAAGACGATGAAGGTCGATACGGTGTTGTATATCCCGAGCAAGGCCTATGAAGACATTCAGGTTAGGCTGTTTAACGGTGCAATCACTACAGAATCCCTGACGGCAGAGAAACTTAAGGCCAAAACGGCAAATGGTGTCATCCATATCCAACAAGGGAAAGGTGAAACGTGCGAACTTGAAACGGGTAACGGAACCATCACCATTTCAGATACGAGTTATGATGAGCTCGAGGCAGAAACATTAAATGGGGCAATTAATGCCGATGGGCACTTCAAGAAAATGGATGTTCAGTCCTTTAACGGGGAAATCGTCTGCAAGAATCAAGCGCAGGATTGTGAAGCAATCCATGCCAAATCGATTACTGGGAAGGTCCAGCTGATTTTGCCTCCAGGAAAGGCGATTGAAGGAGAGTTGAAGTCTAACTTAGGAAGTTTTAACGTAAGCTTAGAGGGAATGACCATCGTCGAAGAAAAAAGTGATGTGGTTCAAAAAGTGCTTAAGTTTAAAACGACTAGTTTTGATGATTCGGTCCTCCATGTATTCGCCGACACGAAAACGGCAGCCATCACGGTTTCTTAAAAGTAAAAAAAAGCGTAAGCCCGCCAGTTAGACTGACGGGCTTTGTTTATGTTTGCTTGGTAATGAAGGCATCATAACCATCTTTGGCCAACTTTTTGACAAGGGTTTCAGCTTTTTTCTTATCCGTGAAGGCTCCGATTTGGACTTTATACAGAATGGTGGAGGAGCCCTCGTTTTTAAGCTTATAATGGGCAAGGACGCTTTTGGCGATGGACTCCCCGCATGTTTTCCGAAAGGCTTCCGTTCTTAAAAGGGAGGCCTCCTGTTGATTGGTCATGAACCCACATTCGATTAAAAGGGCAGGGCATTTTGTTTCACGAAGAACCTGGAAGTTTGCCGTCTTCACTCCTCTGTTCTTCAATTGTGTGGCTTTTACCAAATCATGTTGGACCTTTTCGGCGAGGGAGAGCGATTCCTTCGGTTTAGAGGTATGAACATAAGTTTCAATCCCGTTTGCCTCATGCCATTTCCCTGATCCAGCGGCATTCGCATGGATGGAGAGGTATAGGTCAGCTCCGAGGGCATGGGACTTCCGGGTTCGTTCGCCAAGAGGGACGTCCCTTTCATCTTCGTGGGCGTAATGAACCGTGATGCCTTTTGATTTTTCTAGATAGTGTTTGATGAAGGCAGCCGTCTCGCGATTGAACTCATATTCCTTCATGCCATCGGGAGATCGCTTGCCGGGGGTCGAATAACCGTGGCCGGCATCAAGTACGATTTTCATGTGTTATCCCTTCCTTTCGAAATCCTGTATTCTTCATTATAATCAAATGGGAAAGGGGTAAAGTAGCTTCCGGATAGGAAAAAAGAATAAATTGATCATGCGTGGTTTGGTTATTTACAGAATAATGCTAAAATGAAAAAGTATCGCTAAAAATAAACATCGCTCCAAAAAAGGAGGAAAGATATATGGCAAAAGTCCGTACAAAGGATGTAGTCGAAGCATTCGATCTTGAACTTATCAGTGGTGAAGAAGGCATCAACCGTCCAATCGTTACAAGTGACCTTTCTCGACCAGGATTGGAAATAGCCGGTTTCTTCGACTATTATCCTGCAGATCGCGTACAACTCCTGGGAATGACGGAGATGTCGTTCTTCAACCGTCTGAATGAGGCCGATCGAATACAAAGGATGGAAGAACTATGTAGAGACTATACACCGGGAATCATCATCACTCGTGGTCAGGAAGTGCCTATCGAGTTGATTGAAGCATCGGAACGCGAGTCCGTTCCTGTCATGCGGTCCTCCATGAAGACAACGAGGTTATTCAGCCGTCTGACGAACTTTCTCGAAAGTAAATTAGCCCCCACTACAGCGATTCATGGCGTGTTAGTGGATATCTATGGATTGGGTGTGCTGATTACTGGAAAAAGCGGGGTCGGTAAAAGTGAGACGGCGCTCGAACTGGTTAAACGTGGACATCGTCTTGTAGCCGATGATTGCGTCGAAATCCGCCAGGAAGATCAGGATATGCTTGTCGGGAATGCTCCGGATTTAATTGAGCACCTTCTTGAAATCCGGGGACTGGGCATCATCAACGTCATGACGTTATTTGGGGCCGGAGCTGTTCGGAGCCACAAGAAAATTTCCATCGTCATCAATCTGGAACTTTGGGAAAAGAATAAGCAATATGACAGGGTCGGCCTGGATGAAGAGACAATGAAAATCATTGATACAGAGATTACGAAAATCACCGTTCCGGTTCGTCCAGGACGAAATTTAGCTGTCATCATTGAAGTGGCCGCCATGAATTACCGGTTAAAACGCATGGGTGTTAATGCCGCGGAACAATTTTCGGATCGTTTAAATAATGCTATTGCCGATTCGGACAACGATGAATTTTAAGTAAAGTTATCAGAAAAGAGGGGACAAAATGGAGCAAGGAATTCAACCAATAAATCCGATTGCGATTGAACTTGGTTCCATCCAGATACACTGGTATGGACTGATTATCGGGTTTGGGGTACTACTGGGCCTTATCATTGCCTTAAGGGAATCAGAACGCCGAGGCCTGGATAAGGAACTATTTACGGATATGATCCTGTTTGCAGTGCCCATTGCGATTATATGTGCACGCATTTATTATGTTATCTTCCAATGGGATTATTATTCACAAAACCCTGGGGACATCATTAAAATATGGAATGGCGGAATTGCCATCCATGGGGCATTAATCGGTTCGGTCCTAACCGCCATCATTTTTGCAAAGGTAAAGAACGTTTCATTTTGGAAGTTGGCGGATATCGCTGCCCCAAGTTTGTTGCTAGGTCAGGCCATTGGCCGTTGGGGCAATTTCATGAACCAAGAAGCGCACGGTGGGGAAGTAACCAGGGCCTTCTTGGAAAACTTACATCTTCCAGAGTTCATTATTAATCAAATGTACATAAATGGAACGTATTATCACCCGACCTTTTTATACGAATCGGTCTGGAACATAGTCGGCGTGGTCATCCTCCTATTATTGCGTAAAGTGAACTTGCGTAGGGGAGAGTTATTTTTAACATACGTTCTATGGTATTCAGTTGGTCGCTTTTTCATTGAAGGGCTGCGGACCGATAGTTTGATGCTAACGGATTCACTTCGGATTGCCCAAGTGATTTCCATTGTCTTGATCATTATTGCTGTTGCTTTCATTCTTTATAGAAGGTTCCGTGGTCATGCGGATAAACGATATTTAGATGCATAGAGAATATGTGTAAAGGGAGAGGGCATAGTGATAGTAGATTCCGTTAAGAGGGGCATTCTTTCTGGTTTAAATACTACTTGGACATTGGGGAAAATCATTTTTCCGGTTACATTGATTGTGACGGTGCTTCAGTATACACCTGTATTACCATGGATGATTGACTTAATTGCGCCACTGATGAATTTAATCGGTCTCCCTGGTGATGCGGCCATCCCGCTTGTACTAGGGAACTTCTTGAATTTATATGCGGCAATTGCAGGAATCTTGACGCTCAATCTCACGGTAAAGGAAGTCTTCATCATTGCCGTGATGTTATCCTTTTCACACAATTTATTTATCGAATCGGGGGTAGCCATGAAAACGGGCGTCAAGCTGTGGGTCATTTTGCTGGTCAGGTTTGGTCTCGCCCTAGTGTCTGCCGTCATCATCAATCTCGTTTGGCAGGGTGGTGCGGAAATGGCCCAAGGTTTTGCTGTTCCGGAGACAGTCGAGATTACCGGGGCTGGTGCGATTCTATTACATGGGGTCATTCAGGCTCTATACGGAATTGGACAGCTGGCGCTCATCGTGATGCCCCTTATGGTCGTTGTTCAGATTATGAAAGACTTAAAATGGCTGGAGGCCTTCTCCAAGGCACTTGCTCCTTTTATGAAAATCCTGGGGATGAAGCCAAATACATCAATGCCATTTGTGGCAGGGCTGACACTTGGCCTTGCTTATGGAGCGGGTGTGATGATTCAGGCTGCCAAGGAAGACAATGTCTCGAAGAAGGATATGACCCTCGCGTTCATCTTTTTAGTAGCCTGCCATGCCGTTATAGAAGATACATTGATTTTTATACCACTGGGGATTCCCGTTTTGCCTTTATTACTAATCAGGCTGGTCACCGCCATTGTCCTGACGATGGTAGTCGCTTATATATGGAATCGATACAGCAGTGTACAGAGGAAGGATGCCGCATATGAACAGTAATATAACTACACTATTATTTGACCTGGATGGAACGTTGATCAATACGAATGAATTAATCATCGCCTCCTTTACGGAAACGTTGAACCATTATTATCCCGGACAATTCAAGCGGGAGGACATTATCCCATTCATAGGCCCGACATTGGTCGATACGTTTACTTCGATAGACCCGGAACGCGCGGATGAAATGATCGCCCGCTATCGCGAACATAATTGGAAAAACCATGATATGCTGGTAACCCAATTTGATGGGGTTTTCGAGACGGTCCAAACGTTGAAGCAAAGTGGCTATAAGCTAGCTGTCGTGACGACGAAGAAAAGGGATATTGTCGAAAGAGGCTTACGCTTAAGCAAACTTGATCAATTCTTTGATGTCGTAGTCACTTTGGATGAAGTGAAACACGCAAAACCAGATCCGGAGCCGCTGTTAAAAGCATTAAAGCAGCTTGACTCAGTTCCAGAAGAAGCGGTGATGATTGGCGACAGCCATCATGATATTCTTGGTGGAAAAAACACGGGAACGAGAACGGCCGGTGTTGCGTGGTCCATAAAGGGCCGGGAGTTCCTGGAAAGCTTTCATCCAGATTTCATGCTGGAGAACATGTCTGATTTATTGGATATAGTAGAGGCTGAGAAGTTTGAAGAGGTTAAGGGATGAGACGGACGACCCGCTTTCCAGTAAAAGGGGCCAATTCACTTTGGCATGTGTATAAAACCGTCCCGTTCTGGAAAGTCGTGAAGAATTTTATTGTGATTCAACTAGCAAGATATACACCGTTTTTAGGCATGAAAAATTGGTTGTACCGAACTTTTCTGCGAATGGAAGTGGGAAAGCATACCTCGTTCGCCTTGATGGTCATGCCGGATGTCATGTTTCCTGAAAAGATTTCAGTGGGGCGGAATACAGTCATCGGCTATAATACGACGATTCTTGCTCATGAATATTTGATCGACGAGTACCGGTTGGGAGAGGTGGTCATTGGGGACGAAGTACTGATTGGAGCCAATTCCACCATTCTTCCGGGACTGACAATCGGAAATGGGGCAATTGTTTCAGCTGGGACGCTTGTTCATAAGGATGTTCCAGAGGGAGCTTTCGTTGGTGGGAATCCGATGCAGCTGATTTATACTAAAGAAGAAATGCTGAAGCGTGAACAGCAAACTTCTTTATAAGAAAAAGGACTTGCTCAATGAGTAAGTCCTTTTAGCTGGGACAAATCCTTTTTTAGCTGATCCATAACCTCTGCCAATGATATATTCTCTTCACTAGACGTGATTTCATATGTGTTTCTTACGATTTGAAAGAAATTTTCCTGCGCCCTTTTATCGGTCACGCGCCCGTCCTCCTACTCTCTTATAATGGAGAGAGGGCTGCAAAAAGGATGCAGCCCTCTCTTTTAATTGTCCACTTCCGATTTCAGTAAATCAGCAATCAATACATATCGCTCTGGTGCACTACCAATATATGAAAAAGGATAGCAGGTTGTTACCGTTAGCGTGGCTTTGGGCTTGGGTACGATCACGGTCCGGTCATCGGCATCAACAATACGGACCTTTCTTACCTTATACGTGAACGTGCCTGCTTCTGTCTTCGTGATCAGCAAGTCCCCCTTACCAACCTCACCTAGCTTCCGGAATACAGTGTCCCGATGGCCAGATAAAACGGAATTATCCTTTTCCCCAGGCAGGACAGAACCTGCATAATGGCCGACTCCCTTTTCAAGCTCATCCTCATCTGTTCCATGATAAATCGGTAAGGTTGCTTCGAGCTTGGGGATATACAGTTCACCCACCAGGTCGCCCATTTCTGGCCTTTTTTCATATAGTTGATCAGGAACAGGGTCCTTTTTTTCTTGGTGTAGGGTCGCCGTCGACTCCACACTATCCGGCTTGTTCCATTTATAGAGGGCATAGCCTTTTAACAGCGTATAAGTATTCGTCGTCGTAAAATAAAACCCTACAATTATGAGGCAGGAAGCTACAAGGAGCAGCCACTTTTTCTTTTGCTTGGGATTCATCTTATTTTACGAGTGTCGCTTTTCTGATCAGCCTGTAGGCAAGGGCAATCATCACTAAGCCGATTAACGCACCAAAAAGATAGTTACCGGAAGTTTTGGGCATCAAAGCACCTTTTTCCGTTTTATGTGTAGGCTTTTCTTGTTTTACATCAGCCACTTTGGTTATGACCTTCGTTGTTTGCTTAAGGTCATTTCCTGTTTCTTTCACTAAAGTGGAACCAATCATTTCCCCAGTCAATTTAAAATCAAGCAAGAGGTTGCCACTTAAGTCATAGATGGAGACTAGCAAGCTAGCATTCGTTAAATCCTCTAGCTGGAATAATGATTCAAGAGAAAGAGTGGAGGTAACGCCTTCATGAGTTAAGGAAAACTTGAATTGAATCTGCAACAAGTTTTGCAATTCATCATAAATTGAAAGCATTTCAGCCACTTGTTCAGCGGAAAGTTCATCGATTGTATCGAAGTATTCCAATTGTTCCATCTTATCGGCAATCGCCATTAAGCGTGATTCGAAGGAAGGGTCCTCGACGATGGGCAACAAATGGTTCATCAGGCGGTCGAGTT
The DNA here is from genome assembly GCF_044762055.1 of Peribacillus sp. NPDC097198. Lineage (NCBI taxonomy): Bacteria > Bacillati > Bacillota > Bacilli > Caryophanales > Bacillaceae > Peribacillus > Peribacillus sp. NPDC097198. The sequence continues at coordinate 250,652 of NZ_JBIWDO010000001.1, read as the reverse complement.
CTTCTTCTGTGAGATCGACTTCGGTAAATAGACCATCCATCAGATCAAGAAGATCCTCGTCGGCATAATCCATGTCTGATTCTAAATCCATATCAATGATATCTTGAATATCGTAAATGAAGTGAAACGAATCGAGAATGGTTTCCCCTTTTTCCATTTCGCCATATTCCACTAATAAGCTCGTAACCTCTTCTTCGGTCATTTCATATTCATCCAGGAGCTCCTGTAAAGATTCTGGAGTAACGATGGGACCACAAGTATCGCGTAGCTCTTCCAATGAATCGAAATCTTTCAAAGTTAAATCATAGTAGTCCAAGTACTCTTTTAACTCGTCTTCCGTCATTCTTATTTCAGCAAGATAGGCATTCAGCTCATCTTGATTGATTTTCATTGCGGCAAACCCCTTATCCCCGCCAAACCCGAACGTAAAAATGATGACACTTGCAACAATAAACGACAAAAATCTCTTCAAAATCATTTCCCCCTAAGAAGTTAAAATACACCTAAACCACTAAAAATTATAAATCCTCCATACCAAAAGATATACAACAATAATAAAAAACGAACAAAGATAGTAGAAAAGGACCGGGAAATAGGGTCTGACCCCTCCTGTTTTTTTCCAAAACCACGCCGCTGTAGGTGTCGGGTGCTTATAAGGAGTTTGGGAAATAGGGTCTGACCCCCTTTTTTCATTGACGGGAGGTGGGGGCAGGAGTACACTAGTAATAACTTCATCTTGTTACCATATTAGCGAACTAAAGCGATTTGATAGATAATTGCGATTATTTATAGGATTATGTTAGTTTTTTTGATAGTATTTTACATGTGACCCATAGTGGGGTTTTAAGATTGGCATATAGGAAAGATATAAGTATACACATATTTAATTTATCAAGGCCCTGCATTTTAAAAGAGGGGGGTCGAATGGAAATACATACAGTACCCATTATTCCAAAAGGATGTGCAGTCGTGACTAAGCCATTTATGTTTGAGAAACCGTTAGGGATGAGAGATACATTACCGATGCTATACGAAACCAAAGTATCGGTTCGAAATAAGATGAGTGATGAGATCAAGAAGTGGGGGTATCAATTTATTGAAACACCTGCTTTGGAATATTACGAAACAATCGGGGAAGCTTCTGCCATTTTGGATCAGCAATTATTTAAACTGCTTGATGCCCAGGGACATACGCTTGTGCTTCGACCGGATATGACGGCTCCGATCGCCCGGGTGGCGGCATCGAAACTGCTTAAACAACAAATCCCACTTCGTCTAGCTTATTCAGCGAATGTGTATCGCGCCCAGCAACGTGAAGGCGGGAGACCGGCTGAGTTCGAGCAAATCGGGATTGAATGTATTGGAAACAAATCAATCAGTGCAGATGCGGAAATGATCGCGTTACTTACCGATGTCCTGAAGGCTGCCGGCCTCGAGGATTTCAAAATATCCATCGGGCATATCGGATTTTTACAGGAATTCTTCTTGAGCATATTAGGGACGGAAGAAAGAGCTTCGGTTTTACGAAAGTTGTTATATGAGAAGAACTATGTTGGTTTTCGTGAACATGTAAAATCGCTTCCGCTTTCTTCTATTGATAAACAAAGGCTCATCGAATTCATTTCCTTAAGAGGAAGTGAGGGCACTTTGTCAAAAGCAATGGCGCTGCTTGAGAATGGAAAAGGACAGGATTCACTCGATGAACTGAGGGAATTGGCTGTACAGTTGAAGGAATTCGGTGTCGATCAATATGTGAACCTTGATTTAACGCTAGTCAGTCATATGAGTTATTACACCGGAACGCTGTTCGAAGTGTATGCAGGTCAAGTCGGGTCGCCGATCGGGAATGGTGGACGTTATGACAACTTACTTGAAAAATTCGGATGGGATGCCTCTGCCACTGGTTTTGCAATTCGTGTCGACCGCCTTGCCGAAGCACTAGGTGAACCTAGTCAGCTAATTGCACCTGAATGCATTTTGTTCAGTCCGGAGCGCCGAGCGGAAGCCCTTGATTATGCGAAATCGAAACGATTGGAAGGAAAGAGAATCACGATCCAAGATATTACGGTCGTACAAAATGTCGATGCGTTTACAAGAACTTTTTCTGATGTGCATATGTTTGTAGGGAATGGGGGGAATGGACAAGATGAGTAATAGCTTTTTAACAATCGCGATGCCTAAAGGCAGAATTTTTGAAGAAGCGGCGGAGCTATTAAGGAAGGCCGGCTTCCGTCTACCTCCTGAGTTTGATGATTCCCGTAAGTTAATCATCGAAGTGGAAGAGGAAAATCTTCGGTTCATTTTAGCGAAGCCGATGGATGTCGTAACCTATGTGGAGCATGGAGTTGCTGACATGGGGATTGCGGGCAAGGATGTAATGTTAGAGGAAGAACGCGATGTTTATGAATTACTGGATTTGAAAATCAGTGCTTGCTACTTAGCGGTGGCCGGGCTACCTGGAACGAAAATCAGCTCATTTGCCCCTAAAATTGCCAGTAAATACCCGAATGTGGCCTCGAGTTATTTTCGCCAGCAAGGTGAGCAGGTCGAAATCATCAAATTGAATGGTTCGATTGAATTAGCCCCATTAATTGGCTTGGCAGAGAGAATCGTGGATATCGTCTCAACAGGTCAAACATTGAAAGAAAATGGTTTGGTCGAATATGCGAAAATTGCCGATGTGACTTCACGGTTGGTGGCGAATCCTGTCAGTTACCGAATTAAAGAGGCGCGAATTACGGAAATTGTCGATCGTTTAGCGGAAATCATAGAACAATAATACGTATGTTTATGAGGTGGAAACATGAAAATTGCACGGTTTGCAGAAGGCATTTCCTTAAAGCGTTCAGTTGATGCAGGTACTGCCGATCAACGAAAAGCGGTACAGGATATCATTTATGCTGTGAGAAAAAATGGGGATGAAGCAATACATAATTTTACGGAACGTTTCGACGGCGTTCGTCTTGATGAGTTTCTAGTTACCGAACAGGAAATCGAACAGGCAACAGCGGATTTAACTGAGGAGCAGGTAGCAATCATTCAGGAAGCGGCCGATAATATCAGAATGTTTCACGAGAAACAAATTAGGAACTCCTGGATCACAACCGATGAGAATGGAACGATGCTAGGCCAGAAAATGACGCCCCTTGATGCGGTTGGGGTCTATGTTCCCGGTGGAACGGCTGCCTATCCATCATCCGTTCTGATGAATGTGATGCCTGCCAAAGCGGCGGGTGTGAAGCGAATCGTCATGGTATCTCCACCTGGGAAAGACGGGAAATTGACACCGGCCGTTTTAGCCGCTGCGAAAATTGCCGGTGTGACGGAGATTTACAAGATCGGTGGGGCTCAAGCGATTGCGGCACTTGCTTATGGAACAGAAACGATTGTGCATGTCGATAAAATCGTCGGTCCCGGCAATATATATGTAGCATTGGCGAAACGGGAAGTATTCGGGGACGTGGCAATCGACATGATTGCAGGCCCTAGTGAAATTGCCGTCCTTGCAGATGATACGGCTGCTGCTTCGGAAGTGGCCGCGGATCTGTTATCACAGGCAGAACATGATGCTCGTGCCTGTAGTGTCCTTGTGACGACTTCAATGGTCCTTGCAACGGAAGTGGCTAAAGAAGTGGAGAAGCAGGTTGCATTACTTCCACGGCGGGAAATTGCAGAAGCTGCGATTAAGGATTACGGGCGGATTGTTGTCTGTGAGAATATGGACGAGGCCATTGGTGCCGTAAATGAGCTGGCACCAGAGCATTTGGAAATTGTGACTCGTGATGCTCTTGAAGTGATGGCGAAAATCCGCCACGCCGGGGCCATCTTTATCGGCCGTTTCAGTTCGGAACCGGTGGGGGATTATTTCGCAGGACCGAATCATGTCTTACCTACGAACGGGACGGCCCGTTTCTCTAGTCCATTAAATGTTGACGATTTTCAAAAGAAATCGAGCATCATCATGTACAGTGAAACGGCATTCCGACAAAACGCGGCAAAAATTGCCGCATTTGCCCGAATGGAAGGACTCGAAGCCCACGCACGCGCCATCGAATCCCGTGGTGTGCAGGAACTTGGGAAATAGGGTCTGACCCCTAAATAAATCATTGAAAGTATTGATATATAAGTGTTTTCAAAGAGTTTACGAACTTGGGAAATGGGGTCTGACCCCCGATTTGAGGAGGATTAGTTATGGAGCGTTTTGCTAGTGTGGAGCGGAAGACGAATGAGACGGATATTAGTTTGAGGTTTGGTGTCGATGGGGAAGGGAATTCGTCGATTGAGACGGGTGTTCCGTTTATGACGCATATGCTTGATTTGTTCACGAAGCATGGGAAGTTCGATCTTACTGTGGATGCGAAGGGGGATACGGAGGTTGATGATCATCATACAACTGAAGATATCGGCATTTGCTTAGGGCAGACGTTATTGGAAGCCCTTGGGGACAAGCGTGGCATCAAACGTTATGGAAATGCCTTCGTACCGATGGACGAGGCTCTTGCTCAAGTGGTCATCGATTTAAGTAATCGGCCGCACCTTGAGTTCCGTGCAGAGTTCCCTTCGCAGAAGGTCGGGACATTCGATACGGAATTGGTGCATGAATTTCTTTGGAAGTTTGCGCTTGAAGCACGAATGAACCTGCATGTCATCGTTCATTATGGCCATAATACGCATCATATGATTGAGGCGGTCTTTAAAGCGCTAGGGCGTGCATTGGATGAAGCTACTTCTATCGATCCGCGAGAAAAAGGGATTCCATCGACGAAAGGAATGTTGTAAATGATCGGGATCGTCGATTACGGAATGGGGAATTTATTTTCCGTCAGTAAGGGGCTCGAACGTTTGGAAGCTGATTCATTCATTTCCGACGACCCAGCCGAGCTGGCCAAAGCGACAGGCATCATCCTACCAGGCGTCGGTTCATTCAGAGATGCGATGAGTCTTTTGGAAAAACAGAAGCTTGATGAGTTCCTGAAACAATACGTCGCCGATGGTGGATTTTTACTCGGGATTTGCCTTGGCATGCAACTTCTATTTGATGAAAGTGAAGAGAATGGACCAGCAAAAGGACTTTCTCTAATTCCGGGGAAAGTCGTTCGTTTTACCGGTGTTGATGCTAACGAACAAACATATAAAGTACCACATATGGGCTGGAACCACCTTGAATTTAAACAATCTTCGCCATTAATCGACGGTCTTGCAGAAGAGCATGTGTACTTCGTCCATTCCTATTATGCAGATACCGATGAATCGTATATGATCGCTTCAGCAACCTATGATGTGGAGGTACCGGCGATCGTGGGGAAAGGCAATGTGTTCGGCATGCAGTTTCATCCGGAGAAAAGCGGGCAGATGGGCATGTCTCTCTTGAAAAATTATTTGTCGTTAGTGGAAGGGAAGGAAAAAGCATGAGCAACTTTACGATTTACCCGGCGATTGATATGCGGGGCGGCAAATGCGTCCGCTTAATCCAGGGAGACTATAATCAGGAAACGGTCTATGGAGATTCTCCCTTTGATATGGCCAAAAGCTTTGCGGACCAAGGAGCAGAGTGGATACATATGGTTGATTTGGATGGGGCCAAAGAAGGCGTGCGCATCAATGACTCATACGTGATTAAAGCGGCAAAAGAGTTGGGGGCGCGTGTCCAAATCGGCGGCGGGATTCGGACGGAGGAGGATATTGCCCATTATCTCGATAACGGTGTAGAGCGTGTCATTCTTGGCAGCACAGCCGTTTCCAATCCTGAATTCACAAAAGAAATGATTAGAAAATACGGGAAACACATCGCGATTGGAATAGATGCGAAGGATGGTAAAGTGGCCACGCATGGTTGGCTACAAACCTCTGAAACACTGGCCATCGATCTTGGGAAAATTCTTGCTGATGCCGGTGCGGAAACGTTTATCGTGACAGATATCGCGACGGACGGGATGCTTTCGGGTCCTAATGTGAAGGGGATTGTCGCGATGGCGGAAGCAACCGGTAAGAATGTGATCGCATCAGGAGGCATCAGTTCGCTTGCTGACCTTATCAAACTCCAAGAATATGAAGCCCAAGGTGTTGCAGGGGCGATTATCGGCAAGGCCATTTATACGAACCGCTTCACGGTAAAAGAAGCGCTGGAAAAGGTGCGTGGTTAAATGCTGACAAAACGGATTATCCCCTGTTTGGATGTAAAGGATGGACGCGTCGTTAAGGGGATTCAGTTTGTTTCCTTAAGAGATGCGGGGGACCCTGTCGAACTTGCGGCCTTTTACGATCAAGAAGGAGCCGATGAACTGGTCTTCCTTGATATTTCTGCTTCGCATGAAGGACGGGAAACCATTGTCGACGTCGTTCAAAGTGTGGCAGGTAGCCTTGCCATCCCCTTTACGGTTGGCGGTGGCATTAACTCACTAGCGGACATGAAGAAGATTCTACGAGCAGGCGCTGATAAAGTGTCTCTAAATACAGCCGCCGTCCTACGACCTGACTTAATCAATGAAGGTTCCGATTACTTTGGAGCGCAATGCATCGTCATTGCCATTGATGCACGATATGATGAAGCGCTTGGTTCTTGGCGTGTGTATACCCATGGGGGCCGAAAACCGACAGAATGGGAAGTCATAGATTGGGCAAAGGAAGCGGTCAGCCGTGGTGCCGGTGAAATCTTATTAACCAGCATGGATTGTGATGGCGAGAAGCAAGGGTTTAACATTGCATTAACGAAAGCGGTATCTGAAGCTGTTTCCGTTCCGGTCATTGCCTCGGGTGGTGCCGGGAATGCGGAGCATTTCCAGACTGCATTTGAAGAAGGAAAAGCGGACGCGGCATTGGCGGCTTCAATTTTCCATTATAAAGAAACATCAGTTAAAGAAGTCAAAACGTTTCTCAAACAACAAGGAGTGGTTGTACGATGAATTTCGATACTATTAAATATGATGAAAAAGGCCTTATTCCAGCGATTATCCAGGATGCTGGTACAGGAGAAGTGCTTACACTTGCTTACATGAACAAAGAATCCTTGAATCTTTCCATCGCAAAAGGGGAGACGGTATTCTATAGCCGTTCTCGCAATGAGTTATGGCATAAAGGGGAAACGAGCGGAAATACACAAAAAATAGTCGAAATGAAATATGACTGCGACCAGGATGCATTAGTCGTGAAGGTTGTACCTGCAGGGCCCGCATGCCATACTGGTGCAACTAGTTGCTTCGGCACAACGATTTATAAAGATGAAGAAGTGCAACAATCTGGACCGACGAACGTGAATTTCCTAACGGAATTGGAAGGGTTGATTGCAGAGCGAAAAGCAAAAATGCCTGAAGGATCTTATACGACCTACTTATTCGAAAAAGGCGTTGATAAAATCCTGAAAAAAGTGGGGGAAGAATCCGCTGAAGTCATCATAGCTGCCAAAAATCGTGATGCCGAAGAACTTTCGATGGAAAGTGCCGATCTCCTTTATCACTTATTCGTCCTGCTACAAGAACAGGAATTACCTTTCCAGGCCGTTCTTGATGTATTAAAAGCTAGGCATTCCGTAAAAGACGAGCCAAAATCAAAGGCCTAAGCAGGTCTATTGCCCTCCTTCTTCGGAGGGTGTTTTTTTTACAAAGGCCACCCGTCAAATCGAGAAAAAGGAAGTCAAATATCAATTTCCAGTTTCTTGAATCGTTCGGCAAAAATCCTTCCATATGGTATAATACTATAGTTAATCAACTTGTAGATGGAGGATTACATGAGTAAAGACTCTAATTATGGCCAACAGGCAAAAATTCTAACCTTTCACCCAACTGGTGAGTATTACTTCACCAAGGGTTTAAAAGCATATCATAGACATGAATTACCAAAGTCAAAAAAATACCTGGAACGTGCCTTGGAACTTGAACCCGCTGAACCGATGATTGCATGCCAATTGGCAATTACTTGTTCGGAAATCGGAGAATACAATTATTCCAATAACCTTCTAGAAAATATCTTGGATGTAATGGATCCCTTTATGTCGGAATGCCATTACTTCCTAGCCAATAATTATGCCCATTTAGGCATGTTCAAGGAAGCATACCGCCATGCGAGTGCTTACCTGGATAAAGAGGAAGACGGGGAATTCAGTGACGACGCTGAGGATCTTCTTGAACTTATCACCTTTGAGTCAGATGGTTCGGAGGAAAATCCCTTCAAGCATGATGGCCTGATTGCCAAACAGGAGAAAGCGCGTGAATATTTGGAAGCGGGCGACTTCCCTAGAGCGATTGAAGTGTTAAAAGAAACGATTGCCGAATATAAGGATTACTGGTCCGCTTACAATAACCTTGCGTTAGCCTACTTTTACCTTGGGCAGGAAGATGAGGCGTTCGCCACATTGGATGAGGTCCTGGAAAAAAGCCCAGGAAACCTGCATGCGCTATGTAATTTAGTCGTCTTTTATCATTATCAGCAGGAAGATGAGAAGGTGGATGAACTTGTTTCGATGCTCGAAAAGATCCGGCCGATGCTATCGGAACATCGCTTCAAGCTTGGTGCCACTTTTGCATTAATCGGAAACTATGCATCTGCATATAAATGGTTAAATGTGCTACAAAAGCAAGGTTTTGAAGGCGACGGAACGTTCTACTATTGGCTGACGATATCAGCTCATCATTTAGGACATGAACAGGCTGCCAGAAAAGCATGGAAAAAGGTCATTGAGATGAATCCAGAAAAAGAAGGCATGGAGCCTTGGGGGGATATGAACGCTACCTCTGATGGGTTTGAAAATCACCTTCCTTCTATTATAAAACGGCTTGATAGTGAATTTATCGAAGAAAGATTGTTTGCTATTTTCCTATTAAAGCACTCCGTTCATAAACCGAAGCTTTTGAAAAACCAGGTTTTCGGCATGAAGCAGAATTTCACCGAATGGGAAAAGGATTATGCTGACATGGTGCAGGAACCTAATAAAGACCGCCAACTGACAGCGATTGGTTTTGCCGATCGGACGGCAGAATTGTTATATCAGCATTTTCACCCCATCCAATTAAATGAAGCAGGCCTTTATTTAATGTGGTTTTCTGTCTTCGTCGAGGCTACCCATGCGAATCAGAAGCTGAACAATCCAGCAGGCTGGGCGTCAGCTGTCGAATATGTATGGAATAAGCTGAAAAACGAAAAGATGAGTAAACAGGTCATCGCGGATAAATATTTCATATCGGTGTCCACTTTGTCGAAGTATGTAAAGCTTGTTCAAAACCTGTTAGGTTGAGCAAATATTTGGACGAAAAATTATTTGTTATATAGGATAATAGGTAGGGAACACTAACCGTAGTGAAAGTTCCATTTGTAATGGAATATGAAGGAGTGAGAATTATGTCTGAAAAAATTTATGACGTTGTGATTATCGGAGCGGGTCCTGCTGGGATGACTGCTGCTGTATATACATCACGTGCGAACCTTTCAACATTGATGCTAGAACGCGGAGTGCCAGGAGGCCAGATGGCCAATACGGAAGAAGTCGAAAACTACCCAGGATTCGACACCATTCTTGGGCCTGAGCTATCCACAAAAATGTTTGACCATGCTAAAAAATTCGGTGCGGAATACGCTTATGGAGATGTTAAGGAAATCATTGATGGGGAAGAGTACAAAACCATCAAAGCAGGCTCCAAGGAATTCAAAGCACGTTCTATCATCGTTTCTTCAGGTGCGGAATATAAGAAAATCGGCGTCCCGGGTGAAAAAGAGTTGGGTGGCCGCGGTGTTTCTTATTGTGCTGTCTGTGATGGGGCTTTCTTTAAAGAGAAAGAACTGTTCGTCATCGGTGGAGGAGACTCTGCTGTTGAAGAGGGCGTCTACTTGACTCGCTTCGCTTCTAAGGTGACGATCGTTCATAGACGTGACGAACTTCGTGCACAGAAAATCCTTCAAGATCGTGCGTTCGCTAATGAAAAAATCGACTTCATCTGGAATCATACATTGAAGCAAATCAATGAAGAGGGCGGAAAAGTCGGTAGTGTCACACTTGTTTCAACGGCTAACGGAGAAGAAAAAGAGCTAAAGGCAGACGGAGTATTCATCTATATCGGTATGCTTCCTTTAACCAAGCCTTTTGAAAATCTGGGCATCTTGAATGCTACGGGCTACATCGAGACGAATGATGTAATGGAAACACGGGTTCCAGGCATCTTTGCAGCTGGAGACGTTCGTGAAAAAACATTGCGCCAAATCGTGACGGCTACTGGGGACGGTAGTATCGCTGCACAATCGGTTCAGCACTATGTGGAAGAACTAAAAGAAAAGTTGCAAATTAAAGCGTAACCGCTTATACAAAAATTTACACTTCGTCATTGCGTTTTAACGAGGTTGTAACATCCATGCAATAAAGATTGGGTATAGTAAGGGTAGTATTGACCCCCTTTATTATATAACGTGTTGGGCACAGAGGAATCTGTGTCTTTTTTTGTATGGGGGACGAGGGTTATGGGTACAAAGTGATTGTGTGGTCATGAATAATCAACCAAACCAGGAAGTTTCCTTTATTGTTAGCTTATTTCAAAAATAGTATAATGATAAGATATACTACACATAGTTTAATCATAGAGGTAAGATGTAAAATACAGCTTGTTTGTACTATAAGCATTTGTAAATCGCCAGATGGATGTCTAGCGGTGATTTAAGAATTGAACGGATACTCTAAGGAAGTCAGAGGAGAAGTTTCTATAGTCGAGCATAGGCCAATTTGAGGTGAAGAACGTGCAACGTGTCACAAACTGTGTATTAGTTAAGGACAATAAGATCCTTTTATTAAAGAAACCAAGACGTGGATGGTGGGTAGCCCCAGGCGGCAAGATGGAGCCTGGTGAATCAATCCGGGATGCTTGTATTAGGGAATACCGTGAAGAGACGGGCGTTTACTTGAAAAACCCCACCATTAAAGGAATCTTTACTTTTATTATGAAGGATGGAGACAAAGTATTATCCGAATGGATGATGTTTACTTTCTTTGCTACTGATTCCGATGGCATCAATGTGGATGTGTGTGAAGAAGGCGAGCTATTTTGGCACCCTATTGAAGATGTTAAAAAACTGGACATGGCTGAAGGGGATTATCATATTCTAGATTATATGGTTCAGGGAAGCGGAGTAATCTACGGTACCTTTACCTATACACCCGAGTTTAAGTTACTTTCCTATCGACTTGATCCAGGTTAATGATTATTTATAAAAGCGATTACTACTCCAGGGGGCGAAAAGAATGAGTGATGGGCAGATGAATGATACGCAGTTGGTCGTCATAACAGGAATGTCAGGAGCAGGAAAGACGGTGGCCATTCAAAGTTTTGAAGACCTCGGTTTTTTTTGCGTCGATAATTTGCCGCCCGCTTTATTGCCAAAGTTTTTGGAGTTGATGAAAGACTCTGGAAATAAGATGAATAAAGTAGCCCTTGTCATGGATTTACGGGGGCGGGAGTTTTTCGATTCTTTGTTCCTTGCCTTGGATCAATTGACGGAAACATCATGGGTCTCCCCTAGGATCCTCTTTCTTGAGGCGGATGATGAAGCTTTGGTCCGTCGATATAAAGAAACGAGAAGGACTCATCCATTAGCTCCGATGGACCGGCCGTTAGAGGGCATTAAATTGGAACGGGACCTTTTGGATGAATTAAAAGGTCGGGCGCAGTTAATTTTCAATACGTCCCAGCTGAAGCCACGCGAATTAAGGGAAAAGATTGCATCTGAGTTTTCAAAGGATAAACAGGTTGGATTTTCTGTTAATGTCATGTCTTTCGGTTTCAAACATGGCTTGCCAATTGATGCGGACCTTGTGTTTGACGTGCGTTTTCTGCCTAACCCATACTATATCGATCAAATGAGACCAAAGACTGGCCTTGATAAGGAAGTGTCCAGTTACGTTTTAAAATGGGGCGAGACTCAAAAGTTTCTAGAAAAGCTGACGGATTTGCTTGCGTTCATGCTTCCGTATTATAAACGTGAAGGAAAAGCCCAGCTTGTTATTGCGATTGGATGTACAGGTGGTCAGCACCGTTCTGTAGCTTTGACCGAATACATTTCTAATTTTTTTCAAAAGAGCTATACGGTTCATGTGTCCCATCGTGATATCGAAAAGAGTAAGGGGAAAGTAGATGCCAGATAAAGAGAAACAGCCTAGAGTAGTGATCATTGGAGGGGGAACGGGCCTTCCAGTCCTACTTAGGGGGTTGAAGAAATACCCAGTAGATATAACGGCAATCGTGACGGTTGCCGACGATGGTGGAAGCTCCGGTCGTATCCGCGAAGATATGCACATCCCTGCTCCAGGTGATATCCGTAATGTCTTGGCGGCACTCTCGGATGTAGAGCCACTTGTCGAGCAGATGTTTCAACACCGTTTTCAAAGTAAAAATGAATTGTCCGGTCATTCATTAGGGAATCTAATCCTTGCTGCCATGACTTCATTGACGGGGGACTTTGTCCATGCAATCCAGGAAATGAGTAAGTTCCTGAATGTCCGTGGCAAAGTCCTTCCTGCTGCTAACCAAAGTGTGGTCCTTCATGCTGAAATGGAAGATGGAACGATTGTAACGGGAGAGTCGAAAATCCCCTTATCAGGCAAGAAGATAAAAAGAGTATTTCTATCTCCTCAACACATAAAGCCGCTCAGTGAAACGATTCAGGCAATCAAGCAGGCCGACCTGATTGTGATTGGTCCAGGTAGTTTATACACGAGCATCCTTCCTAATTTACTTGTTCCAGGTATCGGAGAAGAAATAGCCCGCTCCAAAGCTAAGAAAGTGTACATTTGCAATCTAATGACCCAAGCAGGGGAGACACTGGATTATAGCGCGAGCGACCATATAAAAGCGATATATGATCACATGGGAAATGCCTACATAGATCGCATTCTTGTCAATGCTGAAGAAATACCATCCGAAATTCAGCAACGGTATCATGCGGAGTATGCAAAACCGGTTGTGTATGATGTCGAGAGTTTAAAAAGAATGGGCCTTGAAATCATACAGGGGCACATTTTCAGCTTTGAGGGGGACGTCATTCGCCATGACACCAAAAAGGTGGCGGATTTACTATATAATATGCTGATACATGAAAGTCATATAGCTCCTTAAATATAGGTGGAGACTGTCTTTTGACTAAAAAATAGATGACCTATGTTCAATTGGGGGTGAAATGAATGTCTTTTGCTTCGGAAACAAAAAAAGAACTGACTACATTGGAAAGTAAGGATTGTTGCGTGAAAGCCGAGCTGTGTGCGCTCATCCGGATGAACGGATCCCTTTCCTTTTCGAATCGTAAGCTTGTCGTGGATATACAAACGGAAAATGCGGCGATTGCCAGAAGGATCTATACACTTTTGAAAAAGAGTTATGAGGTCCAGGTCGAACTGCTCGTTCGTAAGAAGATGAAACTCAAAAAGAATAATGTGTATATTGTCAGGATGTCAGCGGGAGGACAGCGGATCTTGACCGATTTAGAAATATTAGGAGAAGGATTTGAAATTCTCCATGACATATCCGATAATATAGTTGGGAAGAAATGCTGTAAGCGTTCGTATATAAGAGGTGCTTTCCTTGCTGGAGGTTCGGTCAATAATCCAGAAACGTCATCATATCACCTGGAAATTTTCTCTCTTTATAAAGAACATAATGATGCCTTATGTGAATTAATGAATAAGTTTGATTTAAAGGCAAAGACGCTTGAACGAAAAAAGGGATATATCATTTATTTAAAAGAAGCCGAGAAAATTGCCGAGTTCTTAAGCATTGTTGGAGCGCACTCAGCGTTATTAAGATTTGAGGATGTACGAATTGTCCGGGATATGCGTAATTCCGTCAATAGGCTCGTAAATTGTGAAACTGCTAATTTGAATAAGACGATTGGGGCTTCGCTACGGCAAGTTGAAAATATCCATTATATCGAAGACACGGTGGGGCTAAGTATCTTGCCGGATAAGTTACGGGAAATCGCGGAGCTACGGATCGCTTTTCAGGATATTACCCTAAAGGAACTGGGTGAAATGGTTTCTGGTGGGACGATCAGCAAATCCGGCATTAATCACAGACTGCGAAAAATTGATGAAATAGCTGATAGACTCCGTGGGGGAGAAGCTTTTTCTGCGAAAAAATAATAAGGTGTAAATGGAGAGATCAAGATGGTGGAAAAACAAATAGAAGTAAAACTGAAGACAGGTTTACAAGCCCGCCCGGCGGCTCTTTTCGTTCAAGAGGCTAACCGCTTTCATTCAGATGTTTTCCTTGAAAAAGAAGGAAAAAAGGTGAATGCCAAAAGCATCATGGGTTTAATGAGCCTTGCCATTAGTTCTGGTGTATCCATCAAGCTTATTGTAGACGGTCGCGATGAACAGGATGCGATGGAAGCGTTGGTAGAATTCGTACAGCAAGAAGGATAAGAAAAATGGGATGCTCACACGGCATCCCTTTTTTTATAGAAAAAACGGACTCGAATGGAGTCCGTTCAGTTTCGTATTAAGATTCTTTCTTTTCATCAAGGTGGCTACGAGTGATGACTTTGTCAATCAAGCCATATTCAAGAGCTCTCTCAGAAGTCATGAAGTTATCACGTTCTGTATCTCTTTGAAGAACTTCAAGAGGTTGACCAGTACGGTCGGCTAAGATTTGGTTCAATTTATCTTTCAAGTGAAGGATACGGCGGGCAGCAATCTCGATTTCCGTTGCTTGTCCTTGTGCGCCTCCAAGTGGTTGGTGAATCATGACTTCACTGTTAGGAAGGGCAAAACGTTTTCCTTTTTCCCCAGCAGCCAATAGGAATGCACCCATTGAAGCCGCCATACCGATACATACAGTAGAGACATTAGGCTTGATATATTGCATCGTATCATAGATAGCCATACCGGAAGTGATGCTTCCACCTGGGCTGTTGATGTATAATGTGATATCTTTTTCAGGATTTTCAGCTTCTAAGAATAGTAATTGAGCGACAATTGAATTGGATACATTGTCGTCGATAGCACTTCCAAGCATGATGATCCGGTCTTTTAATAAACGGGAATAAATATCGTAGGCACGCTCCCCACGACTTGTTTGTTCGATTACTGTAGGAATTAAATTCATGTTCATTTCCTCCTTCGATTAAGAGAATCATTTAAATTCTTTATGTATGTATGATACACTTTTTGGTCAATTAAGGTCAAACAAAACAAACCCGATATTTGATTATTCGTTCGACAATTTCCTATGAATGCTCCTTTCAAATTATATTTAATTTGAATTATGCCGTTCAGGGATGAATTTCCACTTTATCCATACTACCCATATATTAAGGTTTTAAACCTGAATGCCTCTTGCAAACAAACGGTTTATATCATATAATTAAGTCTGTTGTTAACCAACTTCCCATTCTGCCCTCGTAGTGCAACGGATAGAACGCAAGCCTCCGAAGCTTGAAATGCAGGTTCGATTCCTGCCGAGGGCATTACTAAATCTTCTGCTTATGTATTAAGCAGGGGATTTTTTTATGGAAAAAAGACTCGATTCTTGTTTGAAATCCTCGATTTTTTATCTGTTCCAAGGAAACTTTGTCATTTCCAGGAAAGTAGTCGTGATGGGCTTTGCCTCAGCATAAGCTATATAAAATACGACTATACCATTCCAGAAAAAAGTAAGCGTTTCCAAATTTTTGTGTAGAATTATCTCCTAATCATGTAAAATGGAATGGGGGAGGGATGAATCGATGAGTATGAACATGAAGGCAGGTCTTTTTCAACAGCAAACATTAAAAATGGCTATGACCCAGGAATTAATGCAATCTATTACATTGTTGCAGTATTCCACACAAGAGCTTACATCCTTTTTAGAAAACAAAGTGGAGGAAAATCCTCTAATATCCCTGGAACAACCAGTTTCCGCTTTATTTCAACCTACCTATGATCGTAAAAAAGGAAAACAACATATAAAAAACACGTATGACTCGAACTATTGGATTGAACAATTGAGTGAAGACACATTTTCACTTGAACAGCATGTCATGTCACAATTAAATCACCAAAAGCTAACCGGTGAACACCAAAAGGCTATATTGTTCTTGATCCGTAACCTTGATGAAAATGGTTATTTGCGGATTCATTTGGATGATATATGTGAACCCGGTATGTCTTCTGCCGTTTTGGAAGAAAGCTTAGGAATGTTACAAGAGCTTGAGCCGCATGGTCTAGGGGCAAGGAGCCTGCAGGAGTGCCTCCTTCTTCAGGCAAAAGCAGAAGGGGTGAATCCACTGGCGGAGTCCATCCTTGAAAACTATTTCCTCGAGTTCGTGGAAAAGCGCTGGAAAGACTTGAGTAAGAAGATTTGTGTCTCTTTGAAGGAAATACAACAAGTGCTTGATTATGTCCAGACATTGAACCCAAGGCCGGGGTCACTCTTTTTTCAGGAAAAGCCCTCCTATATCGTACCGGATGTAGTCGTGGAAGCGATCGATGGTATCCTGCTAGTCGGAAATTCAGATGGGAATTCGCCGAATCTACATGTAGATAAAGGGTATCTGAACCAAATGAAGAGTTACAAAGATCAAGGTGTACAGCGTTTCATTCAGGACAAGTGGCAGGAGTTTCAATGGATTTCAAAAGGAATCCAACAGCGTAAGGAAACCATACTAAAGGTCATGCAAACGATCGTCGAAAAGCAGCCTGCCTGCTTTCTTCATGGGCTGAATTATTTAAAGCCAATGACGATGAAGGAGATCGCGGACGAAATCGGTATTCATGAGTCCACCGTAAGTCGGGCTGTTAAAGGGAAATATGTTCAAACACCTTTTGGTACATTAGAAATGAGGATATTTTTCACTACGTCCTTGCAGTCGGTTGGCCATGTGGAAGATATGTCAGGCATGCAGGCGAAAAAGTATCTGCAGGCAGCCATCCAAAACGAAAATAAGCAAAAGCCGCTTTCCGATCAAGATTTGGTGACTTGGTTAAAAGAAGAGAAGGGAATCATCCTGGCACGGCGAACCGTAGCGAAGTACCGGGAGCAACTGGGCATTCCCTCTTCGTCTAAACGAAAAAGATATGATTGAAAAGGATGAGTAACGGTGGAAAAGAAGACATTCATTTTGTATAGCAGGGAACAATGCCCGCTATGTGTGAAGGCAAAACGGGTTCTGGATGAATTAAAACGGGAATCCGACCTGCATTATTCAGAAATCGATATTCATTCTGATGATGCGCTACTGGAAAAGTACGGGTTAATGATTCCAGTCATTGAGAAGGATGGAAGAATCATTCAGTACGGAAATGTTGATATATCAACGATTCGCAGCTTTTTGGAAAAATAAACTATCAAATCATTTGAAGAAACATTCCGTTCCTGCTAGAATAAAGTATGTAGCAGGAATATTTTTTTATTTTAAGTGGGACAAAAAATGACTATGTGGGACATAATATGTCCATAAAGATTTATTAGGAGTTTTAACATGCATACATTACTCGAAGTACAAAGAAAATTATTGCCCGATTTCCTTTCGGTTATGCAAAAAAGGTATGATATCCTGCGTTATATCAAAATGTTGCAACCAGTGGGAAGGCGAAGTCTGGCTGTGAGCCTTAATTTGACGGAGCGGACCCTTCGAAGTGAAATTGATTTTCTAAAAGGTCAGAACCTCATAAATATATTTAGTTCTGGCATGTTGCTTTCTGAAGAAGGGATTGAAATCCTGGAAAAATTGGAAGGAATAATGCGAGAAGTAATGGGTATAGACATTATGGAGCGGCAATTGCAGGAAATGCTACAGGTTGACGAGGTCATTATCGTCTCAGGAAACTGTGATGAATCGCCTTGGGTAAAAAAAGATTTGGGTAAAGCCTGTGCAAACCGTATGAAGCGGGAATGGAGCATGAAAAACACCATAGCGGTTACTGGCGGGTCGACAATGGCCGAAGTAGCCAATTCTTTATCACCAGATGAAGCATCGATGCAATTGACATTTGTTCCAGCCCGAGGGGGTCTTGGTGAAGCAACACAGAACCAAGCAAACACGATTGTAGAAAAAATGGCACATAAAGCTCGCGCATCATACCGGGTATTGTATGTACCCGATCAGCTAAGCGATGAGTCGTATGCTTCCTTCATGAAGGAGCCTGCCATGAAAGAGGTCATCACTAAAATTAAATCTGCAGATATGATTATCCATGGTATCGGTGATGCTTTAGCGATGGCTAAGCGAAGAAATACAACACCTGATATGTTAAAAAAGCTACATGATGGAAATGCTGTAGGTGAAGCGTTTGGTTATTATTACGATGAAGATGGAACTGTTGTCCACAAAGTCTTGACCGTCGGCATTCAATTAGAGGATCTTAGCCCAGAAAAGCGAGTGATAACTGTCGCTGGTGGAAAGACTAAAGCGAAGGCAATCCGTTCCTATATGAAAGGCGCTCCTTCATCCACGGTTTTGATTACGGATGAGGCAGCAGCAATGGAGTTAATTCAGGGATATCATACCCTTTAATAAAATATTTTCGAACTTAAGAGGAGGAATTTTTCATGACAGTAAAAGTTGGTATTAATGGTTTTGGACGTATTGGACGTAACGTATTCCGCGCAGCATTAAAAAATCCAGAGGTGGACATCGTCGCTATTAACGACTTAACGGATGCTAATATGTTGGCACACCTTCTACAATATGACTCCATTCATGGTTCTCTACAAGAGAAAGTAACAGTGGACGGGGATTACCTGGTAGTTGATGGACATAAAGTCAAAGTATTGGCTGAACGTGATCCAGCACAATTAGGTTGGGGCGAACTTGGCGTAGAAGTTGTTGTTGAATCAACAGGACGTTTTACAAAACGTGCTGATGCAGCTAAACATTTAGAAGCTGGTGCGAAGAAAGTCATCATCTCTGCTCCTGCCTCTGATGAAGATATTACAATTGTCATGGGTGTAAATGAAGAAAAATATGACGCAGCAAACCATCACGTTATTTCAAATGCATCTTGTACGACAAACTGCTTAGCTCCTTTTGCTAAAGTCCTTCAAGAACAATTTGGTATTAAACGTGGAATGATGACAACTGTTCACTCATATACAAATGACCAACAAATTCTAGATTTACCTCATAAAGATTATCGCCGTGCACGTGCAGCTGCTGAAAATATCATTCCGACAACAACAGGTGCAGCTAAAGCTGTAGCGCTTGTCCTTCCTGAGTTAAAAGGAAAATTAAATGGTATGGCAATGCGTGTACCTACACCAAACGTGTCTGTAGTGGACTTAGTGGCTGAGCTTGAAAAAGACGTGACAGCTGAAGAAGTAAATGCAGCGTTCAAAAAAGCGTCTGAAGGCGAACTTAAAGGCATTCTTGAATACAGTGAACTTCCACTAGTATCTGGTGACTATAACGGAAACCCATCTTCTTCTACAATTGATGCGCTTTCTACAATGGTCATGGAAGGTAACATGGTAAAAGTATTATCTTGGTATGATAATGAAACAGGATACTCTAACCGTGTTGTAGACTTAATTGGATATCTTGCTAAAAAAGGTCTGTAATTCGCTTAAATTATAAATAGTAAAAAACCTCACGAAGGTGAGGTTTTTTTTATAACAGCATAAAAAACGCTTGTTTTTGGATAATTATCCGTTTACAGATTATAATGGAAAAGAGAAAAAGGGAGTTGGAAAGTCGTTGACTCCCTTTTTACTAATAGAGTGGAAAATATAGTAACCATATCTAAGGAGGTTCTTGGATTATGAATAAAAAGTCGATTAAAGATATTGAATTAAAAGGAAAACGCGTATTTTGTCGAGTGGACTTCAATGTTCCGATGCAGGATGGTAAGATTTCCGATGATACGAGAATCAAGGCTGCATTGCCGACCATCACGTACTTAATCGAACAAGGGGCAAAAGTTATATTAGCCAGTCACCTTGGACGTCCTAAGGGACAAGTTGTAGAAGAATTACGCTTAGCTCCTGTTGCAGAAAGATTGAGCCAGCTGATCGGCAAAGACGTACAGAGAGCTGATGAAGCATATGGAGAGGCCGTACAATCAATCATCGAAGGGTTAAAGGATGGCGAGCTTCTATTGCTGGAAAACGTACGCTTTTATCCTGGGGAAGAGAAGAATGATCCTGAATTGGCGAAGGAATTTGCTAAACTTGCGGATGTCTATGTCAATGATGCTTTCGGGGCAGCTCACCGTGCCCATGCGTCAACAGAAGGAATTGCCCACCATCTTCCAGCCGTTGCCGGATTGTTGATGGAAAAGGAACTTTCCGTTTTAGGAAAAGCATTATCCGAACCTGATCGTCCATTTACCGCAATCATCGGTGGAGCTAAAGTGAAAGATAAAATCGGCGTCATCGAAAATCTTTTAGAAAAAGTGGATCACTTGATAATTGGCGGTGGATTGGGTTATACCTTTATTAAAGCCCAAGGCCATGAAGTTGGCACGTCGTTATTGGAAGAAGATAAAATCGAACTGGCCAAGTCATTCATTGAAAGTGCGAAGGAAAAAGGCGTCAAAATGCACTTGCCGATCGATGCGGTCGTTACAGCGGAATTTTCTCCTGATGCGGAAACGGAAATTGTCGATATCGATTCAATCCCAAGTGATAAAATGAGTCTTGATATTGGACCTAAAACAAGTGAACTTTTTGCAGATGTCATTAAAGGATCTAAGTTGGTCATTTGGAACGGACCGATGGGAGTCTTTGAATTTGATAAATTTGCGAATGGTACGAGAGCGGTTGCTGAAGCCTTAGCGGATGCAAAAGATACATACAGCATCGTGGGCGGCGGCGATTCAGCGGCAGCAGCGGAGAAGTTCGGTCTTGCCGAGAAGATGTCCCATATTTCAACGGGTGGCGGTGCCTCTCTTGAGTTCATGGAAGGTAAGGAATTACCAGGCGTCGTGGCTTTGAACGATAAGTAAGAATGACAATCCGAGAAAATAACAACTCTAGAAGGGATGGAGAACGAATGAGAAAACCGATTATTGCAGGTAACTGGAAAATGAATAAAACATTATCAGAAGCGACCGGGTTTTTAGAAGAAGTCAATACACTAATTCCAAAAGCGGATAAGATTGATTCGGTAGTCTGTGCTCCGGCATTATTTTTGAATCAACTTGTTCAATCAGCACAAGGAACAGATGTGAAGATTGGTGCACAAAATATGCACTATGAAGAAAATGGCGCATTCACTGGAGAAATCAGCCCGATTTCCCTTGCTGATATCGGCGTTTCCTATGTCATCCTTGGTCATTCTGAACGCCGTGAAATGTTTAATGAAACGGATGAAGCCGTGAATAAGAAAGTGCATGCCGCTTTTAAACATAACCTGACACCTATCGTTTGCTGTGGGGAAACACTTGAGCAAAGGGAAGCTGGGGAAACCAATGATTTCGTTGGAGGGCAGATTGAAAAAGGCCTTGCCGGTCTAACTGAAGATCAATTGAAACAAACGGTCATCGCCTATGAACCAATTTGGGCCATCGGAACTGGCAAGTCATCATCTGCTGAGGATGCCAATGAAGTGTGTGCCCATATCCGTTCAGTTGTGGCTGACAAGTTTTCTAAAGAAGCGGCAGAAGCGGTCCGCATTCAATATGGTGGTAGTGTGAAACCTGAAAACATCAAGGAATATATGGCTCAACCAGATATCGATGGTGCTTTGGTTGGTGGCGCAAGCTTGAAACCCGATTCATTTTTACAATTGTTGGAGGCTGGTCAATATGAGTAAATCGCCTGTCGCTCTTATCATCTTAGACGGCTTTGGATGCCGGAAAGAAGAAGAGGGAAATGCAGTTTATCATGCAAAAAAGCCTAATTTCGATCGATTTTGGGAACAATATCCTCACTCGCATTTAACTGCAAGTGGGGAAGCGGTTGGTCTACCTGCGGGTCAAATGGGGAATTCTGAAGTAGGACACTTGAATATCGGGGCAGGGCGGATCGTCTATCAAAGCTTGACGCGTGTCAATCTTGCCATTCGTGAAGGTGAATTCGCGGAAAACCCAACATTACTTGATGCCATGACCCATGCCAAGGAAAAGGGCACGGCCCTTCACTTGTTCGGTTTACTTTCAGATGGTGGCGTACACAGTCATATTGAGCATTTATATGCCCTTCTGAAGCTGGCAGCGAAAGAAGGCGTCAAAGATGTATTTGTTCATGCATTTTTGGATGGCCGAGATGTCGGACCGAAAACGGCAAAAGGGTATATTAAAGATGCCGAAGCCAAAATGAAGGAAATTGGTGTAGGACAATTCGCTACCATTTCCGGACGTTATTACTCGATGGACCGAGATAAACGATGGGAGCGCGTGGAGAAATCATACCGTTCCATGGTATACGGAGATGGACCAGCATACGGTTCGGCAATGGAGTGTGTGGACGATTCGTATGAACATGGTATTTTCGATGAGTTTGTGATTCCTTCTGTCATTACCGCTGAAGATGGTAAGCCTGTAGCGACAATACAGGACGAAGACGCCGTTATTTTCTATAACTTCCGTCCAGACCGTGCCATTCAAATATCCAATACGTTCACGAACAAGGACTTCCGTTCATTCGATCGTGGTCCGGGACATCCTGAGCACCTTCATTTTGTCTGTTTGACACATTTCTCGGAAACTGTTGACGGATATGTTGCTTTTAAGCCGACAAATCTTGATAATACAATAGGAGAAGTACTTTCTCAAAACAATCTTACACAGCTTCGTATCGCTGAAACGGAAAAATATCCACATGTGACATTTTTCATGAGCGGTGGCCGTGAAGAGAAGTTTCCTGGCGAAGAGAGAATCCTAATTAATTCTCCAAAGGTTGCTACATACGATCTACAACCTGAAATGAGTGCCTATGAAGTGACGGATGCTTTGCTGGAGCAAATTGAGGCGGACCGCTTTGATGCGATTCTCTTGAATTTTGCCAATCCGGATATGGTTGGTCACTCAGGGATGCTAGAGCCTACTATTAAAGCGATTGAAACCGTCGATGAATGCCTTGGTAAGATTGTCGACCTAATCGTCGCAAAGGGCGGTACAGCCATCATCACGGCCGATCACGGAAATGCCGATGAAGTCGTGACGCTTGAAGGGAACCCAATGACAGCACATACAACCAATCCTGTACCTGTCATTGTCACAAAAAATCAGGTAACATTAAGAACAGGTGGAATTCTAGGTGATTTGGCTCCAACGATGCTTGATTTGCTTGGAGTTGAAAAACCTGTCGAAATGACGGGTAAATCCCTATTATCTAAATAAAACAGCAATAAAAAAGGAGAGATTTAAATGCCGTATATCGAACATGTATATGCACGCGAAGTACTAGATTCACGTGGTAATCCAACAGTAGAAGTAGAAATTCAAACAGAGTCAGGATACTTTGGCCGTGCGATCGTGCCATCTGGTGCATCAACAGGAGAACACGAAGCGGTTGAACTTCGTGACGGAGATAAATCTCGTTACCTTGGCAAAGGGGTACAAAAAGCAGTTGATAACGTAAATAATATCATTGCTGAAGCAGTCATCGGCTTGGATGTAACCAATCAAGCTGGTCTTGATTTAACGATGATTGAATTAGATGGAACAGAAAATAAAGGGAACCTGGGCGCTAATGCGATTCTTGGTGTTTCCATGGCCGCTGCCCATGCTGCAGCTGAATTCTCAGGACTACCATTGTATCGCTACCTTGGAGGATTCAATGCTAAACAACTTCCGACTCCAATGATGAACATCATTAACGGTGGATCACATGCGGACAACAATGTGGACTTCCAGGAATTCATGATTCTTCCTGTCGGTGCTCCTAGCTTTAAAGAAGCCGTCCGTATGGGTGCAGAAGTATTCCATGCATTGAAATCGGTCCTTTCATCTAAAGGCTTAAATACAGCTGTTGGTGATGAAGGTGGATTTGCGCCAAACCTTGGTTCAAACCGTGAAGCCCTTCAAGTCATCATCGAAGCAATCGATAAAGCTGGTTACAAAGCTGGCGAAGACATCTATCTTGGTATGGATGTTGCTTCTTCTGAGTTCTATAACAAAGAAACAGGCAAATACGACCTTGCTGGCGAAGGACGCAATGGCGTGACTTCTGAAGAAATGGTCGCTTTCTATGAAGAGCTAGTGAATGAATTCCCAATCCTTTCTATTGAAGATGGCTTGGACGAAAATGACTGGGATGGTCACAAGCTTCTAACGGAACGCCTTGGAACAAAAGTTCAATTGGTTGGTGACGATTTATTCGTTACGAACACGAAAAAATTGGCTGAAGGTATCGAAAAAGGTATCGGCAACTCCATCTTAATCAAAGTAAACCAAATCGGTACATTGACTGAAACGTTCGATGCCATCGAAATGGCTAAACGCGCTGGTTATACAGCCGTCGTTTCTCACCGTTCAGGTGAAACAGAGGATGCAACGATCGCTGACATCGCTGTTGCGACAAATGCAGGGCAAATCAAAACAGGTTCCATGTCCCGTACAGACCGTATTGCTAAGTACAACCAACTTCTTCGCATCGAAGACCAACTTGGTGACTTGGCTGTCTATGGCGGCTTGAAATCTTTCTATAACTTGAAGAAATAATGGAAAAAAGGCGCCGCTTCTGACGAGAAGCGGTGCCTTATTTTTTTTGCTGTCACAATCATCATCAAACCCACTCCTCATATTTTTGATAATGATTTTAGTATAAATTTCCAATATACTACAATTTAGAGAACGGTAAATATAACCGTGGGAATAGGAAGGACTGGGGCGATGAAAAAGCTAATTAGGAAACTCTTATTTTATGGGGCTTCATTGTTGTTATCAGGAATGCTTGTAGGATGTGCTGGTAAAGAATCCGCAGTTGATTCTTCAGGAAAAGATGTAATGTCAGATTCAGAAGAAGTATCCGGCATAGATGAGAGTAGAGCAACAGATGAGCTAGGGGGGGCAGATGACGAAGCGGCGAATGACATCGCTCCCTCACCGGAAAGTGATGGGAAACAAACAGGTGATAAGAAAGGGAAACAAACACTATCCATGTACTCTACTGAACAGATTGAGTATGCTAGAATTTGGTTGCAGCTTGGCGCGAATCAGGATATTGATGAATTGAATGTGAGGCATTTTCCAGCAGGCACTCCGCTCAATCCTAATGATGACACAAGTGCTGCCTATCCAAAAGATGTTGTTCAGTTAGCAGGTTCTCGCTTGGTGGATGGATCCGTTACGTATTCTAGCAATGGGGACGGTACGATTCATGTATATAATGTCCCTTTACGCTGGGATGGCAGGTATCCCGCTGGTGAAAAGTTCTATACAGACCTGATTACCCAAACAAAGTGCGTGTACGTTGACCCGGGAGAGGATGAAAGAATCATAGAATTAATCCAATTGTTACGGGTTCATTAATATCCCCGTGTTGATCAAGGGAGAGCAGTGAATTACCATTGAAACTAGAGGCACTTTCTTTTGTTCCATAAACGTCTAAAGCTAGAGATACCAGCAAGTAATGGGTTTAATCAAACGTTTGATTAAACTCAAAAAAAGGGGCGTCCACCCTCGGACACCCCCATTTGTTATTTCTTAGTACTGGCTTCTACCGGTACAGCGTTATAATATTCTTCCAATGTGCTGTTGGCCTCAAATATCTCTGTAGCGACATCGACACCGACGTAGCGGATGTGCCATGGTTCATACTTGTAGCCCGTGATATCCTCTTTCCCCTCAGGATACCGGATGATGAATCCATACTCGTGGGCGTTCTTTGCAAGCCATGCAGATTCTTCTGAGTCACCAAAGCAGTCTTGGGCAGCACAGGCCCCGTCATGTGTTGTGACATCAATGGATAACCCTGTCTCATGCTCGCTTGTTCCAGGCAGGGCACTATATGTTTTAGCCTTTTCTTCGCCGTCCTGTGCGACATAGTTGCTGAAGATGGCGATCTGAGTTTGGTGCGAGCGGTAAGCGGAAACGCCGGCTAGATGCATATTGTCTTTTTCAGCCGCTTGGAACATTTTCTCTAGCGCTTTACCGGCTTCTTTTCTCATCATCCGTTTCTCGATTTTATCCTCGAAGATGAAATCGACTTTTGGATAGATCAGGTCAGTCGGTTTGTAACTTTCGGGAAGGCTGTATTGTTTATTGACCAAGACTGGTATACTTTCAGGCTCGGCTAATGTCTGAAGGCCTTCCTGGGCAGGTTTTGCCGTTGTATCGACGGCAACTTGATGTTTGACTTGCCCTGCAGAATCATCCTTCTGCGTTTCTTCTGAGGCATTCTGGGATGATTGTTCTTCTTTTTGTTCTTTCTTCTCATCCGATGAAAAATCGAACGAACATCCAGCTAGTAAGATGAAGGAAGAAAGAGCGGTTGCGGTGAATATAGGTTTTAACATACGAAAAGCTCCTTGGTATAAATAAGATTTCCAAAAAAATAAGGTTCTAAGAATATTATCGGGATAAATAGTCCCTTGTTAACTCCCGCTGGTATTTATCTAGAAACAAGCCAATCCAGATGATCATCAATAAGAAAGGAAAATCATTACGGATGGCGGCTTCGACCACGGGGGTTGTCCAAAAGTGGGAAAGGAACCCGGAAGCACTGTTCATCGTAACTGTTTCAAAGCTGACAAGCGCATGTAAAGCGAGCCAGAGAATGGTAAGCGTATTCGTACCAAACCCTATGACGGCGGCTATGATACTCAATAAAAAGGCCGCTAATCCTAGTAATAAGACGCTGATGCCCGATTGGAAAAAGTCGATGCTGCTATCTGAAAGTCCATTATAAATAATAGCAGTAAAATAAATGGTTGTCGTGATATATGCAGTAAATAATAAATATCGGTTTCCATGATACTTGGCTAGAAGCAGTAGAAGTGGTGAGAGAATGATTAACAGGACACTTATTAAATTACTGCCGTTTGCCCAAAGGGAGTAACCGGCTACCGCGGAGAATAGGATGGTCAGTATATCAAGAATCCGGAGTATGGGCTTAAACATAGGAACACCTCTTTCTTCTCTTTTAAGTGAATTATCTCAAATTTTGATTCAAAAAGAAAACAATGACTATGAAGTCTAGGAATTCTTTCCATTATTCCATAACAATGATTGTGGATACCTTATGGGTGTGGTAAAGTTAAGGTAATTGTTTATTGGTTCTTCAGGAGGTGTAATTGCATGCATGCATTACTCATAACGCTTTTGGTGATTGTCAGTATCGCGCTTATCGTGACGGTATTGCTTCAATCAGGAAAAAGTGCAGGTTTATCAGGTGCGATTGCTGGCGGTGCTGAGCAGTTATTCGGAAAGCAAAAAGCACGCGGCTTAGACCTTGTTCTTCATCGGGCAACTATCGTATTAGCTGTTTTATTCTTTGCTTTAACTTTACTTGTTGCGTACTTTGATGTGTAATGGATCAAAAAATGAGTCTAGCTAAATAGCTAGGCTTTTTTCTTTGCACAATAGTTGCAGGAATAGCTATAGTTAATTTAGAAATTATAAAACAAGTAGATATGACAGTTACAGTTAAAGGAGCCTATTACATATGAAAATGAAGCTGCAAAAGCCCTTTACCTTTGAAGGTGGAAAAAGGGCGGTCTTACTTTTACATGGATTTACGGGTAATTCCGCCGATGTACGAATGCTTGGACGATATCTCGAAAAGAGAGGATATACCTGCCATGCGCCGCACTATAAAGGACATGGTGTCCCACCTGAAGAATTGGTGGAAACGGGTCCTTCTGACTGGTGGAAAGATGTGATGATGGCCTATGATTTTCTAAAAGAAAAAGGCCATACGGAAATTGCTGTTGCCGGACTGTCATTAGGAGGCGTATTTTCTCTCAAATTAGGTTACACTGTACCTATAAAGGGTATCGTATCAATGTGTGCGCCTATGTATATCAAAAGTGAAGAAGCGATGTATAAAGGAGTATTGGACTACGCTAGAGAATTTAAAAAGTACGAGGGAAAAGAACAAGATCAAATCGAAGAGGAAATGGGCCGCTTTGCTGATAAACCCATGCGTACATTAAAAGCTCTTCAAGAATTGATAACGGATGTACGTGAGCACGTAGATCATATCTACGCACCGACTTTTGTCGTGCAGGGTCGACATGATGATGTTATCAATTCAAAAAGTGCCGATATTATTTATGAAGCTGTCGAGTCGCCCGTTAAGCAAATCAAATGGTATGAAGAGTCCGGCCATGTCATCACCCTTGATAAAGAGCGTGAACAGCTGCATGAAGATGTATTAGAATTTTTAGAAAGCCTGGATTGGTCCGAATAATAAATTAATCATACCCTGAATAGGAGGGTTTTTATGGAAGATAATATTCAAGAACATATAAATAAGCTTCTGACATACATGAAAGATGAAGCATATAAGCCACTTACGGTACAAGAATTGGAAGAGGCCCTTAAAATCGAAGACTCGGCGGACTTCAAGAATTTCGTGAAGGCACTAGTTAAGATGGAAGAAAAGGGATTGGTGGTCAGGACGAGAAGCAATCGTTATGGCCTGCCTCAAAAAATGAATCTATTCCGAGGTAAGTTAACCGGACATGCAAAGGGATTTGCCTTTGTGACGCCGGAGGATAATCCGGGAATGGATGATATTTTCATCCCGCCGAATGAAACAGGAACAGCGATGCATGGAGATATTGTCATGGTCCGGGTTTCTTCGGAAACATCTGGTTCAAGACAGGAAGGTACAGTCATCAGGATCCTTGAACGTGGGATCAAACAAGTGGTCGGTACATATTCTGAAAGCAAAAGTTTCGGATTTGTCATTCCAGATGATAAGAAAATCGCCAATGATATCTTCATCCCCCAGCATGCTTCCCATGGAGCGGTGGAAGGGCATAAAGTTGTCGTCAAGCTTACCTCTTATCCGGAAGGACGCGTCAGTGCGGAGGGGGAAGTCATTGAAATCCTCGGTCATAAAAATGATCCAGGTGTAGACATTCTATCCGTCATCCATAAATATGGCCTTCCAATGGAATTTCCTGAAGATGTGATGGAGCAGGCTAATGCCGTTTCAGATACCATTAAAGAATCCGAAATTGGAAACCGCCGGGATCTACGAAATGAAGTATTGGTTACGATTGATGGAGCAGACGCGAAGGACTTGGATGATGCTGTTGGGGTTACTAAACTCGAAAACGGCAACTATAAGCTTGGCGTACATATTGCCGATGTCAGCCATTATGTGACAGAAGGTTCACCGATTGATAAGGAAGCTCTTGAAAGAGGGACGAGCGTGTATTTGGTTGACCGGGTCATTCCTATGATCCCGCACCGTCTATCGAATGGGATTTGTTCATTGAATCCGCAGGTCGATCGCTTCACGTTATCGTGTGAAATGGAAATCACACCGGATGGGGAAGTCGTTTCACATGATATTTTCGATAGTGTCATTAAAACGACGGAACGGATGACATATGGAAATGTGAACAAGATTCTTGTCGAAAAAGACGAAGAACAAATGGAACGCTATGAATCCCTTGTTCCAATGTTTCAGAATATGGAACAATTGGCTGCCATCCTTCGTAAAAAACGGATGAATCGCGGGGCCATCGACTTTGATTTCAATGAGGCCAGAGTGATCGTTGATGAAGAAGGCCACCCGACGGATGTAGTTTTACGTGAAAGATCAGTTGCAGAGAAATTGATTGAAGAATTCATGCTTGCTGCTAATGAAACTGTTGCTGAACATTTCAACCGTCTTGATGTGCCATTCATTTACCGTATTCATGAAGATCCGAAACCGGAAAAGTTACAACGTTTCTTTGAATTCATCACGAACTTCGGATATATCGTCCGTGGATCTGCCAATGATGTACATCCAAAGGCCTTGCAGGACATCATCGAAGCCGTTGCTGGTAAGCCGGAAGAAACGGTCATCTCGACCGTCATGCTCCGTTCCATGCAACAAGCGAAATATGATCCGGAAAGCCTGGGTCACTTTGGTCTATCGGCCGAGTTTTACACTCATTTCACATCACCGATCCGTCGTTACCCAGATTTGATCGTCCACCGTTTAATTCGGACGTATTTGATTGAAGGGAAACTTGATGAAGCGACTAAAGAGAAGTGGAATGCCATTTTACCGGATATCGCGGACCATACATCGAAACGCGAACGTCGCTCCGTTGACGCGGAACGAGAAACGGATGATTTAAAGAAAGCAGAATATATGCTTGATAAAATCGGAGAAGAATATACAGGGATCATCGGCTCCGTTACGAACTTCGGAATGTTTGTCGAGTTGCCGAACACCATCGAAGGGCTTGTCCATGTCAGCTTCATGACAGACGATTACTACCGCTTTGATGAGCGTCAGCTTGCAATGATCGGGGAACGGACAGGAAAAGTGTTCCGGATTGGCGACGAAATCGACATTCGGGTATCCAACGTCAATAAAGAAGAACGGGCGATTGATTTTGAAATCATCGGCATGAAAGTAAGCCGTCCGCGTCCTTCAGGCGAGAAGAAAATCTTCAAGGCCAATTCAGGTCCAGGCGGCCGAAAGCGCAAAGGCGGAGATTCAAGAGGATCGGAACGCAAAGGCGGCCGTAGTGGTGACACCCGAAACGGTGGAGCGTCTTCTGACAAAAAGCCGAAAAAGAAGAAAAAGTTCTTTGAAAATGCGCCGGCAGCGAAGCGTAAAAGAAAACCTAAAAAGAGATAAAACGGAAGAGAGGATGATCCAGTCATCCTCTCTCCGATTGGATAAAAGGGGAGAGTTAGATGCCAAAAGGCTCAGGAAAGCAATTAGCGCAAAATAAAAAAGCGTACCATGATTTTTTTATCGAACAAACATTTGAAGCGGGTATCGTATTAAAAGGGACCGAAATCAAGGCCATCCGTGCAGCACGGCTGAATTTGAAGGATGCCTTTGCCAAGATAGAAAACGGCGAAATCTACCTTTACAATATGCATATCAGCCCTTATGAGCAGGGGAACCAGTTTAACCATGATCCTTTGCGGACAAGGAAGCTTCTTTTACACAAGAAGGAAATCAATAAACTGATCGGTGAGACGAAGGAAACGGGTTACACCATCGTCCCATTGAAAATGTATTTGAAAAATGGCTTCGCCAAGGTTTTAATCGGGTTGGGTAAAGGGAAGAAACAATATGACAAGCGTGATGACCTGAAGAAGAAAGAAGCAAAACGTGATATCGAGCGTGCTTTCCGCGATCGTCAAAAGATGTAGGGTTACCAAGACCTTACAATTGATTTTTTGATTCAATCTGTTATAATTAAACCTGTACCGATGACAACTGAATATCAGCCAACTTGCTGACTATTCTTTTCTCGTACGCTCCATTCTTATCATGGGGACGTTACGGATTCGACAGGGATAGTTCGAGCTTAAGTTGCGAGTCGAGGGGATCGGCCTCGTTAAAACGTCAACGCCTATAACTGGCAAACAAAACAACAACCTAGCTTTCGCTGCGTAACAACAGACGTTAAGCTGTTCCTCCCTCCATGGCCCACGTGGTAGGGTAAGGGACTCACTCTAAGTGGGATACGCCGGAATCCACCGTCTGAGGATGAAGGAAGAGACCAATCAGACTAGCTGCTCTGCCGCCTGTCGATAGGCTAATGAGTTCGCGAAACGCGAATATATCGACTACACTCGTAGAAGCTTAAGTGCCGTTATGTCTGGACGTGGGTTCGACTCCCACCGTCTCCACCAATACATATATTGGTGGTTTTTTATTTTGTCCTTAATATTACCCCTAAAATAAATTTGTTAGTAAAAAACCCAAGCGCCATAGAGTGCTTGGGTTAGTTTGTCGAATGAAGCATGCAAACCATATTAATAAAGTGCTGGGGATATCCTTCTTCCTCAGCACTTTTCATTAGAATATTATTTTCACTCTTTAATCCGAGGTTTAGTAGGATCACAGTTTGGTGTATCAAGATTTGCCGATTCACTTAACTTCATTAGATAGTAACATTCTTCACGTAACATATGGTCCGCCATTAACGGGGCAAATGTCCCTAATGCTTGATTACTTAGCTCCAGCTCTTCGATTTCTTGTAAAAACCCCTGAAATAATTTTATTTCTAACTGGGTGTCTGAATTGAATTTTACCAAAGCGGGAAACTCAGTTACATTCGTTCTTAAATAGCCTGCCATTTCAACAGCTTTTAAGTAAAAATCCTCAAAATGCTTCGTGAATGAATCACTTTTCTCTCTTAATCTCTTTTCAACACTGTCTAAATTGGATGAAATCGTATCTGAATGACCGGCAGCATCTAATAACCATACAAGATGATGATGTAGTTCATGATAAATAGGGGGAACTTGCCCTTCTTTTAAATAGTTTAAAATTCGTAGATATTCTTCTAATTCATTTATCATATGATTAATAAAGGTGGGGGCAAGGTGAATCTTGATTTTCCCGATAAGATGTTTTCTTAATAAATCTAATTTAAATTCCCGAAGTTTGATGGCCTCTACTTCAGCTTTT
Organism: Peribacillus sp. NPDC097198; assembly: GCF_044762055.1. Classification (NCBI taxonomy): domain Bacteria; kingdom Bacillati; phylum Bacillota; class Bacilli; order Caryophanales; family Bacillaceae; genus Peribacillus; species Peribacillus sp. NPDC097198. The sequence goes on along the minus strand of NZ_JBIWDO010000001.1, from coordinate 218,220 downwards.
GCCGTTAATTGCATGAGATCATTTGATTTGACATCATCCAGAAGTTTATCAAATCTCCGAATAAATATGGAAGCTTTTTCAATTTCCTCCTTTTGAACAGGTGCTAAAGCTTCATAAATAAATCTAGAATGATCACCTAAGATTTGAAGCCAAAAAGAATGTTCAAATCTGGCTGTCTTTTCAAAACCATCATTCATACGGATGCCCCCCTTATTAAAAAAATACCCATTCAATTTTGATATATATTCATTTATAAGGGGAAGATTCTTAAATCATGTATATCCAGTATAGGAATGTGAAGGAATCTAATTGCCGTAAAGTTCAAATGGGAAGCTTAATTGTCAGACAGTTAGGTGCTTTTTTATGTGTAAGAAGGAAATCGAGACTTAAGCAGGGAATATAGGGACTTAAGTAATAATATTATAAACGGATACATAGTCTTTGATTTAAATCGGGGGAATATAAATGGAAATGGACGTAATCGTTGTCGGAGCTGGTCTTGCAGGGTTAGTGGCCACGGCGGAGCTAGCTGATGCCGGGAAGCGGGTTCTACTTTTGGATCAAGAACCTGAAGCGTCTATGGGTGGGCAGGCATGGTGGTCTTTTGGTGGTTTATTCCTTGTGGATTCACCTGAGCAGCGTAGGCTTGGAATCAGGGACTCTAAGGAACTTGCTTGGCAGGACTGGTTGGGGACCGCTGGTTTTGATAGGGAAGAGGACGAAGATTATTGGGGCAAGAAATGGGCGGAGGCGTATGTCGACTTCGCTGCCGGGGAAAAAAGGGAATGGTTATCTGCCCAGGGTATACGCTTTTTTCCGGTAGTCGGCTGGGCTGAGCGTGGTGGCTATCTGGCTGAAGGCCATGGCAATTCGGTTCCGCGGTTTCATATCGTATGGGGGACAGGGCCTGGCATCGTTAAACCGTTTGAAGAGAGAGTTCGCAGGGCAATGGAAAAGGGGCTTGTCGACTATCGACCCCGCCATCGGGTCAATGAATTGATGACGGAAAATGAGGCGGTAATCGGGGTGGGAGGATCGATACTCGTTCCAAGCTCGGCAGGCCGAGGTGAGGCGAGTTCCCGGGAAGTGGTCGGGGATTTTACATTTCATTCGAAGGCTGTCCTTGTCACAAGCGGTGGAATTGGTGCCAATCATGATTTGATTAGAACAAACTGGCCAGCTCGACTTGGGAAAGCACCGAAGACGATGATTTCCGGTGTACCGGAGCATGTGGACGGAAGGATGCTGGCCATCACGGAAAAAGCGGGTGGGAGGATCGTCAACCGCGACCGGATGTGGCACTATACGGAAGGAATCAAAAACTGGGACCCGGTTTGGGATAAGCATGGGATTCGCATTCTCCCAGGTCCGTCGTCGCTTTGGCTGGATGCAAAAGGACGACGATTTCCAGCCCCGAATTTTCCTGGGTTTGATACGCTGGGGACGCTTGAGGCGATCCAGAAGACCGGATATGATTATTCCTGGTTCATCTTGACGCAGAAAATCATTGAAAAGGAGTTTGCATTGTCAGGTTCTGAACAAAACCCCGATTTGACGGGGAAGAGCATTCGAAAGGTTCTATCTCGTGTACTGCCCGGTGCTCCAGCTCCCGTACAAGCTTTTATGGATAAGGGTGAGGACTTTGTCATTGCAGGTACAGTATCGGAACTAGTAGACGGGATGAATAAGATTACTGGGGAGAACTTACTGAGTGCTGAAGAGATTGAAAGGCAAATTTTAGCGAGGGACCGGGAGATTGACAACACATTCACGAAAGACCTGCAGATCACGGCCATGCGTGGGGCGCGAAGTTATATCGGTGATCGATTTGTGAGGGTGGCTTCTCCCCATAAAATTCTGGACCCCAAAAAGGGCCCGCTGATTGCTGTACGGTTACATATAGTCAGTAGAAAGACGCTGGGAGGATTGCAGACGGATTTATCTGGTCGAGTCCTTAACGCAATAGGAGAGCCAGTGCCAGGACTTTATGCCGCGGGGGAAGTATCCGGATTCGGAGGTGGCGGTGTCCATGGCTATCGCTCCATGGAAGGGACATTTCTGGGTGGGTGCCTATTCTCGGGGCGACAGGCTGGACGTGCGATTGCAGATAATATAGATTGATGGACTTGCCTGGGCGCTGGTCCTTTTTTTGTCGAAAAATCGATATAATATGCAATTGCGAAGATAAAATCCTGTTTGTGAAGATAAATATTCGGAAAGGGAAGATAAAGTCCTTAATTTGGTTGATATAACACTTTCACAATTAGAATCCAAAGTTTGAAGATAAAACGTCAAAGGACGGACTGTAATATCAGCAAGTCCTTAATGAAATTTATCTGATATTGTCGAAAAATCGATATATCAGATAAATGGGAAGATAAAAGAGCAATTACCGAAGATAAAATCCCGTTTGCGAAGATAAGTATTCGAAAAGCGAAGATAAAACTCATTCGGAGGATATAAATCAAGAGTTTAAAGGAATATCACGTTCTGCCATAGAATTTATGGAGAGAATAACAAGATTGGAGTGATCAAATGATTATAAAGGAACGTAAAATCCCGCTTTCTATCCTGAAATTACAGGCTTTGTTGCGCAGGCTTCCACCAGCCCATCCGAAAATCCTCTTTATTATGAGTGAACTTAGTAAAAAGGAAGCTGGCTATAGGGGAGAGTGCGCTATCGATTTTCCTTTGAGTTTTCTTGAAACGAAGGAGTATTTCATATTCCATGATATCAGGTTACAGGATCAAACTCGTTTTTTCCAAATTGATACGTTATTACTATCCAGAAAATTCATCCTCATCATCGAAGTGAAGAATATAGCAGGTTCCCTCTATTTCGATTCCACTTTTAATCAGCTCATACGGACGAAAGACGGAAAAGAGATGGGGTTTCCAGATCCCCTGATTCAAATTGAGCGTCATGAATCACAATTGAAGAGTTGGCTTATGAAACATGGGCTGACAGAACCCCCAATTTACTCTCTGGTCGTAATTAGTAATCCCCAAACAATTATCCGCGCAAATCCTGAAAACCGAAATCTTCATTACAAAGTCATCCATCGTGATACCCTACCTTTTAAAATCCACCAAATCGAAAAATCCATCAACCAACCAAGTCTCAGTGATAAAGAATTGAAAAAAATCATCAAAATCATCAATAAGCATCATATTGAAGCGGATGCTTCCGTTCTCGAACGGTTCAATCTTTCCATGGAGGACCTTATAAAAGGAGTCATCTGTGAGAAGTGTTTGATGTCTCCATTATTGAAGCAGCGTAGGGAATGGAAATGCTCCAGGTGTGAGCACGAGAGTAAAGACGGACATATTCGAGCGTTAAAAGATTATTATTTCCTACTCGGTCCCACGATAACGAATCGACAATTAAGGGAGTTTTTACGTATTTCATCTTCTGCTAGTGCGACGAGAATTTTGCGTTCCATGAATCTTGTCAGTGAGGGGATGAATAAGGGGAAAGTGTATAGGTTGCCTTTCGAATATGAAAAAGAGGCTGACTCCAATTGAGCCAGCCTCTACCTATTAGGATTGATTAACTAAGTCTTCCGCTAATGATGCGAAAGTTTCACCAATGTAGGATTCTTCATCAAAAACGTTGGCGTCGTTGTTTTCTTTACGGTTCGAGAATGGGATGGTCGCGATCACTTCTGTTCCAAGACGTTTCGCAAGCATTTCTCCGCCGCCTTTTCCGAACAGGTAGTTCTTCGATCCATCTTGTTCTTCAAAGTAAGCCATGTTTTCGATTATACCGACGATTTCGTGTTTCGTATGCTTGGCCATTGCACCTGCTCTTGACGCAACAAAAGAGGCGACATTATGTGGTGTAGTTACGATGATTTCTTTACCTTGTGGAATCATGGCAGCAACATCGATCGCTACGTCACCTGTACCAGGAGGTAAGTCAAGCAACATGTAATCTAATTCTCCCCAGTGCGTGTTCACAAGGAAGTTTTTGATCCACTTGTTCAGCATTGGTCCGCGCCACATTACAGGGTTATCATCGGCTGCAAAGAAGCCCATCGACATGACTTTCACACCATGGCTCTCAACCGGGATGACAGTTTGGTCAATCATCGTCGGCTTTTGGGTGATGCCCATCATTGCAGGAACGCTGAATCCGTAAATGTCAGCATCCAGAATACCGACGCGCTTGCCTAGACGTGCTAGTGCAACCGCAAGATTGATTGTCACGGTAGATTTACCGACGCCGCCTTTACCACTTGTGATGGCAATGAACTTCACGCCTGAATCAGGAGCAAGCATCTTTGGCATACCGGTTTCGGTCGTCGCATTGCCTTTTAATACTTTCGTCAATGTTTCCCGTTCTTCTTTGGTCATTGAACCAAATTTCAAGGATACACTTAAAGCACCGATTTTTCTTAAAGAGCTCTCGATATCTTCTTGAATCTTAGCTTTTAGTGGGCATCCTTGAATGGTTAGGACTACTTCTAGTGAAACATGTCCCTCCATGATGTTAATGTTTCGAACCATATTCAGTTCAACGATACTTCTATTCAATTCCGGATCTTGAACGTGTTTTAAGGCATCTATGACGTTTTCTTTTGTTAGCATTTCATCCGTCCTTTATAGTTATTATTTTAAAAAAGACTCAAAAGAGGCTGATGCCTCTTCTAAGCCTTCATTCTATTTATTGTTTACATTCGACTTGGGGATAGTCTGTTTAAATTATTGTTACTATTTTAGTTCTTTACCCATTCCTTTTAAGAAATGGACGCCGAAACCAATTGCTCGATTAATGTCGGGGTCGTTCAATACTTTTACTAAACTCATCACACCGATTTTTTTATCGGTCTCAATGAATTTGCTACCTTCATCGATGCCGGCAAGTGCGCTGCTAAGAAGCTTTGTCACTTGGTCGGTATCAGCCTTCATCAAGGCTCCAGTTGCACCCATAAGCGTATTGATTAAGTTGGTTACGGGTTCTCTGGTTACTTGTCCAAGAGCGACTTTTGCTATTTGTTCTTTTCCTCTAAGCATAGAAGTGGCGGCATCAAGCACGCCAGAGTCGTTCAGCTCACCGAGGATGTTAAACAGACTGTTTAACACCTCTTCATTATCGGTGACTAGCATTTTTAGTTCTTCGATTTTCTGTAACTTGATATCTTCCTCTGTTATAGGATTATGGATTTCCGTGATAGGAGCTGCCATGATCTTTACCCTCCTTATTATTTATCAGTTAAGTGTACATAACCCGGACGTGCCCACTTACGTTGAACCTCAACACCATTTTGAGGATGACGTTTTTTATTACGTGGGTTAGATCCCGGCAATGGAATTTCTCCGCTTTCTTTAAGCACTTCCATACGTACCTTTGTTTGTTTATAAGCAGGTGTACTTGTACGTTGATCATATATAGGACCAGTCAGGAAGTTGATGGCTGAATCCTTGTCGACTGAATTCATCGGAAGGAATAGTTCATTTTTCTTCACTCGGTCTGTAATAAGCACTCTTAATTTGACGGCACCATATGGTGATACCAATCGAACTAATCCGCCATCACTCACTTGACGTTCCTTGGCTAACTCCGGAGAAACTTCAACGAAAATGTCAGGAACTTTAGATTGAATTCCGTTTGATTTATTCGTCATGTTTCCTTCATGGAAATGTTCAAGCATACGTCCATTATTGATATGAAGATCGAATTCTTCAGGGAATTTATGTGGTTCTACCCAGTCAGCTATAGCAAAGCGAGCTTTTTTATCAGGGAAGTTGAAGCCATCCGTATAAAGAAGCGGTGTGCTTGATCCATCATGACTTCCCCATAGGAAGCTGTTCCAGCCTTCAAGTACTTCGTAATTGGCTTGGCTGAAAATAGGTGACAGGCTTGCCATTTCATCATAGATGTCACTAGGATGAGTGTAATTCCAATTTGCACCTAAGCGGTTAGCGATTTCTTGGGTGATTTCCCAGTCCGCTCTAGAATCTCCCAAAGTAGGAAGTGCTTTATATAGACGTTGGACACGGCGCTCTGTATTCGTGAATGTTCCATCCTTTTCAAGAGAAGGAGCTCCCGGTAATACTACGTCTGCATATTGGGCTGTTCTAGAAAGGAAGATATCTTGAACAACAAAGAAGTCTAGGCTTGATAATACTTTATCCACATGGTTTGCATCAGAATCAACAAGTGCCATATCTTCACCGACAAGGTACATCGCTTTCATGTCGCCTTTTTCAATGGCTTCCAGCATTTCAATATTGTGCATACCTGGTTTGTTGTCAATTTTGACACCATATGCTTCTTCGAATTTAGCACGGGCAACATCATCCGTAACACGTTGGTATCCTGGTAGGAAGTTCGGTAGAGTTCCCATATCACAAGCACCTTGAACGTTATTATGGCCACGAAGCGGATAAGCTCCAGCCCCTGGACGACGGTAGTTACCTGTAGCCAATAGAAGGTTAGAGATGGCAGCCGACGTATCGGAAGCACCAGTGTTTTGTGTAACACCCATTCCCCAAAGAATACAAGTACCATCTGCATCGCGAATCGCTTCTGCAATTTGGATCAATGTTTCTTTTGAAATTCCTGTGTTTAACTCTGCATAATCAAGGGTATATTTTTCTAGTATCTCTTTATAATCGTCAAAGAAGTGAACATTTTCATCGATGAATTCTTGATCATGCCAGCCTTGATCGATCATATATTTAGTAACGGCCATCAACCAAACTTGGTCAGTACCTTGTTTTGGACTGATATGGATGTCAGAACGCTCAGCCATTTCGTTTTTACGTACATCGGCAACGATCAGTTTTTGTCCGTGTAGCTTATGTGCACGTTTTACGCGTGTGGCTAGAACAGGATGTCCTTCGGCTGGATTTGCACCGACGATGATGACAAGTCCTGCTGCAGCGATATCTTTAATCGTACCAGCATCTCCACCCATACCGACTGTGCGGAATAATCCGTCTGTCGCAGGAGATTGACAATAACGAGAACAGTTGTCGACGTTATTCGTTTCGAACATTTGACGTGCTAATTTCTGAATCACATAGTTTTCTTCATTCGTGATTTTAGATGAAGAAATGAATCCTACGGAATTGCCACCGTATTGTTGTTTGATTGAACCAAGTCTTGATGCAACCAAGTCAAGGGCTTCATCCCAGCTTGATTCAACGAATCTACCATTTTTACGGATCAATGGTTTAGTGATACGTTTTTCAGAGTTTACGAAATCCCAACCAAATTTCCCTTTAACGCAAGTGGAAATCGCATTAACTGGTCCTTCATGCGTAGGTTGAACTTTAAGGATTTTGCGCCCTTTTGTCCAAACTTCGAATGAACAGCCGACACCACAGAACGTACAAACCGTTTTCGTTTTCTTCGTACGTGTATCACGCATAGCTGCTTCTATATCAGAAACAGGGAAAATTACGCTGAAATCAGGCTCGACATCTTTAACTAGGTCGATCATTGGTTCCATAATATCTTCTTTCATGGCTGTCATGAAGCCAGCCTCTCCAAGCATGGATTTCTCCATTAACGCATTACATGGACAGATAGTTACACATTGTCCGCAACCCACACATGATGAATTATTGATTTCAGTTCCTTCATCCCAAATAACACGTGGACGTTCTGCTTCCCAATCGATGGATAGCGTTTCATTAACCTGTAGATTTTGACAAACCTCTACGCATTGTCCGCAAGCGATACATTGGTTCGCATCATAGCGGTAGAATGGATGGGACATGTCCACAGCCAAATCCGGTGTAGTTTTAGGCGTAAAGTCTTGGTGCGGGATTTCCATTAATTCTACAGTGTTGTGCAGTTTACAGTTGCCGTTATTATTGTCACAAACTGTGCAATATAATAGGTGATTCTCAAGAAGACGATCCATCGCTTCATTTTGTGCTGCTTTTGCACTTGTTGAATCCAATGAGATATCCATGCTGCTATCGACTTTTGTCGAGCATGATCTAACAAGTTTCCCATTCACTTCCACGATACACGTATCGCATGTTTGAATCGGGTCCACTTCAGGAACATAACAAACCTGTGGATGGGCTATCTTATTTTCATTGATAACTTCCAAGATTGTCGATCCAGTTTTTGCTTTATAATCCAAGCCATTGATTTTAATAGTAATTGAATCGCTCATAATTTTTCCCCCTCTTATTACCAAAAAACACGAAAAAAACCACCATGATTACACCTCTGTCTCTGAACAGTGATGTAAGTCATGGTGGAAAAGTTTAAAAGCAAATCTTGCCAATATACCAATCCAAACCATTATATAAATGATGGATAAAAGATAGAAACATAACAAATCTTATTATGTGACCAACTTTCACAAAGGTATTATACCTTTAATTATAAAAAGAAACAATCAGTATGAGAAAAGTAGTTATTTTCAATAAACTTTTTTTTTTAATCTTATTGCTTTATGATAAGGAAATACTAGATGAAATATCATATGTTAGGAGCGAAATCAAGATGTCAAAAGTAATCCATGAATTCAATGATATGATTCGAAAGCTCCGAAAAGAACTATTCGGAAAAGGGCCAGAGCGTATTCATACGGTTTTTGTAGATAATATGGCTGTTTCCACGCTATATGGGAATTTGACTCCGACGGAAATATTCATTTCGAGTACGGAAGAGGGCAAAGACATGGTTCATTCAGCTAGGACAAAAATGATTCAGGATCTTTATTCGGTTGCTCCTCCAGAGGGAATGGAAGAGTTGGTCGGTGCGAACCTGGTTCATTTGTTTTCTGATATTAAAGTGAAGGAAAATATAGCCATCTCTGTGTTTGTATTTGACCAGGACATAGCAGGAAAACTAAAATCGAACTGATATCATTTTACTGTTTTATATAAGGGGCATGAAGTTCGTGTAGATAATGAGGAGTGAAGGCATGAAGGAGATAGAGAAAAAACGGGGGATCATCCGCATTAGCAAAGGGGAAGTCCAGCAGACGGAAGACAAGGTTGTGACGGAATTTCCCGTTACAGTGAAGATAAATGGGCAAGAGTTCGTGACGATGGTATGTACACCGGAATACATTGAAGATATGGTCATCGGTTATTTAGCCTCGGAAGGGATTATCCGTAAATATGAAGAAATCAAAGAAATTTGGTTTCAGGAAAAAGAAGGATATGTTCACGTCAAAACGGATAAGCTGAATCCTTATTACCAAGAGTTTCAGAATAAACGTTATATTACTTCATGCTGTGGAGGAAGTAGACAAGGTTTCGTCTTCGTAAACGATGCTCTGACCGCCAAGAAGATGGAGAATATGACGGTAAGGCTAACACCGGAAGATTGCTTCCGCTTAATGAAGGACCTGCAACAGTCCGCGGTGACGTTCCAACAAACCGGTGGTGTCCATAATGCGGCATTGTGTGATGTGAATGGGCTTGTATTAAGCCGAATGGATATCGGGCGCCATAATGCATTGGATAAGATCTATGGGTATTGCTTGAAGAATGGTATATCTTTAGAAGGAAAAGCGATTGTATTCAGTGGGCGCATTTCATCGGAGATACTGTTGAAAGTGGCGAAGATCGGATGCGAGTTGATCCTTTCTAAATCCGCACCAACTGAATTGGCGTTGGAGCTAGCGGAAGGGTTGGGAATCACTACCGTCGGATTTATCCGTAATGATTCGATGAATATTTATACTTGTCCTGACCGGATTCAACTAAATGAATAGAAGTTATTAGACCCGAGTGGATTGCTGATCCACTCGGGTTTTATTTTGACGTCTTTTAGCTGCAAATGAAAAATCAGTTGATAATAAAATGAAACTTGAAAGTTGTCATACCTGTTTGTAATGAATAACTAAGGGGTATATCAATTATCGTTAATACAACAAAATATGCATGATTAATGCGAGAGTTTCTTTTAAAAGATATACACATTATAAGTAGGGACGATTTTTAAAAGTGGTGATATCGCTTTAAAATATCTCTGCTTTTTTACCTTTTTAGAGGCAACCGTACAAAATATTAGAAGATAGGAGGATTCTATGTCATTTTTAATCACTTTGCTCGGCTTATTAGTTTCCACAATAGTCGCTACAATCTTAAATGCTAAATGGCCTCGTATTCCGCTCCCTATATATCAGATAGCCATGGGGGCAGTCATTTCATTTTTACCGCTCCACTTATCATTAGACTTTCATTCTGAATTATTTATGATTTGTATTATTGCTCCCCTCCTATTTACAGAAGGAAAAAACACATCTCGGAAAGAAATGCTTGAGTTGCGTAAGCCGATTCTGTTATTGGCATTTGGGTTAGTATTCGTGACTGTTTTTGCAGGTGGCTTTTTTATCCACTGGTTAATTCCAGATATGCCTTTGGCTGTGGCTTTTGCCTTAGCAGCGACCATTACCCCAACGGATGCAGTAGCGGTACAATCCATTACAAAAGGCTTGAAATTGCCCGGAAACATGATGCCCATCCTTGAAGGAGAATCGCTTTTCAATGATGCAGCCGGAATCGTTGCTTTTAAAGTGGCTTTGGCAGCTGCATTGACGGGCGTCTTTTCTATAAAAGATGCTTCGCTTAATTTTTTATTTGTGTCTTTAGGTGGGATTATTATAGGTCTCCTTCTGGGCTATTTAATCGTTAAATTGCGATTGTTCCTACGGGTTCATGGACTAGAGGAAATTCCTATGTCCATTGTTATTGAGCTGATTACACCATTTGTGATTTATATGGTTGCTGAAGAGTTCCATGTTTCTGGAATCTTAGCAGTGGTTACCGCAGGAGTCATACATGGCATTGAGCGGGATCGCCTTCAGAGTTCCACAACCAAGTTGCAAATTATATCTACGAATACATGGTCTGTATTAGGTTATCTTTTGAATGGTCTTGTATTTACTTTATTAGGATTCATGATACCGAGTGTTTATCAGGAAATTGAGTCCAACTTAAATAGGGGAACTCTTTTTGGAATTAGCGTCTTGATTGTACTTTTATTATTGGTGATCCGTTTTATTTGGGTATACATTCTTCATGATACTTTCACGAAAAACAGAGTGAATCCATTGGAACAATTTATTATGTCCAGGGTTCATCCTGAAGATAATAACGTTGTGGATGATAAGAATGTGTCAAAATCGCGATATGCCCTTTTGGCATCAGTTTGTGGCATACATGGTACCATAACTTTAGCTACCGCTTTATCCATACCAACTTTAATGCCGGATGACACGGCGTTCCCGATGCGTAATACAGTCTTATTTATCGCGGCCTGTGTAATTTTGCTAAGCGTCTTTTTGGCTACATTTCTTTTACCGATATTAATAAGGAAACCGACTGAATCTGAGGATGAACGTCTTACTACTGAAGAAGCTTATAAAATTGTGTTAAATAAGACAATCCAACTGCTGAGTAAAGAGGCAACCATGGATAATCAGAAAGCGATTCATCAAGTAATGGAAGATTTAAATGAACAATTGATAGATTTGGAACGTGGAATAACGAAAAGGCCGGATAATAAGACCATACAGGATTTGATGAAGCTAGGGACCAGCAAGGAAATGGAAGTCGTTTTTGGGTTAGTTCAAAAAGGGGCTATCTCCGAAACAACTTTTGAGCTTTATAAGGTGTATGTTTCAAGAACGTTAAACTATATGCAAAAATCACCTCTGAAAAGAGCGTGGATTAATTGGAAGACCCTCTTTATCAAAAACAAGATCAATGTCAAATGGGATAAAAAGTGGGAAAACAAATTAGAGAACTCTATTAATAAAAATGCGGACCTGATCCGGGAGTTCCGTAAAGCACAAAAAGAGGCACAAAAAGAAGCGATGATGGTAATCAAACAACAAACTACTCCAGAAAACCGTCATGAAGTCATGCTGGTCATTCAAAGATATAATCATTATTTGAATCCATTCGGAACACTAAGTGAAAAAGAAGTAAATCGTTTCGAAGAGATGGTCAGTCGTTTTCAATTGAATGCGATGCAGATCGAACGTGATATCATTCAGCAAATGGTTGAAGAGGATCAAATATCCACTAAAACAGCAACGGAGCTTAGACAAAACTTGGTTTATGATGAAATGCTCATGATCCAAAGTCAGTAAATTGATGATTCCCAGTATGTGTTTCGGCCGTTCGAGGTGAATCTGCTTTTTTCTGGAATATCAGGTAGGTTCTTGTCATTTCCACCATTTCATGCGTAAAACAAGAAAAAAAGGAAATAATAGGGTGGTTAAATGCGACTGTAAGACGGGTATATGACAGATGTCATATGAGTTCATTGACGTTTATGACTACAGTAGGTTGAAGAATGTAACTATAATTGAAATATAGAAAAGAAAACATTCATCACTACTATATAGAAGTTGATTCATGCCATTGAATAGACGTTATTGAAACACTCCATATTTTTTACATTTTAAGGAGGAAACTATGAGTAAACACGATCAAAAGCAGTTAAGAAAAGAAGTTGCGCCTTTTGAAAAGTCGAATACGAAATCAAGCGTGAAGCAGATCATCAATACATTTCCACCATTTTTTCTACTCTGGTTCTTGGCTTACCAGAGTTTGAGCATTTCCTATTGGCTGACACTGGCATTCGCCATTCTTTCTTCAGGGTTCGTCATCAGGATTTTCATCATTTTCCATGATTGCTGTCATTCCTCTTTTTTCAAAAGCAAGAAAGCGAATAATATCCTAGGTACGATTAGTGGGATTGTCACTTTATTTCCTTATGAACAATGGAAGCACAGTCACTCGATTCACCATGCAACAAGTAGTAATCTGAACAAACGTGGCACAGGCGACATTTGGGTCATGACGGTTGATGAGTATGTTGCGGCTTCATTCTGGGGACGTCTTGCTTACCGTTTATACCGGAATCCGATTGTCATGTTTGGATTAGGACCTTTTTATCTATTCCTCGTGACCAATCGTTTGAATGTTAAGGGAGCAAGAAAAAAAGAACGGATGAATACGTATCTTACAAACGCGGCTATCGTGTTGATATACGGCCTATTATGTTTGGCAATCGGTTGGCAGGCATTCCTTATGATTCAATTACCGATCCTTTTTGTATCGGGTTCACTGGGCATCTGGTTGTTCTATGTTCAACATCAGTTCGAAGATTCTTATTTTGAAGAAGAATCTGATTGGGATTATGTGAAGGCAGCTATAGATGGAAGCTCTTATTATAAGCTTCCAAAGGTTTTACAATGGGTAACGGGTAACATCGGTTTCCATCATGTGCATCATTTAAGCCCTAGAGTGCCGAACTATAATCTGGAGAAAGTCCATGATTCGACGCTGCCCTTACAACAGGCTACGACGATCACGCTCGGCTCAAGTTTGAAATCTCTCCGTTTCCGCTTATATGATGGAGAAAATAAAACGTTTGTAAGCTTTAAAGAAATTAAGGAACGTTTGAATGCAACGAAAACTAAAGTTGAAATGACTTCTAAACGACCAAGTTTACAAGAAAAATAAATATCCCGTCAAAAAACCATTCAGTTTCGATTGAATGGTTTTTTGACAAAACTTCGTAGTATATACTAGAAGGAAAAGGAACAGAGGGACGCTATGCAAAGTTGGTATCATATTTTTCCGAAGAATACTGGATTAAGCCCGTATGTCTGGATCATTTTCTGTATTCTTCCTTTTTACTTCATTTTTAGATCATCCTCGATGTCCGAAATCATCTTCGGTATAATTATGATCATTTTATTTTTCATCTCCTACGGATTTTCGTTCGCCTCCAAGGGATGGGCCGTATATGTTTGGACAGGGATACAAATTGCCATTTCCATATCGATGACCATCTTTTTCGGTTTTATTTACTTTTCTCTTTTTCTAGCGTTCTTCGTAGGCAATGTTCAAAATAAGGTAGGCTTTTTTGTCTTATATTCGGTTCAACTATTGGCTACCATCGTGTCCGTCAATATTGGGTTCATCATGAAAGACCCCATATTCTTTTCACAGTTTCCCTTTATGCTCATTTGTATAGTGGGTGTGATTCTACTCCCGTTCAATACGTATAATCGAAATAAGCGGGATAAGCTAGAAGAACAGCTCGAAGATGCCCATAAGCAAATTTCGGAACTCGGGAAGATGGAGGAACGTCAGCGTATCGCGCGTGATTTGCATGATACATTGGGGCAGAAGCTTTCACTGATCGGATTGAAAAGTGACCTTGCTGGAAAGTTGATTGATTTGAATCCTGAGTCGGCTAAGAAAGAGATCAAGGATATACGTCAAACGGCGAGGACAGCGTTAAAAGAAGTGAGGGAAATGGTGTCGGAAATGCGTGGGGCTAAGCTTAGCGACGAAGTCATTCGGGTCAAGCAGATTTTGAAAGCTGCCCAAATAGGCTTTGAGTTGGATGGTTCTACGGATTTACGAGCAACACCCTTATTTGTCGAAACGGTTTTGAGCATGTGCATAAAAGAAGCCGTGACCAATATCGTTAAGCATAGTAAGGCCACGCTATGTAAAATTTCCATTGAAGAATTGAAGACGGGCGTAATGATTAAAGTCGAAGATAATGGGGTGGGTCTTACTCAAACTTCGGATTTCTATAAAGGAAATGGACTTCAAGGTATGAAAGAAAGGCTGGAGTTTGTGAATGGAAGCCTGGACATAGAATCAAACAACGGGACCATCGTTTATATAAAGGTTCCGAATGCAATTAAAAATGAATAGGTGGGATTAATTTGATTCGAATCGTGATCGCTGAAGACCAGCGGATGTTACTCGGAGCGCTTGGGTCCATCCTCGACTTGGAAGAGGATATGGAGGTTGTCGGAAAGGCCAGCGATGGAGAAGAAGCCATGAATCTCATAAATCGATTGCAACCAGATATCTGTGTCACGGATATAGAGATGCCAGTGAAAACCGGACTGGATGTTGCGGAAGAGATTAAGAATAAAGGAATCCAATGTAAGGTCATCATTTTGACGACATTTGCCCGTCCCGGTTATTTTGAAAGAGCCAGAAAAGCTGAAGTGGGCGGCTATTTACTTAAAGATAGTCCAAGTGAAGAACTGGCCAATTCCATCCGTGTCATCATGGATGGAAGGCGCATCTACGCCCCAGAGCTTGTGGATATGGCCTTTGAAGAAGAGAACCCATTGACTGAACGAGAAACGCAAGTGCTTGGGCTGATAGCGGACGGAAAGAATACAAAGGAAATTGCCAACCAGCTTTTTCTTACCAATGGGACGGTCCGGAACTATATTTCGGTCATTCTCGATAAACTCGATGTCAGTAATCGTGTGGAAGCGATTGTTCGGTTCAAGGAAAAAGGCTGGTCTAAAGATTAAATAGGATGGGCCATATGGCTTATCCTATTTCTTATGAAATCAGCAACCACTACATAAAACAAATGGTTATGGTATATTGGTTTTTATTACATTAGATGAGTAAAGGGGGACGATTGGTATGGAAAAGGCAATATTTGCTGGTGGTTGTTTTTGGTGCATGGTTACACCATTCGATGAACTGCCAGGCATAGAAGGCATCATCTCTGGTTATTCAGGTGGACAGGTTGAAAACCCTACCTATGAGGAGTTGAAAACGGGGACGACGGGGCATTATGAAGTTGTTGAAATTACGTTCGACCCTCAAGTTTTTGCTTATGAGAGATTGCTTGAATTATATTGGCAGCAAATTGACCCAACCGATGATGGAGGACAATTCCATGACAGAGGAAGCCAATATCGGACGGCCATTTTCTATCATAATGAGACACAGTACCAATTAGCTCTTGAATCCAAAGAGCGACTAAGTGCAAGCGGAAAATTCAAGAAACCGATCGTTACGGAAATCCTTCCGGCCCAAACTTTTTATCCTGCTGAGGAATATCATCAGGATTATCACAAGAAAAACGAAAAACATTATAAAGAGGACCGTGAGAAATCTGGCCGTGACGAATTTATCAGTCAGAATTGGACGGGTAAATAATTCATCTCGATTCCCAAACCTCTTGTTTCAATATGAAAGCAGCCCTCTTCTAGAAAGATGGCTGTTTTCTTTTTAATCTTTTCAATGGGAATCGTCCATTTCTCATGATATTTTCATATTTCTTCAGTACACTAAGATTTAGGCGGTGTTGAATGATGGATAAACGAATTTTGATCATAGAAGATGAAGAGAAAATCGCAAGGGTGCTGACGTTGGAGCTCAACCATGAAGGGTATCAAACCGAATCGGCTTTTACCGGAAAAACAGGACTCGAGAGGGCGGAAGCGCAAGACTGGGATTTGATTTTACTGGATGTGATGCTCCCTGAGTTAAATGGGATCGAAGTATTAAGACGATTCAGGAAAAAGAATGTTCATACGCCGGTCATCCTTCTGACGGCAAGGGATGCGGTACCGGATAAGGTGAATGGGCTTGATCATGGAGCGAATGATTATGTAACCAAGCCTTTTGAAATAGAGGAATTGCTGGCCAGGATCCGTGCGTGCTTTAGGAGCCAAACTGGCGGCGGCATTAAAGATGTAAAAGAGGATAGTCTAACGATTCACGATTTACAATTGGAACTGGGCACAAGAGATATCCTACGTGCCGGTAAGCGGATTGAGCTGACTTCCCGTGAATTTGATTTGCTGGTCTATCTTTTGCAAAATAAAAATCAGGTTCTGTCACGAGATCAGATCATCTCCCATGTATGGGGATATGATTTTTCTGGAGATACGAATGTGGTGGATGTGTATATCCGGTATTTGCGTAAAAAAATCGACTATCCTTATGATGTGCCTCTCATTCATACTTATCGCGGTGTGGGGTATAGCCTGAAGGAGCCGCTATGAAGATCCGGACAAAAATCCAATGGTACTCGAGTTTGTTTTTGACCATCATGCTGGTCTTGTTAAGTGTCTTCGTCCTCGTTGCTTTTCTTTGGATTTCTATCGAGCGGGAACAGGATATACTCGAAAATCAGGCAAAGCTACTAGAAGAAAACGTAAAGGTGGGAGCTCTCTTTTCCGGAGATTCAAAGGCGATTGAGCCCTATACGCCGGACGATGGGATGGTGCGGATTTTCAATTCGAACGGTTCCTTGGTAAATCGCTTTGTTGATGAAGATGGACTTGAGGAGCTAGCGGTGAAATCATTTGACGATAAGGGGTATAACTTCGCAAAAGTGGATGGTGAATACGTATTGACTTACCGATCGCCCTATCCGGAGGAAGGCGCTCCGTCGGGGATGATAGAGGTCACCCAAATACAGGATGCCCTCCTTGAACAGTTATCCATGCTGGCGCTTGTGCTCGTTGGTTCATCCTTATTTGTCATTCTCTTATCGGTTATCGCCGGGAAGTGGTTGGCAAACCTTATCCTAAAACCGATTTCCATCATGAGCCGGACCATGTTGGATATTGAGGAAAGCGGAGAATTCAAAGAGATCCCATTGCCGGAGAAATCAAAGGATGAACTTCAGGTAATGGGGGTTGCGTTTAACAGGATGATTGGAAGACTTGAACGGAACTTTAATCAGCAACAGCAATTTCTTTCGGATGCCTCGCATGAACTGAAAACGCCGATAACCGTGATAGAAAGCTACGCTTCCTTATTAAAACGTTGGGGCATGAAGGATGAGGCGATTCTAGAAGAGGGAGTTGAGGCGATTCATCATGAAGCGCTCCGGATGAAGCAGCTGACGGGACATCTACTGAAGGCCGCTTCCCAAACGGAACCGTCTTCCGATATGAAGGAAGAGATCGAACTGATTTCATTTTGTGAGCAAATTGCCCAAACGTTCAGACGGACTACGGAACGGGAAGTGACTGTCAGTTCAGAGCTTTCTTCCATCCATACGGAGACGGTTTCAAGTAAGCTCGAACAGATTCTTATAATCTTATTGGACAATGCGATGAAATATAGTGATTCAGCGATTCACATTTCCATTCATGTGAAGGACGGAAGACTGTTGATAGAGGTACAGGATCAGGGTGTAGGCATTTCTGAAGAGCATCTGCCGCACGTGTTCGAGCGGTTTTACCGGGTAGATTCCTCACGGGCAAGGAAAACGGGGGGGAATGGGCTCGGTCTATCGATTGCTCGCTCCCTAGTTGAGTCTCTTGGAGGAAGATTGGAGATTCAAAGTGAAAAGGGAACGGGTACAACCGTCACGATTAGTCTTTCTCATCAAATTCTAATCTAGCATTCATGGTGGCCTCATAGAGAATGGTTATCCTTAAGGTACAACTTAAAGGAGGAATTCATTCATGAAAAAGACATGGGGCAAAATAAAAGAAAACATCAACAAAAGGAAAAAAGCGATCATAACGATATCAGGGGCAGCGGTTTTACTATTCGGTGGTGTTGCCGGAACGGCAGTGTATGCGGTCAACCAGGGAACGTTATCTGAAAAGGATGCTATCAACATGATATCTGGAGAACTTGGTGGCGAGGTTGTCCAAGTCGAAAAAGAGTGGGACGAATATCCGATCACGTATGACATGACCGTTAAAACGGAAGAAGGTTATCAGGATGTGGAAGTCGATGCGAAAGAGGGGACGGTCCTATCTCAAGAGATGGACGATGATCAGGATGAGGACGCATTGATCCAGGAAGCTTTGAAAACGGCAAAAATCAGCATGGAAGAAGCTGAAAAGATCGCCCTGAAGCAGGTGGAGGGTCAAATAACGGATCTAGAAGCGGATATGGAAAATGGCATCCTTGTTTATGAATTGGAAATCAAGCAAGACCAGAAGGAATACGATCTAGAAGTTGACGCGAATACAGGCAAAGTGTTAAAAGTGGATTTGGACGATTAAAAAGACCGGGCTGCCTTTCAACAAGAAGAAGCACCTATTAGCTTAATGACTGATATAGGTTCACCCCCGTTTAAGATAAACGGGGGTGTTTTCATGTCTCGTTCATGTCTTGGAAGTATTTCCGATTATAGAGCACGGCAGGGTGATTAGGCACGAATTCAGATGCTAACTCATTATGCTTGTTAGCTTCACCGTACTTTCCAAGACGGTCATAGCACAAGCAGAGCTGGATATGAGGCAGCCATGTATAGCAACTTCGGTCAATGAAGGGGCTTTTATTTTCGGGAATGGCAACTTGTGTCGCTAAATTGTACCAGAATATGGCGCGTTCATAATCATTTTGCTGCAGATAAATAGAGCCGAGCCGGCAGCAGTTTTCTCCTCTTGGGGTATCGTATTCAAACGATTTTAAGCAACTTTGGATGGCTGGAAGCCAATCTTTGGTCTGGAGAAGGCAATCGGAAATCTTTCCACATGCTTGAATATTATCCTCGCTCCAGCCCTTGCCCTCATCCAGGAACTTTTGATACCATTCTATGGCTCTTTCGTAGTGGCCGTGGTCCTTGCACTCATTTGCAAAATAATATTTGTCACGTGGTGTGAAAGGGTGGCCTGCTTCGAGTGCTTTTTCATAGATCTTCAAATTCCGGTCGCTATGGACCTTTTCCTTTTTATGAACAATCGCAATATCCGATTGAAAAATATTCCCCTTCACATCGAGGTATTCATGAACGAATCCAATCCACCGGAAGTTCTTTTCTCGTTTTATGAGCCGGTTCCGACGCGAGCTGAAGCTAGGATTGCCATGCTCATCAAATGAGAGATGATAGAACATCATGACGGAGTCAACATAACTAGGAAGCGTTTCTTTGAGCGTTAATAACTTTTGCTTATTTTCCATTGTTAAAATGTCATCTGCGTCGAGCCATAGAATATAGTCCTTTGTCGCTTTCGAAAAAGCAAAATTCCTCGCTGCGGCAAAATCATCAATCCATTCAAAATCATACACATGATCTGTGAAAGTGGTAGCGATTTGTTTCGTCTGGTCTGCAGACCCTGTATCGATGATGATTATTTCATCTGCCACTTCACCTACGGAAGTAAGACAGGCAGCAAGCGTGTCTTCTTCATTCTTTACTATCATGCAAAGACTAATCGAGATAGCCATTTTTTCACCTCCGCTACCAGCATATTAATGACTACTCGTATGGGTGTTACGCGGTAAGGTAAAAGGGCATGGGTTTCCCCATTTATAACCTTTGAAAGGTATCCAATGAAAGAGTCATCCCCAATCTATCCACAAAACGTACAGGTTGAGCTCATATTAGAAGGGGATGTGCACAATTTTCGGCCTATAGATTCTTGAAATGTGATACAGATATTGAAATTTGTGGATAAGTGTACTGTTTTAAAAAAATTCCGACGTCATTTGGTGTGGATAACCAAGGAATGTGGATAACTGAACCGGTATCCAGGATTGTTTTCCACAATTCATCCACATCCTAACACCATTCCTTAATTGAATGGTGGATAACCGGTCTTTAATCATTCATGAACTTATTTTTGTAGTGACTTAATGTTAATAAGGGATAAATATAACGATAACTGTGATAATGAATATACAAAAAGTTGGCCATTGCTTGGCCTGCTGGATACTCATTGGCCCAGCACTCTTTTGACCCTTCACGAATGAGATAGGTTATTCCCTTCTTGATTTCAGGTGTTGGCTCTTCTGAAGTGGATATCAGGGCGTCCACTGCCCAGGCCGTATGGGTCAGAGTACTGGTACCGAGTGGAACATATTTTTCTTTTATATCGCTATAGCAAGACTCCCCCCAACCACCATCTTTATTTTGGATTTTCTTCAACCAGCCCACAGATTGCTTTATGGCAGGATGGTCTGAAGAGTGTCCGGCCGCCTTTAGTCCTGTCAAAGCAGACCAAGTCCCATAAAGATAGCAAATTCCCCAGCGTCCATACCATGATCCATCCGGTTCTTGATTATCCAATAGCCAATTGACGGCTTTTTTGCTGACTTTTTCAGGTTTCTTCATATTTGTATAGTTACCTAAGAATTCGAGTGCCCTCCCTGTTAGATCGGGGGTGGAGGGGTCCGTTAACAGGTATTTCGATCCTTCGAAAGGAACAAGGTGGAGCCATTGATGATCATTATTCCGTTCGAATGAAGGGAATCCCCCATCATCATTTTGCATGGAAATCATGAAAGCAACTCCGCGTTGCCAGCTGTCCTGATTCGTTGGATTGTGCTTTAATTCATATGCCAATGCGCGCAACGAGGCACTCGTATCATCGACATCGGGGTTCATGGTATTCAAATCGGAAAATCCCCAACCGCCAGGAACAGCTTTTGGGTTATGGATCCGCCAATCGCCAAAGATATGATGCTGACGGCTAAGCAAATATTGATTAGCAGCCTTCACCGTTTGGTCTTTTGAAGATACGCCAGCTTCCTGTAAAGCATAGCTAATCAATGAGGTGTTCCATACATGAGGCGTAGTGAACTGGATATGGGTATGGCCATCGATTGAACAGGCCATGCCCTTCAAGCCGTCAACAGCTTTCAGGATGACGGGGTCATCTTTTGAATAGCCGACTGATAGCAAGGCAAAAATCATGAAGAAGGTGGAGCCAAAATAATTATAGAGCGTTCCATCAGGCTCAAGGCGGTCAATCATAAAGCGCTTTGTTGTTTCAAGGGCTAGCGAATGAAGGTAATCGGGAAATCCAATCAAGGACTTAACGGCATTCTGCACGGTAGAGAAGAAGGACCGGTACTCATCAGTTCGATATTCTTCCCATACGTGTTCCTTTGATCGTTCCTCCCGGGTGTGATATAAATCTTTTAGATTAGGAGTGATGGGAGATTTGATCTGGAATTTTTTATGACCTAGAAGAAGTAGCGGAATCATGTTGACCCGTCCGAATACGGAGAGGTCATACATATTAACGGGAGAGACGGGCGGCAATAATATAACTTCAAGAGGCAACGGGAAGATGAGTGGCCATTTGTATTGGCCGGTGACGGTAAGCATCATTTTCGTTAACATTTTGGCTTTTTTGATTCCGCCATGGGCAAGGATGAATTGCTTCGCCTTTTTGATATGGGGATCTTGTTTTTTCCGGAGGCCACTATAGAGAAGCCCATAGTAAGCCTCGATGGTAACGGATAGGTTTCCGTCTTTTTCATCATGGAAGAGTTTCCACGAACCATTTTCCGTCTGTCTGCTTTCAATCCTGTTCACCAATGCCTCTATAAGCGGTTCGTCCTCTATTTGCAGTATTTTCAGTAAGATAATCATATAGGCATCCGCCGTAATCCCGGTGTCAAACGGATAATTCCACGATCCATCCGAAGACTGATCTTGCTTTAACCGGTTAACAAGGCGGTTGATTTCCGTATATACATGCTCGCTCAAAGACTTTCCCCCTTTCTAGTCATCCTTTTAAATATATTCACCCACCCCTGTTCCATTCCAAAAGAAACGAAAACACGCCTGAGCACTAATGCTCAGGCGTGTTTTCGTTTCGGGTTCTCAGTCTATTTTACCGGTAAGGGTGGTTGTTTCATGTAACGGTAAATCGGAAGTTCATCGCCTTTGGCCGCAGGGATGAAATTGAAGGTCACGTAACTGTCGATGCCTTCGGGCTCAAGGGTTAGGGCAATGAAGTTGGCATCAGGCTGGGACATATTGAATACATAGCTACCTTTTGGGAAGCTTTGTTTCTTCGTATGGACGGAGGTCGTCACTTCTTTCGTTGCATGTCCATTTTCCAGTTCGTCGGAAACTTTCAAATCTGTTACTTTGTAGCTTTCAACCGGTATAGTGATGGACTTTTTAAGTGTATTCACTTGAACACCCAATCGCTCCAGTTTTTTTGCTACCTCTTTGTACTCGGCAGGGAGGATATAAGCCGTTGGACGATTTCTGACCAGTGTAGGGTAAGCGTCGGTCGAATCAAACCAATCGATGGACGTATCCACCTTTTTGGCTTTTTCCAGATCGATGACCGTTAGTTTTTGGTTCTTGATTCGTTTATTTTCACTTTTTATGACAACCTTATCATTGTCATTTGCTTTTGCGCCTTTTTTGACGACTTCACTTTCTGATTGGCGAACCACTTTTTTCACTTTGGTTGCCTGATCAGCCGTTGCTTTTATGAAGGCAGCCTGTGCTGTAGCTTGTGCATGCACACGTCGCGTGAAATCCGTCCGACCAATATTGATTCCGCGAGTTTCTATTAAATAAGACATCGTATTCTTCAAGCCTAAAGCGTTACGTCCAATCCGTGCCTCCGTGCTTCCTTCGGTGGCCGTCAGCACCCCATCTTCAGAGGTAGCGAGAGTATAGTAGTCCTTATAGGATAGCTTTTCTTTTTCCAATGTCTTAAAAACCTTCGGCAAAAGCAATTCATCGGATGCTTTTCGCAG
Organism: Peribacillus sp. NPDC097198; assembly: GCF_044762055.1. Taxonomy (NCBI): domain Bacteria; kingdom Bacillati; phylum Bacillota; class Bacilli; order Caryophanales; family Bacillaceae; genus Peribacillus; species Peribacillus sp. NPDC097198. The sequence continues at coordinate 195,018 of NZ_JBIWDO010000001.1, read as the reverse complement.
CTGCTGCGGGATGTTTAGATTCTTTGCTGAAGAGATGAGCAAATCATATGAAGCGATTGCGCCGTTCTTGCCGACTTTTTTAAGCGGGGCAGGGTTGACCGTGTACTCATGTACGTCAAGAATGACCTCTGGTTCGTAAGCATTTATTGCCCGGTGGATTGTCTGGACTTCAGGATGCTCCACTTTTAAATAGTCCCGATTGGCATCCAAGTTAGTGGCCGTCGTACGTTTAAAGTAATAGGATCCATCCGGATTCACGCGTGGGACGATGGCGATATTCACTTTATCGAGGACATTGCCAAGCTTCCCTTCTGCTAACCATTGGGCAATGACTAAGGTGGATTCCCCGGCAGCGGGTTCATTGCCATGAATTTGTCCCTGAATCCAGATCAATGGTTTCTTTGAATTCTTTTGCAGTTTTTTTGAGTCCTTACTGAAAAGAAGCATGGGAATATCGCGACCTTCTGTGGATTGACCAATGCTCTTCATTTGAATATGCTTATTTTTATGGGTGAGACCTTCGATGAATGTGTTCATTTCTTCTTGACTGGTAAAAGCAAGTCGATCTTGTTGAAAGGCAGGCGTCTTGAATGAAGTGTCAGGTACAGGGAAGAGGTAGGAGAGATTATCAGGTTGAATGTAACTTGGCCCACTCCCATAGTAAGGAGTGAATTCTTCTGCTTGAGCGACGTTGCTATGGCTCGGCAATCCAGTGGCAAGGCTAAGAGAGATGACGGAAACTAAGGTAGGTACGATTTTTTTCACAGATAGTCCTCCTGGAAAAGTCATTTACCATAAATTAACATAATGTGCACGAGAAAAGTAGTCAAAGCTAACAATATGGTAAAAATGATTAATAGAACCTAAGTGTTTATGCCCATATATTATTTTAATGTGTTTTGTAACTGGCTTAAAAGGTCGTCTGGGTCGGCCCCAATAACCAATTCTCCATTAACCTTGGCGTAAGGAGATTTCTTGCAAAGCGCACATTCACTTAAACATTCATATTCTTTATACTGAATCCGGGGATTCTTTAAGAATTTTCCATAGGCCTCCGAAGTTTGTTCATTGAGGAAACGATCAAGATTATTTTGGCAAAATTCTATTTTGACATGTTCTTTTTTTGTGAAAAGTTTAGTTAGAAAGGTTTTCATCATATCGCTACTTTCGTTGAAGAGTAAATAGATGTTATTTCCATTTTATCATGTAGGAAGGGGGGTGCATAGGTAGAGCTGGACGAACTATCCTAAAGGATGAAAGGAATTCTCGGTAAAGAGTCATCCAGACAATTCCATTATACCCAAGTAATTAGATTTATTAAGTTGACACATAGCGGAGACATGGTAGAATGAAAAGGGAATAATGATAATGAATCTCATTATCATATTTAAGTGACAAACATCATTCTATCGTTCATTTGAAATGAATTTTCATTCAAGCATTAATACATAGTTTCAAATCAATCATATATCACTGTATATTTACTGAGATAGGAAGAGTAGGAAACGTAGATGAAGATTAGATATTTAGTTCTTATGTTAATCGTTTTATCCTTTACTTCTCTATTTATAGGTGTTAAGGATATTACGCCCTTGGATTTATTGGACTTAAGTGATGATAAAGTCCAAATTATGTTGCAAAGCCGTTTTCCTAGAATGGTAACCATTATTATAGCTGGTGTCGTCATGAGCATCAGTGGTCTTATCATGCAGCAATTGAGCAGGAACAAATTTGTATCACCTACAACTGCCGGTACGATGGATTCAGCAAGACTAGGTCTTCTTCTTGCTCTGATTATCTTCCCATCGGCAGCCCTTATCGAGAAAATGGCATTTGCCTTCATCTTCGCCTTGGCTGGTACTTTTCTATTCATGAAAATACTGGACAAAGTAAAATATAAGGATACTATTTTCATACCATTAGTGGGATTGATGTTTGGTAATATCGTTGGATCCATTTCAACTTTCTTTGCTTATAAGTATGATTTAATCCAAAGCCTCAACACTTGGATGAATGGGGATTTCTCGATGATCATGTCGGGTAGGTATGAATTGATATATGCTAGTATCCCGTTAGTCATCGTCGCATATATCTTTGCCAATAAATTCACGGTGGCAGGGATGGGGGAAGAGTTTGCCATCAATCTGGGCCTCAATTACAAATTTGTGGTCAACCTTGGATTGGTTATCGTGGCGCTTGCCTCCACGCTCGTTTTATTAACGGTAGGAACAATTCCTTTCATCGGGTTGATCGTACCTAATATTGTTTCCCTTTACCTTGGTGATAACTTGAAGAAGAGTCTTTCTCATACAGCATTGCTAGGGGCTGTTTTCCTATTAATCTGCGATATTTTGGGCCGGATCATCATTTATCCATTCGAGATTCCGATTGGCCTTGTGGTGGGAGTAATAGGAAGCGCCATATTTATCTATTTGATAATGAGGAGAAAGGCATATGAATAATAAGAATAAGATCATAATATTGGCGGTTCTTGCCGCCGTTTTAACAGCCTTTTACATCTTTTGGGACCTTGGCCCGAATTGGGATTATTCCCTTCCGAGGCGGGTCTGGAAAATTATCGCCATCATCGTAGTGGGGTGTGCGATTGCCTTCGCTACAGTGATATTCCAGACGGTCACTAATAATAAAATACTGACACCAAGCATCTTGGGATTAGATTCCATGTATATGCTCATCCAAACAGCGGTCATTTTCTTGCTTGGCTCGACGCATATCTTGATCACGAATAAAAACCTTAACTTCCTGGTAACGTTGGCCATCATGCTCATCTTTGCCAGTTTGCTTTTCAAATTCATGTTCAAGCAGAACCGGAACATTTATTTCCTACTGCTGATTGGAATCATCTTTGGAACATTATTCGGTAGTATGTCATCCTTCATGCAGGTGTTGATTGACCCGAATGAGTTCCAAATCATACAGAACAAAATGTTCGCGAGTTTCAATAATGTCAATACAGATCTTTTAATCTTGGCTATTGTACTCATGATCGCGGCTATCGCTTACTTCTTTAGATTCATGAAATATTTAGATGTCATGTCCCTTGGGCGGGATCAGGCCGTCAATTTGGGTGTGGATTATGATTACGTCACCAAACGAGTATTGATCGTTGTCACGATTCTCATCTCGATTTCAACGGCCCTGATCGGTCCCATTACATTCCTTGGTTTGCTGGTTGCCAATGTCGCGTATCAATTCATCAATTCCTATCAGCATAAAATCATCCTTCCGGGTGCGATGCTGATCAGTGTCATCGCCTTGGTCGGGGGCCAGTTCATTGTTGAGAGAATCTTTACCTTCTCGACTACATTAAGTGTCATCATCAACTTTATCGGCGGTGTATATTTCATCTATCTTCTATTAAAGGAGAATAAATCATGGTAGAAGTTAAAAAATTATTCAAACGATACAATAATAAAACGGTCGTCGAGGATGTCTCCTTGAAAATCCAAAAAGGAAAGATCACTTCTTTCATTGGACCCAATGGTGCAGGAAAAAGTACGGTCCTCTCCATGATAAGCCGGCTCATTGCCAAAGATTCAGGGGACGTCCTGATTGATGGAAAAGATATGAACAATTTCAAAAGTAACGAGCTTGCGAAGAAGATTGCCATTCTAAAGCAGGCCAACCACATTAACATTCGTTTAACCATTCGTGAACTCGTCGCTTTTGGCCGTTTTCCTTATTCACAAGGGAAACTGACGAAAGAGGATTGGGTATATGTCGATGAAGCGATTGAATATATGGAACTTGCCGATATGCAGGACAAGTTTCTAGACCAGCTTAGTGGTGGACAGCAACAACGGGCATTCATTGCCATGGTCATTGCTCAAAACACAGAATATGTGCTTCTTGACGAACCATTGAACAACTTGGACATGAAGCATTCCGTTCAAATCATGAAGGTTTTAAGAAGACTGACCGATGAATTGGGAAAAACGGTCATCATCGTCATCCATGATATTAATTTTGCTTCTTGTTACTCCGATTACATCGTTGCACTGAAGGATGGAAAGGTTGTCCATAATGGACCGACCGAACAGGTCATCAACTCCAATGTCTTAAAGGAAATATATGATATGGACATTGAAATCCAAAACATCAATGATAATAAGATTTGTGTGTACTTTACTTGAGTTAATCCGTTCATATGGATTTAAAATCACCTAGGATTCAAAGCTTGAACATACTTTAATCTCTATTTTTCAAACTGTTTCAGTAGGCAGGCGCCCAAGATATGGCTGGCTGAAAGGGGTTATAGAAGATATGGTTACAGAAGGCTAATGGTTTCAAAGGTGATTTCAAATATAAAATAACTTTCGAGGTGACTATCTAATGATGAAAAAATTATCTTTATTGCTTTTATTGGCAATGTTGGCAGTCGTAGCTGCAGCTTGTGGATCGAATGATGAAAAAGAAGAATCAAGTACAAAAAAAGATACAACATCAAGTGAAACAGCTAAAAGTGAAGAATTCACCGTTAAACACCAATTAGGCGAAACAAAAGTTAAAACGAACCCTGAAAAAGTTGTTGTATTCGATATGGGTGCCCTTGATACTCTGGATAAATTAGACGTAGAGGTAGCTGGTGTTCCTCAAGATGGCCTTCCTAAATACCTTTCTGACTACAAGGAAAGCACTGAAAATGTAGGTGGCTTGAAAGAACCTGACTTTGAAAAGATCAACGAAATGGCTCCTGACCTGATTCTGATCTCAGGTCGTCAATCAGAAGCATATGAAGAATTAAGTGAAATCGCCCCAACTGTATTCGTTGGTGTGGATACTACAAAATATATGGAATCATTTGAAGAAAACGTTACACTTCTAGGTAAGATCTTTGGTAAAGAAGACCAAGCAGCTAAAGAACTTGCAAGCGTTGAAGAAAATATTGATGCTTTGAAGGAAAAAGTTCCTGCTGATAAAAAAGGTTTAATCGTTCTTGCTAATGGTGGAAAAGTAAGTGCATACGGTCTTAACTCAAGATTCGGTATCATCCATGATGTATTCGGCGTTCCTGCTGTAGACGATAAATTAGAAGTATCAACACACGGTCAAAGCATTTCTTTCGAATATATTGCTGAAAAAAACCCGGACTACCTTTTCGTTATCGATAGAGATGCTGTAGTGGGTGATGGTGCTGCTGCGAAAGAAACTGTTGAAAATGACATTGTGAAGAACACAAACGCTTATAAAGATGGCCACATCGTTTATCTTGACCCTAACTACTGGTACTTATCAGGTGGCGGATTAGAATCCGTTAATGAAATGGTTAATGAAATCTCTGAAGGCCTTAAGTAATTCATGAATCCCGAAATGCCTGTTCCCACTTTATGTGAGAACAGGCATTTTTTTATTGGCTAACACAATCGCAGAGGTGGAAACATACCTTTAAGAAATCAACGAAACAGAGTGCGTAAAATTATTTTTCTTCCTATTATAATGCTCCTCACGGAGTGCTCATGAAAACGAGTAAGATGGTGTGTATCTTACAATAAATCGAAATGAAAAAAATCTCATGCAGGTTACAAAATTATTTTTTTATGGAGAATGAATCATTTTCGAGGACAATCCGTATATATTAAGGAATGTCTTAAGGGAAATTGGAGAACCAGGAAAGAAGGAGAATGGTGTCGATAGAAGACGATATCTTGTGGATAACATTAGCCCGCTCATAATCGTATGAGCCATCTCAAACCGTTACGAAGTGGGGGGAGGAGAAAGGGTTTTGGATCTTCATTGGGCGAAAACTACAGTTGGTTTCAAGATGTCGAATGATCGGACAAGAAAAAAAGGAATTATAGTAAAGGGATGACAAAATAAAAACGATGAATTTTCCAATAATTTTCGAAATGCCGTTTACATATTTTGTAAAGTTGTGGTCTTTTCGTAAGGAGTCGTTTATAATGGTAAAGGCTTAGGAGATTTGATATCGGGATGGAAATATCATTCGTCGTTGCCAGGAAACATGGGTTATATTTATTGGAATGTAATAGGAGCTTCCTATATATTTAAAGGTATAGGTATTGAAACTTTTTTGGATGGGGAATAATGACAGACGAGAAAAAACACGTGACATTTGAAAGTTTTGTGCATTCTTGACTATAGAAGCAAAAGAGTGCTATCATAAGGTTTGCGAATTTCCGTCTTCTGTAAGAAAGTAAAAGTTTACTATATACCACTAGTTTAATAGAGGTGAAAGCATGAAAAATTTCTTGAAAAAAGGCCAGCATTTATTTGTAAATAACATACTAGGCTTTTTTGTTGTAGCTATAGTCTTGTTTTGGATAAAGACCTACATTGGTTATCGAATGGAATTCAATTTAGGCCTAGAGAATGGATTACAACAATTCTTACTTTTCATTAACCCAGTTAGCTCAGCTATCTTGATTTTCGGCTTGGCATTATTGGTGAGAGGTAAAAAGTCGTTCAAATGGGTTATCAGGTTAAATCTATTGATGTCCTTATGGTTATTCTTTAATATTGTGTATTACCGTTCCTTTACGGACTTCATTACACTGCCAACCTTGACGCAAGTGCAAAATGCCGGAGATTTGGGACCGAGTGTTTTAGCATTATTTAAATCTTATGACGTATTTTATTTCCTAGATACGGTTCTTTTAATGGTTCTATATAAATTCAAAGACGTTAAATTGGAAAACGTTAAAGTTAAACGTCGTACAATAGCATTGGTCTACCTTACTGGACTTGTGATTTTCGCTATCAATTTGGGACTGGCTGAAAAAGACCGCCCCCAATTATTATCAAGAACATTTGATCGGAACTACATTGTTAAGTATCTTGGCATGTTCAACTATACTGTATACGATGCCGTTCAAAACACTAAAACGTACGCTCAGCGTGCAACGGCCAACAGCACGGATATTGCAGAAGTCGTCAACTATACAAAAGCGACAAGTGCAGAGCCGAATCCGGAATACTTCGGTAAAGCAAAAGGCAAAAACGTTATTTACTTGCATTTGGAATCAATGCAGAATTTCTTGATCGACTATAAGTTGAATGGAGAAGAGGTTACTCCTTTCCTAAATTCACTTGCACATAATGAGTCGGACTTCATGTATTTTGATAACTTCTTCCATCAGGTTGGTCAAGGAAAGACAGCGGATGCTGAATTCATGCTTGAGAACTCATTGTTCGGTTTACCACAGGGAGCAGCATTCACTACTCAATCGCAAAATACGTATCAAGCAGCACCGGCTATCCTAGGACAAAATGGATACACTTCCGCCGTGTTCCATGGTAACTATAAATCCTTCTGGAACCGGGATAAGATGTATAAGTCACTTGGATTCGATAATTTCTTTGATGCCGCACATTACAATATGGACAACAAAGATGAAGTATTGAGTTATGGATTAATGGATAAGCCTTTCTTTAAAGAATCGATTCCTATGTTAGAAACGCTTCAACAGCCTTTCTATACAAAGTTCATAACTGTATCCCATCATTTCCCTTATGCCATGGACCAAGAGAAAACAACAATCGAAAAACATACAACAGGGGATGCATCGGTTGATAGTTATTTCCAGACAGCTCGCTATGCTGACGAAGCCCTTAAAGAATTCTTCGATTATCTGAAGGAATCAGGTTTGTATGATAACTCTGTCATCATCATGTATGGTGATCATTACGGTATCTCGGAAAATCATACAGATGCGATGTCAAAAGTGCTTGATAAAGAAGTGGGCACGTTTGAAAATGCTCAGCTACAACGTGTACCATTATTAATTCACGTTCCAGGTGTTGAAGGTGGGGAAATGCACCAATACGGAGGTCAAATCGATCTTCTTCCAACCATGCTTCATTTACTCGGAATAGAATCCAATGATTATGTACAATTCGGTTCAGATCTATTGTCAAAAGATCATAATGAAATTGTACCTTTCCGTAATGGAGACTTCGTATCGCCAGAAGTTACTTCTATCAAAGGAAAATACTATGACTCGAAAACTGGGGAATTGGTCGAGGAAAATGAAGACATCCTCAACTCTAAATCGAGAGTGGAGACCATGCTCAATTTATCCGACAAAGTCGTGAACGGTGACTTGCTTCGTTTCTATTCACCGAAGGGCTTTGAACCAATCGACCCAGCAGATTACGATTATACGTACAAAGAAGATGAATCGAACCAGGTTGATTCGGATAAGAAATAATGAAAGAAAGCAGGGTGGGAAGCAAATGCTTCTCACCCTGCTTTTTTTTAGGTACGTTAAGACTTTGAAGTCATCATGGCAATGTACTTTTTGATTTCTTCGGGATTTCCGGCGTATTTTTCGGCACGCTGTTCATCTTTAAGTAGTTTATCTTTTGCCTTTTTTAAAATTTCCTCACCTTTTGACTGAGGGACGACGACTACTCCATCCATGTCCCCAATAACCAAGTCCCCGGGGTTTACGGTGACTCCACCACAGGAAATGGGCAAATTGGTCTCTCCCACTCCATATTTTCCACTTGAGGCAACGGTGGTGCCTTTGCTGAATACAGGAAAATCAAGTTCCTTAATAGCACCGAGATCACGTATCACTCCATCAACCACGAGTGCCCCAATTTGCATCGTCTTCATCAGGCCAATGACGAAGTCACCAGCAATGGCCCGGTATGTATCTCCTTTACTGTCGACCACCAATATATCCCCTGGACGTGCCTCGCCGATTGCTTTTAACACGGCTGAGTTATCACCAACGGGTAATTGAACCGTATATGCCCGGCCGGCAAACCTATACCCTTCCTTTAAGGGCTTAATGCCTGAATCTACGTTGTTCATGCCCTCCATTGCATCTGAAATGGCCGTGGTAGGAATCTCTTTGAATTGTTGAATTAAATGATCCATATTCTTCATCCTCCTCATTTTAAAAAGACACCTTCATTATACATGTTATTTTAATTTTCTGATAACTGTAGGTCTGAGAAGATTTCGCTAGTCGACCTGCTCACATTATTCCATTAGTAAAGCCCATCCTTATACAAGGATGGGCTTTATATATCAGTTGGAGACGAGTGATAATTGACCGTCTTCCATCTTATACACTTTATCGCAATATTGTAGCATGCGTTCATCATGGGTTACCATGATGGCTGCTTTCTTCCGTGACTTAACTTCTTTGGCGATAAGTTGGACGACTTCATGTCCTCGTTTGGAATCAAGGCTTGCAGTTGGTTCATCTGCAAGTATGATATTGGGTTGGTTCATGAAGGCTCTGGCGATGGCTGTCCGTTGGCGCTCTCCGCCTGATAACTCGTTTGGAAACTTACTCATTTTACTTCCTAGACCTAAGTCAGTGAGTAGACTTTTAGCAAATGCTTTATCTTGCTTTGTGATCTTGCCTGCCATTTTTTTCACGACAAGTAATTGGTCAAGTACCGTCAAATACGGTATGAGGTTCGATGTTTGTAAGATAAAACCGATATCGTTCAAACGGACATTGGCCAATTCTTTCGCATTGAGGCCACCTAGATCCTTACCATTCAGGCTGACTGCACCTGCAGAAGCTTGAAGGAGGGCTCCTGCTATGGAAAGGAAGGTACTTTTACCAGAACCGGATGGGCCAATGACGGCCACAAATTCCCCTTGTTCGACGGATAAAGAAACATCTTGAAGGGCCGCTATCTTATGGCCACCCTCTTCGTAAAATTTCGATACATGTTCAAGTTGTAATCCAGTCATTATTCTGCCCTCCCAATAGCTTGCAATGGATCGATTTTCGTGATTTTACGAACTGAAATCCATGAACTTACAACGGATATGATAAGTAAAATTATGCTGTAGATAATCACTAACTTCGTATCCAGTTCAAATGGCATGCCTGCTGGTAAGATAAGTGCCGTACCATATGTTAAGAGGATACCTACGATTATACTGATAAGTGATAATAGGAACACTTGGGAAACAATCGCTTTACCAAGGAACCCATTGCTTGCTCCAATCGCTTTCATGATGCCAAATTGGTTGGATTTTTGTAGCGTTAGTACATAGAAGAATACACCTAGGACGAAAGCTGAAATCGCAAGAAGGAAGACAAGCATCATAACGATTGTCCCATTTTCTTCCACGTAACCTGGCATACCTTGAACCGCTTGGGATTTAGTAACGATATCATAACCCTTGAATTCTTTATTTATGGAATCAACGTCAATATCTTTGCCTTGAAGCATAATGGCGTTAACAGGTTCATTGACTCCATTATCGGAACCAGGAGCCGCATAGTGAATGCTCCGCCACTTATCAAGTGTTGTAAAGACGGATGTCACATGGTTGTATGTTTGATTTTCTGTAAATCCAACAATCGTAACTTTCTCTGTCGTTCCTTCCAATTCCAAGGTATCGCCAAGCTTAAAGCCTTCTTCCTTGAATGAATCATTTACGACAACATCTTTGGGACGATCTTTAGATAGAGCATGTCCTTCGATGATTTCAGGCTCCAGGAAGCTACCGGGTTCTATCGCAAGCAAGGCGATATCCGTTTTTTCCTCCGTTGCGTCAGTATCCCCTTTTAAAACAGTTGCCATTGAATGTCCCATGGGAGATACAGCTTTGACTTCCGGGAATTCCTTTAGTTCATCTGCAAGATCTCCACTAAACATGGACCGTGTCATCGAGTTTCGGGATCCTTCTTCAAAGACTACATAATCGGCATCCATATTCTTGAAGGATGCGGCACTTAATGTAGAAAGTCCATTGCCAAGTCCTGAAAGGATGAAGACTAGCCAAGATATGAGCACTAGGATGATACCTATCATCATGAATCGGAATTTTCCGTGCTTGAGTTCCTTTAGTGCAAGATACATCGTAACACCTCTTTAGTTTTATAGTGATTAGTCAGTTATGACTATTACTCCTAAAGTATAGTACCGTCTGTATTAATAGTCAAATAGAAATTCCATGCAAACAAAAAACCCCACCGAGTAGGAAGTGCACGCTACTTGGCAAGGGTTTAGACTATCATGTACTTTTCAGTTCTTTCAGCTGATCCTTAAGTGTGAGTACGGTGTTTTTGATGAATTCCGTTTCTGCTTCAAGCATGGCAATCTTATGAGCTACGGCAAAATCGACGCCATGTCCTGAACCGTGTACGGGAGTCTTTTTTAACACGGTAATCAGTTTCGCATTCTCTGTGAGCTTGTTTTCAAGAGCTGGAATGACATTTTCCAAGGGGAGGTGATCAATGAACATCAGGCCGATATCCCCGCTGAACTTTACACTTTCCGCAGAGGAGAGGTTTTGAATGAGCAGCTCGTAGAAATATTGTTTTCCCTTTTCATTAATGGAATACACTTTACGAGGTGGTCTGTTGCCTTCTTGCTCAGTGTGTACCTCAATGTAGCCTTGTTTACTTAATTTATCTAATGTTGCATAAGCGGTTGGCTTCTTCATATCTGTAATGGTACTTAAGTTTCTTTCTATGAATTCATTAATTTGGTAGCCATGTTGACTCTGGGCCATAAGTAATCCAAGTAAAATAAGTGATCGCGTATCCATAATGGGGCCCCTTTCCGATGGTATCTACTCTTATAGTAGCATGTTTTACATCAAATCTATAGCAAGAGTTGGCTTGATAAACGGATGAAGCGAAGCCCATAGTCTTTTCTGAAAAGAGACCAATGGACGAAGCGGGTCTACCGGGGATTGCATCATTCGGTGTTTCTGCTTCGCTTTGTTAAACCCAGGCTTATGAGAAATTACATGTGTACTGTTTTCTAGCGGGTATAATGGGTATAGTAGTGGAAAGAAGAGAAGAAGAAGGAGGAAACGATACGTGATCATTGTATATATTAGTCTGGCCCTCTTTATTGGTTCGATTATTTATTTAGCATTTTTTGCTTTTAAGACATTTAAGGATTCTAAACCAACCATTGATAATGTAAATGAAACTGTTGCGCGCATGCAGGCGAAAACAGATCAGATTAAGTCGGAGACGGATCATCTTGCGGAGACACAGCAGGAAATCACAGAAGATGTTCAATATAAAAAAGAAGCGGTTCAGTATACGGTGGATGCCGCGAAACAAACACCACAACCATTTAAGAATATCTGGCATACTATTAAAGGCGAAAAAAGGACAATGACGAGCAGAAGAAATGGGTAAGAAACGTTTGACCCCCATTAAATCGAAATGATATAGTACAGGTAATTGAAATGTTTCTAGGGTTCCGCGGTCCAAGGCCGGACTGGACCGAGAGAGACGCGCAGAGAAAAACTCTGCGTACACGGAGGGATAAAAGCCCGGGAGGTTATGTTCGTGACCTCCCGGGCTTATTCTGTATTGGAGGAAAATAAGATGGCTTGGATTCAACTCGTTATTGCTGGGTTATTTGAAGTGGTTTGGGCTACAAGTTTGAAATATACGGAAGGCTTCACGAAATTATTTCCTTCTGTCATCACGATTGTAGGCATGATTATTAGTTTTTATTTTCTGTCCTCAGCAATAAAGACGCTACCGATGGGAACGGCGTATGCGATATGGACGGGAATTGGAGCAGTCGGCGCCGTATTGGTGGGCATCATTGCGTTTAACGAACCGAGGGATGCCATACGCCTGGTCTTCGTTGGTTGTATTGTCGTAGGGATTCTTGGGTTGAAAATCACTTCTTCTGAATAATTCCTTCCCTCCTTGCAAATAGTAAGGGAAACCATATGTGAGGAGGGAAAAAAATGAAAAAATACAAAGCGTTAGTGACAACCGCAATGGTGGCTTTATTCATTACAGGATGTTCCGCGAATGAAAATGAAGGAGCAAACGAAAACCTTGGGCTGAATCGGACCAATCAGGATAGAGATTTGAGTCAAACTGGTTATAATCCTACGACGGTGAACGATAGAACGGATACTAAAACTAATAATAATAATAATAATAATAACGACAACAACAACAACGCTGGTCAAGGTAACAATCAGATGAGGGTAACTGAGAATATTGCTGACCGAATCGAGGAATTGAAGCAAGTAAAAAGAGCAAGAGTTATCGTGATCGATAATGATGCATATGTGGGTGCCGTACTCAGAAAAGGGGAAGACTCCCTTACCACGGAAGTGAAAAACAAAATTGAAGGTGCTGTAAGAAACAGTGATACTTCCATCAATGATGTTCATGTATCGACCAACCCCGATTTTGTAAAGAGGATGGATCAATACGTGAAAGATGTTAAAAGTGGAAAACCGGTTGAAGGGTTTACAGATGAGTTTCAGAATCTTGTACACAGGGTTTTCCCTAGTTAAACTAGCATATATCCATTCATGATCAAGGCTTGTCCGATTGATTTTCAGCTGAAGAGCTTGAAGATAAAGCGGGTGAGCCTTTTTTTAGGTGTAGAAAATATGTTATTGGTAATATTTTGAAGTTTCACTCTTTATAATAGAAAGATTATTGTATAATTATGTAAAGGTTATGGAGGGAGTGGTAGGTATGGAAAAGACGTGGTGGAAAGAGTCGGTTGTTTATCAAGTGTACCCTCGTAGTTTTATGGATAGCAATGGAGATGGAATAGGTGACTTGAAAGGAATCTTACTCAAGCTTGATTACTTACAGGAGCTTGGTGTGGATGTAATTTGGCTTTCTCCCGTATACAAATCACCGAATGATGATAACGGGTATGATATTAGTGATTATCAGTCAATCATGACGGAATTCGGGACGATGGATGATTTTAATCGGCTTTTAAGTGCGGTCCATGAACGGGGAATGAAAATCATGATGGATCTCGTAGTGAATCATACGTCAGATGAACACCCATGGTTCCTGGCTTCTCGTTCCTCCGTGGATGACCCGAAGCGAGATTACTATATTTGGAGACCTGGTAAGGATGGAAAGGAACCGAATAATTGGGAGTCTGTCTTCAAAGGTTCAGCATGGAAATATGATGAGGGAACGGATGAATATTATCTACACTTATTTAGCCAAAAGCAGCCCGATTTGAATTGGGAGAACCCTCAACTTCGTGAGGAAATCTATAGCATGATGAAGTGGTGGCTGGATAAAGGGGTTGATGGATTCCGGATGGATGTCATTAACTTTCTATCGAAGGACCAGCGATACATGGATGGAAACATTTTGGATGGAAAACAGCACGGCGATGGAAGTCCCTATTTCCTGAATGGACCCAGAATTCATGAGTTCTTGCAGGAAGTCAATCAACGCGTCCTTTCTGATTATGATGTGATGACAGTTGGAGAAATGCCCGGTGTTTCACCAGATGACGCGGTACTCTACACAGGGGAGGATCGTGGGGAATTACATATGGTCTTCCAATTTGAACATATGGATATAGGGGGAGGACCGGAAGGAAAATGGAATAATGAAAAATGGGATCTGAGCGATTTAAAAGGGATTCTCTCAAAATGGCAATATGGGTTGGAAGAGGTAGGTTGGAACAGTTTGTACTGGAATAACCATGACCAGCCAAGAGTTGTATCAAGATTCGGAGATGATGGGGAGTATCGGGTGGAAAGTGCGAAGATGCTTGCTGCTTGTCTTCATATGTTAAAGGGGACACCCTATATCTACCAGGGGGAAGAGCTGGGAATGACCAATATCGCTTTTGAAAGCATAGAAGAGTATCGTGACATAGAAACGATGAATTCCTATGAAGAATTAGTGAATACGTATGGATGGTCAAAAGAAAAGATGATGGCTGCCATTCATGCACGTAGTCGAGATAATGCGCGAACACCCATGCAGTGGAATGATGGACGGAATGCGGGATTCACGACAGGAACTCCATGGATCGGCGTGAATGCCAACTACCCGGAAATCAATGCAGAGAAGGCCTATAATGATCATCAATCCATTTTTCATTTTTATAAAAAGCTCATTCAATTACGTAAACAACATGACATTATCGTATATGGTCGTTTTGATTTACTTTGTCCGGATGATGAACAGATTTTTGCCTATACGAGGACGCTAGGTGAGGAAAAGGTGCTTGTGCTATGCAACTTTAAGGGACAAGAAGCGACTTTGACGATACCGACGGCGTTACATTCATTAAAGGCTACCCTGTTGATCGGCAATTATGAGCAGGAGGAAAGCGACACGGTCTCCAGTGAACCGTTGCGTCCATATGAATGCCGTGTCTACCTTTTGAAATAAGAAAAGACCTGAACTTCTCTGTTGAAGAGAGATTCAGGTCCTTTTTTTTATTTCACTTTTAGATCACATTCCTCAAGGGGAATGATTTTGGATTTATGTTTAATTTTATATCCGAGCCAGAGAACGAAGAACAAAAGAAGACCAATGTAGGAAACAAACATGGAGTTCCAATCAATTCCGTCTGTGCTGAAAGCTTGATAGCCTTGTCCAAGGATGATGAAGAGGCAAAGGACAAGCGCAAAAACCGGACCGAACGGAAAGGTTCTTGAACGGTATGGGAGGTCATTTAAATCCAGACCTTGAGCGATATAAGCTTTTCGGAATCGATAGTGGGCAAGGGCAATCCCGACCCATGTGACGAAACCAGCCATGCCGGAAGCGTTCAGTAACCAAATATACACGACTCCATCCCCGAAGAAGGAAGCCAAGAAAGCAAGACATCCGACTAAAGAAGTCACGATAAGAGCATTTACAGGTACGCCTCTTTTATCAAGCTTGCCAAGGAACTTCGGTGCTTTTCCGTCACGTGCTAAATCCCATAGCATACGGGTTGAGGCATACATGCCAGAGTTACCAGCTGAAAGTACGGATGTTAAAATGACTGCGTTCATGACAGCAGCGGCAAAGGCAAGGCCTGCGCGTTCAAAAACAAGCGTAAATGGACTGACGGCAACATCTTCACTTAGTAAACGTGCATCCGTGAAAGGAATGATCATTCCTATGACAAAGATTGCTAGGATATAGAATAAGATAATGCGCCAAAAAACGGATTTGATCGCCCTAGGGATGTTTTTCTCAGGATCTTCACTTTCTCCAGCGGTTACTCCAAGCAATTCCGTTCCTTGGAAGGAGAAGCCAGCTGCCATGAAGACTCCTAGAATGGTAAAGAAGCCTCCATTAAATGGCCCATCACCCATGGTGAAATTAGAAAAACCAATCGGATCATTTCCGCCCATGATGCCAAAAATGATTAAAAAACCAGTAATTAAGAAGATAATGACGGTCACGATTTTAATCATTGCAAACCAATATTCGGCTTCGCCAAAGCCCTTAACGGACATATAGTTAATTAAGAACATGATGAGTAATGCAACGGCACTCCAAATGAATGATGGAGTATCCGGGAACCAAAATTTCATGATCAGGACAACGGCCGCCAATTCAGCTGCTATCGTGATGGCCCAGTTATACCAATAATTCCACCCAATCGCAAAACCGAAAGAGGGATCGACGAATTTGGATGCATAAACGCGGAACGAACCGGCAACTGGCATATAAGCAGCCATCTCGGCAAGGCTTGTCATTAAATAAAAAACCATGGCGCCAATTACCGCATAAGCAACTAATGCACCACCGGGGCCAGCCGTATGAATGGCACCACCACTCGCTAAAAATAGTCCGGTGCCGATTGTTCCACCTAGAGATATCATCATAAGGTGCCTAGCTTTCAGACTCCTTTTCAGTTCAGTAGGATTTGAATTTTGTTGTTGATTTTTCAATTGATGTTACACTCCTTTTTATGGGAAGGGGACGGAATATAAAAAAAACAGCAGTCGAAAAAGATCGACGGCTGTATATAGATACCCGTTTAATCCTTCCGAAGATAGCTCCCCACGTTTTATGAAAACGTGACAGTGATGTTCCTGTTCGAAAACATCGCCAGCCTAGAAATACAAGGAATATTTCTACACTTCGGCAACTTATCCTTTCAAACGGAGTCGTCAACTTTCCTGAATCTCGTCCGTGTTACTTTTATAAGCCGCAGCCTCTAACTCATCGGTAAATGAGGAAGTATTCAATTCGTACTGTTAATAACGCGAATTTTAAATGGTGACATACAGTTTGTGAGTCACTGAATGAAATTTGCTATATTAAAATTATAAAATATTCCTCTAGAGAGCGCAATGTTTATTTTTCAAGTATCTTTTTCCCTAATTAGACATGAATCAAACCATTTAGTGTTCAAATAGATAATATAGGTGAATAATAAAAACAAATAATTCTGATTATTATACACTTTTTCGCGTTATAAGGCTGAAACCTAGCTTTACATGTTTGATCGTGGCAGGATCCTCAAAAAGGTCAACAGCCATTCTCCCAATCGAATCCAAGGGTAGGGATATAGTCGAGATGTCCAGCATTTCGCTAATACTATCGTTATTGAAACCAAGGATGGCGACGTCTTCAGGTATCTTAACTCCCGCTTTTTGAGCGGAAATGATGAAGCCAGCTGCCGTATCATCGTTCGTTATAATGATGGCCTCTGGCTTATCCTGCATGGCGACCCATTCTTGAAAGGCCCTTTCTCCGTCTTTGATATAGTAACTGCCTTCAAACAGCCATTCCTCTTTACTTATAAAATGATGTTTTTTCATGCTATCTTCAAACGCCTTTATCCGAAGTGAACTATTCCTGCTCTTTTTTCGCCCAAGGCTGTAGCCTATTTTCTTATATCCCTTGTTTACCAAGTAGTCGAGGGCTGAGGAAAAGGCGGCATAATGGTCGATGCTGATCGAAGAAAATTCTGACTGCGATGTATCTTCACATAAGATAATCGGACCGTAGACATGATACTCCAAGAGCACTTTCATTTCTGAGATTCTAGAACAGACGATGATGCCATCGAGTTGCTTCATTTGTAACATTTTCAGTGCTTGGATTTCTTTCTCTCTTTCATATTGTGTTTGGAAGATGACAATATGGTAACCAAGGACATTTGCTTGTTTATTAATTCCCTGGATGATTGCTCCGTAATAGGGGTGATTGGTGTATGGAATGATGACGCCAATCAGATGAGTCTTGCCTTTCGTAAGATGGATGGCGTTGATATTTCTCGTATAGTTCAATTGCTCGATGGCCTTTAGTACACTCTTTCTCTTTTCCTCACTTACATAAGGATGGTTATTCATCACGCGAGATACGGTCGTAATCGATACACCTGCATATTCAGCGATTTTTTTTATGTTCGTCATTAGATCACCATTTTTCGTTTTTTACAGTCTACCCTATGAAACCCATTTCAGAGCAAGAGAACGAAAGCATAAAGGGGAAATGCCTTCATGCTGGGACTTGTTCTGGTATGGGTTTCATCCTTTAAGATTAATAAAAGTCTTGAAGGAGGGATGAAGATGTTAACGACTTTGCTTTGTTTGATCGTGCTTTGCGGGATTGAGTTGGGGTTAGCTTATCTAGCAGTAAAATCACAAAAATGATTTAAAGCTTTGCTTCATAATAAAAAACGGAAATCGCCCATGACCCGAGATGAAGAAGTAAGAGAATACCTAGAACAGGGGCAACAGAGAGTTTTACGCCAAAAAATAATAAGAAGAAAAAGATATAGATCCCAAAAAGGGTGAAAAACCAGCTGGTTGCCCGTGCTTTAGTTCGGATGAGGTCAAATCGTTCATCCAATCCCCGTCGCTTGGCAGCGGCACGGCGACCTCCCCTTAATCCAGCCAGCCCTCCGATGATGCCAAGGGTACTTCCTAAAAAAGCCCACCAGTTAAAATCCATTACATTTCCTCCTCCTCAAATAGAAATATATCCTCAATGGTCAAATCGAACACTTTTGCCAGTTTGTAAGCAAGCTTGATGGATGGATCGAATCTTCCGGATTCTATAGAAATAATCGTCTGCCGGGATACGCCCGTTAGTTCGGATAGCTTTTCTTGTGTAAGTTGATGAGACTTGCGCATATCCCGTAATTTGTTTTTCAACCCCTCAGGCTCCTTTCTTTAATGTAAAGCTCACTGTACGTAAAGTATACTTTACAAAAGTTGTTTTGTATATATTTTCCTGCATTAAATTTCTTCAGTCCAACATTTAAAAATTTGCACTTTTTACGAATAATTGTGTATAGTATAAAATAAGTTGTATAGAGGAAACATTCTAGCGCGTAGGACAAAATATAACGGATTTTTTTTGGCCTAAATCTTGCCCTTGGTAAACTTTTTTATATAGGGCTATAAAATGGAGGGGAATACATGAAGTTTTTGAAATGGGTTGGAAGCTTGCTTATGGCAGTGGTCATGATATCAGGATGTAGCAATGAACCATCGAATCACGTTCAAGGAAAGCTGAATGTAGTAGCTACGACGGGGATGATTGGGGACTTGGTCGAGAATATCGGCGGTGAACATGTGAAGGTCACAAGTTTAATGGGGCCGGGAGTCGACCCCCACCTATATAAGGCAACGCAGGGGGACGTGAAAACACTTGATTCAGCTGACATGATTTTTTATAACGGTGTGCACCTTGAAGGGAAAATGACGGATATCTTTGAAATGATGAGTAAGGAGAAACCGACGATTGCGGTGACGAAAGACTTTACGGGGGATCAGCTTCATAAGGTCAGTGAAACGGAACATGACCCGCATGTCTGGTTTGATGTAAAGCTTTGGATGGTGGCAGCGGAAGCCGTGAAGGAAGAGCTGATTGCAAATGACCCGGACCATGAAGCTAGTTATCTAGAAAATTATGAAGCCTATGTTATCCAGTTGAAGGAACTTGATGAATATGTCCATGAGGAGATAAATAAGATTCCGGAGAATCAGCGGGTCCTCGTCACGGCACATGATGCTTTTGGGTATTACGGCAAATCATATGGATTGGAAGTGAGAGGGCTTCAGGGGATGAATACTCTATCGGAATATGGTTCGAAGGATGTAACGGATATGCGTGAATATCTTGTGGAAAATGAAATCAAAGCCATTTTCGTGGAATCAAGCGTACCGAAAAAGGCTATCGAAGCGGTCATTCAGGGAGCTGAAAAGCAAGGCCATAGCGTGGAAATAGGCGGCGAGCTGTTCTCGGATGCAATGGGGGAAAAAGGCACGGAAGAAGGAACCTATATCGGAATGGTCCGGCATAATACCGATACGATCGTGAAGGCATTAAAATAGGAGGAAATGGGATGAATTATGCGTTGAAAGTCGAGAATCTGACGATAGCTTATCATAAAAAGCCGGTGGTCGAAGATGTTACATTCGAGGTTCCGGAAGGGAATCTGATTGGTATCATCGGTCCGAATGGGGCGGGGAAATCCACCTTGATCAAGGGGATTCTTGAATTGGTTCCAAGACTAGCCGGGAAAGTCACGATCCATGGTGCTTCTTATAAATCCATGAGGAAGAGTATCGGTTATGTACCACAGCGAGAATCGGTGGACTGGGATTTCCCGACAAATGCACTCGATGTCGTGATGATGGGCAGGTACGGGCACCTGGGCTGGTTGAAGCGTCCCGGGAAGGCTGAACGAATGAAGGCGATGGAATGTCTGGAAAAAGTAGGGATGGTTGAGTATGCTGACCGTCAGATTAGTCAGCTTTCCGGCGGGCAGCAGCAACGGATTTTCCTGGCACGAGCGTTGGCGCAGGAAGCGGACATCTATTTCATGGATGAACCATTTGTGGGCGTTGATGCCGCAACGGAAAAGGCAATCATCCAGCTATTGATGGAGCTGAAAGAAAAAGGGAAGACAGTTCTTGTAGTGCATCATGATTTGTCGACTGTGAAGGAATATTTCGATTGGACGATGTTGCTCAATAAAAAGGTGATGAAGATTGGTCCGACAGAAGAGGTCTTCATTCCTGAGTTTTTGCAGGAGACATATGGAGGACGGTTAGCGATATTATCCGATGCTGAGTCAGGCTTGCTATTGAAATGAGGTGTACACGATGAACGTTCTGGATATACTTGCGGACCCCAACACAAGATGGATATTGCTAGGCACCATGTTCCTTGGCTTAAGCAGTGGAGTCATCGGAAGTTTTGCTTACTTGAGAAAACAATCCCTATTGGGTGACACGCTCGCACATGCGGCCTTGCCTGGGATTTGCGTCGCTTTCATCGTAACAGGGGTGAAGTCGACCTCCTTCTTTCTGATCGGAGCGGCCGTTGCAGGTTTAGTGGCGGTTTTTCTGATTAGCATACTGACGAGGTACAGTAAAATCAAACAGGATGCGGCACTAGGCATCGTATTGACTTCATTCTTTGGATTGGGAATCGTATTGCTGACACAGATCCAGCAGAGTGAATATGGAAACCAAAGCGGACTGGACACTTTTCTGTTCGGGCAAACGGCATCGATGGTGATGTCGGATGTGTATATGATGATGACCGTTTCCTTTATACTCATTTTCACTTGTACGTTATTTTTCAAGGAATTTAAGCTATTGTCCTTCGATCCTGGATTTGCCAAGGGGATGGGATTGCCGGTCGTATTCCTCGACTATTTCATCATGATGCTGATAGTGGCGGCTGTCGTCATCGGCATTCAGGCGGTAGGGGTAGTGTTGATGGCATCCTTGCTGATTACCCCAGCCGTTTCTGCCAGGTACTGGACGGAGCGCCTGCATATCATGGTCATACTCTCTGGAATTTTCGGTTTGCTGAGCGGGGTGTCCGGGACATTAATCAGCACGTCGGTCAATAACCTGCCAACAGGCCCTTTGATTGTTTTATCGGCCACGGTCTGGTTTTTCTTTTCCATGCTTTTTGCTCCTAAACGTGGAGTCATCTCCAAGACGTGGAGAAGGGTTTCGGCAAAAAAGATCTATGTACATGAACAGGAAAAAAGGAAAGGAAGCCATTCAGCATGAACGATTTTTGGATTATCTTAGTCGGGGCGCTTGTAGCGAGTTCCTGCAGTGTACTGGGGTGTTTTTTAATAGTAAGGAAGATGACCTTGATTGGCGATGCAATCAGTCACTCGGTTTTACCCGGCATCGTATTGGCGTTTTTAATAACGGGGTCGCGTGATTCGATTCCCATGCTGATTGGTGCAGCAGCACTCGGTTTACTTACCGTATTCTTAATCCAGCTATTCCAAACATCCGGGGTTCAATCCGACGCAGCGATAGGCATCGTGTTCACTTCCCTATTCGCAGTAGGGATTGTATTGGTCAGTTTATATACACAGCAAATCGATTTTGATCTGGATCATGTCCTTTATGGCGAGATTGCATATACCCCATGGAATATGATGTCAATCGGTGGGGTTATGGCAGGGCCAAAGGCCGTTTGGATTGTAGGAAGCTGTTTCATGATCAATCTTCTCTTACTTTTTCTTTTCTTCAAGCAATTTAAGCTGGTTTCCTTCGATCCCGCACTTGCTGCAGCGATGGGCATACCGGTTATATTTTTTCACTATTTACTGATGGGTCTCGTTTCTTTGACAACTGTGGCGTCGTTTGATAGTGTCGGTTCGATTTTGGTGGTGGGGATGCTCATTATTCCTGCGGCAACGGCCTATTTGCTTTCGGACCGATTAAGTCGGATGATTGTCGTCAGCATCGGGGTCGGGGTCTTGAGCTCGGTCATTGGGTATTATTCAGCAACTTTTCTTGATGCTTCCATCTCAGGGTGCATGGTTGGTTCAGCCGCTTTCTTATTCGGCTTGGCTTTCCTTTTTTCACCGATCAACGGGGTGGCCACTAGGTTTATAAAACGAAGAAGGGCAAGGGAAACCCATTTATAGTACATTCCACTTAGAGGCTGCATGATTTTCACTTCATGTGGCCTTTTTGCCATCAAACTATCCTTAGATATAGTTGTGATTTTCTTTGTTTAAAGTATAATGAGTAAGTGTAATTTAAAGAAGCAGGAACCTTTTTAAGGGAGAGTTCATTATGGAAGAACAAAATAAATTTTCATCGCGAATAGATTTTTCTTTGGTCACGATATTATTGTTGTTATGTATTGGTAGTTGTTTGGCCATATACAGTGCGCAGACTACTGGACAATACGAAGAAAACTTCTTAATAAAACAAATATTTTGGTATGCGGTTGGAGTCGGGATTGTTCTCGGAATCATCACGCTGGATTCAGACCAGTTGAAGAAGATATCTTGGTATGCATATGGATTCGGATTATTGCTATTGTTATTATTGCTTGTCATGCCAGATTCCATTGCGCCCGTACGTAATGGTGCGAAAAGTTGGTTCATCATTAAGCCACTGGGATCGATACAGCCCTCGGAATTCATGAAGGTTTTTCTCATTTTGGCCTTGGCGAATGTCATTTCAAATCATCATCTCAAGAATACGTTGAAAACCATCCAAACCGATCTCTGGCTCCTTGTTAAGATAGGGCTTGTGACGGGAGCTCCGTTGCTGTTGATCATGCAACAGCCGGATTTAGGTACATCGCTTGTTTTAATGTCAATCATGATCGGAATGATCTTCATTTCGGGGATATCATGGAAAATCTTGCTTCCAATCGTGACAGCCGGTATCGTTACCGTTTCCACCATCATGTACTTCGTCCTCTGGCATCCGGAATTGCTTGAGAAAATAGGTGTGAAAACGTATCAGTTCGGCCGTATTTATTCATGGCTGGATCCTTATAACTATGCGAGTTCGGAAGGGTATCATTTGACGAAATCCTTGCTGGCCATAGGTTCGGGGCAGACCACAGGTAAGGGCATAGGGTCAAGGGAAGTATATTTACCGGAAAGTCATTCGGATTTCATCTTTAGTATCATCGGGGAAGAATTCGGCTTCATCGGTTCCAGTATCATTATCTCCTTGTTCTTCTTATTGGTTTACCATATTACAAAAACCGGCATGGAAACGCGGAATAATTTCTATACATATATTTGTGTGGGCATCATCAGCATGTTAACGTTTCACGTGTTTCAAAATATCGGAATGACGGTCGGCGTATTACCGATCACCGGAATTCCGCTTCCATTCATCAGTTACGGGGGAAGCTCGCTCATGGGGAATATGATGGCCATGGGCTTGATATTCAGCATAAGGTATCATTATAAAAAGTACATGTTTTCGACGGATATATAAAAAACGCCGGCCATTCACCATGGCCGGCGTTTTTTATAGTTATTGAAGCTTTGAACCGGATGGGAATTGATCTTTATATCCAGAGAACTGCTGGTAGGACTGGCCTAAACTATCAGTTTGTGCCTTTTCCAAGCCATACCATCCTTTTTCGAACATCAGGTTATAAAGTTCCCGTTGCATTTCCTGGGTTTCCTTAGAGACCGAGAAAATATCTTGAAATAAAGCTTGGTTACTCATCTCATGGAGGGCAACTGAATAAGAGTTACAGAAATACTTCTCTGTTGCCAACATATCATTTGTAAAATCGCGATCATTCATTTCTGGCGTCTTGGCAATGGTTGATTCGGGATTTTGGACCTTGTTTTGATTAGGCATCAAGAAACCTCCTTTACTGGAATTGTTGTTGGTTTTGCTGTTGGTTTGGATTTAAGTGGGACAAGATGGTGTCGTAATGACGTTGATGCATCTGTCCACAGCGGGTTAAAGCGTCTATGATTTGAGGATCTTTACATTGTTTCGCGTAAAAGTGTGCTTTTTTAATCGCAATCAAGTTCCAGGAAAGCATATCGGTAAGGTACATACTATCTTTTACAGATACCATTTCGGGTGGCTGTTTCATGAAACCGGTCGTTTGTTGCTGGTTGTTCATCGAGTTTTGTTGTTCCATCATCTTACCTCCTTCATTGTGGTCTGAACGAGATTAATTTCCCCTGTTTTTAATTTTATATTCGAGAAGAGCAAGTGACTGAATATACATGAAGGATATAAGAGCCTAACCCTAACATCTATTTTTCCAAACGGGGATTTGGAGGGAACGCAGATGGAACTAATGAGGAACTTCTTTCTCTACCTATCGAAGAATAAACCATTAATTAAGGCTGCACGGAGATATGGATTGCGTTTTGGGGCAGCCCGCTTTGTTGCCGGAGAAACTTTGGATGAAGCGACTAAGGTCATTGCAGAACTAAATCGGAAAGGGTTATCTGTGACGATAGACTATCTAGGTGAATTCATAGATCATGAGCAGGAAGCAGAAGAGATGGCAAACCAGTGCATCGATGCGATTCGAGCCATTTCCGAGCATGGTCTCGATTCCCAATTATCATTGAAACTTACTTCGATGGGTTTGGATATCTCGGAACATGTTGTCATGAAGAATATGAGAAGGATTTTAGAAGAAGCAAAAGCCGCCCGGGTATTCGTTACGCTAGATATGGAAGATTTTCCGCGCTGTCAGCCAACATTAGAAGTGTTCAAAAAACTAAAAGCTGAATATAATGATCTTGGTACGGTTATACAAGCATATCTTTATCGGACGGAGAAAGATCTCGACGAGTTGAATTTCCTCCATCCGAATCTTCGACTGGTTAAAGGAGCTTATAAAGAACCAAGTGACATCGCCTTCCCAGAAAAAGAGAAGGTGGATGCAAACTTCAAGAAAATCATTAAAAAGCATCTGCTAAATGGGAACTATACGGCGGTCGCCACCCATGATGATAAAATCATTGATTACACGAAAAACCTCGTCAAGAGACATGGCATCAGCCCGGATCGGTTCGAATTTCAAATGTTATACGGCATCCGGAATGAAAAGCAATTGGAATTAGCTGATGAGGGTTATAAGGTTAGGGTGTATGTTCCATATGGTACGGATTGGTACGGATATTTCATGCGCCGCCTAGCGGAGAGGCCAGCCAATGTTGCCTTCGTTTTAAAGGGGATATGGAAGAGATAGCAGGTGTAAGAGCCGGCCCGGATAAGGGACGGCTACTCTACTTTGGACTCTATTTTTTAAATTGATTGTTCTGGCTGTTCACCTTATTCTTTCCGTTGTTACGTTCACCGCCAGGACCCGCGTTTCCTTTCACGCTTGCGGCACTTACGGCTCCTTTGGAAGGATTATCTTTATGCTTCATGAGTATACGTCACCTCCTGTTCGTTATTTTCTTCTAAAGAGTGAAAACTAACCAAGGGTTTTACGATAAAAATATTTAATTTTTCCTGTTTAATCATTGCAGAATTTCCAAATTTATTCTATATTAGTAATAAGAATAAATATTCAAAAATTTTTTAGGGCAAAAATGAATGAGCATTCATTCAATACATTGTGTAAGGGGGATATGAACTTGGTTCGACAAATACGAAAGGCTGCTGTTCTAGGGTCAGGAGTTATGGGATCAGGGATTGCTGCACACCTTGCTAACATCGGCATTCCGACTTTATTATTGGATATTGTACCTCGTGAACTCACGGAGGACGAGAAGAAAAAAGGTCTTACATTAGAAAATAAACAAGTACGTAACCGCATTAGTCAGACTGCGATTACTAAACTTCTAAAACAAAAACCAGCTCCGTTATCAGCAAAAGGCAATCTGGCCTTGATTGAAGCGGGGAACCTGGAAGATGATATAAGCCGTTTAAATGAAGTAGATTGGGTAATTGAAGTGGTCGTGGAGAGACTTGATGTGAAGCAGAGTGTGTTTGCTCAGGTTGATAAATACCGTAAACCGGGCAGCATCATTTCTTCCAATACATCAGGTATATCAATTGAGGCGATGGCCAAGGGACGTTCTGAAGATTTCCAAAAGCATTTCTTGGGAACTCACTTTTTCAACCCTCCACGCTATTTAAAACTTTTGGAAGTCATTCCTACGAAAGCCACTGCTCCTGAAGTACTTGAATATATGAAGCAATTTGGTGAAGACGTTCTTGGTAAAGGAGTGGTCGAAGCCAAAGATACACCGAATTTCATCGCCAACCGCATCGGTACGTATGGTCTGCTTGTTACCCTTCGTGAAATGCAAAAAGGCGGATACAGCGTGGGTGAAGTGGATTCTGTAACAGGTCCATTGATTGGCAGGGCGACGAGCGCAACATTCCGTACGCTTGATGTAGTGGGTCTTGATACTTTTGCACATGTTGCGAAGAATGTATATGACCAGGTTGAAGGAGAGGAAAAGGAAGTTTTCCGCATCCCGGATTTCATGAATAAAATGCTTGAAAACGGTTGGCTTGGAAGCAAATCCGGACAAGGATTTTTCCTGAAAAAAGGCAAGGAAATCCTTGAACTGAATCCTGAAACACTTGAATACGAACCACGGAAAAAACTGAAAACGCCTTCTATAGAAATGGCGAAACAGGCAAAAGGTCTTTCTAATAAAATGAAAGCGCTTGTTTATAGTGATGACCGTGCTGGCCTCCTGCTTTGGAATGTGTTGAATCCAGCCCTTGTGTATTCTGCACAACTACTAGGAGACATTGCTGACGATATTGTGGCAATTGACCAGGCAATGAAATGGGGCTTCGGTTGGTCTACAGGACCTTTCGAAACGTGGGACGCAATTGGTGTCGAAAAATCAGTAGCACGCTTAGAACAAGAAGGTGTCACTGTTCCTCAATGGGTGAAGGAAATGCTGGAAAAAGGCATCACTTCATTCTATAAAGAAGAAAATGGTGTAGTTTCCTACTATCACAATGGTGAATATAAGGAACTTCTTGAGAATCCAAAGGTGATCAACCTGAAAGCGATCAAGAAGCAAAAAGGCGTAATCAAGAAAAACAGTGGTGCAAGTTTGATTGATATTGGAGACGGAGTCGTACTTCTTGAGTTCACGTCACCGAACAATGCAATTGGTCTTGATATCATGCAGATGATCAATGCGGCTGTTGATGAGGCCGAAGCAAATTATAAAGGCTTGGTCATTGGAAACCAAGGCAAAAACTTCTGTGTAGGCGCCAATATCGCCATGATGTTGATGGAAGCCCAGGATGACAATATATTCGAATTGGATATGGTGATCAGCCAATTCCAAAAAGCGATGTTGAAAATTAAATATAGTGCGGTCCCTGTCGTCGTAGCGCCATTCAATATGACGCTTGGCGGAGGTGCAGAAGTTTCCCTTCCTGCCGCACGCATTCAGGCGACTACGGAAACGTATATGGGTCTAGTGGAAGCTGGCGTTGGCTTGATACCTGGTGGTGGCGGAACCAAAGAACTTTATGTGAAAACATTGAAGAGCATGCCAAAAGGCGTCGACTTTGATTTGCAGAAGGTAGCGAATCGGGTATTTGAAACGGTTGCCATGGCTAAGGTTTCTACTTCTGCCGAAGAGGCGCGGGAAAATAATTTCCTTGGTGCTTCCGATCGAATCAGTGTGAATTCCGACCATCAGTTATATGATGCGAAGCAGTCCGTCATTTCGATGTATGACCAAGGTTACACAGCACCAACCCGCACGAAAATCCCTGTGGTTGGTGAGACCGGTTATGCCGCACTTCTTTTAGGGGCAGAAGCGATGCGTCTTTCAGGCTTCCTCTCCGAGCATGACCTAGTCATCGCTAAAGAGCTTGCGTATGTCCTGGCTGGTGGGAAACTTCCATTCGGTACAGAAGTAGATGAACAATATATCCTGGACCTAGAAAAACAAGCATTCTTAAAATTGATTTCAACACCGAAATCACAACAAAGGATGCAACACATGCTTGTTAAGGGAAAACCACTTCGTAACTAATTGATCGTCCAAAGATAGAGTCAAATAACTAAAGTTCAATAGGTTGATAGCTTAAAAATGAAGTAAGGGGGATCCTCATGAAAGAAGCAGTAATAGTAGCTGGAGCAAGGACTCCGGTAGGAAGAGCAAAAAAAGGTTCTCTTGCTAACGTTCGTCCAGATGATTTAGGGGCTCTTGTGGTAAAGGAAACGTTGAAGCGTGCTGGAAATTATGAAGGCAATATCGATGATTTGATCATCGGCTGTGCGATGCCAGAGGCAGAGCAAGGCCTGAATATGGCAAGGAATATCGGAGCATTGGCTGGCTTGCCATACACGGTGCCGGCCATTACCATCAATCGTTACTGTTCGAGTGGTTTGCAAAGCATTGCATATGGAGCGGAACGAATCATGCTCGGCCAAAGCGATACGGTCATAGCAGGTGGCGCAGAATCTATGAGTCTAGTGCCTATGATGGGCCATGTTACCCGTCCGAACGCACATCTTGCTGAAACGGCGCCTGAGTATTACATGGGTATGGGGCACACAGCCGAAGCTGTAGCGAATAAATATGGGATTTCCCGTGATGACCAAGATGCATTTGCTGTACGCAGCCATCAAAGAGCGGCGAAGGCCATTGCAGAAGGGAAATTCTCTGATGAAATCGTTCCGGTAGACGTAACTCTCCGTTCTGTAGGTCCGGATTTGAAACTGCAGGAAAAGAAATTTCAATTCACTCAAGATGAAGGCGTCCGTGAGGGGACGACAGTCGAAGTCCTTAAAAAGCTAAGACCGGCATTTTCTGTAACTGGATCCGTTACCGCAGGAAATTCATCGCAAACAAGTGATGGAGCTGCTGCCGTCATGGTGATGGAGGGAGAGAAAGCTTCCTCTTTAGGCATGAAGCCAATTGGTAAGTTCCGTTCCTTTGCGGTAGCGGGAGTTCCGCCTGAAATCATGGGGATCGGCCCAATCGCTGCGATTCCTAAAGCATTAAAACTTGCAGGGCTTGAGCTATCTGATATCGGTTTGTTCGAATTGAATGAGGCGTTCGCTTCTCAATCCATTCAAATCATCCGGGAGCTTGGCTTGAACGAAGAGATTGTCAACGTCAATGGAGGGGCCATCGCCCTTGGTCATCCACTTGGCTGTTCGGGTGCCAAATTGACCCTAAGCCTGCTTCATGAAATGAAACGCAGAAACCAACAATTCGGAGTAGTCACCATGTGTATCGGCGGCGGTATGGGTGCTGCCGGAGTATTCGAATTATTAGCTTAGAACCTTTTATCCGGATGCAGGTATAATCACTGTATCCGGCCTTCAATGAAACTTATTATAATGAAACTTACCATATAGGAGGAATTTTTATGTCCAATCCAACAACAGAAAACTTGATTAAAGGTGGAGCATTTTTAGTCGAAGATATTACGTATGATCAAGTGTTTACACCAGAGGATTATTCTGATGAGCACAAAATGATTGCCAAAACTTCTGAAGATTTCGTAGTGAACGAGGTCCTTCCGCAAGTTGAACACTTAGAAAACCATGAATTTGACCGTTCTGTAAAATTGCTGAAGCATGCTGGGGAAATTGGCTTACTAGGCGCTGACGTACCAGAAGAATATAGCGGTCTTGGCCTTGATAAAATCAGCTCTGCATTAATTACGGAAAAAATGGCACTTGCTGGCGGATTCGGAATTACGCACGGTGCGCACGTAGGAATCGGCTCTTTACCAATCGTATTATTCGGTAATGAAGAGCAAAAACAAAAATACCTTCCACTACTTGCAACAGGTGAAAAAATTGCGGCATATGCTTTAACTGAACCGAGCTCGGGATCTGATGCGTTGGGTGCGAAAGCAACGGCAAAATTGAATGCAGAAGGCACTCATTATATTTTAAATGGAGAAAAACAATGGATCACGAATGCAGGATTTGCAGATGTATTCTGTGTTTACGCAAAAATCGATGGCGAACAGTTTTCCGCTTTCATCGTAGAACGTGAATATCCTGGTGTATCTACAGGTGCCGAAGAAAAGAAAATGGGCATTAAGAGTTCTTCTACACGTACATTGATCCTTGAAGATGTAGCCGTTCCGGTTGAGAACCTTCTAGGTGTCGCGGGTAAAGGCCATGTCATTGCCTTCAATATCTTGAACATCGGACGTTATAAATTGGGTGTCGGTGCAGTAGGCGGTTCAAAACGTGCTCTTGAACTTACAGCTGCTTATAC
The DNA here is from genome assembly GCF_044762055.1 of Peribacillus sp. NPDC097198. NCBI lineage: Bacteria > Bacillati > Bacillota > Bacilli > Caryophanales > Bacillaceae > Peribacillus > Peribacillus sp. NPDC097198. Next base: position 164,379 of record NZ_JBIWDO010000001.1, on the reverse strand, counting down.
AAATCAGCGTCAGCAGTTCAAAACGAAAATTTCTGATTTCAACCTAACAAAAGAAAAATTAGCGACGATGGCTTCTAAAATCTATGCCGCGGAAAGCTCTGTTTATCGTACGGTCGGCCTTTATGACCAAAGACAAAGCAAACTGACTGATGAGCAAGTAAAAGACGGTAAATCCATGGCCGCAGCCGTTGCTGAATACGCAATCGAGTGTTCATTGAATAAATTCTTCGCTTCGGAAGTGTTGGATTATGTAACTGATGAAGGGGTTCAGCTTCATGGTGGGTATGGCTTCATGCAAGAATATGAAATTGAGAAAGCGTACCGTGATTCTCGTATTAACCGCATCTTTGAAGGGACAAATGAGATCAACCGCTTGCTCGTTCCAGGCACATTCCTGAAAAAGGCACTTAAAGGTGAACTTCCTCTTCTTCAAAAAGCACAAGGCTTACAAGAAGAGTTAATGATGATGATGCCGGAAGAGCCAGGCGATGAGCCGTTGGCACAAGAAAAAATGCTGGTTAGAAATGCTAAGAAAATTGGCATCCTGGCTGCAGGCCTTGCTGCACAAAAATTCGGTAAAAAACTTGATCAAGAACAAGAAATCCTTTCAAATATTGCTGATATCGTATCTCTTGCCTATGCTGCTGAATCAGTGGTGCTACGTACGGAAAAAGCAATCGCGACTACAGGTCTAGAAAAGAACCAACAAAAAGTGCTTTACACTGAAATCTTCGTTCAAGAAGCTTTCAATGAAATCGAGCAACATGCAAAAGAAACGTTGATTGCTGTTGAAACTGGCGATACGTTGCGCATCATGCTTTCTTCCCTTCGCAAGTTGACTAGACATAATCCAATCAATGTTATTGCGAAAAAACGTGAAGCTTCCGTCAAAGTAATCGAAAATGAAAAATATGCACTTTAATTCTTAAAGTCTTAATCAAGGGGATGCCCATATCGGGTATTCCCTTGATTTATTTTGTAGGTTTTTCATGGGGATGCGAAGAGAGGGTCTATCGTTGTATTGCCCCAAAAAAACGGGTATTCTAAGGGAAGGTGGTGAAACGATGGGCTTAACTTTATACTGGTACCCAAAATGCGGCACATGCCGTAATGCAAAGAAGTGGCTGGATCGTCATGAGTTGCAATATGAAGCGATTCATCTCGTGGAAAATCCCCCTTCTCGGGCAGAAATTGAACAAATATATAAAAGTAGTGGACTAGAGTTGAAGAAGTTTTTCAATACGAGCGGGCAAAAATATCGCGAGCTCGGTTTAAAAGACAAACTGAAAGAAGCTTCAGAGAAAGAGATGCTCGATATATTGGCTACGGATGGCATGCTTTTGAAAAGACCAATTGTGACGGACGGTTCAAAAGTGACAGTAGGTTTCAAAGAAGAACAATTCGATCAGACCTGGAGCTAAGACTTTACAAAACATTTGGATAATTCCTTATCATAACAAAGAATCTACCTTATAATGTAATAGATAAAATATAAGCTGTAATATGGAGGGAATTAATATGTCAACGCCAAAAGAACTTCGTTATACAAAAGAACATGAATGGGTCAAAACGGAAGAGGGTACAGTACGCATAGGGATTACTGCATTCGCCCAGTCTGAACTTGGGGACATCGTTTTTGTTGAACTTCCAGAGGTCGGATCTGAACTGAAAGCGAACGAGCCCTTTGGTAGTGTAGAATCCGTTAAAACGGTTTCTGAACTTTATGCTCCTATTAGCGGCAAGGTCATTGAAATCAATGAAGAGTTAAATGACAATCCTGAATTCGTTAATGAATCTCCGTTTGAAAAAGCATGGATGATCGTCCTTGAACCATCAGACAGCAGTGAAGTTGAAAAACTGATGAGTGCAAACGAATATGATAGCCTGATAAACGGGTAAGTAAGGTGAGGGGGAGGCTTTAATTAAGCCTGCTCTTTTTCAATTTGAGTGGAGACGGGGTGATGAGATGGAATGGGATGTACCCGATAAAGTGATCATGGTTGAAGGCCTTTCAGACAAGCGCAAAGTGGCATCCGTTCTGGACGAAGAAGTGGAAATCAGATGTACCAATGGCACCATTTCTTTAACGAAGTTGGATGAAATGGTGGATGAATTGATAGGCCGGGACGTTTATATCCTTTTTGACGCAGATGAGTCAGGGGAAAAGCTAAGGAAACAATTTCGTCGGGAACTGCCGGAAGCAAGGCATTTGTACATAGATAGGATGTACAAGGAAGTCGAGGATACCCCAGAACATCACATCGCTTCCGTGCTACTAGCTGCAAATATGAAAGTGAAAACTAAATTTACAAGTAAAAGGATGGAAGAGTAACTGATGGAGGAATGGAAAGAAGAAGACTTTAAGCAAGCTGTTGATCAAGGGAACACTTTTAGCTTATATCTATACACACCTTTGTGTGGAACCTGCCAGGTGGCTTCAAGAATGCTTTCCATAACACTAGAGCTGTTCCCGGAAATGAAGGCTGGAAAAATGAACATGAATTATGTCCAGACATTGGCTGAGCGATATGAAATTGAGAGCGTACCCTGTCTTTTGCTTTTTGAAAAAGGAAAGATGACAAAAAAAATATATGCCTTTCAGTCTGTTCCTTATTTGTATGGATTGCTGAAAGAGATAAGCTAAAAGCCGATCCTACATGGATTGGTTTTTTTGTTGAAGTCATGGGGGGAATATAGCATTCGTATTAATGATTGAATATTCTAATAACTAATTGACTACCTGCTACTAAAGTGCTATATTTTGTATGAAGTACATACGTTATAGACGCATCATACACGAGGATGGAATGTTTGCCATTTACAAAACGCGCTTATCCAAGCGACATCGTTCAATAGGGAAATCTCTATCGACCCCGGCGGGAAATTCCGACTTCTTCATATTATAAGGTTCCTTGCATATAACAAGAGATGAGGCAATATCGCTTTAATTCCTACTAAAACAATGGAAGAAGGGGAGAATATAATGACAGAAAAAAAATTCCGCTTTGAGACGTTGAGTGTGCATGGCGGTTTAAAAGTCGACGAAACGGGTGCCCGCGCCGTGCCCATTTATCAAAGTAATGCTTATTTGTTCAAAGATACAGATCATGCAGCGAATCTATTTGGATTAAAAGAGAATGGTTACATCTATACGAGGCTTCACAATCCCACTGTCAGTGTCTTTGAAGAAAGAATGGCCCTGTTAGAAGGGGGAATCGGTGGATTGGCAGTTGCAAGCGGCATGGCCGCTATATCCCTTTCCATCCTTAATATCGCTGGTATGGGGGATGAAATCGTTTCTGCTTCAACACTGTACGGCGGGACCTATAATTTATTTGAAAATACACTCCCTAAATACGGAATCAAAGTGAAATTCGTCTCACCTGATGATCCGGAAAATTTCAAACGGGCAATCACTCCACGAACGAAGGCCATATTTGCCGAAACAATCGGCAACCCAAGCTTAAGGGTTCTTGATATCGAAGCAGTGGCGGAAATAGCCCACGAAGCAGGGATACCTCTTATTATTGATAACACTTTCGCAACGCCGTATCTGTGCCGACCAATTGACTTTGGGGCGGATATTGTCATCCATTCAGCTACAAAGTGGCTATTGGGTAATGGTACGACATTAGGGGGAGTCATCATCGACGGTGGTAAATTCGATTGGAATTCGCCTAATTATCCAGGCTTTACGGAACCTGACCCTAGTTACGATGGACTTGTCTATTCCGAAGCGGTAGGGCCTGCTGCCTTTATTACGAAAGCGCGTGTGCAATTGCTTCGGGATTTGGGACCGACGTTAAGTGCTCAAAGTGCATTCCAGTTCACGCTTGGCCTGGAAACGCTCCATGTCAGGATGAAGGAACACCTGTTGAATACGAGGACAGTCATTCAATACTTGGAGAACCATCCGGCAGTCTCATGGGTTTCTTATCCGGGTAACGATGATCATCCCGATAAAGCCCTTGCAGATAAATACTTGCCTAAGGGAGCCGGATCTGTGGTGACGTTTGGAATTAAGGGGGGACGTGAAGCAGGTTCCACACTCATCAATTCGGTTGAGTTATGGTCGCATGTCGCCAATGTCGGGGATGCTAAAAGCCTAATCATCCACCCAGCAAGTACAACTCACCAGCAATTGAATGATGCAGGACTGGTCAAGGCCGGTGTCAGTGCCGACCAGGTTCGCCTTTCAATCGGTATTGAAAATGTAGACGATTTACTTGAAGATCTAGAGCAAGCGATTGAAAAAGCGACGAATATCGTGTCAGTGAATTCTCAAAGAGTTTAATGGAGAAACAGGTACACCCTAGGATTTTACATTGCACTCCTTTTTTATCTGTGTTAAAATTTCAGACATAGTAAAGTGAATGTTAAGACAAAAAAGAATAGTCCATATATAGCTCTTATCAAGAGAGGTGGAGGGATGTGCCCGTTGAAACCCGGCAACCGACAAGGATTTTCCTTGGAAAGGTGCCAATTCACACAAAGCGTAGAGGCTTTGGGAGATGAGAGGAAGGCCTGCTTTTCCCTGCCTTTCTGCTCATGCAGAAGGGCTTTTTCTATTTTCTTTGAATCATAGTTGGATAGATTCATCAGGAGGCCATAAAAATAAATCGACTAAATTCATAGGCTTAATTGGATAAAGAGGTGAGCATACATGATTACATTGTCAAACGTCAGTAAACTTTTTCGAACAGGAAAAGCAAATAGCGAAACGATTCATGCCGTGAATAGTGTGAATTTAGAAATAAATAAAGGCGAGATTTTCGGAGTCATCGGATACAGTGGGGCTGGCAAGAGTACGCTCATACGTATGCTGAATGGGTTGGAACGGCCTACTGAGGGCTCCGTGAACGTTGCGGGAAATGAAGTTTCAACAATTAAAGGGTCTAAGCTTCGTAAAGCCCGTCAAGAGATTAGCATGATTTTTCAGCATTTTAATCTCTTGTGGTCAAGGACCGTTCAAGAAAATATATCCTTTCCTCTGGAAATTGCGGGCATCTCCAAGCAAGAACGCATCAAGCGCGTCAATGAACTCATTAAGTTAGTTGGATTGGAAGGAAGAGAAAAAGCGTATCCATCGCAGCTAAGTGGTGGACAGAAGCAAAGGGTGGGAATAGCGAGGGCTCTTGCCAATAACCCGAAAGTGCTTTTGTGTGATGAGGCCACGTCCGCTCTAGATCCCCAGACAACCGATTCCATCCTGGAATTGCTTGTGGATATAAATCAACGCCTTGGTTTAACCATTGTCTTGATTACACATGAGATGCATGTCATTCGGAAGATTTGCAATCGAGTGGCTGTGATGGAAAGTGGACGGGTAGTCGAACAGGGAGCTGTCCTGGAAGTATTCAGAAACCCTAAAGAACAGATGACTAAGCGTTTTGTTCAGCAGGTGACAGAACCAGAAGAGACAAAAGAAACGATGGAGCATTTGTTTGAACGGTATCCAGCAGGAAAAGTGATTCAACTGACATTCGTGGGGGATCATGCAGAAAGCCCGTTGATCACAAAATTGGTACGTAATTTTGAGTTGGATGTGAACATTGTCCAGGGGAAGATATCACAAACGAGAAGCGGCTCATATGGAACATTGTTCATCCACCTTGATGGCAGTGAAGATGAAATGCTCCGCGCAATCGAATTCATAAAAGCACAGCAGGTAGGCGTGGAGGTGATTACTCATGCTTGAAGAATTATTGCCGAATGTAGATTGGGAAGACATCATAGAAGCGACGAAAGAAACGCTGTATATGACAAGTATTTCAGTTGTAGCGACCTTTTTTATAGGGATACTATTGGGGTTGCTTCTGTTTTTAACAGGCAAGGGGAATATGTGGGAGAATCGGGGCGTTAACGGTGTGTTAAGTGCTTTCGTTAATATTTTCCGTTCGATTCCATTCCTTATCTTGATTGTATTATTAATTCCGTTCACCAAATTACTTGTCGGTAGCATGATTGGTGAGAATGCGGCATTACCAGCACTCATTATCGGTGCAGCACCGTTTTATGCGCGGATGGTCGAAATCGGCCTTCGTGAGATTGATAAAGGCGTGATTGAAGCGGCTAAATCAATGGGAGCCAAAACCAGCACCATCATTTATAAGGTCCTCCTTCCAGAATCGATGCCGGCCCTTATATCAGGCATCACGGTAACATCGATTGCATTGGTTGGATACACGGCAATGGCAGGTGTCATCGGGGCTGGTGGATTGGGTAACTTAGCCTATCTGGACGGTTATCAACGGAATCACAACGACGTTACCCTGGTAGCGACGATTGTCATATTAATTATTGTCTTCATCATACAGATTATCGGTGATGTGATTACTTCTAAATTGGATAAAAGATAAGGGGAGATGAAAAGGATGAAAAAGTTTTTAGGGTTTGCATTCGTTCTAGTTTTATCAATTGCATTGGCGGCTTGCGGAACGGATAAAGAGAAAGATACAGGTAGTGGCGATGATACGAAGAAGTTAGTGGTGGGTGCATCGAATGTACCACATGCAGAGATTCTTGAAAAAGCGATTCCTCTTCTTAAAGAAAAAGGCATTGAATTGGAAGTGGAAACATTCCAAGACTATATCTTGCCAAACAAGGCTTTGAACAATAAAGAACTGGACGCGAACTACTTCCAGCACATTCCTTATTTAGAATCTCAAATTAAGGAAAATGGATATGATTTTGTTAATGCAGGCGGCATCCATATTGAACCAATTGCTTTGTATTCACAAAAATATAAAAGCATTGATAAGCTTCCAGAAGGAGCAACAATCATTTTAAGCAGCTCTGTTGCAGACCATGGACGTGCCTTATCACTTTTAGAAAAGAATGGCCTGATTACTCTTAAAGAAGGCATTGATAAAACGACAGCTACAGTAAAAGATATTGTCGAGAATAAGAAGAACATTAAATTCGATGCAGATTATGAAGCGGCATTACTTCCGAAGATCTATGAAAGTGGCGAAGGAGATGCGGTCCTAATCAACTCTAACTATGCAATCGACGCTGGCTTGAATCCACTTAAAGATTCCATTGCAATAGAAGATTCTGAATCACCATATGTGAACGTGATCGCTGTTAATAAAGGTGACGAAGACAAAGAAGAAATCAAGACGCTTGTGGAAGTATTACATTCCAAAGAAATTCAAGATTTCATTCTTGAGGAATATGAGGGTGCAGTCGTACCTGCAAAGGAATAAAGCAACGAAAGACGACCTGGATTTCCAGGTCGTTTTTAAGTTGGGGTTTAAAGTTGAAAGCAAAGGGTATAGAATAGACGAAGAAACAAAATGATTCACAAATTTGAAAGGATGGTTCACTATCAATACTTTAGATTTAAACGTAACGAGCGAAATGGAAAAAGCTATGCAGTTATCACATGGGGTTGGGTACAGTGAATACAGCAGAAATTTAGACCTTCGTATCGAGGTTGAAAAAGTAAGAGATAGGGAACATGAGCAATGCAATAAAATGGTTCTGGAATTACAACGTAAAATCCACGGATAAGCATATATTAGAGTCTTTCAAAAATCGGTCTGTAGAGGTAAAATGAAAAGTGATCTGTTGTACGTACCGGATCCTGCTCATTACTCCTGCAGATCGATTTTTTTCATGATAAGGGCCAACCGTCTTCCCCTTGAACTTTTCGGGAATATCTTATTATGAATGGAATCCCGAATAATTAGCTTACATTAACGAAAACTAAAATAAGGGCATATTTGCAGTGAAAAGCCTTTATACGGTCGTTTTATAACAATAGGGCAGGTTTCCACTCCCTAGCGAGTAAAAACCTCCATCTATATTAGTTGATTCTAAATTGGATTTGTTATAAAATTGTAATGAGAATAAAGTGAGAATGATTTTTTGAAAACTATAGTCAAGAAAGTGATTTTCACTTTCTGTAATAAAATAGGAATTAAGTTCACGGAGGTATTATTATGTCAGGTTCAACATTAACGGTAAAAGATCTTCATGTATCAATAGAAGGCAAAGAAATTTTAAAAGGGGTTAACCTGGAAGTAAAAGGCGGAGAAATCCATGCAATCATGGGGCCGAACGGAACAGGTAAATCCACTTTATCTTCAGCAATCATGGGTCACCCTAAATATGAAGTAACAAGCGGAAGCATCAGTTTTGATGGTGAAGACGTATTGGAAATGGAAGTTGACGAACGTGCTCGTGTTGGTCTTTTCCTTGCTATGCAATATCCAAGTGAAATCAGTGGTGTTACAAATGCAGACTTCTTGCGTTCGGCTGTCAATGCACGCCGTGAAGAAGGCGACGAAGTTTCACTTATGAAATTCATCCGTCAAATGGATAAAAACATGGAATTCCTTGAAATGGATGAAGATATGGCTCAACGTTATTTGAATGAAGGATTCTCTGGCGGAGAGAAAAAACGTAATGAAATCCTTCAATTAATGATGATTCAACCAAAAATCGCCATTTTGGATGAAATTGACTCAGGTCTTGATATCGATGCACTTAAAGTCGTTTCTAAAGGAATCAATGAAATGCGTGGAGAAGACTTCGGTTGCTTGATCATCACTCACTACCAACGTCTACTAAACTACATCACACCTGATTACGTACACGTTATGATGCAAGGTCGCGTCGTTAAATCAGGCGGTCCTGAATTAGCTGCACGACTAGAAGCAGAAGGTTATGACTGGATTAAACAAGAATTGGGCATTGAAGACGAAACTGTTGGCGAAGAAGCGTAAGTAGGAGGATTTGCAATGACTACAGAAATGAAATTATCGCTTGAAAAAGAGGACATAAGCTCTTATTCAACAAAAAATAATGAGCCATCTTGGCTATCAGACCTTCGAATCAAAGCTTTTTCAGATTTAGAAGAGCTTCCGATGCCTAGACCGGATAAAACGAAGATAGATAAATGGAATTTCACTTCATTCAAAACCCATACGGTTGAAAGTGAAGCATTTGCTTCTTTAGAAGAACTTCCAAAAGAGATTAAATCGATCATTGAAGAAAATGAAAATCTATACATTCAACGCAATAATACGCCGGCACATATTAATTTGTCAGCAGCTATAAAAGAACAAGGCGTTATCTTCATGGATATTTTCACAGCGGCTCGAGATCATGCTGAGTTAGTACAGAAGTATTTCATGAAAGATGGCGTGAAAGTGAATGAACACCGTTTAACGGCTCTACATGCTGCATTGCTTAACGGGGGAGCATTCCTATATGTTCCGAAAAATGTAGAAATCAAAGAACCAATCCAAGCAGTATTCTTGGTGGATAATCCTGAAACTACACTGTTCAATCACGTATTGATCGTAGCGGAAGATAATAGTTCTGTAACATACGTGGAGAACTACTTCTCGGCCGTTGAGTCTAATGAAGGCATCGCTAATATCGTAACCGAAGTGTTTGCGAATGCAAATGCGAAAGTGGAATATGGCGCTGTTGACACTCTATCCAAAGGATTCACAACATATGTGAACCGTCGTGGGGTAGTTGCACGCGATGCTCGTCTTGAGTGGGCACTTGGATTGATGAACGATGGTAATACGATTTCAGATAATACAACCAATCTAATAGGTGATGGCTCTTACGGAGATACAAAATCCGTAGTGGTTGGACGCGGGGAACAAAAACAAAACTTCACGACAGCCGTTGTTCATTTCGGAAAACGCTCTGAAGGCTTCATCCTTAAGCATGGTGTTATGAAAGACAGTGCATCAACCATCTTTAATGGTATTGGTAAAATAGAGTATGGTGCAACAAAGGCCAATGCGGAACAGGAATCACGTGTATTGATGTTAAGTGAAAAGGCACGTGGAGACGCTAACCCAATCCTGTTAATCGATGAGGATGATGTTACGGCAGGACATGCTGCGTCTGTCGGCCGTGTTGATCCCCTTCAACTTTATTACTTGATGAGTCGTGGTATCGCGAAAAAAGAAGCAGAAAGACTTGTCATTCACGGATTCTTGGCCCCTGTTGTGAATCAACTTCCAATCGAAGGAGTTAGAAAACAACTAGTCGAGGTCATTGAAAGGAAAGTACAGTAATGAACCCATACGAAATTCGTAAGCTTTTTCCGATATTAGATCAAGAAGTCAATGGTCAGCCATTAGTTTATTTAGACAGCGCTGCAACATCTCAAAAACCGGCTGCTGTCATTGAAACGATTGAAAATTATTACCGCGGTTTTAACTCTAATGTTCACCGTGGTGTGCATACACTTGGAACAAAAGCTACGGATGCGTATGAAGGTGCACGTGAAAAAGTTCGTAAATTCATCAATGCATCCTCTACTGAAGAAATCATATTCACTAGAGGAACGACTACATCCTTAAATACCGTAGCGAAGAGTTACGGTGGTGCAAATATTAAAGAAGGTGACGAAATTGTCATCTCCTATATGGAACATCATAGTAATATCATTCCATGGCAGCAGCTCGCTAAAGAAAAGGGTGCTGTACTGAAATATATTCCGCTACAAGAGGATGGAACGATTTCGCTTGATGATGTGCGGGCTACCATTACGGATGCCACGAAAATCGTGTCTGTCATGCAGGTTTCCAATGTGCTTGGTGTGATTAATCCTGTTAAGGAAATCGCAAAGATCGCGCATGAACATCATGCAATCATGGTGGTGGACGGAGCGCAAAGTACACCGCATATGAAAGTGGATGTCCGTGATTTAGATTGTGATTTCTTTGCTCTTTCAGGCCATAAAATGGTCGGTCCGACTGGAATCGGCGTATTATATGGTAAAAAGGAACTTCTCGAAAAAATGGAGCCGATTGAATTTGGTGGAGAGATGATTGACTTCGTAGGTTTGTATGAATCTACTTGGAAAGAACTCCCTTGGAAATTCGAAGCCGGAACTCCAATCATCGCAGGTGCCATCGGTCTTGGTGCTGCCATTGATTTCTTGGAAGAAATCGGCATGGATCAAATCGAACAGCATGAACACAAACTTGCTGCCTATGCGATCGATAAGTTGTCTGAAGTGGAAGGCCTTACGATTTATGGCACAAAAGATCCGAAAAAACGTGCCGGTGTAGTAACCTTTAATATAGATGACGTCCATCCACATGACGTCGCTACCGTCCTAGATGCAGATGGAATCGCTGTCCGTGCCGGTCATCACTGCGCTCAGCCTTTAATGAAATGGCTGGACGTATCATCGACAGCAAGAGCAAGTTTCTATCTATATAACACGGAAGAAGAGATCGATAAGCTAGTGTCCGGGCTTGTCAAAACGAAGGAGTATTTCAGTAATGTCTTTTGATAACTTAGATACACTTTACCGTCAGGTCATCATGGATCACTATAAGAAACCCCGTAACAAGGGTATGCTTGAAGATGGAAGTTTGACCATCGATATGAATAATCCCACATGCGGCGACCGTATTCGTTTAACGATGAAAATCGAAGACAATAAGGTCAGTGATGTTAAATTCGATGGCGATGGCTGTTCGATTTCAATGAGCTCGGCTTCCATGATGACTCAAGCCATCAAAGGAAAAGATATAGATACGGCTTTAGCGATGTCCAAGACTTTTTCAGAAATGATACAAGGAAAAGAGTATGATGATGAAATCGACCTTGGTGACATTGAAGCACTTCAAGGGGTCTCTAAGTTCCCTGCACGAATCAAGTGCGCGACTCTAGCCTGGAAGGCCATGGAAAAAGGTTTAAAGGAATAATTAAATTTAAATGAGCTGTTGTAGATTCAGCCATTTGAAATGGAGGAATACAAGCTATGGCTAAAAAGATGCCTGAAATTGGCGATTATAAATATGGCTTTGCGGATAAAGATATTTCCATCTTCCGTTCAAAGCGCGGCCTGACAAAAGAAATCGTGGAAGAAATTTCACGCATGAAAAGTGAACCACAATGGATGCTAGATTTCCGTTTGAAATCATTGGAGCATTTTTACAATATGCCGATGCCTCAGTGGGGCGGAGACCTAAAAAGCTTGAACTTCGACGAAATCACTTACTATGTGAAACCATCTGAGAAGTCCGAGAAATCATGGGATGAAGTGCCTGATGAAATCAAGCAAACGTTTGATAAATTAGGAATTCCTGAAGCGGAGCAAAAATATTTAGCAGGGGTTTCTGCTCAATATGAATCCGAAGTGGTTTACCACAACATGAAGGTAGAATTAGAAGACATGGGTATCGTATTTAAAGATACGGATTCCGCTCTTCGTGAAAATGAAGATATCTTCCGCGAGCATTTCGGTAAAACGATTCCGCCAACGGATAATAAATTCGCTGCCTTGAATTCAGCTGTATGGTCCGGTGGATCATTCATCTATGTACCAAAAGGCGTGAAAGTGGATACACCGCTTCAAGCATACTTCCGTATTAACTCAGAAAATATGGGTCAATTCGAACGTACGCTGATCATCGTCGATGAAGGAGCATCCGTTCATTATGTTGAAGGTTGTACAGCACCAGTTTATACAACCAATTCCCTTCATAGTGCGGTCGTGGAAATCGTCATCAAAAAAGACGCATATTGCCGTTATACGACAATTCAAAACTGGGCTAACAATGTGTTTAACTTGGTTACGAAACGTGCGGTTTGTGATGCGAATGCAACGATGGAATGGATTGATGGAAACATCGGTTCTAAACTGACGATGAAATACCCAGCCGTCATCTTAAAAGGCGAAGGCGCTCGTGGTATGACATTATCCATTGCCATTGCTGGTAAAGGTCAACATCAAGATGCAGGAGCGAAAATGATTCACCTTGCACCTAACACTTCTTCAACAATCGTATCAAAATCGATTTCTAAACAAGGCGGGAAAGTAACTTACCGTGGTATGGTCCATTTCGGACGTAAAGCCGAGGGAGCCCGCTCAAATATCGAATGCGATACATTAATCATGGATAATCAGTCAACATCTGATACAATCCCATACAATGAAATTTTAAATGACAACATTTCTCTTGAGCATGAAGCGAAGGTTTCCAAAGTATCAGAAGAGCAATTGTTCTACTTGATGAGCCGTGGAATCTCTGAGCAAGAAGCAACAGAAATGATCGTCATGGGCTTCATTGAGCCATTCACGAAAGAGCTTCCGATGGAATATGCAGTAGAAATGAACCGCTTAATCAAGTTCGAAATGGAAGGTTCTATTGGTTAATCATCTATATATGTTTTTAACAAACGTTGTAGATGGAATAAAGTGAAGGAAACCGGGTGTGCACATGCCATTTCGGTTTTCCTTTGCCCGAAGAAGGCGAACTTAGTTCGTCTTCTTCTATTTTTTTCTGTTGATCCTCTTAAAGGGTTTAGACGATTGAAGGGAAAGTACCAATCAAGCAGGTACTTTTTTTGTCTTTAAAAGAAAGTACATATAGGTAGAGGTGGATATTGTGGATTGGCTGATTCAGAATAAAGAATTGGTTTTCGTAGGAATCGGTGTTAGCCTTGTTTTAGGGCTGACTGGGATATTCCTGAAAAAGGGGGAACCGAACTCCCAGCCGGTTTCCGGAAGTCGTTCTAAGAGTCATGGAAGGGATCATAGTGGTGCGATTAGGCATCATGATGAATAAACTGAACCGTTTTGGCTAGAATGGTTCTAAAATATTAAGTCTGAAAAAGGTCCTTATCCAAGGGCCTTTTTCATTTACTCATTATCTGCACGAAATGATAGGTTAAAAGGGAAGAATCCTTGCTGGATGTATGTGTAACAACCGGTAGATTTTGATATGATAAAGGAATAGGAAACCAGTCGTATGAGAAGCAGGAAGAGTGAATCGAGTGACAGTGCTTATACGTTTTGAAGTCAGTAGTGAAAGGGTAAAAAAAGTATAGTGTAAGTGGTTTAGGAGGGGTGAAGAGTGATATACATTGGCTTAACAGGTTGGGGGGACCATGATTCATTATCAATCGATAAAGTTCCCACTCGTGACAAGCTGAAGGTATATGGAGCGCATTTTCCAACGGTTGAGGTGGATGCATCTTTTTATGCCATTCAGCCGAGGCGGAATATAGAAAAGTGGATAGCCGAGACACCAGATTCCTTTCAATTTGTTGTAAAAGCCTATCAGGGAATGACTGGTCACCAAAGAGGTGAGATTCCTTTTGAAAGTAAAAAAGAGATGTTCACTGCATTCCGGGAATCTCTTGAAGCTTTTCAAAAGTCGGGTAAACTCGCGATGGTCCTTTTTCAGTTTCCGCCATGGTTTGATTGCAAACGGGAGAATGTTCAGTATCTCCGATGGTGTAGGGCGGAGATGGGGGATATTCCTGTGGCCATTGAGTTCAGGAACCAAAGTTGGTACCGACCGAATAGGGTCCAGCAGACACTCGAGTTCATCGAGCAAGAAGGGTGGATTCACACGGTATGTGACGAACCACAGGCAGGAGAAGGTTCCATCCCCCTTGTCCTCAAGGCTACGCATCCAGATAAAACGTTAGTACGCTTTCATGGACGCAATATCCACGGTTGGCAGAAACCAGCTTCTGGAGCAAACTGGCGGGAAGTGCGCTATTTATATCGCTATAACCAACAGGAATTAACCGACTGGGTGGGAAAACTTCGCCTATTAGAAAAGCAGAGTAAGGATGTATATGTATTGTTCAACAATAACTCTGGTGGGGACGCGGCGGATAATGCCAAACAATTTATCGATTTGCTAGGCCTTACATATGAAGGATTGGCTCCTAAGCAACTTGGTTTGTTTTAATTTGGACTATATAATGAATAAAGACTGGGTGGGCAAACTAGAAGAAGAGCTTTAGCTCACAAATCGATAAAGGCGGATTTCTTCATGATATGGGTATTATTAATTAGTGTGGGTTTATTGGCGGGTACAATCGGGGCCCTTGTAGGATTAGGGGGCGGAATCATCATAGTGCCTTCGCTCTTATTTCTAGGTAGCTCCACAGAGGTGATGGGCGCCTTGACGCCACAAGTAGCGGTTGGTGTTTCAACAGTCATCATGATTTTCACTGGATTGGCTTCCACTTTATCTTATATGAAGCATAAAGTAGTGGATTATAAGGCCGGTCTCATTTTCTTTGCTGGAAGCGCCCCAGGGGGGATCATCGGAGCTTATGTGAACAAAGTTCTCAATGTGGATGCATTTTCGCTGTACTTCGGCCTTTTTATGATAGTGATGGCCATCGTCTTATTGGTGAAAGATAGATTGCGACCGATCACCTTCAAACCGGGGACCGGAAAAATCACCAAGACTTATATAAACAAAAATGGACAGGCATCCACTTATGGATATCAGCCCTTGGTGGCCATATCCATCTCATTTGTCGTGGGGATCAGTTCCGGGTTATTTGGCATTGGCGGAGGATCGCTCATGGTCCCGGTCATGATGCTGGTATTTTTCTTCCCGCCCCATGTGGCTGTGGCGACATCGATGTTCATGGTATTTTTATCTTCCATTACGAATTCCATCACGCATATCTCTCTGGGGAATGTTCATTGGCCATATGTGATTGCCTTGATTCCAGGGGCTTGGCTTGGTGCGAAACTTGGAGCTTTTGTGAATACACGCCTGAACAGCTCAGCACTTGAGAACATGCTGAAATTGGTTCTGATCATTATTGGGCTACGTCTTATTTACCAAGGTATAACAGGATAACGAGGGGGAAAAATGATGTCAGAAATCATACATCTATATCACACCAATGATTTTCACAGTCATTTTGAAAATTGGCCTCGTATTGATAAGTTTCTTAAAGAAAGAAGACAACTTCATCAAGAAACGGGAGAGGAAGCGGTCATACTAGATATAGGAGACCATGTCGACCGCTGGCACCCATTCTCAGAAGGTACGATGGGTAAGGGGAATATTGACCTTCTGAACGAAGCGGGTTATCAATATGTAACAATCGGCAATAACGAAGGCATTACATTGCCTCATGAAGCGTTGGATACTTTGTATAATAAAGCTCATTTCAAGGTATTGGCAGCGAATATCTATTACCTGAACGATACTAGGCCCCAATGGGCGCTTCCTTACTGGATACATACCACGAAAAAAGGTACAAAGCTTGGCATGATCGGGCTGACCGCCTTTTTCCAAAAGTTTTATCGTGCATTGGATTGGCATATTGCCGATCCATTTGCGGAATTACAAAAACAGATAGAAAAGATCAAGGAAATGGCAGATGTAGTGATCGTTCTTTCTCATCTGGGCATACATGATGACGAAAGAATGGCAGAAGACTTTCCGGAAATAGATATCATTCTTGGTGCTCACACCCATCATATTCTTCATCAAGGAAAACTCGTCAACCAAGCATTACTTTGTGGTGCGGGAAAATATGGGTTTTATATTGGTCAAGTGGAATTGACCCTTAATGACAAAAAAGAAGTAATCAAGAAGACGGCCATGCTCTACGATACCAACGACCTTCCCGAATTGGAGGGCGAGCGGAGCTGGATTGAAGATATGAACCAAGTCGGGAGGGATGCTCTCAAACAAGTTGTCCTATCCTTACCTGAACCTTTGGAGAATGATTGGTTTAAAGTGTCGCCGCTTACGAAGATTCTAGGTGAAGCGTTACGAGAGTGGAGCGAAGCGGACTGTTCCTTTGTGAATGCTGGGCTGTTATTGGAAGGCTTGCCACAAGGTCCCGTCTCCAAAGGGGATATTCACCAGATCTGTCCCCATCCGATCAATCCGTGCATCGTTGAAGTGAATGGCCGGGAATTGAAGGAAATCCTCATGCTTTCCCGAAATGAGGAGTGGCCCCATATCCAGGTGAAGGGCTTCGGATTCCGAGGAAAGATCATGGGAGTCATGCACTATGATCAAATAGAATTTAAACGGACGAAAAACGGAATCGTTAAAGAAATCAGCGTGAAAGGTACAAAGATTCAACCGGATCAAACCTATAAACTGGCCCTACCAGATATGTTTACGTTCGGGCACTTCTTCCCAAGCATTCAGCGCTCCAAACAAAAGGAGTACTTAATGCCAGAATTTTTACGTGATATCCTTTTATGGAAGTTGAAAAAAATGTATCCCGACAACTAGGTATATATCACGGTTCCTCCCTCCTTTTCATAATATATGAGAAAGAGGGGGCGAAACCAATTGATTAACATGATGCCAATAATGATCGATAGCAAAACATTCTTAGCCATCTCCGTCCAACTGCCCAAAACCAATCTGCTTGCCGTAGCATCCGAAAAGGGATATATCATGTGCGGAGCATTAGACGTCGGTCTTTTGAATGAAACGTTAAAGGACCGGAAAATCCTTGCAGGAAGGGCTATAGGCGTTAAAACGATAGAAGAGTTACTGGATGCACCTCTCGAAACCGTTACGTGGGAGGCTGAAGAAAAGGGCATTTACCGGGGAATGATTGGAAGGAAGGCATTAATGAAAATGATTTAATTATAAAGGCTTTCCTTTAAATAGAGGGGGCCTTATTTTTAATTGAAAAAAATAAATAGGTTTCAGGTTGAATTTCCACAAATATAGCCGATATTTTCTATAAGGAACTATTTAAAATTTTGAATCTGAAACGGAGTATTAGTATGAGGCTATCCATTACAGCGTCGCTTAATCCGGGAGAGCGGCTCGGTATGAACATCTATAATGAGCAGGGCACCATCCTTTTGAGCGAGGGGCTAACATTGACACAAAAAATGATCAATCGATTGGTTGCCCTTAATATTCCCTTTGTTTATATTCAAGATTCTAGAACGGATGACATCATGCCAAAGCCACCGATTTCTGGGGAACTAAGGCGAGAGGCCCTTCAAACGATAGAAGCCACTTTTCTGGAAATCAAAAATGGCGTCAAGGTGAATAGTGCATTTACCATCGAGAAGGCCGCGTTGAAATTCACCCATCTCGTACGAAGTATCATGGAAGAGTTGAAAAACAGCAACGAATTGCTGACTTTACTGGCTGACGTCTATACATATGATGATTATATTTTTACTCATTCCTTTAATGTGACGCTATACACACTTGCTTTAGGTATGGAATTGAAGCTAGAAAAAAAACAGTTAGAAGTTCTTGGGCTGGGCGCCATTCTACACGATGTCGGCAAGATGCTTGTACCAGTGGATATCTTGAGAAAGCCGGGTAAGCTAACCGAGGAAGAGTTTGAGCAAATTCAAAAGCATCCCGAGTATGGATTTCATTTAATTAAAAACGTATATACGGTTTCACTCATCGTCGCGAATTGCGCCTATCAACACCATGAAAGGCTGGATGGGTCTGGATATCCCCGTGGGGTCAGGGGGGACGAAATTCATTATTACGGTAAAATCATTGCGGTCGCCGATGTATTCGATGCGGTTACATCTAATCGCGTTTACCGCAAGGCGATGCTTCCCCATGAGGGCTTGGAAATCTTATATGCAGGTGCAGGGAAAAAGTTCGACAAACAGATAATCGAGGCTTTTCGCCGGGCGGTGGCCATTTATCCTAACGGATTAACTGTGGAACTGAATGATGGGAGAAAAGGAATCGTCTCTTCCCAAAACGAGGGAATAGGGGATCGACCCGTTGTACGTATCCTTGAGGAACCTAACCATAAAGTAGTGCATCCATATGAGGTGGATTTACGGACAGACCTCCATTTGCTGATAAAGGAGTGCCTGAATATACAAGAAAACAGCTTAACCTTATAAAGGGCAAGCTGTTTTTTACTTCTTATCTTCCTTCTCGTCCTTCATGATGGCAGGAGCGACCGTGCCGCTTCCGTTGCTATAATAACTTGGGACATCCCCCTGCATCAAAATGCTGCCAACCTTCACTTCCTGGCTGACTTTGGTTTCTTTTGTGAATGAGGGGATGACAATCTGGATATTGACATTGAAATCGACGGCCATTTCGTAATACACATTATTGATGCCGGCGTTTGTGAGTTTGGTTTTTAAATCCGACTGGACATTCCCGATGACGGACATTTTCACGGGAATCTTGGGTCCATAATTGGAAAGAAGGCTATTTCCGGTTACCACCCCTAAGGGGACATAATACACCACCGTTTTATATTGTTCATCATTAAGTTTGGCTGGTTCCTTTTTGTTGAAGGGATTTCCCTTTTTAATTCCGAGATTATTTTGAATGTCCTTTGTGATGTTGGAACGTAATTCATTATAGATCCCAGGATTAAAGCTGTAGGAGGGGTTGGCATCGTCATTTTTGTTGGTGACGATGATCTTTTCCATATCGACTTTAGAGATATTGTCATCAACAGCTTCGTGAATGGTCTCGGTTGCAATCCGCTTGATTTCATTTTCTGCCACTTTCATGATGACCGGTTCAATTTCCTTATCAACGTAACGAAGCGTCAGGATGCTTGATAGGATAAAAAGGATGAATGAATAAAGAAAAACCTTTCTGGTAGGAAGAGGTCCTTTTTTGCGGAACTTTTTTGGGCGGAATCTTTTTCGAAACACACTTTAGCCCCCTTTACTAATACTTATGCATAAAGTTCGGGGGTTTATGTTCGTTATATAACAAAAAGCAGCGAAGGAACCCAACGCCGCTCATCTTGTTTTTTTTGCTAAATCCTTTCGTTCCCACATTTTCAAATAAGGATAGGGATCAAAACTCCACTCGGTGATTCCATTATCTTTATACATCCCATAATGGAGATGAGGCGGGAATTTTCCGGATGTCCCGGGCGGTCCGTAACCCGTACTGCCCACACCGCCGATGACCTGACCAGGCTCGACGATTTGTCCCACCTTCAAACCTTCAGAAAAACCGCTTAAATGGGCGAAGTAATGGTACGTATTGTTTAGGTCACGTATGCCAATCCGCCACCCTCCATATTTATTCCACCCCTTCATTTCAATGATCCCATAACACGTAGAACGGACGGGAAGGCTATAGTCCGCGAATATATCCGTTCCTTCATGAATCCTTCGGCCTCCCCATCCTCGAGCACTCCCCCATGTATTTAAATACGTATAATGAGTCCGTACGGGTACAGGGAAGGCTTTTTCCTGTAAATCTAGCCTGCCATACTTTTTATAGATATGGGCGTGGCCAATGATGATGCTGACTGTCTTGTCCCTTTTATAATAATCAAATAGTCCAATCCGGATATTATCTTCATCTGTGCCGTAATACAGGAGATGCTTGGCAAAGGCATATAAACGGTCGGTGTCGTTTTCCAGTTCCGCTTTTCCGTCCCCGTTGCCATCCTGCCCCAATCCATCGAAGAAAGAGATGGAAAGCGGGTTTGAGTCGGTGAGGTTAGGATTAAGGGCCCCTCTCCACCTCGAAGGCTCCATGTGGATCCCTATCAGGCCCTTGGCCGGTTCCAAATCGTTCCGGGAAAGTCGCAGGCTATGTTCGTATTGGTCGGCTCCTGCAAGGTAATACCAAGGAATCTGCAAGGTGGCCTCCATGTTTTTATATAGTTCCATCCTCCCTTGATAGGGATCCGGGGTTTCGGCTGCCGATACTGATGGAATATGGGTATTCAAACAAAACAAACAGGCGATGAAGAAAAGTAATCCCTTTTTCAAAGAGGCAGCTCCTTTCGTAGACAATTCGTATTCATCCTTTCGTGTAGCTGGACATCGAGCTAAATGCTTTTCTTTCTGCTTCTTCTATAGTTTTACTGATTTAGCTTCAAACATGAAAAATAAATAATGGTAAACCTCCTATAACTTGTATATTTGCGTTATTATTGTTAAAGTAGGGTGTCATAATTTCTCAGAATGGAGTGACTTTCTTGTCTACTACTAATAAAGAAATTCTTCGTAAACCAGACTGGCTGAAAATTAAATTAAATACAAATGAAAATTATATGGGTCTGAAAAATATGATGAGGGAAAAAAATCTTCATACCGTTTGTGAAGAGGCAAAATGTCCGAATATACATGAATGCTGGGCGGTTAGACGGACAGCCACATTCATGATTTTAGGTGAAATTTGCACGAGGGCTTGCCGGTTTTGTGCAGTCCAGACAGGCCTTCCCAATGAATTGGATTGGGCCGAACCTGAACGTGTAGCGGATTCCGTCGTGTTAATGAATCTAAAGCATGTGGTGATTACGGCCGTGGCCCGTGATGATTTAAAGGATGGGGGCGCCGCTGTTTTTGCTGAAACAGTCCGGGCGATCCGGCGTAAGAATCCGTTTACATCCATTGAAGTCCTACCTTCTGACATGGGTGGCGAATACGACAATATTAAGATGTTGATGGATGCTAAGCCTGATATCCTGAACCATAATATCGAGACGGTAAGAAGCCTTTCCGATAAAGTACGGGCTAAAGCGAAATATGAGCGATCATTGGAGCTATTAAAAAGGGCAAAAGAATTACAGCCGGAAATACCGACAAAATCCAGTTTAATGGTAGGGCTAGGGGAGACGCGTGAAGAAATCCTTGAAACCATGGATGACCTTAGAGCACATCATGTGGATATCATGACGATCGGCCAATATTTACAACCGACGAAAAAGCATTTAAGGGTGTTGAAATACTATACACCGGAAGAGTTTGCGGAATTAAAGGAAAGGGCATTGGAAAAGGGGTTCAGCCATTGTGAATCCGGTCCGCTCGTCCGTTCTTCCTACCATGCAGATGAACAGGTGAATGCTGCGGCCAAGCATAAACATAGTAAAGGTGAAGAGTTACTGAAATAAAAAGGAAAGGACCGATTCTTATTCGGTCCTTTCTTAGGTTCATGCTAGTTAATCCATGGTCTTTTGACGAATGTTATCATGACGATCTCTTTTGTCATTCATCATTTCGCCATTTTCATTTTCTACATTACTCATCTTGTAGCCTTGAGGGGACTTGAGCATATTTTTGATGGTTTGTTCAATTGTATAATCCATTCCTTGACTGCCAGAACCCAGTGTGGCGAAATTCTCGATATCCTGTGCGTGTGTTTGGTCGTCACTTACATATACATGATAGTAACGGGGTACGACGCCCATGGCAGTACGTTTCACCTGGTCAGCCGTTTCAGTCCGGTTTTTTGAATCCGTATCATAAACGACTAGTACTTCCTCATCCGTGACGAGTGTAGCGACGTCATTGACATTTGGTAGCTGAACGCTTAGTGTTGAAATCATATCAGCTAGCTGTTCGCGATCGATGGAGGCCGTTTTATTGTCGATGTTTCTTCCATCAACGGTCGTTTTATTCGTACGGGTAAAGCCGAAATCGTCACGATTGGTGTCTTGATTACGATTATCCTCGTCATAATACTTCGACGGGTTATTTACATTTTGTGGGTCACCTGCACCCCTGTCATTATTCATCAAACCGTTGCTTTGATCTTGATTGCCCGAGCAGCCCGTTAGAGCAATAATTGAGCTTAAACCTACCGTTAGGATCATTTTTTTCAACGGAAACACCCCCTTGTCTAATAGGGTGAACATATTTCTTGATTTTTCGCTTAGTAATTAATGGGGAATCAGTTATAATTTAAAGAAGGAATGCATTTTAAAGAGGTGAAACGTATGATCAACATCAATAACCTGACGTATGAAATCATTGAAGACGAAAGAGAAGGCTATAATGAAGAAGCATTTAAAGCAAGATACAGTGAGATATTAACGAAGTATGATTATATTGTCGGGGATTGGGGTTACGGTCAATTGAGACTCCGCGGTTTTTTCGACGACACTAATCAGAAAGCCACCTTTGACACGAAAATTAGCACGCTCAGTGAATATCTATATGAATACTGTAATTTTGGTTGCCCGTATTTCGTCGTAAAGAAAATTAAAAAGTAAAAAGAGCCAGAATGGATTCTGGCCTTTTTCATTTCTCTCGATCATGAGTTTCCGTACCCTTTATATGGAGGTTGAATATGTTTTTCCGGGTCATCATGGGTTGGATGAGCACCGGGATACTTCCGCTGTAGGTTTTCATGAAGCGATTTATTTTCATAATTGAATGCACTCTGATAACGTTGTCCTTCTAGCCACGGCGTGGTTTTATTTTCAACGGGAGCATCCTGATTAATGGGCGATCCGAACGGTCCCTCTGGAAACTCTTCTGGAATTAGAAAGTCCTGTTGTTTTTGCACGGTTGAAAAATCGTGGTATGTTTCCTCTTTTTTATCCAAGGCAATCCCTCCTCATGTACTCCATACATTCAGTAGGTTACCCTCTTTTAAGAAAAAACGGCGCACTTAGATGATTTCCATTAAAAAGTGGGTAAGTTCCTCCGCTTCCGCTTCTGTCAGTGAAAATGCATGTTCAAGATAGCCTTCCTCTTCCAAATCATCCGGCCCGATAATGGCAAAACGATTGCTCTGCATATTCAGCACAAGTTTTTTTCCATAAAAACGGTCGGTCATCGTAATGGCAAAATCATATCTGGATTCCTCTCCCATAAAACTAATGAACCTGGTTTTCGTATCAACTAAATCATTGTATAAATAAAAACGATCTTCCACAGTATCACACCTTTCCCCTTGCCTGCAATTGGTAGTACCATCATCATAACAAAACGGCTGCCATAGGGAAACAGACATTTTTGTCGCCTGCCAAGTTGCCGTTTCTTCAAGAAATGAGTATTTAGTATGAAGTTTCTGATAAAACGACAAAATTTTTCTGTTTTAAGCTAAAAAAATCCCTATTTATGTTAGAATATAGGAAAAATAACCCGGAATAGAGGAAGATTCTATGACATCGTTAAAGGGTAAAGGGTATATATTACTAGGAAAATGGTTCAAGGTATTTTCCTCATCAGCCAAACTTCGGTTCTACCCGCCACAGTTCGCCCTAAGAAAGCCAGTGGTTCGCGCGGTGGAAGCGGCTATTTCCCATGATTATGAAGTGGCAGTCATAGTTTTTAACGTAAAAGAATTACTCGAACTTAAAGAAAAGGGCCAGCACGAAGAACTTCCCCAGTTCATTACCAGTTTGAAACAGGCATTTAAAAAGGTTGTAATAGATCAAGTACGGGAAGAAAACCTATTGACGATACATGACTATTATTCAGACGGCATTACTCTCCTAATGAACATAAAAGGGTCGTCGAAATCATTGATCTATATGGATGAATTGATCCGTTCCATTTCCAGGGAAGTGAAAGAAAGGTTGCTTAGTGTTAACCCTGAACAAGCGGTCACTTTAAACACAGGATACATGTTCGTGGAGCATAAGCATTATTCGATTGAGGGAGCCCTTGATAAAGCGCATAGGCAAGCGGTCACCATGGCAGAAGCTGAATCACCGATGAATGAAATGCGGGAATCGATTAATCAAATTATCGAGAATGGGAATATTAACTTACTGGCACAACCCATTTTTGATGTGGCGACCAATCAAATCAAGGCATATGAAGTGCTGACCCGTGGCCCGCGTGGTACAGAGCTCGAGAACCCATTGGCGCTTTTCGCAGTGGCCAGGCAGACGGGACGGTTATATGATTTGGAGAAAATCGTTTTGGAAAAGTCCTTCAGACAGATTTCCGAGAATGAGTCCCCCCAGAATGTGTTTATCAATTTCACCCCGGTAACGCTCAGTGATCCCCGGTTCGTAAATGAAGTAAAGGATATGCTCAAGAAATACAAAGGTGTGCATGCTAATCAGATCGTCATGGAAATTACCGAAAGAGACCCGATTCTAAATATAGAAGAATTCATTGAAAGCATTAGAGGGTTACGTGAATTGGGGTTCCGTCTAGCGGTGGATGATACGGGAGTAGGATACTCAAGTCTCTACGCGATCATAGAAATCATGCCGGAGATCATTAAAATCGATCGATCGGTCATCGAGAATATCGATCATAATGCCGTGAAAGAAACGATGTTAAAAGGACTTTTACTGATTGCCAAGGAGACAGGATCCGTTGTCGTGGCAGAAGGAATTGAGAGTATAGGAGAAGCTATGGTATTATCAAGGAATAGGGTTGATTTGGCGCAGGGGTATTACTACGCTAGACCTTCAACTGTAGATAAAATTTCTATATCATCTTAAGAGTCAGAAAGGATCTGGGAGTATGTACTTTGTAGACCGACAAAAAATCGGACGGATTTTAGAGTATCTGGAAAAACAATTGGAGCTTTTTGAAGGACAGGAAAGCTGGAACGGGAAACTTATGGAACATAGTGTCGAGAGAATCATTCAAACCTCCATTGATTCCGTATTGGATGCGGGGAATGCCATGATCGATGGTTTCATTATGCGTGACCCAGGTAGCTATGAAGATATTGTCGATATCCTGCTAGACGAAAAGGTCATTACCGAACCGATTTCCTTACAATTTAAAAAGGCATTGCCATTAAGAAAGATGCTCGTTCAGGACTTCATTGAAGTGGATCATACAGTGCTCCTAACCGTTTTCAAGGAAAACATTGAAGCATTCAAGCAATTCCCTGAGTTAATAAGGAACTATTTATTAAACGAATTGGGCCCAGTTTCAGCATTCAAAAACTAATTTGGTTAAATAGGGGGAATGTGCATGAAGGCGTATAAAGGATATTTAATTGACTTAGATGGCACAATGTACCGTGGCACCGAGCAAATAGCGGAAGCGGCCGGTTTTATAAATGAGTTAAGAAAAAGGGACATCCCTTATTTATTCGTGACCAATAATTCATCCAGGACACCTGAGCAAGTGGCCCAAAAGCTGCGCAGTATCGGAATTGCGACTGACGATGCCCAGGTATTCACGACAAGCATGGCGACGGCAAACTACATTGCTGAACAAAAGGAAAATGCGTCCGTCTATGTCGTGGGTGAAGAAGGCATTACCGAGGCGTTGAGAGAAAAGGGTATGAAACTTGTTGATGAACATCCTGATTTCCTGGTCATGGGCATTGATCGTGGCGTGAATTATGAAAAGTTATCTAAAGCATGCCTTGCTGTCAGAAATGGAGCCGTTTTCATTTCGACGAATGGCGACATCGCCATTCCTACCGAACAGGGTCTTTTACCAGGGAACGGGGCGTTGACTTCTGTCGTTTCCGTTTCTACGCAAGTTCAGCCGATTTTCATCGGTAAACCGGAATCTGTCATCGTTGAGCAGGCCCTTAGGGTATTAGGTGTGCCTAAAGAACAGACAATCATGGTCGGCGATAATTACGATACGGATATTTTGGCAGGGCTTAATGCAGGGATTGATACCTTACTTGTACATACGGGCGTCACGACAAAGGAACGGTTAAAGGAATACGAAAAACAACCGACTTATGTGGTGGATACCCTTGATTTATGGCAGTTTGAATAAAAAAAGATCCAGGTTTGCAGATGCAGACCTGGATCTTTTTTGTTTTAACCTACGTGCTCCTCCCCGCTTACCATTATGGCGTCATTCCACGTTTTCGACCCTATGTGCGAGCCGGCTGGATGCAGCAGCGGCTATGGCACCGACGATATCATCCAAGAAGGTATGGACCTTGCCGGTGCTTTTATCGTTTAAATATTTTAGGATACCCGGTTTTTGCTTGTCGATAAATCCATAATTGGTGAAGCCAATCGACCCGTATACATTGACTATGGATAAAGCCAATATTTCATCCACACCATATAGTCCTTCATCGATCTCAATGATGCTTTGAAGGGGTTCTTCAAGCAGTTTTTTTTCGGCTAACATATCCAGTTGGATGCCGGTAAGGATCGCATTCTGCACTTCGCGTTTCGAAATGACCCGTTCAACATTGTGGAGGCAGTCTGCCATTTGTAAGTCTTCATGGTAGCTTGATTGTAGATACATGACCAGCTCTGCGATATCCTCCACTTTCACTCCTCGTTCACCAAGCCATTTTCGAGCTGTTTGTTCAGACATTGATTGTTTTATATTAGTCATTTCATCATCCAATCTCCATAGTTATAGGATAAATTTTTCATGCGTGAATTTTCGGTATCGATAGTTATTCAGAAAAGAGCGTATTCCTCATATATATAAGTATATGATGCCCAATTTGTTTGTATCCATTTGATAAGGGAGGAAAACGCTATGATAGAAGAAATCATTTTTAATAATTACGGAATCGAGGTGGAGCGGGAGGAAGCCAATAGCCGGTT
Organism: Peribacillus sp. NPDC097198; assembly: GCF_044762055.1. Lineage (NCBI taxonomy): Bacteria > Bacillati > Bacillota > Bacilli > Caryophanales > Bacillaceae > Peribacillus > Peribacillus sp. NPDC097198. Next base: position 137,430 of record NZ_JBIWDO010000001.1, on the reverse strand, counting down.
TCCTAGCTTTCGTTCCGGGCCTTTCATTTACAGCATCGTGCCATTAGAAGACAGGGAACAAGAGGAATTGGCAGAGCGCCATAGAATGGCTGAGCACATGATTGCCCTAGGAGATCGTCATGTTTCAGCGTTCGTCCTTGCCAATCACGGCAGTTTTGTTTCGGAAGCGGAGGACCAATTATTTATCCTCCTTGCCAATGAGGACTTGGAAGGGCCGAAAAATTTCAATCCGGGACGTCACATAGCAAGGTTCCACCAACGTGGAAGAGCCATAACGGAGACGATTCGATCCTGTTCACGGATTGGCCAATGGAAAGAACTTTGGGAGCAAAGAATCGATCAGCTGGAGAACATTTGGAGGGACAAATTAAAAGCCCATCCGGATAACCCATTCGAAAAAATGTTTGTAGAAACCTTTCCCTATTATATGGTACTAGGTGAGAATGCGATTCAATATTTAGTCGACACGGAAATCGATGATACACCACAACCTATAGACAGCGGTACGGTGTGTTATGAGCGGTTTTTAAATGATACCTGGAAGAACAATAAGTGGATGAAGAATCCGTTTGATTGGGTATTTGACCATGGGACACGGGATGCCGCGGAATGGGTGAGGGAGCATTATTTTCAAAATGTGCATACGCATCAACGGGGCATCAACACCTTTTTTCGTGAATATCAAGGCATTGAACCATTCTCCAGTTTCTCGGCACGCTTACTGTATTCAAGAATGCTGTTTCCCATTCATTACTTTGAGGCAGTTGAAGAGTATTTCTCAAAAGTATCAGAAGCAAGATCGAATGAATTGGAAGATAAGCTGTCCTCCATCACGAATACATCGGAGAAGTATGAGACGTTTCTCAAGCAGTTTTACGATTTGGCCGAAATTCCAGTTAACCATTTTAACCTTCCGAAGATTGATTGGATTTAAAAAAAACTGGAAGAAATATGATACCACCTCATTTACTATGTTATGATAATAATATGATTTTTTAGAATAGTTCGATAAGTGGTTTCGAAACTTGTTCAAGTGGAGAAAGGATGCATGCAATGAAACGTACAATGCTGGCTTTATTGATTGTCCTATTCGTTTTTCCAGCTACGGTTTCTGCCAAGACAACAATCAAAACCAGCTGTGATGCGACGCAGTTCAAAATTGTACTTAAAACGACAACGGATTTGAAAGAGTCGGCATCGACGGACAGTAAAACACTAGAGACATATCGGAAAAATAAAGAGTTATCGGTCATTGGGAAGACGGGTAATTGGTATAAGGTTTGCCATTCCAACCATACTGGTTATATTGCCATGAAAAATGCCAGGGAAGTATTTAGCTCAGGCGAGAAGACCATCCTCAAGAAATTGGATAAGCGGAAAGATATCAGCCAACTCATAGCCGCCACAGGCGAAACCATGGGTGGGATGAAGGTGACAATCCGAACCTATGAGAAGAAGAAGGGTGAATGGCGGCGAGCCTTAGGCGATATGAAGGGCGTTACCGGAAAGAATGGATTCACGAAGAATAAGAAAGAGGGCGACGGGAAAGCACCTGTCGGGATGTATTCATTCGGAACAGCCTTTGGAAGCACATCCAAGCCAGATAAAGTGAAGATGGATTACCGGAAAACAACCAAGTATGATTATTGGATCGATGATCCGGCGTCCAAGGACTATAACAAGTGGGTCACGTATAAAGGAAAGAATCCGTATGAGAAATGGAAATCTTTCGAAAGGATGAACCATGAACTTTATAAATATGGAGCCGTCATCAATTATAATAGGAATCCGATCATCAAGGGAAAGGGCAGTGCAATCTTCCTTCATATATGGAGAGGGGAAAACAAGCCAACAGCGGGTTGTACAGCTACTTCCGAGACGAATGTCCTTAGCTTGCTGAAGTGGATGGATCCCGAGAAGAATCCGCACATAATCATGGGGACGTATGATTCGTTGAACTCTGTGAAATAAATACGAGGTTCGCCCTTAAACGTCGGTTTTTCCTGTCATACCTAGCAAGGACTTCGAAAAAGAATTGAAAACTGTATATTCTAACTATTGATAATTGAACGAATAAAACATATAATGTCTACTATACAAATACAAATGTTTTCTTGGGGAAAACAGATACTTTAAGGGGGAACCAAAATGAAAGCCATCTCGATCGGATTATTGGGGCTGGGCACTGTCGGGTCCGGAGTCGTACAAATCATTGAGAGACATCAAGACAAGCTCATGCACCAAGTAGGTTGCTCAATCACCATTAAGAAGATACTGGTCAAAGATACGTCAAAGGAACGACTCGTATCGGTGGATAACAGTATGCTAACTTCCAATCCGGAGGATATTCTTTCAAACCCTGAAATCGATTTAGTTATTGAAGTGATGGGCGGAATTGAAGAAACGCGTGAATACTTAATCAAAGCCTTGAAAAATAAAAAAAATATCGTAACGGCCAATAAGGACCTGATGGCCCTGTATGGTCCGGAACTTTTGGAGTTAGCCACGGAAAACCAATGTGATTTATTCTATGAAGCAAGCGTGGCCGGGGGCATCCCGATATTGCGCGGTTTAGTTGATGGGTTATCCTCGGACCGGATCACAAAAATGATGGGGATCGTTAATGGAACGACAAATTTCATCCTAACGAAGATGAGCAAAGAAGGAAGGGCTTATGAAGACGTGCTGAAAGAAGCTCAGGAACTGGGTTTTGCCGAGTCCGATCCGACCGCGGATGTAGGTGGACTGGATGCCGCACGGAAAATGGCCATCCTATCGACTCTCGGTTTTTCCATGAATATCGGCTTGCATGATGTCGAAGTGCAGGGGATCACAGAAATAACCGAAGAGGATCTGAGATACAGCCAAAAGCTTGGCTATACCATGAAGCTGATTGGCGTAGCGACTAGAACGGGGGATAGGGTCGAAGTTAGCGTGCAGCCGACTTTGCTTCCGGAGGAACATCCACTAGCTTCTGTAAACAATGAGTATAATGCAGTGTACGTTTATGGTGAAGCAGTGGGGGAAACGATGTTTTACGGCCCTGGGGCAGGTAGCCTACCAACAGCAACGGCTGTCGTTTCGGATATGGTAACGGTCATCAAGAATATGAGATTGGGCGTGAACGGGAGAAGTGCCGTTTCTCCTCAATACCCGAAACAATTAAAAGATCATACGGAGATTCTGGCTAAGTTCTTCATTCGACTCCATGTACAGGATGAAGTGGGTGTCCTAGCTAGGATCACGAATTTATTCGCGGAGCATGGGGTCGGTTTCGATAAGATCCTACAATTGCCGCTGGATGAAAAAGAGTCCTCGGAAATTGTATTGGTTACCCATAAAGCCCCAATGGCGGCTTTCGATCAAATTAAATACGAATTGAATGATTACAATATGGTAAAAGAAGTGAAAAGCACATACCGTGTAGAAGGAGAGGACAACAAATGAGTTGGCAAGGACTAATTAGCGAATATAGAGAATTTTTACCTGTAAATGAAGATACACCGGCATTATCCCTTTTAGAAGGAAATACACCTTTGATTAAATTGGACCGTTTATCAGAAGAGTGGGGAATTGAGCTCCATGTAAAATACGAAGGAGCCAATCCAACGGGATCATTTAAGGACCGTGGAATGGTCATGGCTGTTGCCAAAGCGATCGAGGCTGGAAGTGATACGATCATCTGTGCATCCACGGGGAATACATCAGCTGCGGCTGCTGCTTATGCGGCGCGTGCCAATATCCGTTGTATTGTTGTCATTCCAGAAGGAAAGATTGCCATGGGTAAATTGGCTCAAGCGGTTATGTATGGAGCAGAGATCATTTCGATTGAAGGCAATTTCGACCAAGCTTTAAAAATCGTCCGGTCCCTTAGCGAACATTCACCTATCACTCTAGTAAACTCTGTTAACCCATATCGGATTGAAGGCCAGAAGACGGCTGCGTTCGAAATTTGTGATGCGCTTGGATCTGCACCTGATATTTTGGCATTGCCAGTCGGGAATGCGGGAAATATCACCGCGTACTGGAAAGGGTTTAAGGAGTACAATGAAGGAAAACAGACAGGGCTACCTGAAATGAGAGGGTTCGAAGCCGAAGGGGCAGCAGCGATTGTCCGTGATGCGGTCATTGAAAACCCTGAAACGATCGCAACCGCGATACGAATTGGTAATCCTGCCAGCTGGAAGTTTGCTGTGGAAGCGGCAAGTGAATCAAATGGTAAAATTGATGAGGTAACGGATGAGGAAATCCTTGAAGCCTATCACTTCCTGGCTAAAAAGGAAGGCGTATTTGCTGAACCGGCATCATGTGCATCCATTGCCGGCGTGTATAAACAATTAAAAAGCGGCGAAATCAAAAAAGGAAGCAAAGTAGTGGCTGTCCTTACTGGAAATGGATTGAAGGATCCGAACGTGGCTGTCGATACAAGCACGATTCATCCGACATTACTACCAATGGATGAAAAAATCATTTTAGAACATTTACAAGGTGTGAACCAGGCATGAGTGCGGAATCGGAGATGTTTTTGATCCGTGTGCCAGCAAGTACGGCTAATCTTGGGCCCGGGTTCGATTCAATCGGTCTTGCCCTTGGATTGTACTTGGAGATACACGGATCCCTATCGAATCATTGGGAAGTCATTCCGCTTTCTGAGGAAATGTCCGTTTTCCCGAAAGATGACACGAATTACATCATTCAAATCGCAAAGAAAACGGCGGCATATTATGGGAAAGACCTGTCACCGTGCCGGATTTCCGTTTCTAGTGAAATCCCGCTTGCCAGGGGACTTGGAAGCAGTGCTTCAGCCATCGTAGCTGGGATTGAATTAGCGAATCTAGTCGCTAAACTGAACTTATCAGCTGAGGAAAAAAACAGACATGCCTCTACTTTTGAGGGACACCCGGACAATGCAGGGGCATCTGTTCATGGTGGTTTGGTCGTCGGTATGCATACGGATGAAAAAACGGATGTTCTTTCATTTCCGATAGAAGGGGTAAATGTCATTGCCGTGATTCCTAACTTTGAATTGCTTACAGAGGATTCAAGGAATGTCCTTCCCGAAACACTTCCGTATAAAGAAGCAATAAGCGGAAGTGCGGCAGCTAATGTGCTACTTGCGGGAATCTTGACGAATAACTGGAATCTTGTCGGTCAAATGATGCAGAACGATCGATTTCATCAACCCTATCGCGCTGGCTTAGTGCCGCATTTAGCGGAAATCGAAGAAATTGTACGTCGGGAAGGCGGCTATGGTGCCGCTCTAAGTGGAGCAGGTCCGACCGTCCTCAGCCTAGTGTCTGGCGAAAAAACAGCACAACTGCTAAGAAGTTTGAAGGAAGCATTTCCTGACTTTCAGGTGAAAGAGCTGAGGGTCGACAATGATGGAAGCCAGACGGCGATCCTATCAGAGGAAGAGAAGAAGGAATGGAGCTTTAATAAATCATAGATGTTCATTGCAACAGTAAAAAAGCTGATTCCCTTTAAGCCGTATCAATCAAGGATTGATAGGACTGATAAAGCGGAGTCAGCTTTATTTCTATAGCAGACTAAATATATTTAGTCTGTATGTGTTGTATCTAATATGGTTGAATGCTCAACCCGTTATTAAAGGCTAATTAGAAAACTTGCTCAACTTCCACTACCCCGGGAACTTCTTCAAGAAGTGCGCGCTCAATCCCAGCTTTTAGAGTAATGGTCGAACTTGGGCAGCTTCCGCATGCTCCTAGTAATCGTAATTTTACAATTCCATCTTCTACGTCAACTAGTTCACAGTCACCGCCATCACGAAGTAGAAACGGACGAAGTTTATCTAGAACATCTTGAACTTGTGTTTCCATTTGTTGGTCAGACATTGCAATCGACTCCTTTCCTAATCATATTATAATGCGAACATAGTAAAAAATCCAACTGTAACTTTGCGGAAATTAAATCTATTCTTTTCGAATCTGTCATTAATAGGGAAAAGATTCCAAAAAGCACAGAGAAAATACATGGTGGAGGTAACAGATGATAAAGAAAAAAATTGAAATAGAGGTATATGGGGCGACGCAAATATGTGCGAGTTGTGTTAATCTTCCCTCTTCGAAGGATACATATGAATGGCTTCAAGCCGCATTGACACGAAAGTTTCCAGAGCAACCATTTTCCATTACTTATATTGATATGTTGAATCCGCCTGATGTTGATAGGCAAAAAAACATGGCGGCGAAGATGGTCGAAGAAGATTTATTTTATCCACTTGTCCTCATTGAAGATGAGATTGTGGCCGAAGGGAACGTTCACCTGAAAAAAATTGTGGAATTAATGGAGAACTACGGATATAAAGGGAAATGAAAAAACTGACCCAGGAGGAAGCTTTATAGCAGCTTTTTGAGTCAGTTCAAGAATAGGTTCATGAAATTTTAGATTAACCGTTATGGTATTTATACATCCAAAGTATTCCGGATTTCATTAGGCGTGCCACTCTTCCTGTGATAGGACGGTTAGCGACAAGTCCAAAACCTTGTTTCTTCCCAAGAGAACCTAATGTCCCTTTTAATTTTACGGGAGGGAAACTTTCGGGAAGTGGTTCATTGGCCCATTTTTTCAAGAGAACTTGAACAATCTGTTCGGCTTGAGATTCCGCTAATTGAGCACTCGGTGCATGTGGCAAACTAGCGCAGTCGCCGACTACAAAAATGCTGTCATTGGTAGGAAGGAAATGCTGTGGTGTAAGAACGGCTCTTCCTTGACGGTCTTTTTCGATATCCATGTCACGAATGATCTTGCTTGGTTGTATGCCGGCTGTCCAGACAATAACATCACTATGAACCGCTTCATCCCCATTATAAAGCAGGTTAGGTTCAACTTTAGTGATATTAGAATGATGAACGATTTCGATGGTATGTTTATCAAACCATGATTCGACAAACGTACTTAGTCTTTCTGGGAAAGCAGATAGAATATGTGGTCCACGGTCGAAAAGCTTTACGTTCAAATCAGAACGACTTTCAATTAATTCACTGGCTAACTCGACACCGCTAAGGCCTCCGCCAACGATTGATACGGTTGCACCAGCGCCCAAATTATTCAAAGCTGAATAAGTGCGACGTGATTTATCGATGGTTTGGATGCTATATGTGTGTGTATCAGCACCAGGAATATTGTGATATTTATCTTCACATCCAAGGCCGATAACTAAATCGTCGTAAGCAACGGGCTCTTGGTTCTCGATAATGACTTGTTTGTTCTCCATATCAATGGAAAGAACTTCTCCGTATACGTTCTTTAAGCGAGGGTGTTCTGGAAATGCAACACGGATGTGCTGATCAGGAATAGTACCTGCTGCTAGTGCATAATATTCGGTTTTTAAGCAGTGATAAGGATTGCGGTCGATTAGTGTGATGCTCACGTTTTCAGGAAGCTGATTAGGCAGCAATCTTTGTAACATGCGCATACCACCATACCCACCACCAAGTATGACTAAATTCTTCATATGTTTTTTCCCCTTTGTTTGATCTCTAGAAATAATGTTAAGTATTTCACTTGTGAAAATAAATTATCCTACTATAGGATTCCCCATTTGTATCCTATGGAATTATGTGAATAAATATATGCCTAATTTGTAGAATAATAAAAATATTATATGATTTCTTGTTTACATACCCCGACAAAAGTATAACGAATATAACTGTAAATCACAACCGATATCTTAAAAACGGCGTATTTTTGTGCGTATTTATTGACTGTTAATGTGAAAAGGTTTAGGATAAACTGTTAATGACAGCGAGGTGAAACGATGTATCCAATCATTGAGTTCTGTGTAAGCAATCTGGCCAGTGGGGCACAGGAAGCTTTCGAAAGATTAGAGAAGGATCCTAATTTAGATATTATTGAATATGGTTGCCTAGGATATTGTGGGAAATGTTCCAGTTCTTTGTATGCCCTTGTTAATGGTGAAGTAGTTTCTGGGGATACAACGGATGAACTTGTGAAAAATATATATAAATTTATTGATGAATATCAAATGTTTTAATCGACATAAATAAAGGAGGCAGCCGAATAACATGTTGGGCCGCCTCCTTTTTGGTGGAGGATACATTTCCTCAGGCATTTGCCGCGATACCACCCATTTCCGATTCTTCCTTGATTTCATGCCACCGGTCTCTGGCCATTTGGATAATGGACGATTCCCTGGCGTGTTTTTGCCTTTCAAGTACCATGGAAAGAAATTTAATGGCTGCCTGTGTATTTCCGATTCTTTTGGATATATCGCCGGCAAGGTATAAAATCCTGACTTCCGATACTTGCGTGCCGCTGAAGTCCCCTGATGAATAAGATGCTTCATATTCCTGAAGAGCAAGTCGTAGGAACCTATTTTCCTGCTCCTGTTTATTTTGAAATCTATACAGCCAGGCAATCCGTAAATGAATACCGGCCAGGATGATATGTTTCTCCTTTTTCAAGGAACCGCAATAACTGGCCAGTTTATAGGTTTTGATTGCATCTTCAACGGAACGTACATCACTGAAATGATGGGGATTCCATTTAGAACAGATTTTCTCTTCGATGACTTCTTTTGTGGTAGGTGGGAAATATCGTGAGAAATCTTCAGAATAGGAAAAACCGCAGTGTCGACAAACGTGAATATAATAGTAAAGGGCGTTAGCGTCCGGGTTTTCATATATAGGACAAAAATCAGTGTCATAACGGGATACTTTAATAAAGCGTGAACGTATTTTCTTAGTGGTTGATGTTTGTTTACAATGAAGACATTCTATACTTTTATCATATAGAGGCTGTAATTCTTCGATAGAGATTACCTCCTTCATAAAATCTTATAAGACTAATTACACAGGTAATTATACCCATAAATCACGATTTAATCTAGTTTTTTCATGAAATGTGGGGGGATAATGATCTGGAACATTTAATTTTTTTCAAGCTGGAAAATTGAGCAGGGGAATTTCTTTGGTATATACTATAAGTAAAGAAAGATTCTATCTCACATCTTTAGGAGAGGGAGCGGTTTATAATGAGTGAAGTTGTTCAGATTACGGAAGCAGCTGCTTTTCAGATAAAAGAAATGATGAAGCAAAACGAAGAAGAGGGATCGTTTTTAAGAGTGGCTGTAAAAGGCGGAGGCTGCAGTGGATTATCCTATGGCATGGGGTTGGAACAGGAACCTGGCGAGAAGGATGAGAAGTTGGAGCAATTTGGGATCCATATCCTTGTGGACAAAGAGGATGCCAGCATATTGAATGGAACGGTCATCGATTATAAACAAACGATGATGGGTGGAGGATTTACGATTGAAAATCCTAATGCCATCGCGTCATGCGGTTGTGGATCTTCCTTCAGGACGGCTACCGAAAAAGGTACGCCGGAGAACTGTTAATGGTTGGTTGACGGTCAGTGATCGTTAGCGTTTAGTTAATTCGATATCAACGTTTATATCTGGCGCTTCTTGACGTATGTAACGATACGTTGGGAGGCGTCTTTTTATGTCAGGATAAAAGACTTATCCAATAAACACGTAGAAGCGAGCATTCTAAAATGATAATGAAATGCTTATGTGGATTCGTCGTCTTTTGTCGATTAAAGCATAAAGTCCCTTGCTATGTTAGTATTACGTGTGTGCACGAACCGTATATATGGAAGGTTAGCAGGACACAAATAAAGTAATAAGGTTTACTTCACAAAAATAAGGTATGATATATTTATTGAATAGATTCTCTTTAAAGACAGGAAAAGTAGGTGAACATAGTGGGAAAATATCAATTGGATTACAAAGGCCAGGCAGCTGTGACAAGATATCAGGAAAAGCAGACGACTGCCAAATTTGATAAAAAGCAGCATATTGAAAATCTGCGTGCGGAGTATTTGAAAAAAAAGCAAAAACAAACAGATAAATAATATGAATGAAACCCTAGGAAGACTAAAATCTCCCTAGGGTTTTCTTATGGAAAAAGGGAGACACATTTGAAGTGTCCCCCCTTTTTTTCATCATTCTTATAGGGTTTTCAAGGCTTCCTTGATCGGTTGGTCACCACTATGAATTTCGAACGTTTTATTGAAGGTGTTTTTTTCGGAGATGGCTTGGGCCAATACTTTAGCGACATCCGCTCGTGGTATGGAAGTATCGACATGATTGACTTTTGCATCTGCCTTAATTTTCCCAACCGCTTGGTCATTAGTCAATGCGACGGGACGGACGATGGTATAAGTGAGACCGCTCTCCTTTAAATGTTCATCCGCATCATGCTTGGCTTCGAGATAGTGTTGCATTCCTTCGGGGCCTTGTTGGGGCTGATCGGAACCGACGGAGCTTAACATGACAAAGCGCCCGACGCCTTTTTTCTTAGCGGCATCAATCAGTTTGATTGCTCCGTTCTTATCCACAGCCGTGGTCTTATCAGGTCCTGTCTTCGGACCTGAACCTGCAGCAAATACGATGGCGTCCATGTTATCCACCGCTTTATCCACATTTTCCTCTAAATCAGCGAGGATGGGCTGTCCGCCAAGGTCTTTTATCCCTTGTGCTTGTTCTTCTTTCCGGATCATTCCATATACCGTATCCTGTTGGGTTTTTGATAGTTCTTCGATGATTTTCTTACCAGTCGTTCCATTCGCGCCTGCTATTAAGATATTCATGAATGTAAACTCCTTTCTTTTTCTTCTCGTACATTCATTACCCTTTATCGAAGAGTCCGAAAACATCTAGAACCCATTGTGGATAACTGCTTTCCCGGAAGTTATCCACAAGTTAATAAAACAAATAAAAAAACCAGCTCAATTCAGAGCCGGTTAAAAGTGAAATGAGCGATAGAATGCTAAAACATGGAAGAGCTGTGCATGGGCTGCACTTTTGCTTTTGGGTCAATGTATTGCTTCGCATGATTGACGGCAGTAGGGGCTTCGCCAAAGCCGCTGGCAATTAATTTGACTTTGCCATCGTAGGTTGCGATGTCACCAGCCGCGTAGATTCCGGGGATGTTCGTTTCCATTCTGGAGTTGACTAAGATGTTGTTTTTCTGAATATCGAGCCCCCATTCCTTGATGGGACCAAGAGAGGAGATAAAGCCGTAGTTGACGATGACTGCATCAACATCCAATGTTTCGGTTTCTTCTCCATTCGTATCCTTAAGGACGACTGTTTGAATTCGATCTTCCGTACCAATTAAATCTGCAGGTATGTAAGGGGTTTTAATTTCTACTTTAGAATTTTTGAGATTTTCGACACTATGTTCGTGAGCCCGGAATTTATCCCTTCTATGGACAATGCTCACCTTTTCAGCGATAGGCTCTAACATGAGTGCCCAGTCCACTGCGGAATCGCCGCCTCCGAAGACCACCACTTTTTTCCCTGCAAAACGGTTAAGGTCATCAATGAAATAATGAAGGTTCGTACCCTCATATTGCTTAGCATTCTCGATTTCGATGCGTCGAGGTTGGAAAGCCCCGTTTCCGGCAGTGATTATGATTGTTTTGGAATAATGTACTTCTTTATCCGTGGTTAACATGAAGACGCCATCGGCCTGTTTCTCCACTTCTTGAACGGATTGTTCCAAGACGACGGTTTGTTCGAATTTCGCCATTTGCTCTTTCAAATTATTGACTAATTCCTGAGCCAGCACTTTAGGAAAACCTGCGATATCATAGATGTATTTTTCAGGATAAAGAGCGGATAATTGTCCACCCAATTGTGGGAGGCTTTCAATGATTTTGACTGATGCCTGTCTCATACCACCATAGAATGCGGTAAATAAGCCTACAGGTCCACCACCAATGATGGTAATATCATATACTTTTTCATTTACTTCCAACGCTATCCCTCCGATATACTAGGTTTGTTGAAATTCTTTCTTCATTTTAACATAGTTGAAGTTAAAGAAGATGGATAAATTTTTTGAAAAATGAGAAAGTTCGTGCGAGCAATCAGGCATACTAATCATCGAAATGAAAAGTTACGGCATCAAGTAGACTGATTTTCCATTAATCAAGGGGAAATCGGTTTCCTTGAAAAATGAGAGGGAATGGAATAATATTCAATTATATGGAATTTGTTGGTTCGTTCGTGAACTTTAATTAGTGAAAGGCATCACATATGAATAGGATTGCCTTCTTTAATGGAAATTAAGGATATCGCATAGAAATTGAGATGGAAAGCGGGATAAAGAAAAATACTGTAAAGGTGGAAGATTACTTGAAAAAACCAACTATCGTTATTTTGGGAGCAGGTTATGGCGGTTTGATGACCGTAACCCGATTACAAAAAGCATTGGGACAAAATGAAGCGGAAATCATCTTAGTGAATAAAAATGATTATCATTATGAAACAACCTGGTTGCATGAGGCGTCTGCCGGAACCCTTCATCATGATCGTGTGCGCTATCCCATCAAGAATGTCATCAACAAAAGTAAAGTGAGGTTCGTTCAAGACTCCGTTTTAGAAATCAAGACCGAACAGAAAAAAGTCATTCTAGAAAATGGCGAAGTTTCGTATGACATCTTAGTGGTCGGGCTTGGTCCAGAATCAGAAACATTCGGCATTCCAGGATTAAAGGAATATGCCTTCTCCATTTCCAATTTAAACTCGGCCCGGAAAATACGGGATCATATCCAATTGCAATTTGCCACATATAGCTCGGAAATGGAAAAAGACGAAAATCGCTTGACCATCGTAGTCGGTGGAGCTGGGTTTACGGGCATTGAATTCCTTGGGGAGTTAGCCAACCGTGTTCCTGTGCTGTGTAAGGAATATGATATTGACCCTCAGAAAGTCCGCATGTACTGTGTAGAAGCTGCACCGGCGGTACTTCCTGGTTTCGATCCCGAATTAGTGGATTATGCCGTTTCATATCTTCAAAAAAAAGGAGTGGAATTCAAGATTGGCACGCCCATCAAGGGAGCTACCCCTGAAGGAATCATCGTGGCAATTGGTGAAGAGGAAACCGAGGAGATCAAGGCAGGGACCGTTGTTTGGGCAGCTGGAGTTCGTGGGAATTCCGTCATTGAAGCTTCGGGATTCGATGCAATGCGTGGTCGCATAAAAGTGAACCTCGATATGCGGGCACCAGGTCATGATGATATCTTCATCGTGGGTGACTGTTCATTGATCATAAATGAAGAAATAAACCGGCCATATCCCCCTACCGCACAGATTGCCATGCAGCAAGGAGAAGTCATTGCGAAGAACATTACCAAGTTGGTCCGCAACCAAACCGACCTAGATACCTTTACGTTCGAAAACAAAGGGACGGTATGTTCACTTGGTGAGCATGATGCAATCGGGGTTGTTTTTGGTAAGAAAGTGACGGGGAAAACGGCCTCGTTCATGAAGAAAATGGTGGATAACAGAGCGTTATTATTGATAGGCGGCCCTTATTTGGTTGCGAAAAAGGGTAAATTCAACATCCTGTAATTTCATAATAAAGGTATGAGCCATTCAAGAAATTTCCGGGATGGCTTTTTTCTATTGTGTATGACTGAAAAAAAAGGTTTATAATACAAATATTGAGAGAAATGAGGAGTGAAATGATTGGAACGTTGCAAAAATGTCTGGTTGGCTGTATCGGGTCTCGTGATTTCCGATAAAGGCGAATGGCTTGTCGTTAATAAACGGTATGGAGGATTGGAAGGTCAATGGTCCCTCCCCGCCGGCTTCGTTCGAAATGATGAAACGGTGGATGAGGCAGTCATTAGAGAAGTGCTGGAGGAGACGGGGATTCATACGGAAATTGAAGGGATGGTAGGCGTCAGGAGTGGAGTCATCAAAGGGGAAATAAGTGATAATATGTTGGTGTTTTTACTTAAGCCGCTTAGTTTTGATGTATCGGCTCAAATGGACGAGCTATATGAAGCTAAGTTCTATGATCCGGAAGCCCTCATTGCGGAAGGCAAGCAGTCTGTGTTATTGAATCATCTTTTATCCTTTAAAAAGGAAAGAATGCAGACGATGCTCGACGGAGTCAATCCAGGGAATCATTTCGGATATACCTCTTATAAATTATTTATGTAAGACAATGATGCATCACAAGGGATTAATTGGTATTATGTCGTTGACGAACCAATTATGTATTCTGTAAACTAAAAGTGGTTCTTTTAAGGAGGTCTAGAAGATTATGCCATTACCGGTATTGGTCATCTCAATACTTTTATTCTTTGTATTGTTTTTCGGGATAGGCTTTTTACTTAACATGCTTTTTCGATCATCATGGATCATGGTCGTCCTTTTTCCTATCGTTTTCCTTGTCATAGTGAATAAAGCCAAGTTGATTGAATATTTCAGACAACCCAGTGACACGTTTTCCGAACTTGGGACGAGCCTAGCATCTTTGCATGCGGCGGATCTGATGATTTTATCAAGTGGATTAATTGGTGCTATAGGGGCTGGAATCACGATTAAGATATTGAGGAATAAGGGGTACCAAATGTTTTAAATAGGTGGGGCTGCCATTTAGTGGTGGTCCTTTTTTCTGTTTTTCTAGTGATATGTAGTCATTTTTGGGTCTATATGAATACTTTTCCTCATGTTAGGGAACAAATATCCTTGTGAGAGGAGTGGAATGACATACATATGAAAATCATACGGACATTATTTTTGCGGGTTGCCATCATCCTATTGTTTTTCTTGGCTATTGAATCAACCGTTCATCATGTTTTTGGAGCCGAGCCCGAAGTCCATCCTTTGGAAGAAACGATTAGGAAAAATACGGTATTCGAGCTGGAATACAAAGCCTTTCATCGTGGGCACCATAAAGCGACCTTTATAGCATCGTCCACGAAAAAAAGTGGGGGACCACCAACGATAGAAGAGGCTATAGAGCTTTCGAAGTATCCAAAACATAAGGTGTTGGCAACGGGATATACAGCAGGCTATGAATCCACTGGTAAATATCCGGATAGCCCGTCTTATGGCATTACCTATTCTGGGGTGAAGGTGAAGCGGGATATGTTTTCGACCATTGCTGCTGATCTTTCCGTGTTTCCGCTAGGTACCATCCTTTGGATCCCTGATTATGGTTTTGGGGTGGTAGCCGATAAGGGTGGGGCGATTAAAGGGAACCACCTTGACCTGTATTACGACACGGTGCAAGATGTATATGAGAAGTGGGGAAAGAAAACCCTGGAGGTCTATCTTGTACAAAAAGGAAACGGGCGTCTTTCAGAGGAACAGTTATATGAGTTGAATGAAATGAAAGTGAGGCAGGTCTTCAAACATACGATCGCCGAAAAAACGGTCCATACAAACATGTCTTCCTTTGTGTTTTAAATACATGAATGCTCGCAAAAAAGCCGACTCAATGTAGAGCTGGCTTTTTTGCCGTTCAATCTGTAGGGATGTGGAGGTAGGCTTCGGGATGAAGCGTCCTAGCCAGTTTGGATAGTCCATCCAGCAATCTGGGGGACGGCCGGCAGAATAAGGGTTCTTCCATGATATGAATCGCATGGTTTTGGACGGCTTTCATTTCGGACCAGCCCTTTCGTTTCTTGATTAATTCAGGGTTGACCTTATGTAACGGGACGCCGACCCATGCTAAACAAATGTGGTCCGGGTCCTTTTCTAGGACTTCTTCCGATGGCACTTGAATGCTTGCCATGTCTACTTCTTCAAAGAGGTTATACCCTCCAGCCAGACGGCTGATTTCCGTTAACCAATTGACCCCGCCAGGTGAGAAAAGGGGATTGGGCCACCATTCCCAGTAGAGGGAAGGGGGATGGTCGATGCTGTCCGCTACCATCTTATATTGCCGGATGGTGGAACGGAATTTGTCCGCCTGCAACGCGGCCTTTTCCTGTACCTGAACGGCTTCCCCAAGGGTCAGTAAATCCTGGGCGATATCTTCAAGCGATTGCGGATTAAAGATGATATAAGGAATCTGTCGTTTTTTGAGTGCCTCGATGTTTTTTTCCATACCAGGTACGCTGAGGGAAGCAAGAACCAAATCAGGTTTTAATGATTCCACGAGATCTATGTTAATGGACAGATCTGGACCGACTTTAGGCAGATGCTGTATGGAGTCGGGCCAATCCGAATAGTCATCGATGGCAATCAACTGGTCTTCGATTCCGAGATATGTACAGAGTTCAGTATTACTTGGGCAAAGAGAGATTAATTTCATTTATAAGTCACCTACCCTTGAAAGATTAAAAAATGAAGAACAAGTGCGATGAATACTCCAGTCAATGCGCCGAAAAAGACTTCAATTGGTTTATGGCCCAATAATTCCTTCAATTGCTGTTGCTTCTGCTTCTCCTCTTTCTTCTGCCAATTCTTCGCTTGTTCGACAAATAAATTGAAATCTGTGACAAGCTGATTCAGGACGGCAGCCTGTTCCCCTGCCTGCCTCCTAACACCCGTTGCATCAAACATCGTGATGATGGCAAAAAGTGTCGCAACGGCAAAGATGGGTGAGTCCATGCCCGTTTCAATCCCCACTGCTACGGTAAGTGCAGTCACGGCGGCCGAATGTGAACTTGGCATACCGCCCGTTGAGTTGATCAACGACCAATCCCATTTACGAAAGGCGATGAAATGAATCGGGACTTTAATGAATTGGGCAAAGAAAATGGCGATTAAAGCGGCAATTAAAGGGAAGTTTAAAAAAAATTCCAAAAGTTTCAGCCTTCTTTCCATTTATAAAGTAACGGTGAGACGGGAAAATATTCATCCTTACTAATACTTTCCATCATATCCTATCGATTCCCTGCTTATTGGAAATAAATATGATCTTTCTTATACTATTTCTCTAAAGAGCGGCTTTCTAAACTACTTCCTTACTAGGCAGGTGAAATAAAGCTAAGATTTAGAAAGAAGAGGCGATTCTTTAGAAGGTCTAGGTAGGTCGATAAAGAATATGAATAGTAATCATATGTTTTATAAGGAGGAGATAGTATTGTCTATTTCAAAAGACCCGGTTAGTTACATGGTTCGTCCTGGAAAACTGGAAGACTCCGAGGCGATTTTAGACATCCAGAAATCCGTTGTGTCAGAAGGTGAATTCCTAATCGCGTTATCCACAGAGTTCAATAAAACATCTTCCCAACAAAGCGAATGGGTTCAGAGCATATTGGATCATGAAAGAGAAACATTACTGGTAGCTGAAAGTGAGGGAGAAGTCGTTGGTTGGATAGTATTCGAAATGGCCAAAAATAGAATGCGATTGTCCCATACAGGCACCTTTGGCATGATGATAAGAAAGGGTTATAGAGAAATGGGGATTGGAAGTATGCTACTACAGGCATTATTGGATTGGGCAGAGAGCAATCCCTTCATCGAAAAAGTGAGTTTAGGCGTTTTCGCATCAAATCACGGTGCTATTACTTTGTACAAGAAAATGGGGTTCATTGAAGAAGGTCGTAAGGTTAAAGAATTTAAAATGAGTGAAAATGAATATGTCGATGATATCCTGATGTACAAATTGGTTAAGTGAAATCGAATGGATCATCTTGTTTAAATGAATGAAGCGGGCATTTCAAATCCACTTTGTGCATTGAATTCGGAAATTTCGGGGAATTTGGTTATAATAGGAGTATTCGAATGGAGGCGTATCAGAATGTTTACAGTGAAACATACATTAAACTTAGATGTTACGGAAGAATGCCTGTTAATGGGTGTGTTTGATCGGCCGATTAAATTCACGGGGATTGGGCAGGAAGCGGATGAGAAATTATCGGGACATCTTACACAATTGGTGAAGGATGGTGATATCTCTTCCAAGAAGAAGTCCATCACTAAAATACATACTTTAGGAAAACTAGGCGTAAAGAGGCTGATTTTTGTCGGTCTAGGGAAAGAAAAAGAACTATCTTTCGAGACTTTAAGGGAAGCTTTAGGGAAGGCCCGCAAAGTGGTGGCTGAATCAAGGCTTACGACAATCAGCATCGCTTTGGACACCTTCACGACTGAACAGTTGGACGCACTGGATGCGGCGCATGCATTCTCCGAGGCATTTGAGCTGGCAGGCTATAAATTTGCCGGGTATAAACAGAAATCGAACCAGATAGAAAAAAGTTTGGAAGCCATCACGGTTTATAGTGAGTGCCAAACGGATGAAGTGGGAGCGGCCCTACATGTCGGCCGTGTGTTTGGGAAAGCGACGAATTCAGCGAGGACGCTAGTTAATACACCTGGGAACTTACTGACCTCCACGGATTTAGCGAACTATTCCATGGAATTGGGGGACCGGTATGGATTCGAGGTTGAAATCCTCGAGAAGGAAGACATGCTCAAGCTTGGAATGGGTGCTCTTCTAGCGGTCAATCAAGGATCGGTCGAACCACCGAAAATGATCGTCCTCAAATATCAGGGAAAAGAAGAATGGACGGATGTAATCGGGTTGGTCGGAAAAGGAATTACCTTCGATACAGGAGGTTACTCATTAAAAACAAAGGCTGGAATCGTTGGAATGAAAACGGATATGGGCGGTGCAGCGGCCGTCTTGGGTGCGATGGAAATCATCGGGGAATTGGGCCCGGATCAAAATGTCGTTGCCGTCATTCCTTCTACCGATAACATGATCAGTGGAAATGCATTTAAACCGGATGATGTGATTACCGCCATGAGTGGTAAAACCATCGAGGTGCTGAATACGGATGCCGAGGGACGGCTTGTATTGGCGGATGCAGTGACATATGCGAAACACCATGGTGCGGAATACCTTGTCGATGTTGCCACCTTAACGGGTGGTGTTATAACGGCCTTGGGCAATGATATGACAGGTGCCATGACCAATAACGTGGAATTCTATGAACAAGTTCAAAAGGCCTCTGAGGAAGCCGGTGAGCCAATGTGGCGCCTGCCGATTACCGAAAAGGATAAAGAGCGTGTGCGTAATAGTAAGATTGCGGATTTGAATAATTCGCCGGGAGGAGCCGGGCATGCCATCATGGGTGGTGCCTTTGTCGGTGAATTTGCCGAATCGACCCCATGGGTCCATCTCGATATTGCGGGAACATCCACGACAGCGAGCGCAAATGAACTGGGTACGGCCGGGGCGACTGGAGTCATGACCCGTACCCTTGCCCTTCTTGTGGAAACATTCAATCCGGGCAAGAACTAGGATCGATGCCGAAGCCGGAAAGAGGCTTCGGTTTTTTCATATGTTGCTCCACTTCAAACTGATGATGACATGGCAATTTATCTCTCCTTTTTTCGGATAAAAATCAAAACGGATGCCATCGGGATTGTACTTGATATCTGGTTCGTTTTTAATACCTGTCTTTTTGATCATGTCGGTGACGGCAGCCGTTTTCGATTCTTGGGCGGCGGACATGAGCCGTGTCGAAAATGGTTTGGACGAGGCAATCATATCCACTACTTTTTTTGCATCATCCATTAACGATTGCGAAGATTTAGCCGATTGAATCAAGAGGTCGGGGTTTCCGGCGGAGAAAGGGCGAAGCAGCGGATCTACCTGATTACGATAAGGCAATCCCCAATCACGGTTTCTCTGGAAAAAATCTTGGTCGAAAAAAAAATAAGGGATATCAGCCAAAGGTTTGCCTCCCTTTCCTATGTCTTTCCATAGACAGGTTTATTATATAGGTTAAAATATGAGTGGATGTAGAAGATTATGATAGTGTTTTAGAAAGCCGTTTTTCTTACTTGAAAAATAGAAAGAAGTGTACACTATTATTTGTAAAAATCCTCACTTGGTAGTATACTTAAAATACTTGCTTACCTTAAGTAAGTAGCGAGACCGTACTATATAAAACTAAAAAATAGGTGATTTTACTATGAAAATAACAAAGCAAATAAAAGACCTTTTAATAGATAAAATGAACATCCTGAAAACACCGGGTAAAGATGATCTATGCCTGGTCGGTCCCGTGAATCTCCCTGTTAAGCAAGGTGACTTTTCGGCTGTCTTCCAATGGTACACCTGGCTTCAGCTTGATGGCGAGGATAATGTTGAAGAAGCAGTGCTCGAATCGCTTTCGACTGCCAACTTGGCTTTTGGCCAGCAATCTTCGGTATTGGTGTATGGTGATTTCGAGAAAGCGGAGGATGCACTCGTCCGTATGCACAGCATCTGCCATACGGGGGATATATTCGGCAGTCAACGTTGTGATTGCGGATACCAGCTTCACCAATCGATGAGGATGATTGCCGACGCCGGAACCGGCGCCATTTTTTACCTTGCGGATCATGAGGGAAGAGGTATTGGCTTATTTACAAAATCATTGGCTTACTTGCTTCAGCAAGAAGGATTTGACACCGTTGAAGCGAACCATGCTTTGGGATTCGAAGATGATACAAGATCTTATGAAGGAGCGATCACGGTGTTGAAAGCTCTGCGTCATAAACCCGTAACGCTGATTACGAATAATCCTAAAAAGCTGGCAGCGCTTAAGGAGCATGGCTTGACGGCGAAGAATCATATCCCGCTTTGGGGTGGTTTGACTGAAACGAATAGTTTCTATCTGGATACAAAAATCAAGAAATCCGGGCATATCCCACTAGAGGATCCCACTGTAATTGTGTGAAGGGGAGCTGTGATGATGAATAATGATCAATATTACATGAAACTGGCTTTGGACCTAGCGGGCAGTGCTAAAGGGAAGACGAACCCAAACCCCATCGTCGGGGCTGTTATTGTGAAAGACGGCGTGATTGCCGGAACAGGGATTCACCGCAAAGCCGGTGAACCGCATGCCGAGGTCCATGCATTCAAAATGGCGGGAGAGTATGCCAAAGGTGGAACTTTATATGTGACGCTTGAACCTTGTTCCCATTATGGGAAAACACCACCATGTGCGAATTTGGTGAAGGAATCGGGAATTAAACGGGTCGTAGTGGCCATGGAAGATCCCAACCCGGAAGTTGCAGGGAGAGGAATCGCGCTTCTTAAAGAGGCAGGCATTGAAGTGGAAGTGGGCATTTTGGAAAAAGAAGCACGAAGGCTGAATGAACGCTTTATCCATAATATGACGACAGGGCGGCCTTTTGTCCTGTCCAAATTTGCGATGACGCTCGATGGGAAGCTGGCGACCCACACTGGACATTCGAAATGGATTACAGGGGAAGAATCCCGTCACTCGGTCCACTTGCTACGTAATGAGGTCGATGCAATTTTAGTCGGCATCGGAACGGTCCTGGCCGATAATCCATCCTTGACGACCCGGCTTCCTGAAGGCGGGGGAAAAAATCCGGTCCGCATCATTTTGGATAGTGAACTCCGCGTACCTCTAGATTTCCATGTCTTACAGGTAGAAGAAGCGAGAACGGTCATTGTCACGCATGAAAATGCCTCGTTGGAAAAAATCGCCTCCCTAAGCGAAAGAGGAGTCGAATTCATCATGGTCCCCAAAACAGAAGCAGGGTTGGATTTGGAGATCCTGATGGCCGAACTATATAAAAAGGGGATAACGGATGTCTTGCTTGAAGGCGGAAGCGAGGTAAATGCTTCATTCTTAAGGGCAGGACTCATCGATAAATATCTAATCTATGTAGCTCCTAAACTATTGGGTGGAAGAAACTCACTTACTCCTTTTTCAGGGGACGATGTAAATCAAATGGATGAAGCCTTGGATGTTTCCATCTCTCATGTTGATACGTTTGGGGAAGACATCCGCATAACGGCTTATCCAAAATAAAATAGACAACAGGTGAGAAGCATGATGGGTAAAACGGATGTTTGCATTGTCGGTTCAGGACCTGGAGGGGCGCTTTTAGCCTATTTATTGGCCAAACAGAACATTTCGGTCATCCTCCTTGAGCGGAATCAGGCAGTCGCACAGGAATTTCGAGGGGAATTCTTAAACGATGAAGGGGAGAGCATCCTTAAAAAGCTTGGCTTATTTGCGAAAGTGGAGAATCTGGGCCTGCTTAGAATGGAACAGATTGAATATTGGCAGGAGGGGCGACTGGTAAAAGAGATTTATCCGGACGACCATCAAGATAATCTGGGCATTCATGTTCCGCAGAAGCATCTGTTGAAGGTGATCTTGGATGAAGCTGAAAAGTTAGATTCCTTCCACTTGATGCTGAACACGAGGGTGACAGATCTCGTCCAGGACAAAGAGGGGCGGTTCTGTGGAGTGAAAGCCGTTAAGGATGGGAGTGAATTCACCATTCAAAGCCGATTGATTGTCGGGGCGGATGGAAGGTTTTCAACGGTCCGGAAAAAAGCGAAAATCCCGGTTGAGGTCAAGAACCACGGCTATGATTTACTCTGGGCTAAAATACCGGCCCCTTACGGATGGAAGCCATCGATCAAGAATGCATTGGTCAATGGTTCCCAGTTGGCACTCTTCACTCAGGCGGGGGGGTTCATCCAAATCGGATGGAATATAGAACATGGTTCGTACCCTCAGCTTCGGAAACAGCCTTTTGAACCTTTTATTGAAAAGTTGATCATGAATTTCCCAGAGTTACGGAGTGTGGTCCGTGAAAATATCCAATCCTGGCAGGACTTCATTTTATTGGACGTTCATAGTTGCTCATGTGAAACGTGGACCAAAGATGGTGTTCTGCTAGTGGGGGACGCGGCCCATACCATGACCCCCACTGGTGCTTTCGGACTCAATTGTGCCCTTGGTGACGCTGAACTAGTGGCCCAACAAATTTATGAACACATCCTTCTGGGAGATAGCGGATTAACGGGGCTCAAAAGGGCGGAGCCAAAAAGAAGAGCTTATATTGAAAAGCTACAGGCCTTGCAGGTGGACATGGAGAAATCTTTTGAATCCTTGTTTACCGCGTATGTTTAAATGGAGAGTGAAGAAGATGAGATTCGGTTTTGATATAGATGATACTTTGATTAATTTAAGGGAATATGCATTCCAGTTATATAATGAAAAGCTCAATAAAAATGTAGAGTTAACAAAATTCAAGGCCTTGAAAACCTTGGAGATTCATGAATTGTTCGAGATGAGTAAAGAAGAAGGCGGAAAAATGTGGAATAGCCTTGCCGAAGAAATCTATTATTCCTCGTGCCCGGCGTTTGAGGGGGCAGTGGAAGCATTACAGGCCCTTGAAAACGAAGGACATGAAATCTTTTATATTACGGCAAGAAAAGCCGAGCATGGTGAACGGACGAAACAATGGATGATCGAGAATGGATTCCCTGTAAAGGACGACCATTTTTATTGCGGCATGAAAGACCATGAAAAAATTGAAACGATCAAGAAATTGGAGCTGGACTATTATTTCGATGATAAACCGGCCGTTTTGGAAACGTTGGTGGGCATTCAAACGAAGGTATATGCCATCGATAATTCCTATAACCGTGAGATAGAATCCATCCCTAGACTGACAAACTGGTCGGAGCTGAAGCAGGTTATATCCAAGTAAGACAGGCATGCATATGAGATGGAGGATGACTGGAAGGTACCCGGATCATCCTCTTTTTTTCATCAATAATGAATGGTTATTCATTTATATCTGTTATAACTCACCCAGACAAGGTAGAATGGTTTTAATGATAGAATTCTAAAATGAAAGGGATGGGTCAAGATGGATATCAATGTGGAAGGTTCGTTGATTGGCGCACTTGGGATAGAAATGAAGGAATTGAGTAATGGGAAAGTCATTGCGACCATGCCCGTCGACGAACGGACAAAACAGCCATTTGGTCTATTGCATGGAGGCGCATCGGTTGCCCTGGCCGAGTCGGTTGCGAGCATCGGTGGTTTCCAGCTGGTCGACGGCACGAAACAAGCGGTCGTCGGGCTTGAAATCAACGCAAATCATGTAAGGGGTGTCCGTTCGGGCCTTGTCACTGCAGAAGGGAACATCCTTCATCATGGGAGAACGACCATGATTTGGGATGTGAAGATCCGGGATGAAGAAGGAAACCTGGTCTGCGTTTCCAGATGTACGCTGGCAGTCATCGACCTGCCAAAGTGAGAGTGAACAAAAAGGAGCTGCCGTTGGGTAAAACGGCAGCTCCTTTTTTGCTTCATCGGCTTTTCTTCAAATCATCCTGGACACTTTGATCCCACATTTTAACGCCAGAATGGTAGGCGGAGCGGTTGATCAAATGTCCGGCTACTGGACTGGTCATGAA
The DNA here is from genome assembly GCF_044762055.1 of Peribacillus sp. NPDC097198. Taxonomy (NCBI): domain Bacteria; kingdom Bacillati; phylum Bacillota; class Bacilli; order Caryophanales; family Bacillaceae; genus Peribacillus; species Peribacillus sp. NPDC097198. The sequence continues at coordinate 113,437 of NZ_JBIWDO010000001.1, read as the reverse complement.
GATGAAGATGATGGCTAGTACGACACGGAAATCGAAATGACTGTGCTTGTAATAAAAGTATAAGAGTGTCCCAATCAGGATGAACATGATCCCGAGGGTGGAACTTTTGGATACGGCATGATTTCGTGTATAAACATCAGGCAACCGGATAATGCCGAAGGCGGATACCAAGAATAGAAAGACACCGATCAAAATAAAGCCTGCAGAAAGAATTTCAGCGATTTCGGTCATTTTCGATGATCTCCCCTTTCTCAAGGAACTTGGCGAAAGCGACCGTTCCGATAAATGACAGGATGCCGAGCAACAGGATGGCTTCTAAATAAGCATTCGTATCCATGACGATGGATGCGAGCGCCACGAGAGCGATGAGGTTGATGCCCATCGCATCCAGGGCAATGACCCGGTCAGGAACAGAAGGTCCTTTAATTAACCGGTATAGAAACCCAAGCATGGATAGTGAGACACCGAGCAAAGCGATTTTAAGTAAAAGATCGAACATTATTTGCTCACCTCCATGATTGCTTTTTCAAATGTGTATTTAATGCTGTCGACGGCTTCTTCTTTATCAGCGATATCCATCGCGTGGATATAAAGGATGCGATTGTCTTCCGAAACCTCCACAACCAGGGTGCCTGGGGTCAGCGTGATTAAATTGGATAGGACGGTAATCTCCCAATCCTTCGTAAGCACGGTCTCGTATGCGAAGATACCCGGTTTCATATCGAGCCTTGGCTTAAGTATGACCTTAAGTACGCTAATATTGGATAACAGGAGCTCCCTGGCGAAAATGAAGAACAGCCGGATGACGGCATACACTCGGTTAAGATAAAAACGGCTGGTGAAAAAATGACGGAAGATAAACAGGATGCCAAGTCCTAAAACATAGCCAATGATGAAGGTGCTTCCGTTGAATTCATTTTTCAAAAACATCCAGATGATAGCCAGGAATACATTCAGTAAAATTTGAAAGGACATCAGGCATTACTCCTTTAAAACCGCATCGATATAAATATCGGGATTCATTAATGTGTCAACGGCTTGTGAAATATAGGGGTAAACCGCTTCTGTTCCCACTCCGTATAAGACGGAAATGGCGACAAGCAGGACCGCAGGGACAAGCATTTTGTTGACCGTTGCCTTACCTAGGGTATACGCGACTTTCGGGGTTCCCCAAAAACCGTGTATGAAAATTTTCATCACAGAATATAGGACCATCAAACTTGATAGCAAGACCATCGCCAAGCCAATATAGGCTCCTTTGTCGGCTGCCCCTTGAAGGATCATCAGCTTGCCGGCAAATCCGCTGAATGGAGGGATTCCGGCCAGTGATATGGCTGCGATGAAGAAGGTCCAGGCAAGGCCAGGATATTGCTTGATCAATCCGCCCATATTCCGTAAATCATCAGAGCCACTGATCTTAATCATGATGCCCACCAATAAAAACAGTGCGGCTTTGATTAACATGTCATGAATGATGTATAAGATCGATCCGGATAAGGCTGGTTCATTCATCAACGAAATTCCGAAGATGATGACGCCGACGGCAATGATGATATTATAAATGATGATCTTTTTAACATCCCAATAGGCGATTGCACCGATGACTCCCATGATGATGGTTAAAATCGCCAGGACTTGGAGAAACATATGGGTGAAATCTTGGTCATGATGAAACATGAGTGTATAGGTCCTGAAAATGGAATAGACCCCGACTTTGGTCAGCAAGGCTCCAAATAAGGCCATCACGGGGATAGGCGGTGCATAGTAAGAACCCGGAAGCCACTGGAATAGCGGAAAAATGGCTCCCTTCAAGCCAAAGACGATCAAGAAGCCGATCGCGATGACCGATAGGATGGCAGGTTGTCCTGCCTCTGCTATCCGCTGACTCAGGTGTGCCATATTCAACGTGCCGAGCACCGAATACAGATAAGCGACCATGATGACGAAAAAGGAGGAAGAAAGAACATTGACGATGATGTACTTCAATGATTCCCTCAGCTGAATTTTCGTTCCTCCCAAGACAAGGAGTACGTAGGAGGCCATCAGCATGACTTCAAAAAAGACGAATAGGTTGAACAGGTCACCGGTAAGGAATGCCCCATTCACGCCAATCAGTAAAAATTGAAAGACAGGATAGTAATAATGGGCCTCACGTTCTTTCCCTATGGAGTAAAACGAGTAAACCAGTATCGCCAATCCAATGATATTCGTGGTCAGAACGAGTAAGGAGGCAAGCATGTCAGCGACAATCACAATACCGAAAGGCGCATCCCAGCTGCCGACTCCCAGTGTCAAGATCCCTTCATTATGAACGGAAAGGACCAAATAGATAGCAATCCCGATTCCGATGAGGGATGAAATGAAAGAAATCCCTCGTTGAAGCTTGATTTTTTTTGAAAAGAAAATAAGGATGATGCCTGTAAAAAGCGGTAATAAAACAGGCAATAATGGTAGATTAATCATTTGTGTCGGTACCTCTCATTTCTTCCATATCGTCCGTCCCCAGTTCCTGGTAGGTCCGGTAGGCAAGCACTAATAAAAAGGAAGTGACACCGAAGCTGATGACGATCGCCGTTAAGATGAGAGCTTGTGGAAGCGGGTCAACATAAGACGTCGCCACATCCCCAAGCAATGGGACGGAACCTCCTTTTAAACCACCCATCGTTAAAATCAAAAGATGGGCCCCATGACTAAGCAACCCTGTACCGATGATGATCCGCAAGATGCTCTTGGATAGCATCAAGTAGGTTGCACACATAAATAGAATTCCTATGACAATGGCCATTAAAAGTTCCATTATTCACTCTCCCCTATCGTTTGAATAATGGTCATCGTTACACCAACAACCACGAGGTAAACGCCTAAATCAAAAAGTACCGCTGTATGAAGCGAGATGTGACCAAGGATGGGAAAATCGATATAACGGTACACATGAGTCATGAGCGGAACCCCGAACAGGAGCGAACCGGCTACAGTCAGGGCAGAGATGAATAAACCTGCACCTATCATCAGTTTATAGTCAATCGGCAAGATCTCCGCGACGGTTTTAATGTCATAGGCGAGTAAAAGAAGGACAATCGCCGCTGATGTCATCAATCCGCCGACAAACCCGCCCCCCGGTGAGTAGTGGCCGCCTAAAAAGATGGAAACGGAAAAAAGTAGGATAACAAAGGCCGCAACCTTTGTCACCGTTTGAAGAATCAAGTCATTTTGTTTCATGATTTATCTTTCCTCCCAGTCAGTCGCAATTTAATCATCGCGAAGATCCCGAGTGCTGCGATGGAAAGAACACTTATTTCAAACATCGTATCAAGTCCGCGGAAGTCAACGAGAATGACATTGACCACGTTTTTTCCTCCTGCTTCCTTATACGCATTTTCAAGGTAATAACTTGAAATGGAAGCAAATAGCTTATTGCTATGCGCTGATAAAGCAATCAATGTGACGATCACGCCAACGCCAATTGAAATCAAGGCATTATTCAACCTGAATGTCATCCGCTCTTCCTTCCTGCTTGCAAGTAATGGTAAATGGAAGAAACAGAGCAGGAAAAGCGCGACGGAGATGGTTTCAATGACAAGTTGCGTCAATGCCAAATCCGGTGCTCTAAGCAAGACGAAAAATAGGGAAATGGTATAGCCGACCGCCCCTAAGAGGATGATCGATGTTAAACGGGATTTCGCAAATAGAATGGCAATCGATCCAATCACGATGATAGCCGCCAAAACGACTTCATAGACGCCGAATGGAGCAAAGTTTCCTGTATCGAGTACAAAGGCATCTTTCCAGTAAAGGGAAAAGCCTAAGGAAAGGATGAAGAAAAGGAAAATCGAGAGCAGATAGTTTCGAATCGACCCTGTCATGAGAAACTTCATGATGGTAGATGCCGAGCGTTCCATCCCCTTTAATCCATGATCATAAAGGGAGTTCAATGAAAAACGGTCTGGCACTATCCGATAGATGCCGTTCCATTTGGATAACGTTTTGTATAAAATGATCCCTACCACAATGATTCCAATCGTCATCCATACTTCCGGTTGGAAGCCATGCCAGAATGCGATATGAACATGATAATCCGGGTCTACCAAGTTTGGCTGGATACTCGCCACAGCCGGCTCGATGATTGACGAAGATAATAGATTAGGGAAAATCCCGAATACAAGGACCAAAGAAGCAAGGATAATCGGTGAAATCAACATGCCAATCGGCGCTTCATGCGGTTTCTTATCCAAATGTCGAAGTTTCCCTGTAAAAGGCTTAAGAACGACAATCATGCTGTAAATGAAAGTGAAAACACTAGCAACCCAAGCCACTACCGGGAATAACACGCCCCATGTCTCCATATTGAATATATCCAGTTCCAATACATTCACCATGGCAGCCAGGAACATTTCCTTACTTAAGAACCCATTGAACGGAGGAAGCCCGGCCATGGAAAAGGCACCGATGATGGCCACCGTAAAGGTGATGGGCATCAGCTGCATCAAGCCACCAAGCTTGCGGATGTCCCTTGTACCAGTTTCGTGGTCAATAATACCTGCCACCATGAATAGACTTCCTTTGAAGGTTGCATGGTTAATCAAGTGGAAGACGGCGGCCACTGTTGCGGCCAGGTATATATTGTCCCCCAGCGTGTCATAGTGAAGGGCAGCGGCTCCGATTCCCAATAGAGACATGATCAAACCAAGCTGACTGACGGTGGAAAAGGCAAGAATCCCCTTTAAGTCCGTTTGTTTCACAGCTGAGAATGAACCCCAGAATAAGGTGACCAACCCGGCAATCGAAACGAGCCAGAACCAGACACCGGATTCCGCAAACACCGGGCTTAGACGGGCAACCAGATAAATGCCAGCCTTGACCATTGTCGCGGAATGGAGATAGGCACTGACTGGTGTCGGTGCTTCCATGGCATCAGGTAGCCAGATGTGAAATGGGAACTGTGCCGATTTAGTGAAGGCACCCAGTAAAATGAGTAGAAGAGCAGGGATGAAAAGCGGATGATCCAACAGTTCGCCGCTTTGAGCTATCAGTTCCCTTATGCTGTAGGTGTTTCCCATGATGGAAAGGAGCACGATTCCCCCAAGCATGCTTAATCCGCCAAAGACGGTGATCAGCAGGGATTTCTGAGCTCCATAACGTGAGCGTTCCCTTTCGTTCCAATACCCAATGAGTAAAAAGGATGACAAACTTGTAAATTCCCAAAATGAATAGAGAACGATTAAATTGTCGGAAAGGACCACACCAAGCATGGCGCCCATGAATAGTAAGAGAAAGACATAAAACTGGTTCAGTTTTTCTTTTTCTTTTGATAGATAAAAGATGGAATACAAAATAACGAGTGAACCAATCCCCGTTATGAGCAGAGCGAACAAAAGACCTAGTCCGTCTACATAAAAGTCAATATGTATTCCTAGTGAAGGAATCCAAGTAGCCCGTTCAGTTATGGTCTCCCCTTGTTTGGTTGAAGAAATGAACCGGGAAAAATAGCTAAATAGAAGAACGGGTAAAATCAGTACAAACCAGCCAGTATGTATTCGACGTAAATACTTGTATAAAAACGGTATTAAGATGGCCAAAAGAAATGGTGATAATACCGCCCAATGAAGCAAAGACATAAACTCCCCCCTTATAAACGAAGTCATCGCCTTATTATGCATTTTTTTACACAATCCTAGACGGTAAAGTATCTTCGTTGAATGTGTTTTTTTTATATGTGTTACGTGTCATTCCTAAAAGTATAACCCAATTTTTGAGGGTTTGCATGACATTAGGAGCGAGGAATACTGATTGATATCGAGTTTTATATATAGGTAGAAAAGGAGCGTGAAACGGCTCAAAAAATATTTTCAGAGGGGTGCAAAGAGGGGAATATATGTAAAAATCCATTGTGAAATCCTTTTATATCTTGCATAATAATAGGATAAAAGATACATGGATGGAGAAAAAATGAAAAACACGTATTTACTTAGTTATTTCCCGATCATTGCGATACTACTGTTTAGTCTGTCCTTTGCGATTTATGGGGAAATGCAGGTGCTTATCTTATTCGGGAATTTAGGAATCTATCAAGGGATGTTGGAGTTCTTTTCCGAGACAGGAATTAAGCTTGCCTTGATGATTGTGTTGTTGTTGGTCATGTTCATGGTCTTTGCAGCGCTGAAGTTAATCTCGGACACGGTCATTGAGCTTTCCCTTCTATTCTTTTCCAAAGATTCGGATGGGAAAGCATTGACGAGCATCAGGATGGGGTCGGTCATTTATGTGATCGGCGGAGCTTGTTCATTGTTCAGCGTCCAATTCCTCCCGGGGCTCATTTCCATCTTCCTTATCACGAATGTCGTGGCCCTGATTTACTTTGTGTTTAAGTTAAGCTCCAGTGTGAATGTATCTGGGCTGGTCGGACTCATCTTCTTTCCCATCTTCGTATGGACCGCGTTAGTCGCCATCGTCGCTTATTCAGGGTTGAAGTTGTATAACAGCGTGATTGCCAGCCTACCGATATAGGGAATACTCATCCATATACGGAGAAAAGAGCTGCCGGGAACATCCGGCAGCTCTTTTCATCGTGTACTTGGTTCCTTATATCCGTGCGTTGATCTTGTTTTGTATGGAAGTGGCATTCGTTGTGAACAAGATATACGTATCAGATACAGTATGAAGCACGATACGATCCGTTGTAGCATATGGCGTGCCAATTCTGATCGCACGTTTATCTTCACCCGCATATGTATCATCTTGAGTCACCCTTATGATTTCGGAAATGGGTATTTCTATTGTGGATAGTTGCCATTTAATGAGTAAATGATCCTGTGATTTTTCAATTGCGATTCCTAGCATCATAATCCCTCCGTCGTCTTATCATGACTTGCTTTTACCATTCAGCGGCTTGGCTGATTGCCTTCCATATCTCTATCTGGGGCTGTCGCGAATAGACGGCTTGCAGGTTGGCTGGCTTATCTTTCCCAACCCAGACGCCGGTTGTATAGTTTCCTGTCAGGCCGACGAACCAAATGTCTTTGGCATCATTGGTTGTGCCTGTTTTTCCCCCGATATATTCAGACGGGAAATAGGCTGAGCGTGCCGTCCCATTTGTGGTGACTTCGTGAAGAAGCTGCCGCATTTTGCTGACGGTGTTTTTATTCCACACCTTTTTCGATTGATTTTTCCATTTATAAAGAACGTTTCCTTCTTGGTCCGTGACCTTCGTGATTGCCCGTGCAGGCTGGTAGCGGCCATCATTGAATGATGTAAAGGCATTGGTCATTTCGAGAGGGCTCATCCCGTATTCAAAACCGCCGATGGCCGAACTGATGTGGTGATCTTGGATGGACACCTTTTTGAATTGAAAGGCATTAAGATAGCTGAAGCTCTTTTCTATGCCGGTCTTTTCAAAAAGCCTGATGGCCGGCGTATTATAGGATTGTGCAAAAGCATTCCTTATAGTGACCATGCCGTAGCTCGCCCCATTGTAATTTTGTGGACAGTAGCTGTTGCTACAATAGTTTGCCCCGCTAACAAGCTGATTGATATCCGCTCCCGTTTCTTCTATATAAGGTGCATAATCCAGAAGAGGCTTTATGGTCGAACCAGGTTGCCTGTAACTTTGGTATGCCCGGTTGAAAGAATTTTTTTTATAATCCTTTCCCCCAATCAAAGAGACAAGCTGGTGCGTATGATGCTGTATAACCACTGATGCACCTTCGATATCATTGAATCCGATTTTCGATTGCATGGCCGACTTGGCCTGGGTCTGTAGATTGATATCGAGTGCCGTGTGAATGGTTACGCCAGATTTCAGAAGCTTTGTGACCTGTTCATTCAGTTTGGCTTCCGCTTGATTGCGTGTGACTTCATCCGAGCTTTTCAATGGTTTTGTCAGACCTTCCGCCGAAGCGACCAGGTTTTTCAACTCTTGATGGACATATGTCACATAATCAGGGTATAAATCGATGTTGGTGGACAAGTCCAACCTGATTTCCTTTTTAATGAGTTTATCGAATTCCTTCTGCTCCAGTTTACCTTGGACAACCATTTGTTTTAGTATCCGCTCTTGACGCTTTTTCGTGTTATCAAAGTGTTTAAGAGGGTTATAGAGTTCGGGATTATTAGGAATGGCTGCAAGAAAGGCCACTTCGGCCTTTGATAGATCCTTGATCGATTGGCTGAAGTAGAGTTGGGAAGCCGCCTCGATTCCGTAAGCCCCGTTGTTGAAGTAAATGGCATTCATATAGAGCTCGATGATTTCGGACTTGGACCGTTTCCGTTCTAGCTGGTAGGCGTAAAAGAGTTCACTTAGCTTTCGGTTATACGTCTTGTCATGGGTAAGGAAAACATTCCTGGCCAATTGCTGGGTGATGGTACTCCCGCCTTGTTTGATTGCACTCTTCTGTGAATTGACAAGCAAGGCCCTACTGATCGCGGTTATATCAATTCCCCTATGCTCATAAAATTTTTGATCTTCCGTGACAATGAACAGGTCTTCTAGAAACACGGGGATATCGTCAAGCTTCAAATAGATCCGGTTTTCTCCATTGGGAATTTCACTAATCACTTTCCCATTTGCGGCCGTCATGTAACTGGTCTGAGCCAGGTCAATCTGATCGAAGGGGATGCGTTCATCCAAGACATGATGGGGAGTTTCAGCTAAAGACCACTCCTGATAGGAAAGAAAGATGAAGATGGATAAGACAGGAACTAAGAAGAAAATCGTGATATAGCCAAGGTACGCGCGCATAGTTCAACTTCCTAACTAATATATTTTTAGTAACTTAATGGAAAAGATGTGGGTAAAAAAGAGTGGTCCTTTCGCTTCGTTTCATCCATCATAATCCAATTAAGGAAGATGATAAAGGGTTTCTTCTGAAGTTGCTTAACGCAATGGAGAAAAACTGGCTGGGTGAATGGCTCTGGCTTAATGAAAATCAAATAAAAACTTATTTCAATCTTCTGTTATAATATTCTTACGGAAAAAATAACCAAATTTAGTCGGTGGAAAGATGTCATGAATAAGGAGGGTTCGGAAAATGGATGGACAACAGCAGTATGTATTCATTGATTTTGAATTTACAATGCCCGAAGGAAAGGCAAATCCAGTTGGTTTCTACCCGGAAATCATTGAGGTCGGTTTAATCGCAGTCGTAAACGATACAGTCCAAGAACAGTTTTCTTCCTACGTTAATCCGTCAAGGTTTCCAGAATTGACGAATCGATGCAAGAAATTCCTGAATATCACCCAAAACCAGGTGGATCGTGGAATTTCATTTGAAGAATTGGTTACCTTTTTAGCAAAATTGGATGAGAAGCATCCAACGACCATCGTCACCTGGGGTAACATGGATATGAAGGTGCTTCGTCAGAACTGTCAAAAAGCAGGTCTGAATTTCCCTTTCACGGGGAAACAGAGCGATCTTTGCCTGGAATACAAGCGTTTCTTCGGAGATCAAAATCAAACGGGATTATGGAAAGCCGTACAGGCCTATGGAAAAGAGGGGACAGGTAAGCATCATAGGGCCCTTGATGATGCCATTACCACGTATAATATCTTTAAACTGGTGGAGAAAGACAAAAGTTATATGAAAAATCACGAACCGACGACAATCGGTGACCGCATCGATTTATCCAAAGTATTGAATCATTTAGCGTTATAAAAGCCAAATCAATTTCTATTGATTTGGCTTTTATTATATGTTATTTAAAATAATCCGCTGCTAGGTCTTCAAGCAGCTCCAAACTTTTGTTGTTCCATTCTGTTTGGCTTTCGGTTAAAGTGCGGGCCATTTTCTCAACAGATACCCGTAAGGATTCCTTATAATCTGGAATGTCCCCATCGTATACCCTCACCATATTCATCGGGACATTGGTTTGTTCCCGGAATGCCAGGGCACGTCGTTGATGAAACATGGATACTTCCGTTTGCTTCGGATTATGAAGGTCTCCCTGCATAGGATGCTTCATGACTGCCAATACTTTTACAAGATATGCAGAAGGACGGATATCGGTGATTTCCCCGATATATTTCCCTGTTTTATAAATGGCGGTTACCTTATCGCCAACCTTGAATTCATGCTCGGACATTCCTTCATCCACCTTTCTTGTTCACTCCCTACATGATACATAAGTACGATGATTTTATACAATGAATTTGTTTACTGTATCAAAGATGCATTTTTTTCCGAAGTCGTGTAAAGTGTAGAAATGAAGGTTAAAGAATGGAGATATGAGCCATTTATTTAAAAACGAAAGAGGTAATGAACCATGACAACATTTCCACAATTAACAACCGAAATATCGGAAAATGAAAAAGCGGTGATCATGCAGACGACGCTTGGTGATATTAAAATCAAGCTGTTTCCCAAGCATGCTCCTAAAACAGTAGAAAACTTCTTAACACACGCTGAGAATGGATATTACGATGGAATCATCTTCCACCGTGTCATAAAGGATTTCATGCTACAAGGTGGAGATCCGACAGGTACAGGAATGGGTGGGGAAAGCATCTGGGGCACGAATTTTGAAGATGAATTCTCCATGGAACTGTTCAATCTGCGCGGAGCCCTTTCCATGGCGAATGCGGGTCCAGGAACGAACGGAAGCCAATTCTTCATCGTTCAGGCACAGCATGTAGACAGCAGAATGGGTGAACAAATGAAGCAAGCCGGATATCCGGAAGAAATCATCAGTGCGTATATGGAAAATGGCGGAACACCATGGTTAGACCACAAACATTCCGTTTTCGGCCAAGTTATCGAGGGCATGGATGTTGTCGATACGATCGCCAATGTAGAGACGGTTGCGGGAGACAAGCCAGCTGTGGATGTAGTCATTAAAGGCATTACGATTTTATAAACGAAGGTACGTGAAGCGGGGGGCATAGGGCCTCTCGCTTTTTTAGTTTCTAGGGGAGGAACTTGACTAGTGGATTGATTCAATAATTGTTATAATGAGGAAAAAGATCATTTTTCAGGAAGGATGAAATAGATGGACGTTCTATACTCCGCACTATTAGGCATGTTTCTTTATTTTCCGGAAGACAAAAGTGAATATATTCCCGCAGGCATTACCTGTGTCATCTTTTTGATTGCAGCTGGGTTTACGATGAGGGCCATCATCAGATACTCGAAGAAAGAAGAATTGAAGACGAAGAAGTTCGAGGAGGAAGTGACGAAAAGAAACCGGCATCTACAAGATGATTCCCTTTCTTGAACGGCTTTGTGCTTCTGACTACCTCGTTTTAGCTAAACGGGAATACTTTAGAAAAAAATGAAACAAATAAACTAGTTCCCATTTTGGCATAAGCATTTTATACTATAAGCTATAGAGAGAGAGTTTTGGGGGCGGAAAGTGTTATGCAAATCATAGCGAAGAGAATGATTGCGACAGATACGGTCAAGTGCTTCTTCATGGAACATTGGGAGACGACTCAAGTCGTCTTTTCAATCGGCATGTTCCATTATGCGGAACTCGATGGATTTGCGGTAATGGATGGGGATGAGAAAATCACGGGGATGGTCACGTATAAAGTGCTGAATCAACAATGTGAAATCATTTCCCTGAACAGTGAGCATGAGAATCAGGGCGTGGGCTCATCCTTACTTTATGTGATTGAGAATATCGCCAAGGAAAAGAATTGCCACTCCATTAAAGCCATTACCACGAATGATAATTTACAGGCTTTGAAGTTCTTTCAAAAACGTGGGTATGTCATTTCCGAGATTGTGAGGAATGCCGTGGAAGAATCAAGAAAGACAAAACCGGAAATCCCGTTTTACAGCTCCGATGGCATTCCAATACGGGATGAAATCATTCTCGAAAAACTAGTTTAAATAGGAGGAATGGATATGTTTAAGAAAATGGCAGCAGATGCTCTGGGTCTCAGTGATATAGGAAGTGTGATTAAGCCTGCTGATTATGATAAGGTCGATGCTGATGATTACATCATGCATGAAGATGACGAGAAAATTTATTTCTTGATTAAATCGAAAACGGATGAATATTGCTTCACGAACCAAGCGTTCATCCATCTCGACGGAACAAGTGCCATCAGCAAGAAACGGATGCTGACCAGATATAGCTATAGCCAGTATGAGTTTTCGCATGTGACATTAGAAACCGCTGGTACCGTCGATTTAGATGCTGAGATTAAATTCTCGATCGGTGCTAAAACCTTCTCGATTGACGTGCATAAGAAATTCATCGAGGAATTGAAGGATCTATTTAAATCACTCGTTAAAATTTCGGAAATTTGCCATGAGAATGCCTATGCCCTTCAATTTGCGCAACAAAGCGTAAATTTGGCCTCATCGACATTGAATCAAGTCCGTACAGATGGCAGCCAAATGGTGTCCAGCTTTAAGGATATCAATGCCGCTGCGTTTGACTGGTTGATGGATAGCCGCAAGAAGTACCATGTGAAAGATTTCGGGTATGTGTTCGAAAAATATATCAATAATTAATATCCACAATCCATACAAAAGCGGACACAGCGATGTGTCCGCTTTTTCGTTTAGTTATTGAGGTCATTCAAACCTGGAGCATGTTCACTAGGCATGTCCGGCATCTCTGGAACTGGAAATCCTTTAGGTGGTTCCATGACAGAAAGATTGCCGCCATTACGGCTTGGTGTCTCCCCTTGGAATACTTCGCCGATCTGGGTTTGGTCAAGCCTGAAGTTGAATTGGGCATTATGGTAGCCCAAATCTACATATTTCCGGCATTCCGGATATTTATTCAGGTCATAATTTGGGACAGGGAAGATTTTACCCCAATCCACTCCCAGTGTTTCTAAAGCCTTTGCAAACGCATTTTGATGGGCGTTGTCACGTACCATGAGGAACGCAATGGTTTCACGCAAGGTTTTATTGGAGCTCATTTCATAAATTCTCGATTTTTGGAGTACCCCCGTCGATTCAAGCATCACATTGTTTAAAAGGTTGGCAATTAAGTTTCCATGATCGTATACCCATGACCCATTCCAAGGGTTACCTCCCGCGTCTACGGGAAGGGAAGCTTTGGCACCGATGATAAAATGGTGGGGGTTCGCACCAGACTGAATCACTTCCTCAAGTGGTGCACCATTCGGACCTGAATTTCCCGGTAGATTTCCACCCGCTTCATTTAGCAGCTGATTGATTGTGGTCTGAACAAGCTCTACATGGCTTAGCTCCTCTATAAAAATGCCGCGTATTAAATCTCTATATTTTTTTTCCTTACCACGGAAGTTGGCGCTTTGAAACGAAAACTGCATCAACGTACGCATCTCTCCGAATTGGCCACCGAGCGCTTCTTGAAGGACTTTTGCAGCATGTGGATCCGGTTTGTCCGGTACGATCATATTAATTAGATCCTCTTTATAAAAATACAATGAGATAGCCTCCTTTAAGATTTGGTATCATTAGTTAGTTTTTGCAGGATTGTTCAATTTATTCTCGAGGGAAAAAATACCTTTATGGAATGCGCCAAAGAGAGAAATACTAGGGAAAGGTTGATTATGAAAGGGTGTTGCATATGCTATCCAATCAGCAACTAAATAGCTTCCAACAGCAACTTCAGCAAACGAAGCACCGGTTGGGAGAGCAATTAGAGGAATCTTACGCACTTGGCTTAAGAAAGAACGTACGAAATTGGACAGGGGAACTATCCGTGTATGATAACCATCCGGCGGATCAAGGAACGGAATTATTCGAACGTGAAAAAGATTTGGCACTTGGGGAGCATTATCGTGATGAAATCAGGGATATCGATCGAGCGCTTAAGGCCATTGATGAAGGGAATTATGGAAAATGTGAGGTTTGTTCGAAGGAGATTCCGCTTGAAAGGCTGAATATTGTTCCGACCACGACTTTTTGTGTGGAGCATAGCCCATCTCAAGAGACTTCCCATAATCGTCCGGTCGAAGAGGAGGTGCTTGGTCCAAGCTTCGCCACATATGATTGCGATGGGACGAGCTCTGTCGGATATGATGCGGAAGATAGTTGGCAAGACGTAGCTAGATATGGTACATCGGAGACGCCTTCCGACTTTGCCTATCCACCAAGTGATTATGAGGATACGTATATCGATTCGTCTGAAAATGTAGGATTCGTCGAGAACTATGAGAATATAGCCGGTGTGGATCTATATGGGGAAAACTTAACGGTTTATCATAACGTCCAATACCAGGAAATAGAAGATGATTTAATAGAAGAGGATACTCAGACTCCCTTTGGAGATTTGCCGCGTTATGAAAAAGCTCCGTATGTCGAGGAAGAAAACCAATAGCCAAAAGCAAAGAACCAGGCAATTCGCCTGGTTCTTTGTCTGTTTTATGAAAAAGCCAGTTTGAGACGAGTTAATCCATCTTGCAGCAGGCTGAGTGAACAGCCGATATTCATCCGGACAAATCCTTCTCCGCCTGCACCATATTTTGTTCCAGGCTCTAAGGCGATTTTTCCTTTATGGATCAGTCGTTCTTGTATTTCCTTATCGGAAAGACCGAGTTCGCGACAGTCAATCCATAGGAGGTAAGAGGCATCAGGATGCATGACGCGAAGGGAAGGAATTTCAGCAGAAATGAACTCCTCGGCCACTTTAACATTTTCTTCAATATACTCAATCAAATCGGTGAGCCAACTAAGCCCATCCCGGTAGGCGGCTTCCATGGCCGTTAAGGCAAAAATATTCAAACCGTGAAAGGCCTGTCTTGTTTGGGCATTCTGCAGTTTGACCTGGAGCTCTTTATTGCTGGTAATCAAGAACGAGGCCTGTAGCCCAGCGATATTGAACGTTTTGCTTGGTGCCATTAACGTGACCGTGATTTCGGCTAACTTGTCCGCCAATGAAGCGATAGGATGATGCAGGGCTGTTGAGTGAAAGAGGTCTGCGTGGATCTCATCGCTGACAATGGTGACATGATGGGCCAAGCAAAGTTCCCCGATGCGCAATAACTCCTCCTTTGTCCAAATGCGACCGCCAGGATTATGGGGACTGCAAAGGAGGAATAGCTTAACGCCGGTCTTCAACTTTTCCTCAAAATCTTCAAAGTCGATTGCAAATCTGTTAGCTTCCAAGAGAAGGGGACTATTGACGACTTCCCGTCCATTGTTTTTAATCATGTCGAAGAAAGGGGTATAGACAGGAGATTGCACCAGAATCTTATCCCCAGGTTCCGTAAAGGCCTGAATGGTGGAACCGATGGCTGAAACGACGCCAGAACTGAATGTGATCATGTCTTTTGTGATGGACCATTGATGCCGGTCTTTCACCCATTTTTGAATCTCGCCGTACACCGACTCTGAAGGGACGGTATATCCGAAGACCGGATGATTCGCTCGTTCGATTAATGCTTTTTGAATAGGTTCAGGAGAAGGGAAATCCATATCGGCCACCCACATAGGCAGGATGTCTTCCCTGCCATATAATGATGTAAGGGCCATTTTGTCCCACTTTACAGAACCGGTATGTTCCCTACTGATGTGTTCATCAAAAATAGATCTGTTCAATATATTCACCGCCAAATCATTTTTTATCATGCCCTGTTAACGTCTTAACGAAAAGATACTTGTTATGATACTATGATAACATGTTCTTTCCGAAATTATGGAGCAGGTGATTATAATGGATACACAACAAATGAATATAGCGTTTGTGGCTACTTTGCAAGAATGGGATCCGTATGGGATTGGCGGGGAACTATATGAACCGGAGATTGCCGACACGGTCGTGGCCTTACGCGATATAGATGACCTTCAGGAACTGGCGGAAAAAATCAAGTCCATCTACGAATTTGCATTTGATGAACCCGTCCAGCTGGAACGGTGTCTACAGGTTGCACAAAAACTGCTGATCATCAAAAATGATGCCAGCTGCTCGATTTAAAGAAAAGGGATGACTCCGAATTCGGGTCATCCCTCTTTATATGGTTTCGTCTATTCGTCTAAAAACTCCTTGATTAACTGATACACTTCTTCGGGTTTCTCCTCAGGAAGTAAATGGCCCGTATTTTCCATGACAATGAGCTTGGAATTGGGGAGGTCTTCATGTAGTCTTCTTCCAATGTCGAGCGGAACCACTCGATCATACCGCCCCCAAACAAGCAGGCAGGGCGTATCGATTGAATGAAGTTGTTCGGATGATAAATCGCTTTCCTTATCACGTAACATCCTTCCTAAGGCACGAAATATATCATGCTTCTTCATGAAAGGATCGAGATAGCCCTGGCGCATTTCATCGTCGATCATCGTCTGATTATGGACGACATTCCTTAGATTCTTTTCGATGCCGGACCTTTGGAGATATCCCTTTACCCCAAATGAAAAGAAAGGGAAGTAGCTGAGCATCTTCATCTTTCTCGGGAAGCTTGGCTCGTACCCGGATCCGGCAAGAAGGACGGCGCGCTCGACCAGGCCAGGATAAGCTTTGATGAGTTGCAAGGAAACCTGTCCACCCATGGAATGCGCAATGATGCTGAACTTCTTGATGTTCTTTTCTTCCAAAAGCTGTACGACGGAACCTGCGATGTTCCGGAAAGAGTATGTATAGCGATTAGTTTTCCCACTTTGACCGAATGGAGGCAAGTCTATCGAGATGACATTATAGTCTTTCGTTAAATGGGGTATCAGTTTCCGGAAGCTAAAGCTTGATGATAAAAACCCATGGATTAATACCAGGGTGGGGAAAGAGTCATGAACATGAATGTGTTCATAATACATATCGATATCCCCAATCTGCTCAATGTCTTTCTTTACGTAACTTTCCATATTCGTGTTCTCCTCTACCATTCCTAAGCAAAATAAGAAGCTACTGCTGTTGCTTATCTTCCTTAGTTTTAAATAATTTCCTCTTTATCCTGTTACATAACAATACCAGAAATTATCCCCATTAAAAAATACAATTACTATAACAGATATTACGTGAACTTTGGTATAATAGTGTAAGTTTATCCTGACAGAATAGAACTTATTAATTTAATCGTGTCATACATGCCTTTAAACAAGGCTTTAAAAGGAAATTGATCGGGCTTTCTGCCAGCCAAACCATCATGTCTACATTTATGAATTCTAATAGGGAGGTTTTCCAATGCATTTGAATGAAGGGGAATTGGAAGTCTTAAGAATCATTGAAAATAACAGTCGGATCGATCAGAAGGATTTGGCTAAAATGACCGAGTTATCTGAAGCGGACATTGAAGCAACGTTGAAGAAATTGGAAGATATGCGTGTGATTGTACGTTACTTGACCGTGATTAACTGGGCAAAAGTAGATGAATATCACGGTGTGACTGCCATGATCGATGTTAAAGTAACCCCAAAACGCGGAGTTGGTTTCGATGAAGTCGCCAAACGTATATATCGATTCAAAGAAGTGGAGTCCGTTTATTTGATGTCCGGTGCGTATGACCTTTCCGTCATCGTGGAAGGTCGTTCAATGAATGAAGTGGCAAGGTTTGTATCGGAAAAACTTTCGACGCTCGATTCTGTCATTTCCACGACAACTCACTTTATTATGAAGAAATATAAGCATGATGGGACAATTTTTGAACAAACAGAAGAAGACAGAAGGATAGTGGTATCACCATGATTAAAACGAGTTTCGTGTCAAAAACGGTTTCAGAGCTAAAACCATCGGGTATCCGTCGATTTTTCGACTTGGCTGCCAATCTAGAAGGAGTCGTTTCACTTGGAGTGGGAGAACCGGACTTCGTTACATCCTGGGCAGTCCGGGAAGCGGCAATCAACTCATTGGAAGAAGGATACACCTCTTATACAGCTAATGCCGGCTTGATGGAATTGAGGCAGGAAATCAGTGGATATATGAAAAAGCAGTTTGAGGTTTCGTATGATCCCGAGAATCAAATCATTGTTACGGTGGGTGCAAGTCAGGCCCTCGACATTGCCCTTAGGACAATCTTGAATCCTGGTGAGGAAGTCATCGTCGTCGAACCTTGTTTCGTTGCCTATGCACCATTGGTAACGATGGCAGGAGGGGTGCCGGTCACTGTCCAAACTTCCAGGGAACATGACTTTAAGTTAATGCCGGAGCAGCTCGAAGCGGTCATCACACCAAGGACGAAGGCAATCTTGATTTGTTCGCCGAATAACCCGACTGGAACTCAGTTAGAGAAATCGGAGTTGGCAGCACTTGCTGAAATCATCAAAAAGCATGATTTATTAGTCCTTTCCGATGAGATTTATGCGGAGCTTGCATATGATGAGAAATATACGTCATTTGCCGCCATCGACGGCATGCTTGAGCGTACGATCGTCATCAACGGGTTCTCTAAAGCGTTTGCGATGACTGGATGGCGTCTTGGATTTGTATGTGCGCCTCCGGAAATTTCCGCAGCGATGCTCAAAGTCCATCAATACGCGATGATGTGCGCTCCGACCATGGCACAGTTTGCAGCATTGGAAGCTTTGAAGAATGGAATGCAAGATGTGGAAGATATGCGCCGCAGCTACAGAGGAAGACGCAACTATATCGTAAAGTCATTTAACGAAATCGGTCTGGACTGCCATAATCCAGGCGGAGCTTTTTATGCCTTCCCATCCATTGAGAAAACGGGCATGACTTCCATGGAGTTCGCAGAAAAACTGCTGACTGAAGAACTTGTGGCCGTGGTACCGGGAGATGTTTTCGGGGAAAGTGGTGAGGGGCATATCCGTTGTTCTTATGCTTCTTCCATGGAACAGCTTCAGGAAGCCATTAAAAGAATGGATCGGTTCATGCAGAAATATAGCAAGTACTAAAACCCCATACGCAAAAAAATAGGGATTCGCCGTAATATACGGCGAATCCCTATCCATAGGGGGAATTAGAAAAAAGAGTTAATCTTAATGGATTAACATAGAAAGTGTTAATCATAGTATATCCAGTTTATAGAAAATAATACGCCTGATATGGATATTTTTACAATTTAGTTTGTGTGTTATATAAATGATGCATGATATTTAAAATTTGTTCTTCACTGAAATCTTTCGCGGTACGGAGGATGAGCTTAGCCTGTTTGAGTCCAATTTCCTGAATGAGTTCTTCCATTTCTTCATCCAAACCTGAAGCATTCGCAACGGGGCCATTTTGGATTAGCTCCGAGGCAGGGATATCAAGAACGGTGGAAAGCCGTAAAATGGTCTGGGTATCAGGCGTGACTTCCCCTGATTCATACATTTCAATTTTTTTGGTGCCCATACGTAGTTTCAAAGCCAGTTCTTGTTGAGTGAGATTATGATCTTCCCGGTATTGCCGAATATTCTTTGCGATATTTGACATGTCAATCACTCCTTTTTCAGGAAATAGTAGTAATAAGGTCATTTTACCATATTTTAACTTGTATACAGTGGGAATGATATGGATATTTTGTGAAAAGAAAACGCCGCATCGATTACCGATGCGGCGTTTTGAATGAAGGAAACATTACTTGTCAAATAGACCGATTGAACTCAAAAAGACGACGAGTATCGCTACCGGAACGATATAGCGAATGAGAAAGTACCAAAGTTTGAAGAAAGAGAATCCTGGGCTTGCCCCCATTTCGAACTCTTTCTGAACTTGGAGCCTTTTCATCTGATAGCCAATGAAAAGAGAGATGAATAAGGCTCCGATAGGCAAGGCGATGTTGCTTGTCACATAATCAGCGAGGTCGAAGAAGGTCAAGTTGAAAATCTTCACATCGGAGAGTACGCCAAATGATAATGCGCTTGGAATCCCGATCACGAAAACAACAAGGCCGGCTATCCATGAAGATTTCCGGCGCTTCCGAGCATCGCCCTTTATCATGGATGCTACGATGATTTCCAGAATGGAGAACGCTGAAGTAAGCGTAGCGAATAATAATAATACGAAGAAAATCGCCATGAAAATGCCACCGAAGGTAATTTCATTAAAGACCGCAGGCAACACGACAAAGACGAGTCCTGGTCCACTTGAAGGATCGAAACCAAGGGCAAATACGGCCGGGAAAATGACCAAGCCCGCCAATAAGGAAATGAAAATATTCAACCCGACTACGGATAATGCCGATTTTGTAATATCATCATTCTTACTTAAGTACGAAGCATAGGTGACCATCACGGAAATACCTACACTCAGTGCAAAGAAGGATTGTCCTAGCGCTAATAAAATCGTCTGCTCCGTCAAGGCGGAGAAATCCGGTTTCAAAAAGAAACGGACACCTTCCATCGCACCTTCAAGTGTCATGGAACGAACGAGAAGGACAAGAAAAAGGACGAATAGGGAAGGCATCATGTACTTATTGGCCTTTTCAATCCCTTTGGATACGCCACCTTGTACGACCCAAATCGTCAAGACCATGAAAAGAAGCTGCGCAATGACCGTTTCATAAGGACTGCTGATAACGGTATTGAAAAGGCCACTGTATTCCGATTGGGTTAAATTTGATAGGGACCCGGTAAAGCTTCTCCATAAATAGGAAAGGATCCAGCCACCAACAACACTATAGAAGGAAAGTAAAATGATGGATGCTAGAACTCCGCCATATCCTAGTAACACCCAGGGTTTACCTGGTGAAATGTGCTTGTAGGCCCGAATGGCATCTTTTTGTGCATTCCGGCCGATGGTGAATTCGGCGATAAGTAAGGGTGTGCCGATCATGAGGGTGAAAATCACGAAAAAAAGGAAAAAAGCGCCGCCTCCATTTGTCCCTGTCATATATGGAAACTTCCAGATGGCACCCAAACCAATAGCGGACCCAGCCGCTGCTAGAATGAATCCGATTTTGGAAGACCATTGCTCTTGTTTTGCCATGGTGAAAAACTCCTTTAGAGGTATAGAAATACGTGAATGTAGAGATAAACATTTTCTCATCTTACTACGATTAATCTCAATTTGGTAGTTTTTTGTTATGCTAATTTTTTGAAAAATTAATGATCGAAAAAATGGGGACAAAGAATTAAATGAAAACTTTTAGGATAAGTTATAAATAATAGCCATATATCGAAATGGACACTCAATTACAAAATTTTTACGTTTTAGCGGAAAAAGTATGGTATACTTAACTTTGATTATTTCCAGCTCTGTGATATAATTTTGTATTGCGTGAAAAGCCGAAAAAATATATATAAAATAGGAGTGTTACCATGTCTGAAAAATTCGAAATTGGTGCAGTAGTTACTGGTAAGGTAACTGGTATTCAACCTTACGGTGCATTTGTTGCTTTAGATGATTCAACTCAAGGATTAGTTCATATTTCTGAAATCACTCACGGGTTCGTAAAAGATATTAACGAACATTTAAAAGTGGGCGATGAAGTGAAAGTTAAAGTACTTTCAATCGATTCAAAAGCTGGAAAAATCGGCTTATCAATCCGCGCAACAGAAGAAGCTCCTGAGCGTACTGAAGCTCCTAAGAAAGCTCCAAAAAAACGCCAAGCATCTGTTAAAGCAACATCACACATCGAGTCTACTGAAGGATTCAACTCTTTAAAAGATAAACTTCAAGCGTGGATCGATCAATCTGAACGCGAAGACTTAATCAAAAAATAATTTTTTTAACCGGATGGTCTTAGGACCATCCGGTTTTTTTATTATTCTTCAATAATTGATAAAGCCGGGACATGTTTCATGGACCGGCTTTATTTTATACATATTTTCTTTTAGCGATTCATTGAGTTGGTTTTGTTTCAGTTTCACGAGACGTTTGGGGACTTGGCTTGAAGAGAAGACCAAGATTGATAAGCCCGGCGATTCCCACTAAGCCATAAACGATGCGAGCCAAAGCAGCATCTTGTCCGCCGAATATCGCTGCGACTAGATCAAACTGAAAAAATCCAATTAGTCCCCAGTTGATGGCTCCGATGATTGTTAAAACAAGTGCCGTTTTTTGTAATCCACTCATTGTATAGCCTCCTTTTTTATAAGCATCTTTCTTTACTTATCATGCTTTTTGAAGATAATTATATACACCCCAGAAAAAACTTCTAAACGGATATTTTGTATTTATATGGAATGTTCGTCATAATGAAGGGATAAAATATCCATTGCTGCAGTGGCATGGGGCTGCTGAAAAAAAGGCAATGCAAAAGGAGATTATATATATTGGAAAATTACACGTATAAGAATCCTACTAAGATCATCTTTGGTAGAAACCAATTGAAAAGCATAAAAGAGGAAATTCCTGCCTACGGAAAGAAAGTGTTGCTCGTCTACGGTGGCGGAAGCATCAAGAAAAACGGGCTGTATGATAAAGTGATGGAGGAATTGAAAGAAATCCAGGTGGAAGTATATGAACTGGCAGGAGTTGAACCAAACCCAAGGATCACGACTGTCCGTAAAGGTGTGGAGTTGTGTAAGGAACATCAAATCGACTTCGTGCTAGCGGTAGGCGGCGGAAGTGTCATCGATGCAACAAAAGGCATCGTTGCGGGTGCGAAGTATGAAGGAGACGCTTGGGATCTTGTCACCAAAAAGGCTCCCGTCAAAGAAGCCCTTCCTTTTGGGACAATCCTTACGATTGCTGCAACCGGTTCTGAAGCGAATTCGGGTTCGGTCATTACGAATTGGGAAACGAAAGAGAAATACGGATGGGGAAGTCCTTTGTTATTTCCTAAATTCTCGGTCCTTGATCCTGAAAACACTTTTTCACTTCCAAAAAATCAAACCGTCTATGGCATGGTCGATATGATGTCACATGTTTTCGAAACGTATTTCCATCAAGAAACGCATGCTCCGCTTCAGGACCGCTTTTGTGAATCACTTCTGGTGACGGTCATGGAAACGGCTCCAAAGTTATTGGAAGACCTCGAGGATTATGAAAACCGTGCTACGATTTTGTATGCGGGCAATGTGGCGTTAAATGGTTCACTGGGAGTAGGATATCTTGGCGATTGGGCCACTCATAATATTGAACATGCCGTCTCTGCGGTCTATGATATTCCCCATGCGGGAGGCCTGGCAATATTATTCCCTAATTGGATGAAACATGTGCTCCATGAAAATGTCGAGCGGTTCAAACAAGTTGCCGTCCGTGTCTTTCAGGTCGATCCAGAGGGCAAATCAAGTGAAGAGGTTGCGCTTGAGGGAATTGAACGCCTTCAGTCATTCTGGAGCAGCTTAGGGGCCCCATCGCGTCTTGCAGATTACGATATCGACGATTCACAACTTGAAGTCATTGCCGATAAAGCGATGAGCAATGGAGAATTCGGTCGGTTTAAAGTATTGAATCGCGAAGATGTCCTTGCGATTCTACGTGCTTCATTATAAGAACCTTACGATAGGCTCCCACTATTCGATAGTGGGAGTTTTTTCTAAAAGACTTAGCGATTTCTTGATTCTGCTAAATACATCAGATAAAGTAAAAGGGTAACCAAAGAATAAAGGAGGAATTGGCATGTCCCATCTACATTTCGATTATTCAAAAGCTCTACCGTTTTTCGGAAAGCACGAAATGACCTATTTACAGGATGCTGTAAAAGTGGCACATCATTCTCTACACGAACAGACCGGTGCGGGCAATGAATTTCTGGGCTGGGTCGATTTACCGAAGGATTATGATAAAGAAGAGTTCTCCAGGATCAAGAAAGCTGCCGCCAAAATAAAAGAAGATTCGGACGTCCTGTTGGTCATCGGAATCGGTGGTTCGTATTTAGGAGCACGTGCAGCCATTGAAATGCTGCAACATAGTTTCTATAACCTTTTACCTTCTGATAAGAGAAACACTCCGCAAATCATATTCGTTGGTAACAACATAAGTTCTACATATATGCAAGATGTCATGGACGTATTGGTCGACAAGGACTTTTCAATCAATGTGATTTCCAAATCGGGCACAACGACGGAGCCTGCCCTTGCGTTCCGGATTTTCCGTAAGCTTCTCGAGCAAAAGTATGGTCCAGAAGTAGCGAAAGGTCGTATATTCGCGACTACCGATAAAGAAAAGGGCGCATTAAAGACAGTGGCCACGGAAGAGGGATTTGAAACGTTCGTCATTCCGGATGATGTCGGTGGAAGGTATTCTGTACTTACTGCAGTGGGCTTGCTTCCGATTGCTGTAAGTGGTGCGGATATAGATCAAGTGATGGAAGGGGCGGAGAGCGCTAGAGCGGACTTCAGTTCATCGGAGCTTTCCGAGAACCAGGCTTATCAATACGCGGCCGTCCGTAACGTCCTTTATAATAAGGGGAAAACCATTGAAATGTTGATCAACTATGAACCTGGTCTGCAATATTTCTCTGAGTGGTGGAAGCAGTTGTTCGGCGAAAGTGAAGGGAAGGACCAGAAAGGGATTTTCCCGGCAGCCGCCAACTTCTCTACGGACCTGCATTCGATGGGGCAGTATGTACAGGAAGGGCGACGCGACCTTTTCGAAACGGTCATCAAAGTGGAAGAGGCACGTCATGAAATCTCGATTGAAGCGGCAGAAAATGATTTAGATGGTTTGAATTATCTGGCTGGTGAAACCGTACAATTCGTCAATAACAAGGCATTTGAAGGTACCTTATTGGCTCATACGGATGGCGGTGTTCCTAACCTGATTGTTTCCGTACCAAAACTGGATGCCTTCACATTCGGCTACCTTGTTTATTTCTTCGAGAAGGCTTGCGCGATGAGCGGCTATCTGTTGGGGGTCAATCCGTTTGATCAGCCTGGGGTCGAAGCCTACAAGGTGAATATGTTTGCCCTGCTAGGAAAACCAGGGTATGAAGAGAAAAAGGCGGAACTCGAACAGCGTTTATAAAATAAAGTGAAGAAGGCATCATGCTGGACTAGATTGTCCACGCATGATGCCTTTTTTTATCGGATTAAGAAAAAGTTGAGAAAAAAGGTTGATAATGCTATGTAATCCGATACCTAGAAAAGAGGGACTGTGCATGCAACTATCTTCGACAACGAATAGTTACGCTGGAACGATAAGTACCCCTTCAACTACGGGAAATCAAAACGCTATGAAGGATCTGGAAAAACAGAAAACAGAGCAGCAGGCAGATATCCAGGAAGCCTATCAATCAGAAGGTACAGCCGAATCCAATTTGCTTTTTACCCAATCGAAAGAGGATAGTGATCAATAGGGGTTATTTTAAGACTTTTGGGTAAGCTAATTATTAAAATTAGCAAAAGAGGTTTTTAACATGATTGAAATATCTTCTAAGTTGGAAGGGAAAACTTTTGGATTATTCGATTTGGAAACGAAGCTTAAACCAGAAGGGTATATGATCGGTGGTGGTTGGGATTATGACCACGGCACCTTCGATTTTAAAATGGACGACAAAGATGGCTATCAGTTTTTGCGTGTTCCCTTCAAAGCTGTGGATGGGTCACTTGATACGGACGGGGCCATGGTTGAAATCATGACGCCGTATTTATTATCTCATAAGTATGAAGATGGCATCGACCGCGAGGGAAATATCGGGAATCTCTCCGCTTCATTTAATCAATTTGCCGAGCCGGAAGACCCCGATGCTGAATTTCCTCAGGAATATATTGCGTATGGGAAATCTCTCGTTCGGGACCTTGAAAAAATCTTATTGGATTAACGATCGATGATGAGCAAGATATCATTTTGATGGATGATTGCATCTGCAGGAGGCTTGATACGTGTCTCGCCTCCTGAAATGATGCCAACCAAGAGAATATCCTTATCTAATAATGTAATCCCCAATTGTTTGAATGTTTGCCCGTTCCAATCGAATTGGACGGGCATCTGTTCAATCTTCAAACCATTTTCGGTGGCCGAATTTTCTTCTTCCCGCTTTTCCATTCCTCTCCATAAACATTCCTGCATATAATCACTCGCAAACTTATTCGTTTCGATAATGGCATCTGCTCCCGCACGTAATGCATTTTCCTTCTGTTCCTGCGTTAAAATTTCAACAAGACAATATACATGAGGGTTCAGTCCTTTTATAGCCAGTAAAGCCAACACGGTGAACATGTCGGTCTGCAGTTCGTTTTGTTGGAGATCGGCAGTGATGAGGACCCGTGCCGCCTGTTTAATATTGGCCTGTTGCAAAACGGAATCCAAACTGGCTTTCCCTTGGACAAAATGTATATTCGTCCGTGGCAAAGGGTGCTTGGTCAATGTGTCGTCAATCAAGACAATATATTGGTTATGCATGCGTTCATGAATGTTCTTGATGATTCGTTTTGAACGTCCATTCCAGCCGATGATAATAAAGTGACCGGTGCCGCTAAACTCCTTTCTTCCGGAAAGGAATTGTTGGTCGCTTGAGATGGACATTTTGGCGATGTAGGCAAAATAAGAAGTGATGAGCCCGACACCCGATAAGATGAGAAGCATCCCGAGGATTCTCCCAAACTTCGTAAGTGGGGTGAAATCCCCATATCCAACGGTCGATATCGTGACGATTGCCCACCAAATTCCCTCGAATATGGAAGGGAAATTATCAGGCTCGACTAGATGAATCAGCCAACCGAATACAAGTAAAAATAGGATGATGGTCAAAAATAGTTTGAGTAAACGTGGAGACCTTTTAAAAGTGTTGCTGAACGGATTGATTCGGATCATGTTATCCCCCCTACG
Source organism: Peribacillus sp. NPDC097198 (assembly GCF_044762055.1). Classification (NCBI taxonomy): domain Bacteria; kingdom Bacillati; phylum Bacillota; class Bacilli; order Caryophanales; family Bacillaceae; genus Peribacillus; species Peribacillus sp. NPDC097198. The sequence goes on along the minus strand of NZ_JBIWDO010000001.1, from coordinate 86,971 downwards.
ACAGTCCTTTTAGTATGGACAAAATGGACTGAACTCATAAGGATTTAACGGATATATATAGAAGTTCTAGTAAGAACATGAGATCAAATACATGATAAAAACCTTCCGTGACCTGACGGAAGGTTTTTATCATGTGGAGTCACGTATCCAGAAAAGGACTTCATGCTCAATACTTGATGATATGTGAGGACCACATGGTTTATGCAAAAAAATATGAAAATCCCTCAGACCCGTCGTCGGACATTGAAGTTCTCACTGATGAGCAACCAGTTTTGCGGGAAGGCAAGGCCTAGCTTCCAGTAACTCATTCCTCTAAGGTTCAATTCTTTGATCAAATCGAACTTTGCTTGAATGGACCGGGCATCTTCAAACCAGACCTCATGCTCCTTCCCATCTGCATCCGTGTAATTGAAATGGGGCGCCTGCGCTTTCTCATCGTATTCTATGGATACATTGTTCGCGGCAGCAATCTGGATGGCCTGCTGGGGGCTAATCGCTTTGGCGATGGAGCCCTGGACAAAAGGCAATGTCCAATCATATCCGTATAGGTTCTGGCCCATCAGAATCTTATTGGCCGGCATTTCGGTGATGGCATATTCCAGTACGTCCCGAACCGGTCCTATCGGGGATACCGCCTGTGCTGGACCGCCGCTGTATCCCCATTCGTACGTCATGATGATCACGAAGTCGACAATTTCACCATGTGCCTTATAGTCATGTGCCTCATACCAGCCACCTTTTTGCTCTGCACTGGTTTTCGGTGCAAGTGCCGTCGAGATGAACCAACCTTCTTTTTTGAAACGGTCCCTTGCTTTACGTAAGAATTGGTTATAGGCATTTTTATCGGACGGGCGCAGAAACTCAAAGTCAAAGTGAATATCCCTGAATCCATATTTCTTGGCTGTGGTCACAATGTTGTTTAGGAACTTATTCTGCACGGAGGTGTTCGTCAGGATGATTCGACCAAGTTCATCACTGAATTGATCGTTTTCCTGATTGGTGATGACCATCATGAGGACATTCTTGTTTTCTCTTGCAATGGTGGGAAAGTTATTGAGCAACGGTTCCTTTAAGGTGCCATCTCGCAGTGCCTGAAAGCTGAATGGCGCTAAGTATGTCAAATAAGGCGCGGCTTCCTGAGCAGCTGTTTCAAGGGCAGGAGCGACTGTTGTACCACGGGGCTCGACATAGCCGTTGAATTCAGCAGTCCGTTTTTTTCGGGCAGGAATATAAAGGCGGTACCCCACGGATAAGGAGTCCTGATCGGAAATGCCATTGATCCTCGCTAATTCTTGATAGGGTACATCCACCTTTTGAGCAATCGAAAATAAAGTGTCACCAGGCTGGACAAAATAATAGCTGCCGACGATTGGAATGACAATGGCCTGCCCGATGACAAGATTATTTGGGTTAGGAATTTTATTTGATTCAACGAGCCGGTCAACGCTCACGCTATATGTTTGGGCAATGCCAAATAACGTTTGGCCAGGCCTAACCACATGAATTTGCACGTCTTTTCCCCCTTACTGAAAGTTTCCTAACAGTTTATGAGCATAGGAAGAAATTCATGATAGCGAGCGAAGAAGTTATCTTCCTAAAGTTACGATTATTCAATAAATTGGAAAACATAATTGGAGGGGGAGATGTAAATAAATATATATAAGGAGGTGAGAAACACATGGCAAACAACAATAGCAGCAATCAACTAGTAGTAGCTGGTGCAGAACAAGCTCTAGAGCAAATGAAGTATGAAATTGCTTCTGAATTCGGTGTAAACCTTGGTGCAGACACAACATCACGTGCTAATGGATCAGTTGGTGGAGAAATTACAAAACGTTTAGTGCAAATGGCTGAACAACAATTAGGCGGATCGACTCGCTAATAACTGAATAAACATGGATTGAAAGAGGAGGGGAATGTTCCCCTTCTCTTTCACATTTTATTTGGCTGACATGCCTTTCAGAGTCGTGATGGCTTTCTCAGGAAAATCGGTCATGATGACATCGACTCCCCATGTGACTAGCCGCTCGATATCTTCTGGTTTATTGGCCACCCAAGGGCGGACTTTGTATCCAAGTTTCCTCGCAGTGGCATGAATGGAAGGGGTCAGGCTATTTTTGTCAGGGTGAAAGCCAGCTTCTTTTTTCTCGGCTAAAATTTCCTCGACGTTTGCTGGCAATCCCTCGAATAATAAAGCCCGCTCCAGTTCCGGGGCCAGCGTCTTTACGTTTTCAATCGATTGATGATTGAAAGAAGAAAGAATCACTCGATTTTCCATGTGATGCTGCCGGATTAAACCCACAACTTTTTTTTCGATGCCTTCGTAAGGGAGCTTATCTGTTTTAAGCTCAATATTCATCCACAATGTATGTTCCTTCGCCCATTCGAAAATTTCACCTAAGAATGGAATCTTCTCACCATGGAATTCCTCGGAAAATTTGCTTCCCGCATCCGCTGATTTTAACTCTTCTGCGGAGAAATCCTTTACATACCCGGAAAGAGTGGTCGTCCGGTCAAGTGTTTCATCATGGATGATTACCAATTCCCCATCCGAACTGAGGTGGACATCGAACTCGATGCCATCCGCCCCGACTCGTAGGGCTTCTTTGAATGCAATCATCGTATTTTCAGGATGCGTTCCTTTGGATCCACGGTGGGCATAGATTTGGGTGTTTTTCACATGCATCACTCCTTTTTCTGAAAAGAAGAACCTTGAATCTATGATACATGTATCTCTTCTTTCTTTCAGCAATGATTAATAGACAATATTTTAAACAACGAGTAAAATACAATGGTATTTCCATTTACAAGCGGAGAAATAATGAGGTGAAAACAATGAATATATGGGAAATTTTTGTGGCCGTTATCCTTGGCCTTGTGGAAGGCCTGACGGAGTTTGCACCAGTATCTTCTACGGGGCATATGATCATAGTGGACGATCTATGGCTGAAATCTACCGAAATATTTGGTAGTGAAGTAGCGAATGCATTCAAGGTCGTCATTCAGCTGGGATCGATACTGGCTGTTGTTGTGCTCTTTTGGGGGCGGTTCATGGACTTGCTCGGATTACGAAAGATGAAGAACCCCTCTGCCGTGGCAGGGAAAAAGTTGAATTTGCTTCAAATCATCGTAGGGTTGCTGCCTGCGGCCGTATTAGGTTTATTGTTCGAAGATTATATTGATGACCATTTATTCACTGTAAAGACGGTAATCGTCGGATTATTCCTCGGTGCTTTGCTGATGATTGCAGCGGATAGGTTCCGACCGAAATTGACAGCCGAAACGGTTGATCAAATTACTTATAAACAAGCCTTAGGTGTCGGGTTGATACAATGTCTAGCCCTTTGGCCAGGCTTCTCCCGTTCGGGTTCCACCATATCAGGCGGCGTACTGCTGGGGATGAGTTACCGTGCAGCTTCCGATTTCACGTTTATCATGGCTGTGCCTATCATGGCAGGAGCCAGTTTGCTGAAAATCGTAAAATACTGGGAGTACTTTACGCCTGACGTGTTACCATTCTTTATCGCAGGGTTTATCAGTGCCTTCATATTTGCGTTATTCTGCATACGTTTCTTCCTATTATTGATTAATAAAGTGAAGTTGACGCCATTTGCTATTTATCGTATGGTCTTAGCCATTATCCTGTTATTTATTGTTTGGTAAGAAGCAGGGTTTAACAAAATGAAAAGAAAAAGGCAGAAATGTTGCGACATCAACATTTCTGCCTTTTTTCGTGGCTTAGCGAGCACAAAAGAATGTTAATGTTATATTCATATTGGATTAAATCTCTATATAAGGATAAAGATATGAATCTGAGGACCTTGTATGCATCATTCCATCGATATCGAAACCATAAATGAAATAACTGAAGATAGAATGGAATTATACGAAATATTATATGTATAATTAACTAAATCATTCGTCTTAAGTCATTTTAAAGTATGAAAACTTGAATTTATAAAAAAAATAATTCGTAATTTAGTGAAAATGAAGAAAAGTTAAAATAATTATGAAAACGGATACAATATAGAGATAACAAGGCTCGTAACATCAGATTGATTATTTAGATTATTCGATAAACTATTCTTGTATATTTTTCGTGGTATAATTTTTCTGAGAAAATAGAAGGTGTGTACACGGAAGGAGGACATTATGTGAATGATCAATTGAAAAAAACGATTGGCTTTTGGGTTGGAACATCTATAGTAGTGGGTACAGTCATAGGCTCTGGTATTTTCATGAAGCCGGGAGTGGTACTTGAGTTAAGTGGTAATTCAACGATGTCCTTATTGGCTTGGCTGATTGGTGGCTTGATTACGCTGGCAAGTGGATTGACAATCGCCGAAGTGAGTACACGAATTCCTAAAACGGGCGGTTTATATGCGTATTTAGAAGAAGTGTATGGAAAGTTGTGGGGCTTTCTTTGCGGTTGGGTTCAAACGCTAGTTTATGGACCTGCAGTAATGGGCGCACTTTGTTTATACTTTGGAGCGTTGGTGGCCGGTTTATTTAATATATCCATGGATTATACAATGGGTATTGGAATAATCACGATTGTCTTTTTGACGGCCATGAACTTGTTGGGGACGAAATATGGCGGGTTGATTCAAACCGTTTCAACGGTTGCCAAATTGATTCCAATCGTCTTCATAGCTGTGTTCGGTATGGCTCAAGGTGAGATGCCCGTTTTCAACATGGATGTTGAAACGACGGTGAAGGTGAGTATGGCAGGGGCCATTCTTGCAACACTTTGGGCGTATGATGGCTGGATCAATGTCGGCTTTATGGCTGGTGAGATGAAGAATCCACAGAAGACATTACCTCGGGCCATCATCACGGGGATAGTCGTGGTCATGGTTGCCTATTTAGCTGTAAACCTGGCCATGCTACACGTTCTGGGTCCTGATGGAATCATTGCGAATGGAACGAATTCCGCTAATGTTGCAGCCACCGTTCTTTTTGGTGAGCTAGGCGGAAAATTAATTGCAATCGGAATCTTGATTTCAATCTTCGGTTGCCTGAACGGCAAGCTTCTAACCTTCCCAAGGATTACACTTGCGATGGCTGAGGATAAGATGGTTCCTGGTCATAAACAGATAAGAAAGATATCACCTAGATTCAGGACACCTGTCAATGCCACAATTCTACAAGTGGTCATTGCGATCATCATGATGATTGTGACAGATCCGGATAAGCTATCGAATATGGCGATATTCTCTGTCTTTTCTTTTTATGGGCTAGCCTTCTTTGCAGTCTTCATTCTACGTAAAAAAGATCCGGATGCAAAAACGTATAAAGTGCCGCTTTATCCGTTCATCCCTATCCTGGCAATTATCGGTGCGGTATACATAGTGCTTAGCACATTAATCGATACACCGATGGATGCCCTCTACTCCATAATTATTTTGATAATCGGCTTACCTGTATATTGGCTGATGGTCAAGAGTGAGCGGAAGGATAGACAAGTTCATTAACGATTTTCCATCCCTTCACGGTATCTGTGAAGGGACTTCTTTATGCCTGGCAATCCAATGGGCCTGCTCCTTATTCGTAAAATAGACAATTGAGTCCAGACGTATTAACATAAGAAATAAGGAATTGAAAGGTCTGAGCAGAATTGAATTATATTGAACCTGCGGGTAAATCATTTCGGAAAACGATTTTGGCTTTATTTCTTGGAAGCTTTGTAACATTTGCAGATCTATATAGTACGCAACCGGTCATACCGGTTTTTGCGAAGCAGTTTGGGGTTTCTCCACCAATGGCAAGTCTTACGTTGTCTTTTGCAACCGGGACGCTCTCCATATGCCTATTGCTGGTTTCTTTTTTTTCGGAAAGCATTGATCGAAAGAAGATAATGGGTGTAGCCCTGACCATGTCTGCTTTGCTGTCGATCAGTGTCAGTTTTGTCCAGGATGACATCTACCTGTTGATTGCCATCCGGGCGGTTCAAGGGGCAGTCCTTGCAGGGTTCCCGGCAATCGCCATGGCTTATATCAATGAAGAATTCCATCCGAAAAGCCTGGGGTATGTGATGGGCATCTACGTTAGTGGGTCGTCAATTGGAGGGCTGGCAGGGAGATTGATTGTCGGGGTGTTGACGGATCACTACTCATGGAATGTAGCGATTGGAAGTCTTGGCGTTTTAAGCTTACTTATCAGCTTGTTCTTTTGGTGGATGCTGCCTTCCTCTCAGCATGTCACGCACACGAACATGTCTGTGAAGAGAATGATAGAATCCTTACGACATAACATGAAGAATCCACAATTATTATGGCTATTTGGCATGGCTTTCTTATTAATGGGTTCCTTTGTCACCGTTTATAACTTCGTGGGAATTCCCTTGATGGAACCGCCTTATCAATTATCACAAACACTGATCGGTTTCATTTTCCTTATCTATCTCGTCGGGACCTTCAGCTCGACTTGGATGGGGAAGCTCGCTGACCGCTATAGCCGGGGGCGCGTGTTACTAACCGGGATTCTGATCATGCTAGCAGGGGCCCTCCTGACCTTGGCAGTTCCTCTATCGATGAAAATAATGGGATTGGCTCTTTTCACCTTTGGTTTTTTTGGGGCCCATTCGATTGCGAGTGGCTGGGTCGGAAGGTTGGCGGATAAAAACGAGAAGGCCCAAGCCTCGGCTCTGTACCTTTTCTTCTATTATGGAGGATCCAGTATAGTGGGGGCCACGGGCGGTATATTCTTAATCCGGTTCGGCTGGGGAGGAGTCATTTCCGTTGTATCCATCTTGATCATTTTGGCGGCCATTTGTATATGGATGGTGAAAAAGGTAAAATAAAAGAGGAAAACAAAGTCTCTTTTCTATCATATTTACTAGGTTTCTGAATATAATCTATTGAAAAAGGATAGTAAGTAATAGATTGATAAAAAGAAGGGGTAATAGATAGAGTGAAACGAAAAACAGTAATCCTAGGTGGTTTAATAGCCGTTTTAATCATACTATTGGTTGTATATTTAACAGGTCCAGGCCGGTTGGACAAAGTGGTGATCGTCGAGAAGTACTACCCTCATTTTTCCGATGGCAAGGCGATTGGCTTTAAGACGAATGAAGTCATTAACGTGAGCAAAACAGAAGAGGGTTCGAATTGCGCAATGAAATTCGATAACGGAAAGATATTGGAAATAGATTGTGACCGGTATTTATCCTATAAAGTAGATGAAACGGTCTATATCTCTTCGGACGGTGATGAAGTCAAGACTATCCAAAGGAAAAGATAGCGCCGTTCTTAAATAAGTGAATAGTAGAATAGAAAGCTGATTTTGTCCTTGCTAAACAAAATCGGCTTTTTTTATTTGTGATAGATAAGTACTATTTAAGGATAAATGTGGAAATTATAATAGGAAAATAGTATGATAATTCTGTGAACATTTTAAAAAATTTAAAATCATAGGAGTGGATACTAATGAGACTAATTCAATATATCATTCGGACGAGCTTGGTTGTGGTACCAGGTACCTTCATGATTGGGCTGTTCGTTTGTCTCGCAAATGGTATTTCGGGAATGCCCATGCTATGGAATCTGGTCTTCATTACAATTTGCGGTGTGGTTGTCGGAATTATTTCCTCCGTGATCAACCATCGAAGGTTCATTCGTCCGATTGGATTGATTAATCGTTATCTAGAGAAAATTGCGGACGGTGACCTTAAACAAAGGATAAGTGAAGATCAGTTAGGTTTTTTGAAAACGATTGCACTTCATATCAATCACACTGTGGAATCTTGGAGCGACGTATTGAAAAAGGTTCAGGATGCATAGAAGAATATGAACGCCTATTCCAATGAATTGGCGGAAGGAGCGCATCAGACAAGCAGCGCGACGGAAGAAATCTCCTGCTCGATAGAAGATGTCGCACAAGGAGCCAGAAACCAGGCAAAGGGAGTGAACGAGACTACTGAGGTGATTTATCAGATGTCATCCAGCCTTTCAAGGGTAACAATCGGGGCGGAGAAGGTATCTGGCTCCATCCATAAGTCCTTGGAGAAAGCGAATGCGGGAAAAAACTCAATCGAACAGGCGGGCCAACAAATGGAGTCCATTTATTCGAATGTGAATGAATTGGCAAGGGTCGTCAATGGATTGGGGGAACGTTCCGTCGAGATAGGGAAAATAGTTGAAGTGATTACAGGGATAGCTGCTCAGACGAATCTATTGGCCTTGAATGCTTCCATAGAGGCGGCACGGGCTGGTGATCAAGGAAAAGGGTTTGCCGTGGTGGCCAATGAAGTGAGGAACCTTGCAGAGCAATCAAGCCATGCAACTCAGCAAATCAGTGAAATCATCAACCATATCCAAAAAGAAACAAAGCAGGTGGCCGAGCAAATGGGGTCTGTCAATCGCGAGGTAAGCGAAGGAATCAACGTGATGACCGGAGCTGGAGATACATTTATAGAAATTCACCACTCCATAAACGATCTTTCTGATCAAGTGGGGCAAGTGGGGGAGACGATTGAAAAAATGGAAGCGGGAACGAGGATGGCTGTACAGTCGATGGAGATGATATCCACTGCAGCGGCGGGTTCAGAGGCGGCGACACTAAATGTCTTGACGGCTACGGGGGAACAATCCGCCGCAATAGAAGAAATCAGCGCCTTTGCTGAACACTTGCGGAAATTAGCCGGAGAAATGGATGGCATCATCCATACTTTCAAAATTTAAGCCTCATCGGAAATGAAGACCCAGACCTTTTTGGTCTGGGTCTTCATTTGCCTTTTTCATCTCTATTTTCTTTTTTGTCTTTTTTATTACGACGAAGTACATCTAAGATTCTCCGGCTATTATTTTTACTATTGATCAGTTCAACTAAGTCACTCATATTTTCTGCTTCAAAGTCTTGTTGTTCTTTTTTCATTAGGAATCCCTCCTCCAAGTTATCGTAATACCCTTATTTTAATAAAATGAAACTTCTTTTATCCTATTGGTAATATAAGGTTTTTATATCGCTTTTAAATAAAAATTTGCTAAAATTAAAAAAAGGCTTGATATTTAATCAAGAGCTGAATGGAGGCTGTTGCCGTTTTGGAGGAAGAATTGGTATTGATTGGAGAAAAAATCGAAAAATTCAAATATATATTGGTCCAGCATCTCGAACTTTTCGAAGAAGATTCGCCATATGATTTGGAAACCAGCAAAGTGATTCGGGCACAAATCATTCAAATCCATGCTGATGCCTTGATCCATGGAAAAGCCCAGGCGATGGAAAGCATGAGTGAAATCGGGATGAGAGTTGGGAATCGAATTGTGGAGATGGGCGTTTCGTTAGATAAAATCATTGGGGAGATTCAGCTGGCGCGTAACCTTTTCTGGAGCTTCATTGAAGAGGAAGTCAGCAATCGACACTATTCTATCGAAGTCTTGTTGAAAGCTAGTTCAATCATTGATGCCGTATTGGACGAGTTCCTCTATTGCATGAGTGTGAGTTTTGTGAACTATTATAAGAAAATTGCCAAATCGGCAAACGAGTCTTTAAAGAAAGTAAAAGAAAATCAAGAAGTCATGGAGGAGTTGGCGACGCCAATCGTCCAAACCATGTTAAGCGATGTGTTGCTCGTACCGTTAATCGGACGTATCGACGAATGGCGAATGGGGTCCTTGCAGTCGACGGTCCTGCAAAAGTGTAACGATTCCCATGCTGAAGTAATGATTTTGGATTTCTCCGGCATCACTTATACGCAGGATGATAACATGTTTTCCCTGCTCGACCAGTTGGTTGGCGCGTTAGCATTGATGGGTACAGAAACGATGTTTGTCGGGTTTACACCGGCCGTAGTCAGGCAAATTATCAAGCTTGATTTCTCCCACCAGGTTAAATCATTCTTATCATTCGCCCAAGCCATGGAGTATATCGTTAAACAGAGGGGAATTACAATCCAGTATTCGAATTGAAGGAATCCTTATGAATGAGGATCCTTTTTTTATAGCATATAGAGTGATGATGTTTTTGACCAAAAGTGACCGGTATTTCTTTACTTTGAAGAATCATGATAAAATCAAAAGAAAAGCATAAGAAACAGGTGCCTGCTATCTTCAATCGTATATATGGAAAACATGACTTACATAGACGAAAGGTTGATGAATGAATAGTGGCTTTCAAACAAGAAAACACGCTCAATCCACAAGTAAAATGGTTCAGTGTGGGGATCATGACGGATAACGGCCTCGAATATGAAGAGTATGAGGCGCTATCAAAGCGTATCCTTGATTCAGTCGATAATGTAGGAGCCATATCGGACCTGGTCAGGGTCGAATGGGATAAAGCAAAATTGATTACCTTAAACGAACGATTCAATCATCCGGTTCTTTCGGATCCTTGCTTTATCATTAATGAAGTGATTCCGGAAGATATTGAAAGGGAAAAGAGGCTTTTGCAGGAAAAACATAAGTGGAAAAGATACCTGAATCTAATTTCCCGATATGACTACCTCGAAGCGGAGACGAAAGCCGTCCATGATTTTGATAAGTCCCTTTTGTATACGGATGAAGTGGAGAAGGTGATTGAATATCTTAACCTTAACGCCTAAATGAAACGCATCGGTTCATCGATGCGTTTCATTTGCGTTCAAAAGGAATTTTTCCTTAATCGTACATAGGAAAAAGGAGAGGCATATATCCAATCCTTTCAGAATAAGTAGAAAAATATTAAAGGATTGGTAGGGAAGTCGGATATGAAAGCGAATACTTTAAAGTAGAAAGAGAGAGTTATTAGAAAAGGGAGATGAAACAATGGAAGCAGTCCTACCTCAGTCAAAGCCAAAACCAAAAAGAAAATGGAAAAGACGTGTCCTTTGGGTTTTTGTATCACTGCTCTTGCTTATAGTGATAGCCGTGATTGCGGCAAATGTATTCTTATCAAGGTCGCTTCCTGAAACGAAGGGGGATTTATTATTGCCTGCTCTTTTGAAACCGGTTACAGTGATACGTGATTCGAGTGGGGTTCCACATATTACGGCTGATAATGAACATGATCTGTATTTGGCTCAAGGGTATATTCAGGCGCAGGACCGTTTGTTTCAGATGGACCTAAGCAGGCGTCAGGCATCCGGGGAATTAAGTGAAGTGATTGGTGAGAAGACCGTGAAAAATGATAAATACTTTCGAACGCTTGGGTTAAGGCGGGCTGCCGAATCTTCTTACGCTGGCTACTCAAGTGAGGGGAAAGCAGCATTGGATGTATTCGCTGAAGGTGTGAATCTCTATATCGACGAATTGAAGGATAATGGAAAATGGCCGGTCGAGTTCACTTTGCTTGGCTATGAGCCGAAACCCTGGACACCTGTGGATTCATTGACGATTGGGAAGTATATGGCGTTTGATCTAGGCGGGAACTGGGAAGATCAGGCATTCAGACAGTACTTACTCCAAACGTTCCCAAAGGAAAAGGCCTATGACTTATTCCCGGATTATCCAAAGGATGCACCTTATATCATCGGCAAGGAAGAGCTGGACATTGAGAAGAGCTTTGCTGGTGCCGTCATACCTTATGAATTCAATGGCAGTAATAACTGGGTGGTCTCCGGTGAAAAGACGGATACGGGAAAGCCGCTTTTAGCCGACGATCCCCATCTTGGACTCGCCACTCCCTCGGTTTGGTACCAAATGCATCTGAAGGCACCGACCGTCAATGTGAGTGGGGTCATTTTTGCAGGAATTCCTGGCATCATATTGGGTCATAACGAAAACGTTGCCTGGGGTGTGACGAATACGGGTCCGGATGTTCAGGATCTGTATATTGAGAAGAGGAACCCAAAGAACGAGAATGAATTTGCTTATAAGGAGAAATGGGAAAAGGCCAAAATAATCGATGAACCGATCAAGGTGAAAGACGGTAAGACGATTGATTACCAGGTGACCATTACACGTCATGGCCCGGTCGTTTCTGAATTCGCCGGTAAAAGTGGGAAAGATACGGTCCTGGCATTAAGGTGGACGGCACTAGATCCGTCAGCAGAACTGGAAGCGGTTTTGAATATGAATAAGGCAAAGAATTGGAATGAATTCGAAAAGGCGCTTTTGAAATTCGAAACGCCTGCACAGAATTTCGTTTTCGCCTCCAACGATGGGACGATAGCGTATAAGGCGAACGGGAAGATTCCAATCCGTAAAAAAGGGGATAGCATGTTGCCGGTGCCAGGGTGGACGGATGAATATGAATGGAAAAGCTATATTCCTTTCGATGAACTTCCAAAAACGATCAATCCAAAAGAGGGATTCATCTCGACCGCGAATAACAAGGTCATTTCAGATGATTATCCGTACCACATCAGTAATAACTGGGCACAGCCCTATCGTCAGATGAGGATTCAGGAGTTCTTGGAAGCGAATAAGAAACTGACTGCAGGGGATATGCAAAGTCTGCAGATGGATCAGGTGAATTTGCAGGCGAGAGAATTTGTCCCGCAATTTTTAACGATCTTAAACGGGCCATCAGGAAAGCAGGAACAAAAGGCGTTAGAAATTCTACAAAAATGGAATCAGATAGATTCTGCAGATGCCGCTGCACCGATGATCTTCAATGTGTGGATGAAAAAAATCGGGGATGTCCTGCTGACGGATGAAATTCCAGAGGAAACCCTTAAGCTTTTTAATGGAAGGAAATCGGCGATTGATGAATTGCTGCGGGAGGCCCTGAGCGGAAAGCCAGGTCCATGGATCGAGGAAGCAGGGGGACTTGAGCAGGTATTGGCGAAGTCATTACAGGAGACATTGAAAGAATTGGAGAAAACGCAAGGAGGCGACCTAACCGATTGGGAGTGGGGAGAGTACCACCAAGTCCGCTTCGATCATCCGCTTTCAAGCGTTTCCCCATTGAACTATTTGTTTAACGGAGAAGGAGGGATTCCCGTTGGCGGGAGCAGTGTCACTGTCCAGGCCGCTGCATTTCTTGACGACGGTACCGTCAATCATGGCGGCTCCTGGAGGTTTGTCATGGATCTTTCCGATATGAATCAAGCTTATCACCTCGTCGGTCCTGGGCAATCCGGACATGTCAAAAGTAAATGGTATCATGACCAGCTCGAAGATTGGGCGGAAGGGACGTATCACAAAACCAGGCTAGATAAACCAAAAGGCGATACGCTGACATTGAAGCCTGAATAGGAGAAGGGACCTCACTTTCTAAAAAGTGAGGTCCTTTTTGTCCTTGAAAAAGGCTTGGACGGAAAGCCACATAAAAAAAGAGCCCCAAGCCCAGCAAGAGCTGAACTTGGCACTCCTTACCGTTTCTGTTTGTTCAAGAATTCTGTCAGGAATTCCTCGAAGTTGGGAGCTTCGATGGCTGCAATTTTTTCATAGGATTCTATGATTTTGAGCTTTATCTCTTGTTCCAGGTCTTTTCTGTCCTGATGGTGTGTATTCTTTAAGGACTTTTTTATTTTGGGGTCTAAAGAATCAATCATTTCCATCAATTCTTTCTTTGATAGTTTGTTATCCACAGTACCTGTTCTCCTTCCTAACATAAATCTCATTCAAATAGTGTTTTCGCAGTTTTTCGAGTCCCTGTTTGCGAATGCTCGAAATATTCTGTGGTGATTCTTTGAAATAAGCTGCGATTTCTTTGTTGGTTAGGCCGTAGGAATAGACCATCGTAAGTACCCTATTTTGTTTGGGCGTTAGTTTTTGCAGCGCATTCACCAGTTGTTCATCACTAATGTGGGAAGAAAGGTCGCCGGTTTCCCCCATCTTTTCAAGTTGAACATCTACATTTCCGATTCGGTCGATGATACCGCCGCTATCCGAGGTCATGTCGAGATCCATTCGATAGCGTTCCCGTTGCTTTCGCGCCCTTTTATCATAATCAACTGAGAAAAAGTAAATTAAAGAGCATAAGTATTTGTACACCTTGGCCCTGTAATAGAAAATTTGGAATGTCTCGTTGAGATGACAAAGGTTGTTGGTAGAAGGGGATTCAAGCGTATCCGTGAAAATCTTCAAATGTTCAGGATTCTGTAAAAAAACCTGGATGATGGGTTGATCAAAGAATGAAGCATATCTCTGATGTAACACATCAAGTGAATAAGAAAAGAAATGGGCCGTTAACTTGTTCATTTATTATCCCTCCTTAAGTTCTAAAGTGATGGACAAGGGGAATAAATCAATTATATACGAACATTTGTTCTTTTTGCTATAAACCGATAGTGCTAGATTGATTTTGCTCGGACATTATTCACTTTACTTAATAGATACAAGAAAAGGGGTGAAGAGGATGATGATTGAGGATGCTACTGTGTGGGTATCATTAGTTAGCGATTTTGGCTATCCATTCGTCGTTTCAATGTTTTTGCTCTTCCGCTTCGGAAAAAAACTAAACGAACTAACTGTAGAAGTAGAAAACCTAAAGAAAACTGGCCATAAAAAGAGAAGTTGACATAAGGGTAACGAGGGGCTAGGTTGAAAAATGGATTTTGGATCCTATATTCAATCGGATCCAAAATCTGATTGAACATGAGTTGACGAAGCCTATTTCCTTCTATTCATATTTTGCCCGAATAGGATATTATGTTCCCTTAGCTTGGAATATAACACAAAAAATGGAAAAAATAATCCTCAAATAGAATCATTTTATTGATATAATGCATCGGTCCTTAGAATTAGTGGAAATCCCCCTCCCATACGTTTTTAGTTTTATAGAGTAAAGTGAAAATACTTTTGAAAAAACAACATTTTTATAAGATATGAAAAAAAATGCAGCAATCCATTTGAGGATGCTGTATTTTTTATCGAATAGGAATAAAATGGAATGAAGGATGGGGGGCGAACTATTTTGAATAAAAAACAACTAAGGGACCTTGAATGCTTACAACAAGAAAGTGAACAAGGAGATTTTACATTGAAGCTGAATTGGGATACACTCCGGAGCCGGAATGGCATCATGCAAAATGATTTTCTTCATTACGAAAAAGGACAGCTTGTCGGGTTTGTGGGGTTATATGACTTCGGAAGTAAATTGGAGATGTGTGGCATGGTTCACCCGGAGTTCCGGAGGCGGAGGATTTTCACTAAACTGGTGAATGAAGCATTGGATGCTGCGTTGGGAAGGGAGGCCAGAGAGATCATCCTGAACACTCCAGGACCATCACAATCGGGGAAGGAGTTTTTGAAACGGCTTCCTTGTGAATTTTCTTTCTCGGAGTACCAAATGAAATGGACGCCTACCGAACTGTCAGACTATGAAGATATTGTCATTCGCCCTTCACGAGAAATGGATGCAGAAACGGAGATTCAGTTGGACATTCAGTGTTTTCAATTTCTGGAGAAGGAAGCGAGGGAATATTATCAGCGCATTCAGTTTGAACATACATTGAAGACCTTGATGATCGAGACAGATGGGAAGACCGTCGGCAAGATCCGTGTCGATCATAGTGAAGGGGAAGCATGGATTTACGGGTTTTCTATTTTTCCGGAATACCAGGGGAAAGGCATTGGCAAAAAGGTGTTGAAAAAGATAGTGGCAAAACAGCATGGTCTGGGCTATGATATCTTTTTGGAAGTGGAAGCGACGAACGCCCATGCCCTCAGGCTCTATGAATCATGTGGGTTCAAGACGATACAGCGGCAGGATTATTATCGGTATAAGGAAGAGAACAGGGAGGCTCGATCCGCTCATCTATGAGTTCTCTAAATAGGAGGCGTTCGAGCTTTTAGGTAAAGGAGATGATGGTCTGCTTACACTTTTTAGCTATAACTGGCAAGTAAGAAGCGAGTGGTTTCGTTGGTGTCACGAACTCCATTCTGATGAACTACTAAGGAAGAGAAACGGGGGGATGGGCCAAATATTGAAGACGCTCGCCCATGTCATCGATGTCGAAAATAGTTGGATCAGGGCCATGCAGGGAAAGCCGGATCTCGAGATAGATTTGGATTCCTTTCATACAGTTGAAGCGATTCAGGACTTATCCGCAAGGTATCATCCGGAAGTGAAAGAGTTCTTGGAGACGTGGTCACCTGCCATGGAGTTTGAATGTATAGAGGCACCATGGATGGAAGGGAGTTATGAAAAGGGCAAGGTATTAAGGCACCTGATTGCCCACGAAATCCATCATATCGGTCAGCTATCGATTTGGTCGAGGGAGATGGGCATCCAACCGGTCTCCGCCAGTTTGATTGACCGTCATTTATAAGGATAAAGGGGAACTGGTGAATGTACCCACATTTCCAGTTCCTTTTTTGTATGGCCAAATTTTATGATTATCCTGTGAAAAATGGGGTATATAGAAATTTAGACTGATATGTTTTCAAAAAGCCGGTTAGAAATGGTAGCTATATTAAAGAATTGATTTTGTTAAAGGGACGTAGAAGATTTTTGGATTCCAGCATTCCGTGATTTAAAGAAAATGAAATAAGCAGCACAGGTTAGCGTTTATTCATGAATAGGCAAGCTCCTTTTTTATCTTCTTGTTTTTATCTAATTCAATTCTTTCCCCTCGAATGACCATTTGTATAACATAACCCATTTCAATAAAAAACCATGCACCTTAGAAAGGAAGAATCGATGCGTTTAAAATTAAACAGCGTTTTTTGGATTTCTGCTATGATTGTATCGTTAGTTGTCATTATAGGAGCGATGGTTCCTAACACTTTTGCGAAAGGGGCCAATGCCGCTCTAGCATTTACTACATCTTCTTTTGGCTGGCTATTTTTGGCCGCTGTCTTCTTATTTGTCGTTTTCCTGATTTATCTCGTTTTTAGCAAATACGGAAAAATTCGTTTGGGCGGGGATGATGAACGTCCGGAATTCCCTATGTTCACATGGATTGGCATGTTATTCTCCTGTGGGTTTGGCATTGCTTTAGTATTCTACGGGATAGGAGAACCGATGACCCACTTCTTTACGCCACCATACAAAGACGTCGAACCATTAACGACAGAAAGCGCCCGATTGGCAATGGGGTATTCCTTCTTTCATTATGGTGTCAGTCAATGGTCCATATTCGCAATCGTGGGACTTGCCATGGCTTATTTTCAGTTCCGGAAAAAGGAAAACGGTCTGGTTTCAACCACGCTTTCTCCTGTAATCGGGAAGGGACGGCATGTGAAACCAACAAAAAAAATCATTGATATCCTTGCCATCACCGCAACGATCATGGGTGTTGCCACTTCATTGGGATTAGGCATCATGCAGATAGATGGTGGTTTGCGATTCGCCTATAATGTGCCGGATGCAAACTGGATCAAGATCATCATCGTAATCGCGATGACAGCCCTTTTTTTAACCTCTGCCATCACGGGTTTGAACAAAGGGATGAAATGGTTAAGTAACTATAACTTATTTGCAGTATTCGTGATCATGCTGTTCATCTTCATTACAGGGCCGACCCAATTTATCCTGGATACATTCATTGTGGGGATTAGTGATTATATCTCTAATTTCGTATCGTATAGTCTAAGGTTGAATCCATATACGGGAAATCCTTGGGTCTATCAATGGACAATCTTCTACTGGGCTTGGGCGATTGCCTGGTCGCCGTTCGTCGGATCATTCATCGCCCGCGTTTCGAGGGGGCGCACCATCCGTGAATTTATCATAGGTGTGATGGTCGCACCACCAGTCATCGCGTTAGTCTGGATTGCCATATTTGGTGGTACAGCCCTTCATATGGACTTGTTTGAAGGGACGCAAATTGCAACAGCTGTGAATAATGATATAACGAGTGCCCTTTTTACCATGCTTAAAGGACTTCCCTTCACAGGTGTCGTCACGGTTTTCGTCTTGATTTTAATCCTGACTTTCCTTGTGACATCAGTCGATTCAGCCGTTTTTATCTTAAGCTCGATGTCGACGAATGGTAGCTTGAACCCTCCAGTGCTCGTCAGAGTGATTTGGGGCGTCCTGATGGGGGCAATTGCCTTGGTCCTTCTCTTATCGAGTGGATTGACCGGATTACAGTCTGCATCAGTCGTTTCGGCCTTGCCATTCACGATCATACTGATACTCATCATGGCTGCCTTTTATAAAACGCTGCGTAAGGACTTTAGAAAGGCGCCTAAACCTGCAACAGTGAAAAAAACACCGTTAAGGGAAGAGGAAAGCACATGATAATCAAATAGATTAGTAGGCCGGTTCATATAATGAGCCGGTCTTTTTTTGCAAATATATAAGAAAAATAAAATGGTATATTCTCCCTTGTTGTCAATAAATAAATGATGCAAAAGAAGTATTTTATCAAAAAATGTAAGATCATAATAAAATGTGTAAAAATTCTGATAAGAATATGTTATATTAT
Source organism: Peribacillus sp. NPDC097198 (assembly GCF_044762055.1). Taxonomy (NCBI): domain Bacteria; kingdom Bacillati; phylum Bacillota; class Bacilli; order Caryophanales; family Bacillaceae; genus Peribacillus; species Peribacillus sp. NPDC097198. The sequence goes on along the minus strand of NZ_JBIWDO010000001.1, from coordinate 68,730 downwards.
TCTAGAATTTGATAAAATCTGAGAGGTTGTGAAGTATGTCGTTCAAGTCCAAAATGCTAGTCCCTATCCTTGCTGTAAGTTTAATTACAGCACCATTTGCCCTTCCGGTGGATGCATCCGCTAAAGGAGAGGCAAAAGCGAAACCGTTTGCCATATCCGCTCCTTCGGTAAGTTACACAAATGGGGCAAAAGCCACTGTGACCGTTACGCCCAAAAAGGGCAATAAGGGGAAAGAAGCCGTTGTCTTTCAGTTAATGAATGGGACAAAGGTCGTTTCGCAATCAGCAGTAGAGACGGACATCAAGACAGCACAAAAGTTTTCTGCTCACTTCAACACGTACAAGTCAGGATATTGGATCAAGGTATCCGTCGTTTCCAACTATAATGGAAAAACGAGTAATTTCGGAACAAGCTTGGCCACTTCGGTTTCCGACGCGCCATTTGAACTGAGAATCATGGAAACGACAGACATACACACCAATCTAGTAAGTTATGATTATTACAAAAATGCCGTATCGGATTCAGTAGGGTTTTCCCGCACGGCAACCTTGATCAAACAGGCAAGAAAAGAAGTGAAAAATAGTGTCTTAGTAGATAATGGGGACCTCATTCAAGGCACGCCGCTTGGTACATACAAAGCGAATATAGCCCCGCTTAAAAAGGGAGAAGTGCACCCTGTCTATAAAGCGATGAATCTACTAGACTATGATGTGGCTACATTCGGTAACCACGAATTCAACTATGGCTTATCCTATTTGGATGAAGCCATCAATGATGCGAAATTCCCCTATGTAAATGCAAACGTTTATAAAAAAGACAAAGACAAAAATCCAAATAACGATAAAAATAAATACACGCCTTATAAGATCGTAACGAAGAAAGTGAAAGATATAAATGGTAATGAAAAGTCCGTGAAAATCGGCTATATCGGATTTGCCCCTCCACAAATCATGGATTGGGATAAAACAAATCTTGAAGGGAAAGTCGTAACAAAGGAAATCATTGCGACAGCCAAAAAATATGTCCCTGAAATGAAGAAAAAGGGTGCAGATGTCATCGTGGCGCTTACGCATTCCGGTTTTAGCGGCGACGCCAAAAATACCGAGGATGTTATCTATTCATTAAGTAAAGTGGCCAATATCGATGCCATCACGTTCTCACATACTCATAAAGTCTTCCCGGCCCAAGATGAGGCATCATTGGACAACCTGTTCAAAGACAGTCAAGGCAAAGTCCTTGCGGGCGTAGATAATAAAAAGGGAACGATCAATGGGGTACCAGCCGTCCAAGCAGGATATGGTGGAAGTAATCTTGGCATCATCGACCTTGATATTCAGAATATCAAGGGAAAATGGAAAGTCATCAACTCAGATTCTTCAACTCGGGCAATCAATGACAAAGTAACCGGTAAGAAAGCGGCGGAAGATGCGGCTGTTGTGAAGGCGGTCAAAAAAGACCACGAGGCAACGGTTAAGTATGTTAACACGCCAATCGGTAAAACAACAGCACCAATCCACAGTTATTTTGCCCTTGTGCAGGATGATCCTTCTGTACAGGTCGTAACAAGTGCACAAAAGTGGTATGTTGAAAATTACCTTAAGAACAATCGTCCTGAATATAAGGACTTACCAATCCTTTCTGTAGGGGCACCATTCAAGGCTGGCCGCAATGGAGTCGAGGAATACACCGATATAAAAACGGGTGATTTGACAATCCGCAGCGCTGGCGACCTATATTTGTACGATAATACATTAAAAGCCATCAAAATCAAAGGGTCCGTGGTCAAAGAATGGCTTGAAATGTCCGCAGGGAAATTCAATACAATCGATCCTGCGAAAACAGAGGAACAGAAATTATTGAATGAAAAGTTTGCAGTCTATAACTTTGACGTGATTGATGGCGTGACGTATCAAGTCGATGTCACGAAAGCTCCCCGTTATGATGAAAAAGGCGAAAAGCTTTCAGACTCAAGCAGGATCACCAACTTGAAATACGAGGGCAAAGCCGTTGATCCAAATCAAGAATTCATCGTCATAACGAATAATTACCGTGCTTCGGGCGGAGGGAATTTCCCAGGCGTCAAAGGCAGTGAATACATTGTCGACTCCGCTGATGAAAACCGTCAGATCTTGATGGATTACATTACACAAGAGAAGGAAATCAATCCGACCGCAGACAATAACTGGTCGATTGCCCCGATTTCCGACAAGGTGAATGTTACATTCACTTCATCGCCAAAAGGTGCAGAATATTTAAATGAAGAAAGTGCTATTTCATATACAGGCAAAACGGATGATAAAGGATTTGGTATCTACAAATTCAATCTAGCCAATAACAACATTCAAGTACAATTGTTGGGCATCAATGATTTTCACGGTCAAATGGATACTACCTCTGAGTTTGGCGGAGTCAAACAAGGACGTGCCGATTACTTAGCGGCCCACTTAAAAAAGCGTGAGGCGGAGAATCCGGAAAATACCCTGTTAATCTCAGCTGGGGATGCCGTTGGTGCGAGCGCTCCTGTTTCCTCTCTATTACAGGACAAACCAACTCTTCAGTTTCTGAATAATATGGGGTTTGATGTAGGAACGGTCGGAAACCATGAGTTCGATAAAGGAATCGAAACGCTGATGGCCCAAATTAATGGCGGAAAGTCACCCACTTCGGATGTTGTCTTCGATAAGTTGAACTTCCCGTATGTGGTGGCAAATGTCGTGTATAAAGACACAAAAAAACCAATATTAGATCCTTATGTCATTAAAGAGGTCGGCGGTGTGGAAATCGGATTTATTGGTGTCGTCACGAATACGACACCTCAAAAGGTAAGCCCTGCCGGTATCAAGAATGTAGAATTCATTGAGCAGGCCCCAGCCGTCAATAAAGCGGTCGATGAGTTAAAGGAAAAAGGCGTCAAATCGATTGTCGTTGTCTCGCATGATCCAGGTACTGAGAAAGATGGGGTCATTACAGGGGAAGTGGCGGAACTGGCAAAAGATATCGATGATGAAGTCGATGTCATTTTAGCTGGAGACAATCATGCCAAGAATAATAGTACGGTCGATGGAAAGTTAATCGTTCAAGCGTATTCTTACGGAACGGCTTTTGAAGACATTGACTTGGAAATTGATCCGAAAACAAAGGACATTGTCAAAAAATCAGCTGAAATCGTGACAGTCACACAAGACGGAATCACACCAGATGCTGAAACGACGAAGTTCATAAACTCATATTTGGATCAGTTCCCAGAACTGAAAGCGCCACTAGGAACGACGGATGAAAAGATTTTAAGAGCGAACGCCTATACCCAGGAAACGGGTCTTGGAAATTTAATCGCGGATTCAATGAAAGCCGATCTACAATCTGATTTCGCTTTCATGAATCCAGGTGGAATTCGTGCCGATATTCCACAAGGTGAAGTAACATATGCCGATTTGGCAAAAATCCAGCCATTCGGAAACGTACTGGTCAAACTTGAATTAACAGGTGCGGAAGTGAAAACATTGCTGCAACAGCAGTGGGTCGTTGAAGGCAATCCGAAAACTTTGCAAATCTCCGGATTGAGCTATACCGCTGATTTCAGTAAGCCAGTGGCAGAGCGCGTCACGGAAATGAAGAAAGCGGATGGCACCCCAATCGACGAGTCAAAAACGTACACCGTGACTGTCAATGACTTCATGGCAAGCGGCGGCGATAACTATACCGTGTTAAAAGATAAAGAGCGCGTATTCGGCCATGCCGATTTAGAGGCTTTCGTTGAATATGTGAAAAACACTTTTAAAGGTGGAAAAATCACGGCGGTTACGGAAGGTAGAATCACGAACATCAATAACTAAAATGAGTTTTATCGGTCCATTCAGGAAGGATATCAGTCCATTTGGCAGATATATCGGTCAAACTGGATGTTTTATCGGTCCAATTCAAAAAAAGCGAGCATTCCGAAACATGGAATGCTCTTTTTTCTTCATCAGTTGTTTCTGAACATAGAGTAGTTAAGGCCCAAAGCGAAAGTCACCCAGCCGATATAAGGAACCATGGCGAGGCCAGCCGTACGGTCGATGCTGTAAAACTCGAAGGCTGTCAAAGTAATCAAGGTCAATAGGGCGGCCATTTCGATGAAAGCCGTTCCACGCAAGCCCCATTTGAAGAAGAGGAAAGACCATAAAAAGTTCAGTCCGAGCTGGGTATCATAGAGGAGTTCCGGTGATTTTGTGTTTTTTTCCTTCACGGATACACGATATTTTGCGATTCCCATGACGGTATATAGGCCTGTCCAAGCGACGGGGAAAACCCATGAAGGGGGAGCGAATGAAGGTTTCTTGAGGTCATTGTAAATCTCTTTGGAGTTTCTTGTGGCAATTGCCCCGACAATGGACCCTCCGACAACAGGAATCAACACGCTTTTTGCTAATTTTCGATAATTCATAATGCCATCCACCATCTTTCTACATATTTGGTCGTTGTTATACCATTACCTCTAATTGTCTAAATAAAACATTTTAATGGGTTATTAAGTGTAACTTTATTCCATTTTTATCGTAGGGAAAAAGAAGGGAAAATAGCTAAAGAAAGGGTGCCCGTGTTCAATGGGCACCCTTTCTTCGCTATTTATTTTTTTCGCTTATGCAATCCTGTTATGTAGTACAACACGACAAGCAGGATAATCCAGATCGGACCAACGATCAAAGCGATTCTCGTATCAGGAGAAAAGCCGAGAACGACCATGACAAATACTAGAAAGGCAAGGGCGAAATAAGAAGTGAGCGGGAAAAACGGCATTTTGAATGTTAAGTTTTGTTTTTCCTGTCCACTCATTTTCTTTCGGGAACTGATGTGTGTGATAAGGATGGTGCCCCATGTCCATAGTGCTCCAAATGTCGCCACACTAGTCACATAAGTAAATACTTTGTCAGCTTTCATATAATTCAGGTAGACGCCAAAAAGGAGAACGACGGCCGATACGATAATGGCTGTGCCAGGCACGCCATTCTTTGTGACACGACCGAAACTTTTTGGTGATTCGCCTTGCTGTGCCAGGTTAAACAGCATTCGACCCGTACTGAAGATTCCGCTATTGCAAGAAGAGAGAGCTGCTGTCAGTACGACGAACTGGATGATCCCTGCCGCCCCTGGGATGCCGATTCTATCGAACATCATAACGAATGGGCTGTTTTCCCCTGTCATTTGATCCCATGGAGTAATTGAAAGAATGACAGTAAGAGCCAAAACATAAAACAGTAAAATTCGATAAAACACGGTATTGATTGCCCGTTTAAGTGATTTCTCAGGGTTCTTTACTTCCCCAGCCGTCACTCCAAGCATCTCGATGCCTAAATAGGCGAACATCACCATTTGGAATGAAAGAACAACGCCCGAGATACCATTAGGGAAGAAGCCTCCATGTGAGAATAGATTACTGAATCCGACTGCATCCCCAGCGTTACCGATACCAAAGAAAATCATGCCAAATCCTAAAACGATCATTAAGATAATCGTGACAATTTTAATTAGGGCAAACCAAAACTCTAATTCACCATAAGCTTTAACGGCAAGGAAATTAACGGTTGTCATAATCACAAGTGCGCCTAATGCCCAAGCCCATTGTGCAGTGTCTGGATACCAGAACTGCATGTAAATGCCGACAGCCGTAATTTCGGCCATGCACGTTGCAATCCAAAGGAACCAGTAATTCCAGCCTGTAATGTATCCGGCGAGAGGACCGATAAAATCGCTTGCATAGCGGCTGAAGGAACCGGCAACGGGGTTTTTAATGGCCATTTCCCCTAAAGCCCGCATGATGAGATAAATAATAAAGCCGCCAATGGCATAAGCCAAAATAATTGCGGGACCGGCTAATTTAATGGCTGATGCAGAGCCAAGAAACAACCCGACCCCAATGGCAGCGCCAAGAGACATTAATGCGATGTGTCTTTCTTCCAATCCTCTATGTAATTGAGAATCTTTGGAGTTTTGCATAATTTTCCTCTTTTCTTGTGTAGGAATATGGGTTTTTAACGCATTCTACTATTTTATCACTAGTAGAGTTGAGGAGCATAATATGTATTGTCTTTTCTCAAAATATTACAATTAAATAATATATACTAATAGTTTATTTGTAAAGAAAAAAATGAAAACGCTTACCAAATAAGGGAATTTTTAAGAGAATATATGAAGTTTGTAAGGTAATTGTTATTTAGCGAAAGTTAATTAACTAATTTTTCTTACTACTTGATGCCTGTATGAAAAAGGCTGCCCTTAGGAAATGGGCAGCCGGTTTCATTACTCCCAGATGGAAGCAGCCCATTCGGGATGATCGATGAAAGGATTTCGATTATGTTGGTAGTCGTTATAAATGATTTCATTTCGATTTCGTTCAAATGCATCGACTGGATCTTGTTCATGCCAATCAAGCAACACGTCCAGTTTCCCATGATATGGAGCTGAGCCGTTGTTGACTAGGTTATTCAATTCCAAATCGACTTCACCGTTCTCTCCTTCATAGCGCACCGCCATATAGAAGAGCATCCGCGCCACATCTCCTTTCACCTTATCCCGTGGTTCCCATGAATCGGAGTCGTAATAGTTCCCTTTGGCTTCGGAATGTTCGGATCCCCCATTATCAAAGTCGAGATTATTGCGCGTACTATTGACGGACGCATCGGTCGGCCGCAAGTGATGTAAATCGGTGCCAGCACCCATGGATGTCCCAAATCCGCCATGGGATTTTGCCCAGACATGCTCACGGTTCCAGTCATTCACGCCTGCACCATTGGTGGTCTTTGCCTGTGAACGCCCTGTATATAGAAGAATGACATGATTGGAGTTGTTTGGATCTTCATCGGTTTCTCGCAAGGCTTCCCACACATTTGCGTAGGAAATTTTCGTATGGTCATCAATGATTTCATGGAGGGCATCTTTTAGAGCACGCCCGGTTTTTCCGGTAGCCGAGTCATAATATGATCCGGTATTCGGAGTTCCTGAGTCTGGAGTGCTCCCGTTTTTCACCATGACTGAGGGGTCCTTCAAGCCAGAATGAGAAAAGTAGGAAGTCAGTGTTCCGGTTATGGTGACTTTTTGACCTTTTAAATCAGGATTCGATTGCAATCCGAATTCAGAACGGAAGGAGGAGGGAATTTGGACAAAAAGCATATTCGATACGTTTGTTTCCGAGGAACTATCAGCTATTGCCAGCGCATAATCACTTGGATAGTTGCTGAACTCGACGCTAGTGGCTGAAGTGGGCTGGCCGATTACAAAGCCACTGACAGTACGAATGGAACTATTTTGGTTTACGAAAGCCTGAGAGACGGAGTAAGGAGAAGATGGGCTTCCATCCCCGGTTGCGGCTAAGGATGAAGCTGGAATAAGGAAAGCGAGCACGAGCATGAGGGACAGAAGAATTCTTGGTTTACGATTGGTGTACATGTCATTCCTCCATAAGTCGATTCATACCTGTTTTTAGCGTATGTATGGATAAACTTATGCAAAGGTGGTTCCATTCCCTTTTTGTTTTTCGAAAATGAGTGAATACTGCTAGTGATAATTTGCAAAAATTAGGGAAATAGCCCAGGAAATATCGAACGGTGTTATGGAAAAAGTCACGAGATAAAAAAATCGTCAGCATGTCGACTGACGAGTGTTCCTACTCTTTTTTGACGAGTAAACTTTGACTGATGGTTAGTAAAAACGAACCGATGAGCGCGCCCCAAAAAGAATGAATGACAAAACCACTGACCACATACGACGTAATCAGAAAAGTGAAAGCGTTGATGATGAAGGAAAACAATCCGAATGTCAGGATCGTGATTGGTAAAGTGATGAGCTGTAGAATGGGTTTAACTAACATGTTCATAATCGATAATATGAAGATAGCCAGCAAAGCTGTGCCATAAGATTTTATCGTGATGGAGTCGAGAAGCCAGTCTATGAAAAGTAATATCAGCCCATTGGCAAGAAAACGCATGATTATATTCATGGAAACCTCCTAAAACACTATATGCATTCCTTATTATACTAAAACCTCATGCAAATCAGGGGGGAATTTGCTGAATTGGCACAAAAAATCTTCTATATTTAGAGGCATCTTTCGACTGTTTGGCGAATGGGTACACGTGAAAGTAAAATTCACAGAATTTTCACTGATTAAACAGGCTGATTTCCTATAAAATGAGAGAAAGCGAAGCATCTTAATTGATAACGCTTCCAATTTCACCCTCTATTATTCTCGATTACTATTATATTTTTCTTATAATTGATAAAAAAGCAAGAATAAAGAGAATGCGCCACCGCTGGAGTTATACCAATATATAGATAGTGAATACCTAAATAAATGCATAATACCTCATTTCCCCTACATATTTTATACTTTACTAGCATTTAGAAAAGAAATTATGCTTATTGAATCTTATTATTATATTAAAATTATTATAAATAAGTATTGATTTTTTTCTAAGAAACTATATTATTATATGTATATTAAAACTAATGAAGAGGTGGTTCATTTATGTCGAATAAGAAAAACCTGACAACTAGCTGGGGTGCCCCGGTTGGCGATAACCAAAATTCAATTACTGCTGGGTCACGTGGACCAGTGCTTATACAAGATGTTCACTTATTAGAAAAACTGGCACATTTCAATCGTGAACGTGTTCCTGAACGTGTCGTCCATGCTAAAGGCGGTGGCGCATTTGGTACTTTTACCGTTACGAATGATTTGTCCAAATATACGAAGGCCAAAGTATTCAATGGTGTAGGGAAAGAAACGGAGATGTTCATCCGTTTTTCAACGGTAGCTGGGGAACTTGGTTCTGCCGATACATTACGTGATCCAAGGGGCTTCGCGGTCAAATTCTACACAGAAGAAGGAAACTACGATATCGTTGGGAACAATACACCTGTATTTTTCATCCGTGATGCAATCAAATTCCCTGATTTCATCCACACACAAAAAAGAGATCCTAGAACACACTTGAAAAATCCGACTGCCGTATGGGATTTCTGGTCTCATTCACCAGAATCACTTCACCAAGTAACTACGCTGATGTCCGACCGTGGGATTCCAGCAACATGGCGCCATATGCATGGATTCGGAAGCCATACATTCAAGTGGGTGAATGAAGAAGGACAAGCTGTTTGGGTGAAATACCACTTTAAAACAGAGCAAGGCATCAAAAACCTTGATGTGAACCTTGCTGCTAAACTTGCAGGTGAAAACCCTGATTACCATACGGAAGATCTATTCAACGCGATTGAAAAAGGTGATTTCCCGGCTTGGAAATTATGCGTACAAATCATGCCTTTGGAAGACGCGGACACATACCGCTTTGACCCATTCGATGTGACTAAGGTCTGGTCGCAAAAAGATTATCCATTAATCGAACTTGGCCGCGTGGAATTGAACAGAAATCCTGAAAACTATTTTGCTGAAGTAGAGCAAGCAACATTCTCCCCAGGAACATTCGTACCTGGAATTGAAGCTTCTCCAGATAAAATGCTTCAAGGCCGTTTATTTGCTTATGGCGATGCCCATCGTTATCGTGTAGGTGCTAACCATAACCAACTTCCGGTTAACCGTCCGAAAGTGGAAGCAAACACATATCAACGCGATGGCTTCATGCGTGCCGATGATAATGGGAAAGGTTCCGTTTATTACGAACCAAATAGCTTTGGGGGACCAGCTGAATCAAACGAAAACAAACTTGCGCCGTTTGAAGTGTCTGGACAAGCTGCTCAGGTTGCCTATGATCATCATGATCACTACACTCAAGCAGGAGATCTATATCGCCTGTTGAGCGACGAAGAAAAAACACGTCTTGTAGAAAATGTCGTGGGTGCAATGAAACCAGTGGAATTAGAAGAAATTAAACTTCGTCAAATCGGACACTTCTACAAAGCCGATCCAGAATACGGAACACGTATTGCTGAAGGTCTTGGATTAGCTGTACCGCAAGAAGTCTAAGAATAGAATCAACATCTAAACAGGCATCCATTAGTGCAATGGATGCCTGTTTTTTCGTATTAAGCGAAGGTCCTACCTAGTTGGAGATGTCGGTATACAGTTCATGTCAATCACAGCACATGCATCATCTACAGTCTCAGCTTGTGTTTTTAAATGGTCTGCTATTGGATTTTTGCAAGTCTTGACCATCCTGGATGAGATGGGGAAGGAACTAGAATGTTAGGTACAAACGAAAAAGCTCTTCTCTGATTTTTCAGTGGAAGAGCTTTTAATCTTATAAACTATTAGACTGAAACGATGAGGGCTGCTGCAAAGACGAGGGCATTTTAGACAACCCTTGTCCATGACTATGTATGGTGCATATATCTAACAAGTAACTGTTAAGAATCTTTAACAGCCCTTATCCAAGGAGTGCTAATAGTTGTGCGTTAAAAGTGTTTTCCTACTTTTAACGCTAGTATTGGCCCCGCCTACGCCGAATACTTTGACGGCCACGCATGCCATCCAACCTACTTACATTATAAAGGAAAGCGCTTACATTATCAAAAAGTATCGTAGTACAAATTTCGACATGTATAAGATATCACTCCTCCATTCTGTAAAGAACGGTGCTGATTTCACTGAGCGTACTTGGCATTCCGTCCTCCAATCAAATGGTATCTTCCTTTGTTTATAAAGATTTATGATTAAAAAACAAAATATTTTATATGAAATCAAGAGTTTTAGATGAAAATCAAAATAAAAAGCGAACGAAATATGTTTTTATTAGTATATAGTTCGTATATAATGGTTTTGAACACATGGAGGGGGAGAAGTGGAATATGTATAGAACTAAAAAGGTTTTATTATTGGGCTCAGGAGAATTAGGCAAGGAAGTCATCTTGGAAGCACAGCGGCTTGGTATTGATACCGTTGCAGTCGATCGATATGAACATGCACCTGCCATGCAAGTGGCCCATCGAAGTTATGTGATTGATATGTTGGATGAGAAGCAGCTTAGGGAAGTTGTTGAAAAAGAACAACCTGATTTAATCGTGCCGGAAATTGAGGCCATCGCCACTTCCGAATTGCTTAAATTGGAGGAAGAAGGGTTCGCGGTTATCCCAAATGCAAGAGCGGCTAAATTGACGATGGATCGTGAAGGAATTAGAAGGTTGGCCTCTGAAACGCTAAAGTTACCAACGGCAGCTTATCGATTTGCCAATACATATGAAGAATTTGTTTCATCTGCTACAGAAATCGGTTTTCCTAATGTCGTGAAACCGCTAATGAGTTCTTCTGGTAAAGGGCAAAGCGTTTGTCGTTCAAAAGATGATTTGGAAGCCTGCTGGAAAATAGCGATGGAAGGTGGCCGGGTCCAAAATGGAAGAGTGATCATTGAAGAGTTCATTCGCTTTGATTCGGAAATTACGTTGCTAACTGTCCGTGCCGTTAACGGAACGATGTTTTGTGCACCAATCGGTCATGTCCAGGAGGGCGGGGACTATATAGAATCTTGGCAGCCACATGCTATGACGGAAGGACAAATCATCGAAGCAAAAAGGATTGCCAAGAAGATTACAGATGAACTTGGTGGATATGGATTATTTGGAGTGGAGTTATTCCTTTCAGGGGATAAGGTCTATTTCAGTGAAGTCTCCCCACGTCCGCATGATACAGGATTAGTAACATTGGTCACCCAAAACCTATCGGAGTTTGCCCTTCATGCCCGTGCGATTCTAGGATTCCCGATCCCTGAAATCACACTGATCACCCCAGGAGCAAGCCGTCCCTTGAAAGCACCGGTTGAGTTATCAGAATATTCTATAGTCGGGGTAGATAAAGCCTTGGCTCAACCGAATACGCAGGTGCGCGTTTTCGGAAAACCGGTCACGAAGGTTGGCAGAAGGGTTGCTGTTGCATTATCCACAGCTGATTCTGTCGAAACGGCGAGGGAAGCCGCAACCCGTGCACTGAGTTACATGAAGGTTGAAAAATAAAACACAAAAGCACTCCAGGAATGGAGTGCTTTTGCTTAAGGATTATTATTGGTAGATGGATGTAATAGTTAAAAAATGTGTATCACATGAAGGATATGGCCCCAGTCAATATCGCCAATCCAGTGAGAATCAGGGATGAAAGAATGGCCCATTTTAAAGCAAAACGTTGATGGTCACCTATATCTTTCCCAATCATGCCGACTAATAAAATGGTCGAAGCAACTAATGGACTCATTAAGTGAACGGGTTGGCCCAATATGGAAGCCCGGGCAATTTCAATAGGGGCAATCCCATACGCGGAGGCCGCTTCAGCAAGGATGGGCAGGACTCCAAAATAATAGGCGTCGTTTGATAATACAAAAGTAAAAGGCATACTGGTAAACGCTACGATTAAAGGGAAGAAGGCGCCTAAAGATTCCGGAATGATGGAAACCAAGGTGTTGGCCATTGCGTCCACCATTTTTGTTCCGGATAAAATTCCAGCAAAAACGCCAGCTGCAAAAACAAGGATGACCACGATTAGAGCGTTACCTGAGTGAGCTAGCATCCGTTCTTTTTGCTTCTCTAAGTCTGGGTAATTTATCAGCAGGGCAAGGATGAAGCCAATCAGAAACAATACGGGAGCAGGCAGTAGGTTCAGTATAAGAGTAGTCATGATGGATAGGACGATCAAGAGATTTACCCACAATAACTTAGGCCTTTTTATATCGCTTTCTTCTTTAATGAGAGTGTCTTCTATAGTAGCGGCAGTCTCAGATTGAGCGATAGAATCCTCTGCTGCGTATGGGAAAGGGATACTTCCAAGCCGTTTGCGTTCTTTTTTTCCGAGTAAAAAAGCAATGAAGGTCACCCATAAAGCTCCCCCGATCATTGTTGGTATGAGGGGAACGAAGAATTCTGAAGCATCAAGACCCAAAACAGCTATGACCCGTGTAGCGGGGCCTCCCCATGGTGTCATGCCACTCATTACACTTAAGGAGAGCATAGCGATAGTGGCCATTATCAAAGGATTCATGCCAATTCGTTTATAAAGAGGAAGCATGGCTGAAACCACGATCATATATGTGGTTGTGCCATCCCCATCTAATGCTACCATGAGGGATAGAATGGCTGTCCCTATCGCAATTTTGACAGGGTCCCGTTTAACGATCTGTAATATTTTTGCGATAAGCGGGTCGAATAACCCAGCATCGATCATCACTCCAAAAAACAATATAGCGAATAATAATAAAGCGGCTGAAGGTGCAACGAGCTTTATCCCCTCAAGCATCATGGGACCGATATCAGAAGCAAAGCCACCAATTATAGCGAAAATGATAGGTATAAGTGTTAAAGCCACAATCGGTGACATCTTTTTGGTCATAATCAAATATGTAAAGATAGTAACCATGGAAACTCCTAATATAGTTAGCAATGGACGGTTCCCCTCCTTTTGAATACGCTTACAATAAAGACTTTTCTTGATTGATTATTCAGAAAATTAATTTCAAAAATTCCTATTTGCATCACCTCAATGTTGTTATTGGTTATCTTTGTTAAATAGTAATACAGGAAAGTTAATAAGTTAAATATATATTTTTTTCAATTTGTCATTAAAAAAGTTTATAACCTATGTACTTCATCACAATCTTAAGGGGAATGTCAGGGGTTCTTTTTTGGTACCTAAAGGAGGAAGTAACGCTAAAGCATACTAAACTATTTAGGCTTGGAAGAAGTCGAAAGAGAGGAAAGGGTATTCGATAAACTCATAAATTCAATGTATACTTTCTTTAATATCTTATAAATACAAATTATAACATTAGAAAAGGCGGGTTCGAATGGATGAAAAGGATTGGATTTTCTTAAACATACTTCATGAGGAGAAAAGCATTACACGCACGGCAGAACGACTATATATATCGCAGCCAGCTTTAAGCTATCGATTAAAGAATATAGAAGCAGAGTTTGGCGTAGCTTTATTTTTCAAGACGAAGAAAGGGATCGATTTTACCTCTGAGGGTGACTATATAGTCAAGTACGCCGAGGAAATGCAAAGGAAATTGCAACAAACGAAAGACCATGTGATGAATATGAATGATGGAATCAATGGAACGTTGCGTTTAGGTGTTTCCAGTAATTTTGCACGGTATAAGTTGCCTGAAATCTTGAAAAGATTTTCGAAGCAATATCCAGATATACAATTTAATTTAAATACGGGATGGAGTACCGAAATCATGAGCCTCCTGGATTCGTCAAAGGTACATGTGGGGATCGTGCGGAACAACTATCAATGGAAGGGAGAAAAGTCCCTATTATCCCAAGAGAGGTTATATCTGATTTCGAAAAGAGAGATTACGATAGAGGAGCTGCCGAGCTTGCCGTTCATTAATTATCATACCGACAACTCATTGAAAAATTTAATCAGTGATTGGTGGCATGATCAGTTTTCGTCTCCACCTCGTATCACCATGGAAGTAGATAAGCTGGAGACATGCAAGGAAATGGTCAAAAATGAATTAGGGGTGGCAATAATCCCGGAGATGTCTCTACAGCCCAATGATTTTCTACATAAGTTATGCTTAAAAGATAAACAGGGAACACCTTTGCAACGGAACACGTGGTTAATGTACGATGCCAATTTTTTAAATCTTTCGGTAGTAAAAGCTTTTGTGGATTTCCTTGTTAAGGAAAGATAATAAAACGGGCTTAGGGATATGGAATGACTCCATCCTAAGTCTTTTTTTTGTTTGGTTATAAATATTTTTTATCGACTTAAGCTAAATTTATATATTTCATTTATTTTTTGAAGTGTATTAAGCTTAGCTCAAGTAAAAAATTGTTAGGAGGAAGATATATGGTTCAATCTAATTTCGATATAATAGTAGTAGGAGCGGGAAATGCCGCTTTATGTGCAGCTATAGCAGCTAGAGAAAAAGGCGCAAGCGTACTAGTACTCGAGCGAGGACCGAAGCAAAAGAGAGGTGGAAATTCATTCTTTACGGATGGAGCCATTCGCACTGCTTATAATGGTCTGGATGATATCAGAAAAATCATTCCTTCTATCACTGACGAGGAAGCCGAGAAAATTCATGTGCCCGTTTATAGTGAAACAGAATACTATGATGATCTCATGAGGGTTACGAAAGGACAGAGTAATCCTCAATTGGCGAAGCAATTGGTTACTCAATCCTATAAAACCATTCAATGGATGCAGGGCCATGGCATTGAATTTGAACTTAATTATGAAAATCAATCTTTTGAAAAAGACGGCAAACGGATATTTTGGGGTGGTCTTCCGTTAAAAACCAATGATAAAGGTGTAGGGCTGATTAGAAAACTGAATGAACGTGTGATAGAACTTGGCATAGAGGTTTGGTACGAGACGCGCGCTACCGAGCTGAAGCTCGAGAATAATCAGATCAAGTCAATCGTTGTACAGCAAGAAGGCAAGGAGCTAACGATCAATACGACAAGCATCGTTTTAGCGTGTGGAGGATTTGAAGCAGATAAAAAGCTACGGAGCGAATTTATCGGTGAGGAATGGAATGCGGCTATTGTGAGAGGAACGGAATATAATACTGGAGACGGGTTAACTATGGCTTTGGCGGTAGGAGCACAGAAATATGGGCAATGGTCCGGCTGCCATTCAATTGGGACGGATTATAATGCTCCAAAAGTCGGTGATTTTACGAAACCAGGAGACATCTTCAAAAAACATTCTTATCCTTTAAGCATCATGCTAAATAAAGATGGAAACAGGTTTGTCGATGAGGGTGCGGATTTCCGAAACTATACATATGCCAAGTATGGAAGGGAAATCTTGAAACAGCCTGATCATGTAGCCTATCAGATTTATGATTCTCAGGTGCGACCGTATCTGCGTAAAGAGTATGACCTTGAAGAGGCTACCATTTATCAGGCGGATACGCTCGAAGAACTTGCTAATTTGCTGCCGGTCAATCAAGCACAATTCTTGAAAACGATTGAGGAGTATAACCATTCTGTACAAGAAGGAAATTATAATCCTACGGAAAAAGACGGTAAAGGAACGGATGGAATTACCCCACCAAAATCAAATTGGGCACTTCGCATTGAACAAGGTCCATTTTATGCTTTCCCGGTAACATGTGGAATCACTTTTTCGTTTGGTGGAATACATGTCAACACGGTAGGCGAGGTATTGAATGAAGAGGAAGCACCTATTGCGGGATTGTTCGCTGCGGGTGAAATGGTCGGAGGGATTTTCTACGAAAACTATCCAGGCGGATCTGGGTTAATGTCAGGTTCTGTATATGGTAAACTTGCAGGAACATCTGCCGCTTCGTATGCCTTGGAAAATCGAAGAGACACGGTTACTCAGTAAAGAATAATGGATGAAGATAAGGAAGCCGACTTTTTCTATATTAGAAAATTCGGTTTTCTTTATTTGGAAAGGAAGCGAGAAGAAGGAGGTTTTAAGATGGGAGAAAAAGATCAAGTTCTTTCCCAATTTGGGAAAAACGCTGCCAACTATGTGACGAGCAAAACGCATGCGAGTGGAGAAGATCTGGATTTACTTATAAAGATCGTGGAAAAGAACAGAAAGGATAACCTTTTGGATATCGCAACGGGAGGCGGTCATGTGGTCAAAGCTTTAGCTCCACTATTTAAACAAGTGACCGCTCTTGACTTGACCCCTGAAATGTTAGAGAAAGCAGAGAAATTCATCACCTCAAATGGCATTGGAAATGTATCGTTTGTTCAAGGAGATGCCGAGCAGCTCCCTTTTTCCGATCAATCATTTGGGACGGTTACATGTCGGATTGCACCCCACCATTTCCCGAACATAAACCGATTTGTAATGGAGTCAAACCGGGTCTTAGAAAGAAATGGCCTTTTCCTCCTAATAGATAACGTTGCAGCCGAAAAGGATGAATACGATCACTTTTATAACTATATAGAAAAGAAAAGGGATCCTAGCCATTACAGGGCCTATAAAAAAACTGAATGGATTTCACTTATTGAAAACACAGGCTTTATTATTGAAAGTTTTACGACATTCAAAAAAAAGTTCGAATTTAAGAAGTGGTGTGAAATGATGCAGCTTCCTGAAAAGGAACAAAATGAATTGATGGCCTATATGATTGCGGCTGAAAAGGAAACAACCGATTTTCTTTCAATCGAGGTTGTTGAAAACCAAGTTCTCTCTTTCCAAGGGCAGGCGATGTTATTAGTGGCAAGGAAAGAGTGAACAGGTATGTTCGTTTCTTTGAGATTTGTACGAAAAGATGAAAAATAAAAGTGGGAAGGTCATCGAATGGAGCGATTAGTAGATACAATGAAAGGCATTTGGCTAGTGATACTATGCGGCCTAGGAGGGGCTTTTCTGGCGTCAACGGGATTATCCATCGGATGGATGATCGGATCCCTGTTGATGTCCGCCCTGCTTTCTTTTTGGAAGCCAGCTTTCTTGAAGTTACCTGATAGTCAATCGAATAGCATGCAAATTTGGTTAAGAACAGGACAATGCCTGCTCGGCATTGAATTGGGCTTACAACTCAACCTTTCCGTGTTGAGAATATTCATGGAAGATAGCATCACGATCATCATCGTCTTGGCTTTATCGTTGTTGTTTTCTTTAGGCTCCGGTTTTCTTTTGTACAAGTTATGTAAAATGGATATGCTGACGAGTTTCTTTTCTACGGCACCGGGAGGTCTTTCAGCTATGCCAGGAATGGCTCAGGAAGCAGGGGCCAATACCGGAGTTGTGACGATCATACAAACCATCCGGATTTTTTTGGTTGTCATGATTGTACCTTTCTTTGTACTTGGAGCTAATCCATTAGCCTCAACTCCGGCTCGTTTTTTCGGTGGGGTGGAAAGTTTTAATAAAGTTGAAATAGGATGGACGCTTGTGCTGGCTCTCGCTGCCTGGGGTGGTTTCCATGTCGGGAAAATCCTCAAGTTACCTGCGCCGTGGCTAGTAGGCAGTATGTTGACGGTTGCATTTTTTCAAGCTTCCGGTTCACTCATTGCCGGGGTGGATTTGATTGCCTGGTGGCCAGATAGCATCATGATTGTTTCACAAATTATGATTGGGGCAAGTGTGGGATCCAAGTTCAATAGGGGAATGTTCGTAGGAATGAAAAAAATTCTGGTCGTCTCTTCATTAAGTACCGTTGCTTTTATATTCATGATGATCCTTTGTGCATATATCGATTCCAGAATGACTGGAATGTCCTTTATGACTACTTCATTGGCCTTTGCACCTGGAGGAGTTGCGGAAATGACCGCCACTTCAGTAGCCCTCGAATCCGACCCGATGTTTGTCGTTGCTGTTCAGGTACTCAGGGTGTTGATGGTGTATGTGACATTGCCGCCATTATTTAAATTACTGAATCAACGAGCGATGCAAAAAAATGGACATCCCGATTTATCAGCATAGTGTTTACGCTATCAATAATTATGTTTTGACTGATGACGCCCAGCCCAACTCGAAGGGGAAGAATAATCCAGCATGGACTGCCTCTTCTGTGGCGGTCTTTTTTTAGTGTGTGCTTTCTTTCATGAACTGGAAGACTTCTTTTGAAGTGGCGGAATTTGTCTTTGTTGTAGCAGTCCCCTGAACCTATTCATTCTCTACCTATTTTCCTTTTCTTTACTATTCATTTACATAAAACCCCCATATATTTACACTCCCTTCACAGTAGGTTCATCTTCCTGCGGTATATTTTAACTGAATCATCCATTAAATCAGTAGGAGGTCGTTTTCTTGAAACGTTCATTCAGTAAAAAGATTTTGCCTGTTGCCATCATTTCCACACTAGCTCTTGGAAGTCTTACATGGTCGGTCACAAACAACGATGTCCTGGCAAAAGGAAAGCCTAAGAAAGAACCGGAGATTAGAAACGTCATTTTCATGATAGGGGATGGAATGGGTGTCTCTTATACATCCGCCTATCGGTATTTAAAAGATAGACCTTCTACGACGGTGGCTGAAAGGACGGCATTCGATCCATACTTGGTGGGTCAGCAGATGACATACCCAGAAGATCCGACACAAAATATCACGGATTCCGCTTCTGCAGCAACCGCGATGTCAGCCGGGGTGAAAACGTATAACGCAGCAATCGCAGTCGATAACGATAAGACAGAAGTGAAAACGGTATTGGAAGCGGCTAAGGAAAGCGGGAAATCAACCGGTCTTGTCGCCACATCGGAAATTACCCACGCCACCCCAGCATCATTCGGTGCCCATGACGAAAACCGGAAAAACATGAATGGAATTGCTGATGATTATTACCGGGACCTAATAGAGGGTCAACATAAAATCGATGTCCTCTTGGGGGGAGGCCAATCGAATTTTGTCCGGCCTGATGTCGATTTGACAAAAGCGTTCAAAAAAGATGGATATAGTTATGTTACCGATAAAAAGCAGCTCTTAAAGGATAAAAATAAACAGGTGCTTGGGTTGTTCGCTTCAGGAGGTTTGCCTAAAATGATTGACCGCACCAATGAAACGCCTTCTTTGGAAGAGATGACGGACTCGGCGATTCAACGCCTGAATAAAGATAAAGATGGATTCTTCTTGATGGTGGAAGGAAGTCAAATTGATTGGGCTAGCCATGATAACGACATTGTCGGGGCGATGAGTGAAATGGAGGATTTTGAAAAAGCCTACAAGGCAGCCATCGAGTTCGCGAAAAAAGATAAACATACCTTAGTTGTCGCTACGGCTGACCATTCCACGGGAGGGTTCTCAATCGGAGCGAAGGGAGTCTATAATTGGTCCGGTGAGCCGATTAAGGCTGCCAAACGGACACCTGACTTCATGGCGGATGCCATCGTAAAGGGTGAGGATGTTGAAAAAACCTTGAAAAGGTATATTGATCAAAAGAAAGTGAGACTTACAAACGAGGAAATCCAATCCGTCAAGGATGCCACAACAAGTAAACATGTTACGACGATTGATAATGCAATCGAAGCCATTTTTGATAACAGGTCCAATACGGCTTGGACTACCGGGGGACATACGGGGGAAGATGTGCCCGTCTATGCATTCGGGCCCTACAAGGACCGTTTTGCCGGACAGGTCGATAACACGGATCATGCCACGATCATCTTCGACTTATTAAATAAAGGAAAATAAAACGCTGGGAGGGATTCGGTGAACAAACTACTTTTTGGTGCCTTTTTATTAACCACATTTGGTGCACTTAATACGCAGCCAGCTTTTGATGAAAAACCAAACGTAATAGAAAAGACAGAGGAAAAGGAAGAACCATTGGTGAAGAAGGATGTCTATGTTCCTAACCCCCAGCTACCGGATGATCGTGATTTGAAACAGGTTGGCCAACAGGTTTCCGATGCACGAGGCGAATTGACAGTAAAAGAGTATAAGCCGATAAATGAAACCGTGAAGGTCGGGCCAATCACGGTAGAAATGAAGGATATCAAGGTGATGCATGTGGTTCCGGATTATAGCATGATTGACTTCTTTCATGGTTACACCCATGA
Source organism: Peribacillus sp. NPDC097198 (assembly GCF_044762055.1). NCBI lineage: Bacteria > Bacillati > Bacillota > Bacilli > Caryophanales > Bacillaceae > Peribacillus > Peribacillus sp. NPDC097198. Next base: position 48,321 of record NZ_JBIWDO010000001.1, on the reverse strand, counting down.
ACACGCATTCGATATCGTGAAAATGAATGTGAAAGTCCATAATCCTACCAATGCGGACGCCAAGATTTCCCCGGTCGCTTTTCTTGAGACGGACGGGGGAGAACATTTGACTTGGAAAGATGATATTTACCTGGAGAACTTGAATGGGGATATAAAAGCGAAGGGCTCAAAGCAAGGGAATATCGGGTTCATCCTCAAAAAGGAAGATGTGAGGAGGATTTCGGTTCTGACCAGTGATGCCGTAAATGGTGAAGGGAAAGTGCTTTCGAAAGGGAAAAAGGTAGAATTTTCTTTTTAAGAAGTAATGTATGTTTACTCGTCCCCAATCCATACTAAAACTGTGATAGGAACCTCCTATTGCTTTGAAAAGAAATATCCCAATCTTTTACGATGAGGTGATACAACATGAGTTATAAAGATCAATTAGATCCACATTCTCAAAAGTTTCACCATAATTGGACAAGACCTAAGCGTTCGAAGTCTCAAGTAAATGGCCATACGGAAGTATCGCAAACGAACATTATACTAAGAAGCAATGCGAAGGCCCACAGGTGGTAACGGATATTTCTGATCATGGAGAAGGAGACTCGTAACGGGTCTTCTTCTTTTCCTTCCTTAAAAAAATACAAGGGTCCATTGCCTTTTACTGAACCGCTATGTTCATGCCATGGCTTTTCCGCCAAAATTATGATACCATCTACTTTTAAGGACATGGTAGAGCAAGTGTTGGAAAGAGCTTGAACAAGCCCATTATATTCCACTAGAACATAGTGTGATTTATCAATATGACTATTTCCAGCACTCACATACATATACAAAAAGAGGACGTGACTTTTGATGATTAATATTAAAATCCCAGCAGCGGATATCAGCATTAAACAAAGAAAACAAGTGATTGAGGGCGATGAAGCCATCATCCCGGAAATCTTCGGATTCATTGATTTCCATTTGATTCCCCGTGATAAGGGCGGCATCATCATGTTTTATAATGAGAAGGACGAGTTGATCTTTGTCGGAAAGGCACGTAAATTAAGACAAAGAGTCAAAAAGCATTTCGAGGATAATGTTTCACCGATTAAAGAACATCGTAATGAAGTGAAAAAAATTGAGGTTATCATCGTAGAAGATGCGATGGAACGTGAAATCTATGAAACGTACATCATCAATACACTTCATGCTAAATACAACATTGATAAAGTATTTTATAAATAATAGGAGAGCTGATTGCATGCGCAATCAGCTTTTTTATGCGTAGAAGCAGATTTACAGGTAAGACTTCCTTATGATCCTATGAAATTTTATTGCATAATCCCAGAATTTATATTGCTAAACTGGAGTTTTGTGACATAATTAGAATAATTAAAATATTTGAATAACTTATCAGGTCATTTGGAGGGGTTTCTGTGTCAAAAGTGAATACGGCAATTATTGCTGGTGGGGGCATCGGCGGGCTTGTTACTGCCCTTAAACTTCACCGCGTTGGTGTATCAGTGCAAGTTTTTGAAAGTGTACAAACGATAAAAGCATTGGGAGTGGGCATCAATCTTCTTCCACATGCTGTACGGGTCCTTACGGAGCTTGGATTAGGGGAAGAACTTCAGAAGATTGGACTGCCTACGGCCGAGTTGAGTTTTTTCAATAAATACGGTCAACAAATTTGGCAGGAACCGAGGGGGTTGAATGCAGGATATCGGTGGCCACAATATTCCATCCATCGTGGAAGTCTGCTGATGCTGCTACTAAAAGCGGTCAAGGAAGAGTTGGGGGAAGACTCGGTCATAACCGGTCACCATCTATCTTCATTCCAACTGTTCGATGATTGCGTGGAAGCTCAATTTGTGAATAAAAAAACAGGGGAAAATCTAGGGGCATATAAAGCAGACATCATGATTGCAGCAGATGGCATCCATTCCACAGTTCGAAAATTCTATTATCCGAATGAAGGTGACCCTAAATTCAGCGGCCGGATTTTATGGCGTGGCATCACAGAATCGTCATCTTTTTTAACCGAGAAGACAATGATCATGGCTGGCTATCAAGACCAGAAATTCGTTGCTTATCCTGTCGATCCTTTGGCAGAGAGTGGTCGTTCGCTTATGAACTGGATTGCGGAGTTGACGATTGAAGGGGATGCGCCTTCCCGAAGTGATTGGAATCGGAAAGTAGAGAAGGAAGTCTTTGCACCAGCTTTCGCCGATTGGGATTTTGGATGGTTGAATGTACCTAAATTAATAGAGGAAACGGAGTCCGTTTTCGAATTCCCAATGGTCGATCGCGATCCTCTTCCACGCTGGTCCTTTGGCAGAATCACGTTGCTTGGTGATGCCGCACATCCGATGTACCCAATTGGTTCCAATGGAGCTTCCCAGGCGATACTGGATGCGGATGCGTTAGGGGAAGCCATTTTAAGTGGAGTACATGCAGAAGCGGCTTTATGTGCTTATGAAGAATCACGTCTTGAGAAGACGGCGGCCATCGTGCTGGCCAATCGTCAGAATGGACCGGAAGAGGTCATGCAAATTGTCGAGGACCGGGCTCCAGAGGGATTCGATCATTTACATGATGTCATATCACAACAGGAACTAGAAGATATTGCCAATAAATATAAACAAATTGCCGGTTTTGACCGTCATGTTTTAAATAGCAGATAAGGGTGAGCAGAATGGTTGAACATATTGTTTTGGTTAAGTTAAGTGATGATGTAACAGATGATCAAGTGGATGAATTGATTTCTAGGACTCTGTCTCTAAAAGATGTTATACCAGGTTTACTGGATATCCAGCAAGGAAGGAATTTTGCGGGGCGCAATCAAGGGTACGAGATAGGCATGACTGCCAGATTTGAGGACAGGACGACATTTGAAGCATACTTGCCGCATCCATCGCATCAAGCGATTCTTACCTATTTAGAAGAGATTGGACTTGAAGATTTAATTGTGGTCGACTTTGATACTAATTGATTAAAGGTGCGTGTCATACGCATCTGTCTGTTCTTTGGCTTTTGTGCTTCAACGTACTAAATAAAGGGAAGAAGGTGTAGGATTGAGGACAGTCCATGCTGGTGAAACGATAGATAAAAGTCGTTTTAACCTGTTTCACTTACTATTAATTTTTTGGGGTTTTTTCATTATCCTGGTCGACGGTTATGATGTGGTCATCTATGGTTCAATCGTTCCTTCATTGATTGAGGAGTGGTCCATATCATCGGTGACAGCGGGAGCAATCGGCAGTTATACGGTAATGGGTACGGTGGTCGGAGCGGTCTTTTTTGGCTACTTGGCCGATAAGGTCGGACGTAAGAAAATCATCTTATTTTGTACGGCTCTCTTCAGTCTTTTTACTGCTTTATCCGGGGTGGCTGGTGGACCAGTCTTGTTCACCGTTTTTCGTGTCATTTCAGGAATCGGACTGGGAGGCGTGATGCCGAACGTGATTGCCCTGACAACGGAGTACGCACCGAAAAAGATTCGGAGTGCGATGATTTCCTTTGTATTCTGTGGGTATTCGGTCGGAGCGATTGCAGCCGCCCTAGCCAGCCGTGCCATACTCCCGGAATTTGGATGGAGGCCGATTTTCTGGATTGCGGGTTTGCCGCTATTGGTCCTACCCTTTATAGCTAAAGCGATTCCAGAGTCGGCGGTCTTCCTATTGGAAAAAGGGAAAAACGAGGAAGTAAAGCAGATTCTTAAGAAAGTCAATCCAGAGTTAAGTTTGAATGGGGAGACAAGACTCGAAAGAACGGAAGCACCTGAACAAGGTTCAACCATTGTGAAATTATTTGAGAAAAAACGGGGGTTCAGTACGCTCATGTTTTGGATTTCCTGTTTCAGCTGCTTTGTCCTGATATACTCGATGAACACGTGGCTGCCCAAATTGATGATCCAGGCAGGGTATAGTTTAAGTTCTAGTTTGCTATTTGTTGCGATGATGAATGTCGGTGCGATCGTCGGAACGATTGCGTTCGGTCCGCTTACGGATAAACTAGGTTTCAAAAAAGTCATGATTCCCCTGTATGTATGTGGAGCCATTGCCCTTGCAAGCATCGGTCTTACACAAAATGCGGTGCTTGCCTATATATTGATTGGTTTCATCGGTGCATCGTCGGTCGGGGTGCAGAATATAAGCAACGCGATGGTATCACAATATTACCCACCTTCCATGCGCTCCAGTGGAGTGGGGGCATCGATGGCGTTCGGTCGCCTAGGTGGGATTTTTGCACCAACTTTTGTAGGCATCCTCTTAACGATGAACCTGCCAGCTCAAATGAACTTTTCCTTGATTGCAATCGCTGCGGTAGTAGGAGCGATCGCCATTGCTTTCGTTCAGGAAAAACATGCACATTACGGCATGGCCGGAGAAGGTCAACCCGAGGAGAAGCGGGCCGTTTAAATCATGAGACAAGGGGCTGTCTAATAAGTCCTTATTCCATTGAATTCCGCAAAAACAAAGAGGCAGAAATGTTGTTAAATCAACGTTTCTGCCTTTTACTATTTATTCAATTACGGGGTAATTACACCTTTTGGGACAGCCCCTGTGTCATTGAAACCTATTCAACAACCTGATGATAGACTTTCGTCAGGATCTTTTTATATGCCCGGTTCATTTCTTCCTCATCCACGTGTGTAAGGGTGCGATTGAACATGATCCATTCCCCGTTGACCATTACATGATGAATGGATGGTTCGCTCGTTTCAAGTAATAGATTATGCACGGTCGTGGAAAACTCGTCTGTATCGACCTCTGGAATAAGGGAGTTCTTTTTTATGAAGACAAGATCTGCATGAAATCCATCCTTGATTCTTCCACTCATGTTCTGATGATAGGCGGACGCGCCATTTTGCGTTGCCATTTGCCAGATGTTCTCCGCTGTGAACGGATGTGTCGGGGACATCGCTTTTAGTAGATAATAGGCGATTTTCATATTTTCCCATAAATCGGTACTGGCATAATCAGATCCCATGCAAACATTCACGCCTTTTTCAAGCATGCTGGATACGGGGGCTATACCTGCTCCAGTGCTTAGGTTCGAGACGGGACAATGGACGACAGAGGAACCTGCCTCAGCTAGTAAATCGATATCCATTTCATTCAAGTGAACGCCATGGAAAAAAATCGTCTTGTTATCGAGTAGCCCTTGCTCTTTATATAACTCGATGGATGACTTTCCGTATTGAGAATAAATCAGGTCCCTTCTCCATTGGTTTTCCATCCCATGCGTGGTATAGAGGGAATCAAAGTCCTTTTTACTAGAAACACAGAGAGCAAGGGTTTCATCCGTGATATCCTCTTCTTCTAGCAAATGCGTACCAAAGTTGACCTGCCCACTTTGCAGATCGTGATATTCCGGAATCTTCTCATAGGTATCGACAAAACCTTTCATTCCAATGCGGTTGATGGTTTCGGCAATCGCATCCGGCCAATTACTCGGCTCTGATTCACTGACGAACGTGATTCCTTTCTTCACCATATCTGCGTAAGCCTTCATACAAATCGTTTCATATTCCCTTCTGGTCAGTGCATCGATTTTATCAAAATAACCGGATTGAAGGTGTCCTTGTTTGCTGTCATTACACCACTCTTCAATTTTCATATCCCTTTGAAGTCCTTGGGCAGTTAATGAATAACCATGAAAATGAGCATTGTATAATCCAGGTATTAGTATATATCCTTCACAATCCATTTCTTCGACAGAAGCATTCCCTTCAGAGAGAGAAGGATTTGTGACGATTTTCCCTTCATGTATTAACAGATCTCCCCTTGAAATGGCATACTCTTCATTCAAATATGTTGCGTTTCTTAATAACATGCATTCCCCTGCCCTCTTAAATGATAGTGTTTAACAAATAATATTTATTTTACCACCATGTTCCATTTAATTTTTCCTTTTCTTAACCGATAAAAGAAAAGGAAACTATTACTCCTTGGGAACATATTTACCGTCCACTTTAATTGTGGGCTTTTTATATGAAAAGGGATAGATAAGCGTGACCATTACATAAGAAATAGAGGGGTAAAAAAGAATGAAATTATCCATAAAGAATAAGTTACTACTAAGCTTTTTTCTTGTCTCCATCATTTTTGGAGTTTCAGCTTTCATTTCTTATCACAGTATGAAAGATATGAACAAGAAGTATGATTATATTCTTGATAATATCTCCGAGGTTCAATCAATCACTCAAAGTATCCAGACGGATGCAGCACGTCAGGTAACGTATTTAAGAGGATATCTATTATATGAAACACCTGATATGAAAGAGAAGATGTATGAATCGAATGAAAACATCAATGAATTAATAAAAGAAGCGAGAGATTTGTCGCACTCAGATAAAATGACCAAAGAGCTCGATGGAATCAAAGCATCAAATGACGAATGGATTGAGGAGAGTCGTAAATCTGTAGAAGCGGTACGAGCCGATCCTGAAAAAGCCAAGTCCCTAGCCCGGGATAATGTGGTTCCCATCAGTACCAAAATGGTTGAGCAAACGAATTCATTCTATACATGGATCAAAGACGACATCATGGTGCAAAAGGTGAAAGAGGTTCAGGATAAATCTAAGTCGGCAACTAAGAAGATTATCATTCTAAGCCTGATAGCTTTCGTGCTTGCGATGGCTGATGGATTATTGATTTCAAACGTTATTTCCAAACCAATCGAGAAGTTGAGTAAAATGGCTAACCGGGTCGCTGAAGGAGATTTGAATATAGAAAAAATCGAGGTAAGAACCCGCGATGAGGTTTATGTGTTAAATCAATCTTTTGAAAAGATGACCCAAAATCTGCATCATACGATTACGGCCATCTCCTCCAATACGAATAAAGTTACATCATCGGCTGAGCAATTAAGTGTCAGTTCTGAACAATCGAAATTGGCAGCAGAAACAATTGCTCTTTCGATACAGGAAATCTCCGGGGCTTCTGAAAGTTCAACAAGGCAACTGGAAATTAGTCTCGGTTCACTGAATGAAGTGAGCCAGGGTGTGGAACGGATTACCGAAAGTACGGCTAGCATGTCAGAGCTTTCAAAAGAAACCGAGAAACAGGCAGAAGAGGGCAGCCACTATGTCGAGGAGAACTTGAAGCAAATGAGATTCATCCATGAATCGGTTAACCAATCGAATCAGGTTATCGATTCTTTATCGGAACGTTCTAATCAAATCGGGAATATTATCGATGTAATCACGGGCATTGCCGGACAGACGAATCTATTGGCATTAAATGCAGCAATCGAAGCGGCAAGGGCGGGCGAACATGGTAAGGGATTCGCCGTGGTGGCCGATGAAGTGAAGAAACTAGCTGAACAATCCCAGAACTCTACTAAATTGATCACGGATTTAATCATGGGGATGCAAGACGACACAAGGAATTCTGTTACGATCATGAAAGACGTGATGGATAATGCGGAACAGGGCGTGAAGGTTTCAGTGGAAACATCGAATAAATTCGCCCAGATCCTTCAAAGTACGAGAGACATTACTCCAAAAATCGAAGAAATCACGGCTTCCATTCAACAAATTTCAGTCAGTGTAGATGAAGTATCGGAAACGTCGAATAAATTAACGGCACACGCACAGGAAAATGCGGCCAATTCAGAAGAAGTGGCGGCTTCAACGGAAGAACAACTGGCATCGATGGAAGAAATCAATTCATCCGTGCATTCATTGACCTCTATGGCAGATGAGCTAAAGCAAGTGGTTCGTAAATTCCAGATTTAAAAAATGTATTTTTAGAAAAAAGCAGGCTTCCTGACATGGTCGGGAAGCCTGCTTTTTCATTATGGAGATATTTGATGTTGAGTAGGGAACCAAGGGGAAATCGAAAAAGCTTACGAAAAAACTTGCAAATAGTAATCATTACGTTTTATTATATGAAGGTAAACATCATAAACCGTAATCATGACGATTAAGGATATTTATAAAACATTTAGGAGGGAACAAACATGAGAGTAAACATTACCTTGGCATGTACAGAGACGGGAGATCGGAATTATATAACGACGAAAAATAAGCGAAACCATCCTGATCGAATCGAATTGAAAAAGTACTGCCCGCGCTTAAAGAAACACACACTTCACCGTGAAACAAAGTAATCCGGGTACAATATAATCATTTTTATAGAAGGGGAGATAACTAAGGTGGCAAAAAAGTCAAAGATAGCAAAGGCAAAAAAACAGCTGGAAACAGTAGAGAAGTATGCAGAGGTTCGACAGGAACTTAAAGTGAAAGGAGATTATGCAGCATTGGCCAAGCTCCCAAGGGATGCTTCGCCAACACGTATTCACAATCGGTGTGGAGTTACGGGAAGACCACGTGGATATATGCGGAAATTCAACATGTCCAGGATCGTTTTCCGTGACCTTGCACATATCGGGCAAATCGCGGGCATCAAAAAGGCAAGCTGGTAATCTAAGATAGAATGAAAAAGGTGATCACTGGGTATTTACACCCGGAATCACCTTCTTCTAGCATTTGATACTCTCCTATTCAAAACCCCGATAATTCTGTTGAAGTTCCTTCTGTTGAAGTTCCTTCTGTTGAAGTTCCTTCTGTTGAAGTTCCTTTCTTAACGTGGAAATCTCTTGGTTGATTCAAGTAGGTTTCATCATTTCTATTTTCCTAGTACATACTTAATTAGTTATTCATCTTTATCTACGACGGTAATAAAATCTGCCCTCAATACTTGAAAGTGGACGTATGATTTAGGGGTAAAATCCAAAACCTTTATCATTCTTCGAAAATTTTACCGGGTTAATCAAAAAGGTAAAAAGTTTAATGAGATATATGTACTAGATTAAGAGAATGTCGTTATTGTATTCCCTTTTCATCCGATACTTCATATAATTGAAGAATCTTACCGGAAGAAGGATGGAATATGCATATTTTTTGGACGATTTATTTAGGGATTTTAGGAACGGTGGCGATTGCTTTTTTGCTTAAAGGCCTTCGTACCCCCTCTTTAATAGTGGATTTCATCATTTCAGTTATTACGTGGATCGGACTATTTGGATTTGTGACGAATACAGCCATACTCACGCCTCTTATATGGAAATTCGTGTTTGTAGGTGGTTTGCTGTGGGATGTACTTTTCAGTTATATCGGAAAGCATGATGATGGAGAAGCAGCAATGGAAGATATATCGGGACGTGCGAAAAGTATCCTCATCGGAGTCACATTACTCATTACACTCGGACCGTTATATTATGGGTTATATCAATATGCATTCTAAAGGAAAGGGCCAATAGGGTCTTTTTTTGATTAGTTCCCTGTATTTTTTTAGTATGGTATGTTATTAAATGACAATAAGTAGTGATATTGAACTACTAAATGGATATGGGGGCTAATAATATGGGTTTTCTCAAAAGTGCCGGTGAAGGTGCGGGATGGTTAGTTGGCGGTGTGACTGGAGGCATTATTAAGGGAGTTGGAGAATTAACGGGATCTAAGTTCATCCAAGAGGTTGGCGATGGTGTTAAGAATTCAACGGAGTTCACAGGTAAGCAACTAGGGAATGTTGCTGAGGGAGTTTGGAATCTTGGAAGTGGACTAGTATCGAAAGATGATGGGAAGGTGGTTCAAGGGTTCAAGGATTTAGGGGACGGTGTTGGGAAAACAGCGAAAGCAGTGGGACAAGGTATTAAGGCGACGGTGGGGAATGTTGGAGATGTAGCCGGAGGACTTAGGGATGGAGACGAAACACGTTGGAAAGAAGGATTACGCAATGTGGGGAAAACAGTCGCCGTTGGTGCGTTGGGGGTATCCATTTTGGATATGGCGGACGTTATTGATGTAAATGGGAATGAAGGCGGATTGGGTGGTTCGGATCTTGCACTAGAAAATGGGTCAGATGGATCATATATAATAGAAGAAAATCATCAAGAACATGGTGTGGAACCTCATTGGCGGACATTGGAGAATGGAGAGAGAATTTGGATTGATGGTGATGGGGACAGCAGTATCAATCAATCCGTGGAAGAAGGCGGAGGTTGGAACCAGAGCAATCCCGATTACCGGATACCGGTAGACGAAGCTTGATAACTATTTATTTATTGGACTCATTAAAAAAAGCAGAAGCTGATCGCTCTGCTTTTTGTGTTCATCTCTGGAAGAACTCGATCCATTCTTTCTCTGGTCCGTATATGTAGAAATAGCGATAGCCGTTTGGCAAGGTGACGATTTCTTCATCAATCAGTTCGACATTCTCAAGGCTTTGGATCCGCGCGTATTCTTCTTCGATATCATCCACGGTAATGGCAAAGTGGTGAATCGTTGCTTCTGATGGCAACGTGTCACTATATCCTTGGATCAATTCAATTTCGGTTTCATCTGAACCGTCATACCCAAGAAAGGCAAGCTGAATGATACCATTCGTATGGGGTACACGCGCTTTCAATTTCAAATCCAACACTTCTTGATAAAAGGAGATGGATGTTTCTAGATCTCTTACAACGATGCCGATATGATCGACTTTCTTCATAGTCAAAGGGGATTCCTCCTTCTTGTTGTTATTAAGCAATATTAGTATATATGATTAGGTATAAAATTACAGCAATATAAACAAAATAGTCTGAATGATTTAAATTCTAGCGATTTCCCCCACTTTACTGGATTTTTTATTGAAAAGGAAAAGAATTGCCCTTTTTTAAAGCAAAAATTTGTTTCTGTATGGAATAGTAGATATACTATGGAAACAAACCCATTTTAAATGGACTTGAGAGGAGAGATTATGATGGGAAGTATTCGCGAAGGTGAAGTGTTTACCCTTACTGACGACAGTGATCAAGAGCACGAGGTTGAAGTTCTGGGAACATTGGATGTTGAAGGAACGGAATATGTAGCTGTAGGTTTGCTAGAAGACATTGAAGAAGACACAGAGGAAGATATCGATATTTTCTTTTTCAGAGTTGAAGGCGAAGGAGAGTTAAATGATATCGAAACGGACGAGGAGTTCGAAAAGGTATCATCTGCTTTCGAAGCGGCTTTTGATCCACAAGATTGATGACTAGAAAAGACGGCACATCTACGTGTCGTCTTTTCTTATGTATATCGTGTTAAATTATTGTGCGTATACCATGATAGTGGTTACATGCTATCCAATCTTAATAAGTTACATGCTTCTATGAACCGATAGTTGGAGAATGTAAATATAATACATTTAAAGGGAAGAGCTAAATCTGCATGACTGATTTAGCTTCTTTTTATTGGGTTTTCACTACATTGATAGTGAAAACTACTATAAAATACTGGTAAATGATTTACTGTTACTGTAAAATTGAGTAAGTGAATTTTCGGAATTGGAAAGGAATAAATCTGTTGAAAAAGCTAATTAATGATAGACAAGGGCAAGTGGAAGAAAAAGTAGATGATATCACAAAGCAGCTTCAATCTTTCATGGAACAAAGTGCGGATGCCATTTCCATCGTTGATCTAGATGGTAAAACCCTACAAGTTAATGCTGCCTTTGAGGAGTTTTTTGGCTGGATGAATGACGAGGTATTTGGTAAGCCTTTTCCGATCATCCCCGATTTCCTGAAGGAATCTGTTGACGAGTTGCATAATAGGGTCAAGTCGGGGGAACAAGAGAAGGGGTTCGAAACGGTCAGACAAAGAAAAGATGGCCAGCTAATTGATGTGAGCATCACCCTTTTTACGATCAGGAATAACGAAGATGAACCGACGGCATTGGCGTTCGTATACAGGGACATTACGAATCAAAAGTTGGCTGAAATAGCGTTGAGGGAGAGCGAAGAACGGTATCGCAACCTGATCGAGGTGTCACCTGAAGCAATCTTTGTGCATCGAAATGGAATCATTGAGTATATGAATCCCGAAGGTGCCAGAATGCTGGGCTTGTCTGTGGAAGAAATTATGGGGAAGTCCGTTTTTCAGTTCGTGCATCCCGATTCTCAAGACACGGTCGGCAAGCGAATAGAAGTGATGAGAGATGAGGGGAAGACGGTCGAGTTACTGGAGCAAAAGTTCAGGCGCTTTAATGGTGAAGTATTTTATGGTGAAACCATCGCCCTTCCGATTATTTATAAGGGACGACCGGCCATTCAGGTTTTCTGTAGAGATATTACCGAACGTAAGAAGACAGAAGAATTATTATGCAAGACGAATATGCTTTCTGCGGTCGGTCAGATGGCGGCGGGCATTGCCCATGAGATAAGGAATCCACTAACTGCCATCAAGGGATTTTTGCAATTAATGGGTGAAACGCCTGACAAGCAGGAATACCTTGACCTGTCAGTGAAGGAAGTGGACAAGATCGAACGGTTGGCTAAAGAGTTTTTATGTCTTGCCAATCCCCAATTGCAAACATGTGAACATACCCGGATACCTGCCATTTTAGATAGTGTCATAACGTTGGCCAAGCTTCAGGCGAATCTGAACGATGTCGAAATAACGATGGAAACTAAAGTCGACGATTCAACAGTATTTGGTGAACCTAATTTATTAAAGCAAGTGTTTACTAATGTAGTGAATAATGCGATTGAAGCCATGGAAAATGGCGGGAAACTTCATATCCAGTTGGATGAATATGATCCAGGGAACCTGGTCATCCGCTTCATTGATTCGGGTAGTGGGATGACAGAGGAACGAATGAAGCATTTAGGTGAGCCTTTTTATAGCACAACGGAAAAAGGGACCGGCCTGGGGCTAATGGTGAGTACAAAAATCATTCATGAGCATCAAGGGCAAATTAAATTTAGTAGCGAGGTCGGCAAAGGAACCACCGTCGATATCATCCTCCCTATTCAAAGGCACATTAAAAGGTGACGAGAGCCAGAGCTAACGTCACCTTTTGTTTTTTATAATTTGACGATTGTCCGTCCCCTTGCTTGACCTTTCAGTAAGGTAGGCAGGACATCGGGAAGTTCCTGCAAGGAAATTTCCTGTTGAATGAGCTGTTCTACATGATCCAACTTAAAGTCGGTTGCTAGGCGTTTCCAAACTTTCAGCCTCGTATCCATAGGGCAATTCACTGAATCGATGCCAAGCAAGCTGACGCCTCTCAAAATGAATGGGAAGACAGTCGAAGGCAGGTTTGTCCCTCCGGTTAATCCACTGACCGCCACCGATCCACCATATTTAACTTGGCTCAGGACAGAGGCCAATGTTTCTCCACCGACTGGGTCAACGGCACCAATCCATTTTTGCTTGCCAAGTGGACGAAGCGTGCCATCATAGACATCTTCACGGGATAAAATCTTCGTAGCGCCCAGTTCCTTTATGTACGCGTGTTCTGATTTTTTCCCGGTGCTCGCTTCTACCGAATAGCCGAGCTTGGAAAGAATCGAGACGGCAAAACTGCCGACGCCTCCAGTGGCTCCTGTGACGAGAACATTTCCGTCCTCTTGCTTGAGTCCATTTTCTTCTAGACGCATGATGGAAAGTGCAGCGGTGAAACCGGCAGTTCCGATAACCATGGCTTCTTTCAATGTTAGGCCTTCAGGGAGCGGGACAACCCACTCTGCTGGAATACGGGCGAACTCACTGTAGCCCCCGAAGTGTGAAACGCCAATCTCGTAGGAGGTGGCAATCACTTCGTCTCCTTCTTTGAAACGGGAATCCCTAGATGAAACGACAACACCTGCCAAATCGATGCCAGGGACAATCGGATAGCGGCCAACGATGTTTCCGTTAGGGATCGTCGCTAGGCTGTCTTTATAGTTCACGCCAGAATAATGCACGCGGATGAGCACTTCACCTTCTGGAAGATCGCTGAGTGAAAGTTGCTGAATGGTTAAGGAAAAGTCATCTTCTTGTTTGTTTACGAATAAGGCATCAAATTGTTGGGTCATTGTTTTTTCCTCCTTTTTTAGTGAATATTCCCTATTATAAGAGAAGAAACGCACGCTGTATAATAATTGAATCTGAAAACACAGCGCTTTCTTTTCTTTCTCTTGCTAAAAATGGTACTATTAAGACTGATTCAGTTCATTTTAAAGGAGATGTTTTATAATGGCTAAAAAAGGATACATATTGATGGAAAACGGAGAGAAAATCGAATTTGATCTTTTCCCTAATGAAGCACCAAACACAGTGGCTAACTTTGAGAACCTGGCAAACACAGGCTTTTACAATGGTGTAGTCTTTCACCGTGTCATCCCTGGCTTCGTAAGCCAAGGTGGAGATCCAACAGGTACAGGTGCAGGCGGAAGCGGCACACAAATCAAATGTGAAACAGCTGGAAACCCACACAAGCATGAAGCAGGCAGCTTGTCCATGGCGCATGCCGGAAAAGATACGGGCTCAAGCCAATTCTTTATCGTTCATGAACCACAACCGCATCTAAACGGTGTTCATACTGTATTCGGTAAAGTAACATCAGGTCTAGAAACGGCTAAAGCAATGAAAAATGGCGACAAAATGGAGAAAGTAGAAGTTTTTGACGCTGAATAATAAATGAAGAAAGAGGGGGCCGGCCTAGGCTCCCTCTTTTTCGTTATAATAGCTTTTTTAGTGGACCAAACAGGATGTTGAATATTTGTGTAGGTCCCGGCATTTCCGGAAAGAGTATGAGAAGGATTGCCAGAACCCATCCGATGGCCAGTAAAAGGACCACCGTTTTTTTCTCTCTTTTATGGGAGCGGTCGATTTTAGGATAGTTGAAAAGAAAAAGGAGGAAGAGTAAGACAGTCACTCCCAATATAACGGCCATTTTCAAATCCTACTCACCTCTCTTTATCGTTCCTAATGTTTTCGTCATCAAACCTGGTTCTTGTACTTTCAAATGGATATCCATGTTTATTGTGACTTGTGGGAAGACATACTTCCAATGGTCTTTTACCTTTTCCCACTCTTCTGGATACTTTTGATGAAAGGATTCAGCAATACCGAAGGCATCCGTCCCCATGCCATCCCTCACCTCGGTAATGGCAGCCTCTATATCTCGTTCCATTTCATGCTGTAAATAGGTCTCAATCTGCTTCGAGCTAGATTCCTCCATGATATCCAGATTGCTGCCGTTTTGAACCAGTAAACCGTCTACGTTCACATCAACCGTTACACTCCACTTTCCGTTTTCAATCTTGGGAATCAGCTTTGTCGATTGCCGAAGTGGGTGCACCGAGATTTTCCTTCC
This sequence comes from Peribacillus sp. NPDC097198, assembly GCF_044762055.1. Taxonomy (NCBI): domain Bacteria; kingdom Bacillati; phylum Bacillota; class Bacilli; order Caryophanales; family Bacillaceae; genus Peribacillus; species Peribacillus sp. NPDC097198. Next base: position 33,241 of record NZ_JBIWDO010000001.1, on the reverse strand, counting down.
GTCAGGGGTCGATGTGGTTATCGCTCCCAATTTATTTTGATTCCGGATCCATAGCAAACCTTGCGTGACATCTTCTTTAATCGATCCTACCATTTTATCCTCTTTGAAAATAGCGACACCAGAAAACGTGGTAATGGTCTCAGTTGCCTTTTCTGGTTGATCAGGCTTGGATATTTCAAGAAGGGGGAGTATGCCGCCCTTGGAATCACTGATGGTCATCAGCTGGAAATCCTTTACTGTGATCGGTTTTTTTATATACAATTCCGATGATTTTTGTAAAACATCCCCCATATAACTTTCTAGAGCGGGGACCAATTCGAGTATCTCGGAAGCCGGCCCCTTGCTGATAAATAAGTCGCCACGTGCCCGGGGTTGAGGATGGCGATTGATGAAATCAATCTGATCATTCAAATGACCTTTAAGGGCAAATTTTTCTCCGAAAATAAAGGCATCACAGTGGCCCCAGAAAATCTGGCGAGAAAATAACTTTTGCAGGTTCACCATGGCATCCGCCATATTTTCCCCTGTTGCGGATTTAACGAGGACAAGGCTTTCGACTCCACCCGTCCCAGGACCGGCTCCTTGCTGTTGACTGCTGGCGGCCCGGGGAATGAAAACCTGGATGGTAACTTTCACTTTATCTTCTTCTGTAATATCTATCCCCGCTGCCATGACCAAGGCCATATTGGAAAGTTCTTTACTACCCCAACAGCCAGATAGGGTACAAGTGAAAAAGCAAAGCATGGTCACTGTAATGGCTTTTTTGATTGGCTTGGAAAGAATGGTATTCATGCTTTGGAGTCCTTTCCTCTCATCCTAAGGTTTTTCTGATTGGGGTGGTTGTCTTCATTAAAAAATCTCCTCTGTTTCTGTAAAGATTGCCAAGGTGCCCGGAATAGTGCGTCTTGCCATGAACCATTCTTCAAAGGTGGTAGGTAAGGTACCCCAATGGAGGTCAACTTGCATAGATGAATGACGATAGTGATGATCCCAAGCATCAGCCCGAATAATCCCAGTGTCCCGGCAAGGAGGATAATGGGGAAGCGTAATAATCGTAAGGCGATACCCTGCGAATAGCGAGGCACTAAAAAGGAGGCGATCCCTGTAAGAGAAACGACGATGACCATCGGAGCGGAAACGATTCCGGCTTGAACCGCGGCCTGTCCGATAACTAGCCCCCCGACGATGCTGACGGCTGCACCGATTTGTTTAGGAAGCCGGAGTCCTGCTTCCCTTAGAGCCTCGAAGGTGACCTCCATCAGGATTGCTTCCACGAATGCCGGAAATGGTATGGCTTCCCGTGATGAGGCAATGGTAATTAACAGGGTGGTCGGAATCATTTCCTGGTGAAAAGTCAGGATGGCGACATACAAGGACGGGAGGGTAACCGAGAAAAAAATAAATAGGTAGCGTAATAGTCGTACAGAAGAACCGATTAAAAAGCCAAAATAATAATCTTCCGGTGACTGGATAAAAGAATAGAAACTGACCGGGGCGATTAAAACGAAGGGTGTCCCATCGACTAGGATGACGATACGTCCTTCCAGCAAATTGGCAGCCACAACATCGGGTCTTTCCGTTGTTAGCAATTGTGGAAAAGGCGAATATGGATTGTCCTTGATGGATCCCTCGATATATCCTGTTTCCAGAACACCATCCAATTCAATCTCGTTGATCCTGGTTTTCAATGTCTCCAATACTTGTTTATCAGCCTTACCCTCTATATAGGCAATGACAACCTCCGTTTTTGTATAACTCCCCACTTTTACTGATTCCATTTTAAGCGTGGGGGAGCTGATTTTTCTGCGAATGAGAGATGTGTTGGTTTGTATGGATTCGATGAATCCTTCGCGGGGACCACGTACCACACTTTCAGCTTCGGGGTCCTCAATCGGGCGCTTATCAACTTTCACAAGGCCCAGTGCCAGGGCATAATCCATTTTTTGTACCAAGAGAATCGAGTAGCCGGTAGAAAGATAGGTGATGCAATCGGCAAACGTACGAATTTCTTTTGTATCAAGAACTTGAAGCCTTTCTTTCACGGCTTCATGGATGTCAGAAAATGAGAGGGACTCTTCCATCAACGTATTCATCACATTATTTTCAATTTGTTTCGTATCAGATAGTCCTTCCATATAAAGGAGGGCGGCATCCGTATGTACCCCAATGCAAAAGGTCCGAAAAACCACATCGTAACAATTGGAATAAGTCGCTTGTAAATAGGAAAGGTTTTTGGGAAGATCCTTAAATAGCGGCAAGTCCTGCTTTATTTTCTCTTGTTCGGATTGGTTCATGACATGGCCTACTCCTTTCTACAGGCTAGTTTTTAGTTAGGGATGAAGAGCCATTCGGCACTTCTTTCTTCTGGTATAAACGTCTTTTCAATTTAGCTATTACTAATAGCAGGACCGGGAGCAGTGTCAGCATGAAGGGAAGCAAAAAAGGAAAGACGGTTCTAGTGAACTCGGTCTGACCCTGTAAGTTGTAAAACTCCCAAAAACCAAATAATGTAACCAGGAATCCTAACGGTAGGATAAGCGGTTTATAGCTAGGAAGATTCAGGCACTGAGCTGTACCCACAACTAGGATATAGAAGAACACCGTGAGCTTGATGTATGCTCCAAGCATCCATCCTGGTATAATCGCCGCTTCAAGGTGCTCAAAGAAATTCATGAAACTGATGTAGCGAATCGCCTTGAATACGGGAAATGTGTAGTAGCTCGTGAGATCACCGAAAAGGAACAAGGCAGTTAGATTCAAACAAATAAGGCTCAGCATAATGGCGATGATGGAGATGATGATCCATTTCATCCCCTGCTTTCGATCCCTAAGGAATGGTAGAAGTACCGCAATGATAAAGACTTCACTGAACCAAGCCTGTGGAACGGCGGCGCCTAATAGTGGCGGCTTTAGACCATTTTCCAATATCGGATAAATCCTGGTCGTATCGTAGTCCTGAAAAAGAATCAACATAATGAATGGAATCGGGATGATGAATATGGGAATGAAAAGAGATGAAGCACGTCCCAGCACCGATACACCGCCAGAAACCGCGAAGGCAGACACCAAGACCAGGCTACCCATGATGACGACCCTTGGCGTTTCCGGCAAAAATGTAATGATGATGAAATCGGCATACTCCCTTAAAATGAAGCCCGACATGTAAAGGAAAAAGAAAACATACAAACAAGTCAGGGCCTTTGAAGGAAACTTGCCTATAATATGCCGGCTGTATTCGAATATCGTTTCATTCGGGTACATCTTATGTAATTGGTATAGGATATAAGCTGTGAAAAAACCATTCAATGAGCCAATGATCGGAGATATCCACATATCTCGCCCCGCATATGAATGGGATATGTTTGGCACGGTCAAAATGGCTGTAGCAAAGATGGTTGGGTAAATAATCAGTGCCAATTGATAGGAAGTAATTTTTCCGTTTTCAAGCATGCTTGTCCCTCATTAATTTTTTTTATAGTATCTCTCTTAAAAGGGAAATTACGCATCTTTCATAAAAAAAGACGAAAAAAAAGAACAGCTGGTTCCTGTTCTATAGAGAATCATCATGATCGGTTTATATTGGCAAAAGTGAAGGGATACTGAACACCTGTCATGGATTCTGAAGTCTCCCATAACCTTTCTGAAGTGTCTTTTTCATATAGAGAATCGATGATGGGATCTTTTTTAGGGAAGCCCTTTCTTCCCTTTTTTCCATCCGGGCCAATATATTCCCCACCTCTTAAGGTAGGTTCCGTTGCTGCATAAAGCGTGGGAAGGGCACCCATATTGGCGGGCTGGGTGAAGGTCTTGGACAGATAGTGGACAAACTTATTCAGGGGCTTGCCAGATCCGCGTGACATGAGGTTGGTATGGGAAAGTCCAGGGTGGCAGGCGACACTGATCGAGTTTGCTTGGTGCTGTTCGAACTTGTTTTGCAATTCCCGGGAAAAGAGAAGGTTGGCAAGTTTGCTTTGGGCATAATACCTCATTGGTTTATATTGATCCTTCCCATCCAAGTGATCGAAGTTTATGGTCCCGTTATTGGCGGCTAAACTGCTTAATGTGACGACCCGTGATTTTGGCGTCGAAAGGATTTTGGGAAGCAATAGGCCGGTCAAGGCAAAATGCCCAAGGTGATTGCTTCCGAATTGTAGCTCGAACCCATCCTTCGTTTGACTATAAGGGGGAATCATGACCCCTGCATTGTTGATTAGAATGGATAAGGAATCGTAGTTCTCCAAGAATGAATCACTAAACTGATGAATGCTCCTCAAATCACTTAAATCGAGTGGCATCACGGAGACATTTGCCTTAGGATGGGCAGACGTGATTCGATCCACCGCCTTTTCCCCTTTCGAAGCATTCCGGACAGCAAGAATGACTTCTGCTCCTTTCCCCGCTAATACAAAAGCCGTTTCAAAACCAAGGCCGCTATTCGCCCCTGTAATCACAACTGTTTTCCCCTTTACATCTGCCATTTGATCGCCATTCCACTTTTCATTCATGTACTATCGACTCCTTTCCTGCTCATTCTCTCTCTATCATATACCCATATTATTCCTATATGTCTCGTTTTAAGAGGAATAAAAAGTAAAAAGTGGCCCTTTTTTTATAAAGGGGCCACTAATGACGTTCAATCTGGCAAGAGGGTATTAGGAATCTTAATGGGACTGGACAGTTTAGAATGATCACGATAGGAACGATAGGAGATGATAACGTGATTTTTGATGTGGACGTCCAACTGAAGGATGTGGGCATTTTTCATTTCCAAATGGTAGGTCGCTCCTTCTTTCTTTAGAGAATAAAAGGTATAGATCTTCCCTAAAAGATCCTTGTCGATTCGATTCGTCTCCGGTTGGTTTTGAATATAAAGAGCGAGCTCCATAATTGTGATGGAGGTTCCTCCCGTAAGTTCTATTATCTTTTCCTTCATATAATCTACAGCATGACTCAGAGAGGCCTGTGCCCTACCAGCAAGTTTTTTTACCTTATCATCCATGAAGTCTTCTCCTTTGTATTGGGTCATACATGTAGTATGGGGCACATAGCTTAGGCTTTATACAAAAAACCTCTGTCCCTTGAGGGAACAGAGGAAGAGTGATTATTTTAGAGAACCGGGAAAGAACTTGTTCAAATAGCTACCGGCAAATCCAGCAATATAGGAAAGAATAAAGCTACCGATAAAGACCTGGACAACACTGACGCCGAGGGAGAAGGTAATGGCATTTTCTCCATCCCCCATATCAAATAGACCATTCAGCGAAATTGCCGAGAAAGATGCTATTGCGCTAACGAATAGACTATATACAAGGCTTAGTACAGCCAGTGATACGAATGAAGACTGTTTGGACTTAGCCATAGAATAACCGGCAAATATCAGCAATAAGATAGGAAGGATCATCGCTAGCTTCAAGTAAAGGTCGATGTTCGTAAAACTGAAAAATAAATCTAGATATGAAAGATCTCCTCCTTCCATAACGTCACCATCCGTGCTAAAGCCGGAGAATACGGAGAAACTAATTTCTCCACTTTCTCCGTCCCCTTCTCCTTTTAGGGAGAGTGGGGTGAAATGGAGCATACTATAAACGATGGAAGATAATTGCACACCTAGATAGCAGGCTGCCAAGGTGGTCTTTTCTAAAATTTGTTGACTAACACCAGGTACATCAAGGACCGAGAGCATTTCTTTTGCATCATTCATTTTACTGATAAGGATGGCGACCATTACAATGGTAAGTGTAACGAAACCACGGATAAATGCAGAAAACCCTTGGTGGACGGCATTCCCATAAGGAATCAATGATTCAAGTTGCTTGGTTATTTGGCGGTAGTTAATACTAAATAACATCCCCAGCATGCTAAAGACGATTCCAAACAAAAAACCTTTAAAGAAGGTTTGGAAGAATGGATAAGCAGTTGTTATGGCTAGATTCAAGCTTTCTCCGCTTTCAGAGTGCTTGATTTTATAATCAAAACCACTGAATAGAGATAAGAACGTCAACAAAAGGCTGTAAATCAATGCTATTCCAACGGCTCCTGAAAGGAAAGATTGTATAGAGATATCAGTATGTTTCTTTCTGTATACAATGCCACTTAAGAATAAGCATAATAAGGGAATTATAATGAATAAAACATATGTGAAGGAAAGGCTCAATTCGCCGGACCCTTTATAATCTTCATATGAGTTATTGCTTTCCATATCTAACGTATAACTTGGTGAAAGTGTATGAGACATCATGACCGTATCTGAGAATCCGAATATAGCTCCAGGTTCTTTGAATTTGAAGCCAGACTCATCCGCCATGTTTTCGGCAGCTTCCTCTGGGGTGAACCCAAACGATTCTTCAAATATGTCCTCATAAAAATTAGTATTTGTCGTATACACTAAAAGATTTAAAAGAAGCATGAGAATAAAAGCTGCAATGGCAGGTATAAGGGCTTTTCGTAATGTATCTTTAGATAATAGAGAAGTAAACGAGAAGGTCCTTGAATTTAATATTCGTGGTGTTACTTTCTCGTTCATGGAAATCTTTGTTGTGCCGAATTTAAGTAGGGAGTTTCCGCAAGATTTGCAGTAATTATCAATCTTGTTAGTTCCTTCTCCACATTCGGGACAAAAGTTCGTTTCATTATTTACTAATTGTAACTGTTGCAGAGATGATGAATTTCCTAGTGCAGTCCCATCATGTGAGCAATAGTTGCTATAGTCCGGATTAGATTCTCCGCATGTTGTACAGAACATAGCTATCCTCGTCTCCTTTCATTTCATTCATGATGTCTTTAAACCGCAACAGTTGCAGAAGACAGCATGTAATGGGATTTGTTCTTCACATGAAGGACAGGAAGATGTTTCTATTTGAGTATCCAATTTTGGTAACTCCACTTTGGCTCCGCAGCCTCCACAAAATTTATCTTCACTGGTGACCGGAGACCCACATGAATTACAGGCATGCTCTGTTTGACTTTGAGAGTTCAATTCAGTAATAGACTGTTGTGCCTTGTATATGACGTGGTCAAATTCCATTAAAGATGTCATTTTTTTTGTCAGTTCTTCAGTGGGATGGATCTCGTTGCTACGTAATTTTTTATATAATTCCTCCCCTAACTGTAAAAGTATTTCGTTCCGTTTCATACCGGTTTCTTGTATGCTCCTTTTGTACTGGTTAATCGTTTGGGCGTTTTGAAGCTTTTGTTTGTTCGTTTGTAAGCTATCCTGAATCTTATTGAGTCCACTTCCTAGCTTATCTTGCAATTCATTCAAATTTACCACTCCTTCATATTTTCCTAAGCTATCAAATAATTCAAAAGTTATATGTATAATTAGATAGTGATAGGTCTAAATTCATAAGATTTGTTGCGTTGTCATGTTACATAATATAGTATTATTGAGATAATATGAATCGATTTTTATAATTTAGCATATATTTTAAGTAAAAAAAGGGGAGAAAACATTGCATTGTAATAATTGTGGGGAAAAAATAAGTGGGAATAAGGCCTTTTGTACTAAGTGCGGAACGACTATAGAAAATCAGAATCCTATTGCTGAAACACGGATAAAAAGTCCTAGAACGGGTTCTTTTTTTAAGTCGAAAAGTTCTAAGGTTCTCTCCATTTCTGTAATCCTATTGCTAATGGTTGGATTTGCTGGTTATATAACAGTACAGAGTATGTATAAACCGGCTAAAGTAGTTAAACAATTTGAAGATGCCATTAAAAGTAACAATACTAAGGACGTAGCGAAGATTTTGAATGGTGGACAGGATGTGATGAAGGTAGAAGAAGCGCATGCGAAGATGCTTATTCAATATTTCGATGAAAATCCTGATCTTCTAGCCGAAACCAAGTCAAATCTGAAAAAAACGGCTCAATACTTGGAAAATGATAATGTAATAGGTTCTAAAGGTGAAGGTTTTTTAACCTTGCAAAAGGTTAAGAAAAAATGGGGAATCATTAAGCAATATGGTGTTAGCTTTCAGCCAGTTTACATAAAGGTCTCAACAAATCAGCCACATGCCTCCGTTTCCATTAATGAGAAAGGCGTGGGGGAACTGAAAGAGGGAGAAGAGCGGACATTCGGGCCATTCTTACCGGTTGAGCATGAGGTTAAAGGCTCCTATAAAGGGGAATATACAACGGTAACTGATAAGGTTAAAATTGATTCATTAGAGGAAGACAGCCATAAGATTCCCGTTGGTTTGGATTTGACGGGAGATGATGTGTATCTAACCTCTAATTATGATGAAGCGACCGTTTTCGTAAATGGAACGAGCACGGGCAAAACCGTCGAGGATCTAGAATCATTCGGTCCGGTGTCTTTAGATGGGAAGATGAAGATTCATGCGGAAGTAAAAGTGCAAGGAAAGACCTTGAAAAGCGAAGAGGTCTCGGTTAAAAATGCTTCAATAGATTTATGGGTGGATGATACGGAAATCGCGGAAGCTGAAGAACGAGCTTACCAAGCAGCTGCTGCAAAAGAAACGGAAGAGGAAGATGTAATAGCGGTAGTCAATGAGCATTATGAAGAGATTACAAACGGAAATTATGAATCAGCTTATAATTTATTCAGTACCGGCAGAAAAGGGAAAAATAAATTCAGTAGCTGGGAAGAAGGAATGAAGGATAACATGAGTGATGAAGTGACGTATGTAGAAGTTGAATCATTGAATGATAACAAGGCCACTGTCTCGTTTGAAATGGTCTCTGAAGATTGGAAAGGTGGAGAGACACTTGTCCAAACATGGAAGGGAAAATGGCATCTGGTGAAGGAATCTTCTGATTGGAAGCTTTCAGACCCTGAAATTAAATTAGTGGATAAGAAAGTCCAATGAAGAAAAGGTATACATACATTGGACTCCTCTTCATTGCGCTTCTCTCATTTTTAACGGTCGTACTCATCCAGTTGAATATGGATACGAGTCTTCCAAGTGAAAAGACAGAGAACCATGATACCAAGGAAGCCAATCAAAAAGAGGAAACAACCGTACAAGAGAATAAGATAAATAAAGAGGGTACAAGCGAAAAGGAAATTAACGCATTGACCGATACCGATGAAAAAGTGGAGAAAATGCTAGAAAAGATGACGCTCGAAGAAAAAGTCGGGCAGCTCATGATGATCGGCTTTTCTGGTACGGAAAAGAGCACCGAGGTTCAGGAGTTCATCGAAGAAAAGCATATAGGCGGCATCATTTACTTTGACCGTAATATGAGTTCTCCTAAACAAGTGGCCGAGTTATCCAACTCACTGCAGGAATCTGCAGAAGGTAGCCGGTTCTCCCTTCCACTCATGGTTGCCATCGATCAAGAAGGGGGGGCCATTACCCGGATGAGGGAACAGGTTTCCCCTATCCCTTCGCAACAGAAGTTAGGGGAAAAGGCCACTGCGGATGAAGTATATCAGGTGGCTAAATTGAATGGTAGAGAGCTGGAGTCGATGGGAATCAACCTTAACTTTGCCCCTGTTTTGGATTTATCGAAGAAAGATAGCCGTTCATTTGGGACGGACCCCAAAAAAGTCCATCAATATGGGGGAAAAGTGATTCAAGGGTTGAATGAAGCATCCGTTACAGGAGCCCTGAAGCACTTCCCGGGGAATGGCCGTAGCGAGATTGATCCACATGTCGAGACCTCTTCCGTGGAAGCAAACCAGCTTGACCTGGAAAACTCGGATATCTATCCGTTTAAAGAGATCATCAAGGATGTGGATAATGACAAGTTTTTCATGATGGTGACGCATATAAAATATCCGGCTTATGATAAAGAAAAACCTGCCAGCCTATCCAAGGTCATTATCGAAGACCTGCTACGAGAGAAGCTTGGCTACAAAGGAATCGTCATCACGGATGATATGGAAATGGGAGCCGTGAAAAATTACTTTTCCTTTAAGGACATGGGCAAAGAAGCGATTCTAGCAGGCGTGGACATCGTCTTGGTCTGTCACGAACATCCCCACCAATTAGAGGTGTATAACGGGATAATCGATGCCGTTAAAAAAGGGGAAATCCCGATGGAACGAATCGATGAATCAACAAAGCGCGTCCTGACTTACAAACTGAACAACATTCAACAAACGACCGTTGACCCAGAACAAGCTGCAAAAGTAGTGAAAAGTCCTGAAAGCGTGAATTATATCAATGGTCTGGGCCTTGAATGAATTGGCAAGAAGTAGAACCCGAACGGTGTCGTTCGGGTTCTTTTTCGTCTTTTGAAGGAACTGGCTTGGTAAATATGTATATTTAATGGATGTGGAGATTGAAATTGCTGAAATGTGTCCGATATATGACTAGAAACGGGAATTTTTGATGAGGGAGAAAAAAATTGCACATACATGGAAGCTATAACATAGGGCTTGTCATTTTGTCCTTCATAATTGTGACCTTGGCTTCGTATTCGGCTTTGGATCTTGTGGGAAGAATCATCCATTCAAAACAGAAAGCCAAGAAATATTGGCTGGTAGGTGGAGCGATTACGATGGGTCTAGGCATATGGTCGATGCATTTTATCGGGATGCTGGCTTTACAGGTCCATGAAACAATTACGTATGATTATCTTAAGGTCCTGATATCGGTTGGGATCGCCATTTTTGCTTCAGGGATGTCCTTGTTCTTTGTCAGTCGTGAAACGATGAATTGGAAACAGCTATTGATTGGAGGTGCCTCATTGAGTACAGCCATCCTTACGATGCATTACACGGGAATGGCTTCGATGCGTATGGCGGCGTCCATTCAGTACGATCCGCTATTGGTGATCTGTTCCGTACTGATTGCTTGTTCCGCTTCAGTCGCGGCTTTAAAGATCAATTTTCGCTATAAACACCAAAAGGCTACCCGGCTAGTTGAAAAAATCATCAGTGCAAATATCATCGGGATAGCGGTTGCAGGCACGCACTATACGGGAATGGCGGCTGCCACGTATCACAGCAATCACACGGTTTCCCCAACCAGTTCAGCTCTTCCTGTTGGAACACTCTTTCTGGCACTCGGAATCGGAAGTGCCATGCTTTTCATTCAGATAGTTGTCCTCTTTTTCATTAGCCTTGATAAGAAACTCACCCTACAGAACAAGGAGCTGCTACTAACCCAGCAAAAGTACGATTCCCTTGTTACTTATAATCCGGATATCATTTTCAGGATGAATAAGGAAGGGAAGTTGGAAACAATCAACCCGGCGGTTTTCAGGATTTTAGGTTATACACCAGAGGAAATTCAAAGATTGTCGATTGAAAGTCTTGTATCTGAAGAGGAATGGCAGGAAAGCAAAAACTACTATATGGATACGTTAAAAGGGACCCTTCGCTCTTATGAAATTATGGCCATCCATAAAAATAAGAGCAAGGTCACTTTTAATGTCTTGACCGTTCCGGTATATGTCGATAATGAAATCGAAGGTGTATACGGAATTGCCAAGGACATCACCGAGCAGAAAGCGGCCTTGGCCAAAGTCAATTATATGGCCTATCATGATGAACTTACAGGGTTGCCAAACCGAAGATCCTTTAAGGAAAAAGCAAATATCTTCATTGAGCAAAATGTGGAAGGCATGTCTGCTTTGCTCCTGATGGATATTGATCGATTCAAGACTATTAACGATACCTTGGGGCATGGGCAAGGGGATTGGTTTATAAAAGAAATTGCCAAACGGTTTGACGATTGCCTGGAACCAGGAGAACTCCTAGCTAGAATCGGGGTGGATGAATTTGCGGTATTCCTGCCGCAGATATCCGGGCTTGAACAAGTGGAAATCGCCGCCCAAAGGTTACTGGAATCTTTGGTAGAACCAATCAAGCTCAATAACCATGACATCTACACAACCACATGTATTGGGATATCGGCTTACCCGCAGGATGGGGGGGACATCGAAGAACTTTTGAAAAGAGCGGATCTGGCGATGTTCTTAGGAAAAGGAACGGGAGACTCATCGTATAAGTTCTTTAAAGAGTCCATGGAAAGTAGATTGGATAAAATCCTGATTGAAGAAGAAATGAGGACGGGGATTCATAAAGATAATGAATTTCTATTATACTTTCAACCAAAGATCGATACACAGACTGAGAAAATATCAGGTGTAGAAGCTTTGGTCCGTTGGAACCATCCAAGGCTGGGATTCGTCTCACCAGCTGAGTTCATTCCATTGGCTGAGGAAACGGGGCTGATCATCCAACTCGGTGAAAAGATACTCGACTTGGCATGTGCCCAACTCCATGCCTGGCATAAAGAAGGATTCGATTCCATTCATATCGCCGTCAACATATCGACGAGGCAATTCATGCAGGAGAATTTCATCGAAAAGTTGAGATGCATGTTGGACAAATGGAATATAGATGGCAGAAATCTGGAGCTGGAAATAACCGAAAGTACGGCGATGAACAATGTGAACAGGGCCATCTTTACCTTTGAAAGGTTAAGGGAACTGGGCGTGAAGATCGCCATAGACGACTTCGGCACCGGATATAGTTCCTTTGCTTACTTAAAGGATTACCCCATCAATACATTGAAAATCGACCAATCGTTTATCAGGAACTTGGCAACCGGTGGACCGGATGAAGCGATTGTGGCGTCCATCATTGGGCTGGCCAAAAACATGCAGCTGAATATCGTGGCAGAAGGCGTTGAATATCAAACGCAATTCGACTTTTTAAAAGAAATGGAGTGTAACCAGGTACAGGGTTACATGTTCAGTAAACCGTTGCCAGCACACGAATTAGAAGACAAGTTTCTACGCAATCTATATGCGTTTCCGGTCGCCTGAAGGATGGATGTTTGGGTCTCCTTGTTTAAAGAAGTGGTTATAGGGAAATACTATACTATACTAAAATATAAGGAGGAAACTCAGATGCCATCAAACAAAATGATTGGAACCGTCGTATTGGGAGCAGCTGCTTACTTAATGCGCAATAAAGAAACGCGTGAGAAAACAATAAGCCAGATCAAATCAATTGCTAATCCTGAAATGATTGATAAGGTAAAGAGCCAACTCCAATCCTTCACTAAATCAAAATCAAGTAATTCAACAATCAATTAAGGTAGCATGAAAAAAAGCTCCATCAAGGGATAGCATATCCTTGATGGAGCTTTTTTGGTTTCCCGAATTACGTAAAAAGCACCTGCCTTTAAAAAACTGGAGAAAGTTTTTTAAACGGCAGGCGCTTTTATGTCATCAATTACTCAGCTTCTTCACCATTGTCTTCTTTATTGAACCATAATGGATCTTCGTTATCGACCTCACCATTATAATTGATGGTAATCTCTTCTCCCGCCTTAATATCGGTATAAGCGAAGAAATCGAATGTATGATGATCAAAGTTTATGTCATATGTGGCATTCGGCGTATAGGAGTGGTTAAACAGCATGCCATATCCTAAAAGCAGGCAAGTATGGTTGATGCCATACTCAAACGCATAATCCGCTAGCAATGTTTTCTCGATATGAACATGCTCTTCATTTGGATAAGCGATAACCGGTGCTTCATGCAACAGCTCACCTTTTTTAATATCACGTTTTGCGAAAACGCCTCTATTGAACTCTCCATCACTGAGTGTGGAATTTTTAACTTCGATCATATTCGTCACCTACTTGTTCTTTTCTTTTATAGTCCAGATTGTATAAGCTTGACAGCAATTAGGAAGAAAAGCAACTAATTTAGGGAAATTAATCGTTATCCTCTTGAAGAATCCCCAATAAGTGCAAAATAATCTTGGCACAAAAACGCAAAGAAATATGGCGTAAGTGCAAAGGAATTTGTCTATATCGCGGTTTTATTGGGTGAAGATGTAGGATTTTGCTGATAAGTGAAAAGTGGCATGAAAATTGCTGAAAGAAAAAGAATAATTAATCCATTCAGAACTTTCAAGTAGTATAATTTCTAAAGTGGGAATTTTCTGAACTGCGTGCAAAAGCAAAAGGGGATGTACATATGATAGTAAAACGCGAAGAGGAAGTCTTTGAGTATCCAGTCGAAACACCGAAAAAAGAACAGGCGTTAAACAGAGGGTTGAAATCTCGTCACTTAACGATGATTTCCATTGGAGGAGCCATCGGAACAGGATTGTTTCTTAGCAGTGGGGCTGCCATACATACAGCGGGACCAGGCGGTGCTCTACTTGCTTACGCATTGGTCGGGGCCATGGTGTACTTTGTCATGACAAGCTTAGGGGAACTAGCTGCCTTTATGCCAACCAGTGGGTCATTTAGTACATATGGAACGAAATTTGTCGATCCTGCCTTTGGATTTGCCTTGGGTTGGACATATTGGTTCAACTGGTCCATGACTATAGCGGCCGAGTTAGCCGCATCGACCATCATCATGAAATTCTGGTTTCCGGATAGTCCATCACTATTGTGGAGTTTCTCATTTTTAGTGCTTATTTTTCTATTGAACTATCTTTCTGTCAAAGGCTATGGTGAAGGGGAATATTGGTTTTCTTTCATTAAAGTGACGGCCATCATCATTTTTATCATTGTCGGCTTACTCATGATTGTAGGCATTATGGGAGGGGAAGCGGTAGGCTTTAAAAATTTCACAGTGGACGATGCTCCTTTTCCAGGTGGGTTCATGGGGGTATTCATCGTTTTCATAGCAGCAGGTTTTTCTTTTCAGGGGACGGAAATCGTTGGTGTTGCAGCTGGGGAAAGTGAAAATCCAGCTAAAAATATACCGAAGGCCATTAAAAGCGTCTTCTGGAGGATTCTCCTTTTTTACATATTGGCGATTTTCGTGATAGGGCTGCTTATCCCTTATACGAATTCAAGTTTACAAGGCGAGAATGTTATGGTCAGCCCATTTACGCTCATATTTGATAAAGCGGGAGTAGCCTTTGCGGCTTCCCTGATGAACGCCGTGATTTTAACTGCGGTATTATCTGCGGGGAATTCAAGCTTATATGCCTCTACCCGTATGTTATATTCGATGGCTAAAGCCGGGCAAGCACCCCGGATTTTTGCCAAACTGAATAAACGAGGGGTCCCAGTGGCGGGTATGATCTTAACATGTGCCATCGGAATGCTTGCCTTTTTGGCTTCCATATTCGGTGATGGCACCGTATATCTATGGTTAATGAACGCGATCGGGATAACGGGATTTATCTTCTGGCTGGGCATTTCCATAAGCCATTATCGCTTCCGTAAGGCATATGTGTTACAAGGGCATTCATTGGATAAGCTGCCGTACAAGGCTTTATGGTTTCCAATCGGGACGATATTTGCCATTACGATTGGAATGGTCGTCATCTTGGCTCAAAATATCCAAGCGTTCTTTTCGGACCATATCGATTGGGGAAGTGTGGTGGCGGCATACTTAGGAATCCCTCTTTTTCTCGCCCTCTGGTTTGGGTATAAACTGATTAGGAAAACGAGATTCGTTAAGCTCGAAGAAGTAGAAATTAATTTTGATGAAAAGTATGACTGAAAACTTCCGGAACCATGTTCACAGACATGGTTCCGGTTTTTTCATTTTAAAATGAACGTGTACCAATGTTAGTCGCATCGAATTGGATGTGAATGTTGTTTTGCAGGAAATGGTAGGGTGGAAGAAGAATGAGTATATAAGATAGAAATCCCTTCAGAAGATGAAGGCATCCATTTGGTAGAAAAGGAAGGTGCAAGACCGATGACACTACTGACCAATCTGAAAGTGCTAGACTTTTCGACACTTTTGCCAGGGCCATTCGCTACGCTCATGCTTGCAGATTTAGGAGCGGACGTGTTGAAGGTAGAGCGGCCGGCCAAGGATGATACATGGGGAGTCGATCAATATTTGAACCGTTCAAAAAAATCGGTTGCCCTTGATTTAAAACGGCAGGAGTCGATTGATGCCGTAAAGAACTTAGTGAAAGAATACGATATCGTCCTTGAACAGTTCCGGCCGGGTGTCATGGATCGGTTAGGGCTGGGATATGAAGAATTAAAACAAATCAACCCAAAGTTGATCTACTGTTCGCTTACTGGCTTTGGTCACACTGGTCCATACAAGAATCGACCTGGCCATGATATCAACTATATTTCGATAGCGGGATTGTCCGGTTACTCAGGTACGCAAAAAGGAGGACCTGCAAAAAATGGAACACAAATAGCCGACCTTGCAGGAGGCTCCTTACACGCTGTCATCGGGATTTTGTCGGCAGTCATCTACCGGGAGCGGACGGGTGAAGGTCAGTTCATCGATATTAGCATGACCGATTGCAGCTTTGCTTTGAATGCGATATCTGCCCCCCTACATTTACAGGGGGGATTGGAGCTTGAACCGGAAAAGCTGGTATTGAATGGCGGGACGTTTTATGATTTTTATGAAACGAAAGACGGCCGTTACTTCTCGGTTGGTAGCTTAGAGCCATCATTCCGTGAAGTGTTATGTGAAGCAATCGGACAGCCTGAACTGTTCGAGTTAAGCATGAAGCAAGATGCGGAAAGCAGCATCCAATTCAAAAGGATCATCAAGCATGCATTCCTTGAAAAGACATTTGAAGAGTGGCAGGGCATATTCGAAGAGTTCGAGGCTTGTGTCGAACCGGTGCTGACCTTTTCTGAATCGACCCTTCACCCGCAACTGCAAGCGCGCGGCATGATAGTCGAAGTGCCTGATGGAGAAGGAAAGATGCAGAGGCAGATAGCTTGTCCCATCAAAACATCGGTCTTCACTCCAGAGTATAAACATGTTGGGATGAAGCCGGGAGAAAGTAATGATGAGGTTTTTGGCACTCTTGAAATGGAGCGATAACAACGGATGGACCGGCAGATAATCTGCCGGTCTTTTTGTGGATTAAAGGGGAGTCACTTAAGACATGTGAATATTTACTAGTTAAAACGGATCCACACCGGGTAAGAGAGTATCATCCTTCGAATAAGGACTTGTCTGTATACACCAAGCTCAAAATAAGGAGGATGATTGGCATGTTCGGTTTGTCTGATATCACTAAATTTCTCTTTTCCTTTTTTCTGATTTTACCGGTTGTCACGCTCATTCATTTAGGTGGGCATCTATTCTTTGTCACGCTGTTTGGCGGTACGGAGAAAAAAATCAAGATCGGATGTGGAGATAAGATTTTCTCCTTTTGCAATATAGAAGTGAGAAAATACTACTTTTGGAATGGGCATTGTGAGTTCAAGGGATTAAAATATGATAATAAGTTCACGAATAGTTTGATTTATCTAGGGGGAGCCCTCTTTAACCTAATAAGCATGTTGTTGATATATAGTTTGGTTTATCAGGGGATCTTGGAGAAATCGGTCCTCTGGTACCAGTTCATATATTTCTCTTTCTATATTATGTTCTTTTCCTTATTTCCAATGTATTTTTCCGATGGGTCGCCAAGTGATGGAAAGGCCGCAGAATTGACATTGAAGAACCAACTCGATGATAAGGTGACAGATGATGTAGTGGGGAAGAAAGAGGATGAGGACGATCGATGTTGTTGAATAAAGGGACGAGCATAGGCTCGTCCCTTTTTGTTCTTATCCCCATACTTCTTTGGCGACATCCACAACGAATTTTAACTTTTCCCATTGCTGCTCTTCCGTTAGCTTGTTGCCAAGATGTGTGGAAGCGAATCCGCATTGAGGGCTTAAGCACAAGTGTTCATGTGGCACGAATTGTGCCGCTTCTTTAATACGTGATTTAACGGTTTCTTTATCTTCAAGTTCGCCATTCTTCGAAGTAACCACGCCAAGAACGACTTGTGCGCCGTCATTTGGAATGTGTTCTAATGGTTTAAAATCCCCTGAACGATGATCATCGTATTCCAAGAAAAATCCATCTACATTTTCCTTGGCCAATAGAGTTGGGGCGATACGGGCATAGCTACCTTCAAAAGCCCAAGTCGATTGGTAATTCCCACGACAAAGGTGAGTCGTGACAACCAAATCCTCTGGTTTTCCCTCCAACGTCCCATTAATCACGCGCAATGCTAAATCGATTAATTGTTCCCTTGTATATTTCCCCTCTTTGAACTGGAAGTCCGGAGCGGAAAGCCTGGCTATGTATACATCATCTAATTGTAAATAACGTACACCGGCATCGTAAAAGGCTTGTAAAGCATCTTGATAGGCTTTGATAATATCTTTTGCATAGTCTTCGATGTCAGGATAGATTTCTTCATTATGGACCCCTACCGCAAATAATTGATTGGGACTAGGGATGGTTTGTTTCGCCACAGCCCGTCCGTCCACGATTTCATTAAACTCAATAAAGTCTTTAATAAAGGGGTGATCTGGGTTGAAAGAAATTTTTCCTGTATTCCGAACGTTATAACGTTCTGTTTCAATTCCATCAAATGTGAGGCCTTTTTCCGTGACATACCCTTCGATTCCATTTAAATGTTCCAAGAAGTCAAAGTGCCACCAGGTGCGTCTGAATTCCCCATCAGTCACTGCCTCTAAACCGATTTCTATTTGCTTATCGACGATACGCTTGATTTCCTTCGTTTCAACGTCGCGTAATTGTTCTGCGGTAATGATTCCTTCTTTCCGTTGCTTTCTTGCCAGATGTATACTTTCTGGTCTTAATAGACTTCCTACGTGGTCGGCTTTGAATGGAGCTTTCGTTAAAGTGATAGACATGGTAGATTCCTACTTTCCTTATTAAAATATAAAAACCTCTTCTTTCAAAAAAAGAAGAGGTATAATCAGCAATGCTTATATTCTCTTCTTATCTTCAAGTTGAACACTTCTGGAATTAGCACAGTACAGTAAAGTCTGTTGCTGAGGTATCAAAGGGCCAGTCCCTCCACCTCTCTGGATAAGAATATGAACTATTCAATTAATTACGACTATACAGGTAGTATTAGTAAAGGTCAATAGAAAACAGATAATTTAGAATATATGCGTTATTAGAAAGTAAGTTTCTCTTATTCAAAATACTTTTATACACTTTCGCGGTGAAGTATTAAAAAAATCCTTTGACTATTGTCAGAATATTTCTTATAATTGTGTACATTATAGCGAGATAGGGGATTATTTAGATGAAAGATTTTTTTAATAAATTATTAACGGGGATGAGCATAGGGATTGTCGTTTCATTAATTCCGAATGCTTTGTTAGGGGAAATACTTAAACTATTGATTCCACATTTTCCCGTGTTACAGCATATATTCGATATCACCGTTTTCGTGATGAGTTTGTTACCTGTCATGATTGGGGTGATGGTCGGGATTTCGTTCAAGCTACCATCCATTCAAACGGCCAGTATCGGGATAGCGGCCATGGTCGGAAGTGGTGCCATCCAGAAAACGGCTGACGGTTTATTTGCCCTTAATGGGATTGGCGTTGTCATCAATACCGGGATTACCGCGGCATTGACCGTATTGTTCCTGCAATTAATTGGCGACAAATTAAAGGCGTATGCGATTCTCTTGATGCCGACTTTAAGTATCTTGGTACCAGGCATGATTGGATACTTCATTCTGCCATACGTAAAATCCGCTACGGGACTATTAGGAGTCGGCATCGCTAACGTGACGTCCTTGCAACCCATTTTGATGGGAGCCATTATTTCCGTTATCTTCTGTCTTATTATCTTATCCCCCATTTCAACGGTTGGGGTAGCGACGGTCATTATGCTCTCAGGGATAGGATCTGGTGCGGCCAACCTAGGCATCGTGGCAGCTGGTGTTGGCCTAGCCATTGCAAGCTACAAAGCGAATTCATTAGGGACGGCTTTAGCCCATGTGTTGGGTTCCCCTAAGATTCAAATGAGGAATTTCTTCATGAAACCGAAAATTGCGTTTCCCATGTTAATCACGTCAGCTATTCTTGGCGCGTTGGCAGGTTTGTTAAACATACAAGGGACTCCGTATAGTGCTGGATTTGGTTTATCGGGGTTGGTCGGTCCCTTGAACTATATGAAACTGGTGGAAGGCGGATGGATTTTCAGTAACATATCCATCATGGTCATCATTTTCTTCATTCTTCCGATTGTGTTGAACCTTGTACTAATCTACGTTTTCTCAAAGAAATTAAAATGGATTAAAGCAGAAGACTATACCTTGCATTTTGAATAAAAGGAAACCAAATAAAAGAAGCAGTCAGGCGTTTAGCTCTGGCTGCTTCTTTTGATGAGGAGGCTAATTCAAGGGTACTTCAACTTTTAAATCTAGAATCTGCGGTATCTGATGATGGCTAGGATTCATTTCATCCACTTTACTCAGGATAAATACACGTCTAAACGATTCCACTTACCTTCTTTATAGAGGCAAGCTGGACATCGCATCGGTTGAAGAAGAAAATAGAAAGAGCCATAAACCGAAGCGTATCTCGACGGTTCATGGCATCGGTCTCATCCCGTTAGGAGTTGGTCGAAGGGATGAAGGTTTCTGCGATATGAGATGTGATTGCACCGTACTTCTCCTGTTCGCTAGCGGGATAGGTAATGATAAAGGTAGTGCCCACTTGATCATTAAAGTAGTACCTCTTATAGATAATTTTCCTATTTTCTTCGTAGGAAATGACATACCAATCGTCTGTAAGTCGCTGATAGGCGATTTCTTCTGTGATACTTTTCAAATCATCTTCATAATACATTTCAATCGTTTCTTCATCGTTGATTATATTCGTATGGCTAGCAAAGGCGGTAATTTCAAATTCCTCATTATAGAACCTGGCTCCATCACCATTTGTTGGTGGGGTGTCCATATTTAAGCCTTTGGGATAGTACATGGAGAACCCATAACGGCCATTTTGATATAGTTGGTACGCAGTTTTTTGACCGTCGGCTTTTTCTACGGTTTTCTTATCTTCAGTTTTCTTTACTTTCTTTTCTTCTGGTTGCGTTTCTTCCTGGTCTTTCAGGGCAAGATCGACTTGTTCCGTAAGTTTAGTCAACTCAGATTGATAGCTTGATAGTAAGTTATCCGACTCGAAGCTTTTTTCTAAAAGTTGTAATTTCTTTTGTGCTAAGCTGTAACTTTCTTTTTCGATAAGTTCCTTCACAATCTTCATCGTGTCTTCAAACGAAGAAGTTGTTTCCTGATCAGCAAGGATTTCCTCTTTTAGTTTTTTAGCTTCGGTCTGCAACGTGTTCAACGTGCTTTTATTCGTAATGACGGCATTTAGAGATTCAAGGGAAGTATCAAATTCTTTTTCTTCATATGCAGTGACTGCCGTATCCATATGATTTGCCTGATCTAGATAAGCGGAGGCATCCTCATCCCTTTTTTTCTCCTTTAAGGCCAATTCGAATTGGATGGCTGCCTGATGGTAATCCCGTTTTCCTAGATATTCAATCCCCTTGTCCAAAGCATCCTGGTACCCATCATTTGAACATGAAGCAAGGACGAATAAGCAGAGGAGGATAACGGTTAGTGAAAGGCCTTTTTTTATCATGTAATCTCCTATTCTATCGTACGGTATTTTAGTGCGAATTAATTTTACCAGAATTTGAACGCTGTGGGTGGTTTTGCAAGACGAATACAAAATTTAAATTATTTTGTTTGAGCGGTCATTCATCTGTCATCCCGAGTGGCGTTTTATTATTTAAAGGTGGTCAGATAATCAAAAAGGTTTGCGGAACCTGTTAGAACCGTGCAGATACTGATAAAATATGGTAAGTGTGAGGGGAGGGACGGTCATTGGTCGTTCCGCAATTACCCAATTCGGAATAAGATGATTCAACGGAGTTTT
Organism: Peribacillus sp. NPDC097198; assembly: GCF_044762055.1. Classification (NCBI taxonomy): domain Bacteria; kingdom Bacillati; phylum Bacillota; class Bacilli; order Caryophanales; family Bacillaceae; genus Peribacillus; species Peribacillus sp. NPDC097198. Next base: position 11,639 of record NZ_JBIWDO010000001.1, on the reverse strand, counting down.
TGCATAGGGCAAGGGAGGGAAATCATGTTTGATAAATTCAAGGATATAATCAATAAGGCTACAACGGAGGGGATTTCCATCCCCATTACGGCAAAGATGATGGCAAGTTTAATAGAAAAGAAGTCAGGTGAAGAAGACATTGATGTGCATATTTCACCAGAGTATATCGTGCTGCGCGGGACTACAGAGGTGAAGAAAATGATGTTGAAGAAAAAGGTTGCCTTCACCGTCACCTTGAAACCGGTGCAAATCGAAAAAAGAACGATTCTGTTTCAGCTTGTTGGGATGAAACCGGTTAATGTTAATTTCATCAACCATAAACTGTTTAATAGACCACCATTCTTTGAATATCATAATCGGATGATCAAAATTGATTTTAACGCATGGGATATGGTGAAAAAGGTACCGGTCGGGCAGATTAAGTCATTTGAGCTGGTTGAGGGTGCCATGAATATCAAATTGGCTCTTTGACTATCAAAAAACAACAAAAGGCCTAAATAATGGCTCTTTATTTAGGTTTTTTGTATGCTTAGGGTACACGCATTCTTTTCTAGTGGAATTTGGATAAATGCGAGCGTCCTTATGGAATGATGGTGGGACCTATTGTTTTTACGGCAGGTTCTGATTATGATGGGATTGTTAGCATAGGAGGAGGATATGATGGATCAGAAGATACTGCCTGCTTCGGCAAGCATGAAGGATTTCGAGAGGTTCTTGGAGAGTTCCTATGAGATAGGGGTTTTTCTGGATTTACATATATCACAGCTGAAAAATGTGAGCTTGATGGCCAAGCAACGTAATAAGAAAATGATTTTCCATGTAGATTTGATTCAAGGAATCAAAAGTGATGAGTATGCCACGGAATTCATTTGCCAGGAGGTCCAACCTTATGGCTTGATTTCGACAAAGTCCAGTGTGATTTTAAAAGCGAAGCAAAAGGGCGTTGTTGCGATTCAACGGATTTTTTTAATAGATTCCCATGCGTTGGAGAAAAGTTATAAGTTGGTAAAGAAGACAAAGCCTGATTATATCGAAGTGTTGCCAGGTGCCATGCCCTGGATGATTAAAGAGGTGAAGGAACATTTGCAAACGCCGATTTTGGCCGGAGGGTTGATCCGTAATTCAGATGAGGTCCTGAACGCACTTGAGGCGGGAGCATCGTCGATCACCACTTCCAAAACGGAGTTATGGAATATGTTTAAATAAAAAATATAAAACAATTTTCTATTTTTTGATAAATAGTTTGACAGCGTTTTCATTAACTAGTATATTAATCTAAAATACAAGTTAATAGATGTGACGGAGATAAGGAGATTCACAACGGAAAATTCCCATTTACTTGTGGGATAGTTCTGCTGTGGGCCTCCTTTTATTGATTTATGGTCATTATTCTAGAGGGGAAGAGGTTTTAATATGACACCATTTTGGGGAGAAGTAGTAGGTACGATGATTTTGGTTCTTTTTGGTGCAGGTATCGGGGCGGGATCTTCATTGAAAGGATCTTATGCCAAAGATGCTGGATGGATTGTCGTGACGATTGCGTGGGGGTTAGCTGTGACAATGGGTGTTTTTGCAGTCGGTTCCATTAGTGGTGCCCATTTAAATCCGGCTGTCACCATAGGTTTTGCACTTATCGGGGAGTTTCCTTGGGGAGACGTTCCAGGATATATCATAGGTCAGTTAATTGGTGGGATTCTAGGTGCAACATTAGTATTCTTGCATTATTTACCGCACTGGAAGGGTACGAACGATCCGGGTGCCAAGCTTGGTGTATTCGCGACTTCACCAGCGATCCCACATACTTTTTCCAATCTATTAAGCGAAATGATTGGTACATTCATCCTTGTTCTTGGTTTACTATTCATAGGGGCCAATGAATTTACGGAAGGGTTAAATCCATTTGCAGTCGGTTTATTGATTGTTGTGATCGGGATGTCCCTAGGTGGGACAACAGGATACGCCATTAACCCTGCCCGTGACTTGGGTCCACGTATTGCACATTTTCTTCTTCCTATTCCAGGTAAAGGAGATTCGAATTGGGGCTATTCATGGATTCCAGTCGTAGGTCCGATAGTAGGTGGGGGACTCGGAGCCATCTTTTATAAAGCATTCTTTTTAGGTGAAATCACGATAGTAAGTTGGTCTGTTTTTGCAGGAAGCCTAGTATTATTGATAGTGGCTTACGTATTTGGAAAAAAACAGTCGCATGAAATAGAGAGTAAGAATATAGCTAGTTAATTTAAAGAGGTTGGGGGAAAATACTATGAAAAAATACATCTTATCTTTGGATCAAGGAACAACAAGCACACGGGCAATATTGTTCAATGAAAAGGGCGAGTTGGTCCATGTAGCCCAAAGGGAGTTTACACAGCATTTCCCGAAACCGGGCTGGGTTGAGCATGATGCCAATGAGATTTGGGGGTCGGTTTTAGCCGTCATTGCGAGCGTCATATCGGAATCCGGAATAAAGCCTGAACAAATTGCCGGAATCGGAATAACGAACCAGCGTGAAACGACAGTCGTATGGGATAAGGAAACGTCAGTCCCTATCTATAATGCCATCGTATGGCAATCCAGACAGACGAGTGCCATCTGCGAAGAGTTGAAGGAAAAAGGTCATAATGACATGTTCCGTAAGAAAACGGGATTATTGATTGATGCTTATTTTTCCGGTACAAAGGTGAAATGGATCCTTGATAATGTGGAAGGTGCACGTCAAAAGGCCGATGAAGGCAAACTACTATTTGGAACGATCGATACGTGGTTGATCTGGAAGCTCTCAGGAGGAAAAGCCCATGTGACGGACTATTCCAATGCTTCAAGAACGTTGATGTATAACATCCATGAACTGAAGTGGGATGAAGAGATTCTGGAAATCCTGGATGTTCCAAAGTCCATGTTACCGGAAGTCAGACCTTCTTCAGAAGTGTATGCGAACACGATCGAATATCATTTCTTCGGGCAATCGATTCCAATTGCCGGTGCAGCAGGTGACCAACAAGCCGCTTTATTCGGCCAAGCTTGCTTTAATCAGGGAATGGCGAAAAATACGTATGGAACAGGATGTTTCATGCTTATGAATACGGGTGAAAAAGCAGTCGATTCCGAACATGGCCTATTGACGACGCTTGCCTGGGGATTGAATGGCAAGGTTGAATATGCACTGGAAGGCAGCATATTCGTAGCCGGTTCTGCAATCCAATGGTTACGTGATGGCATGCGGATGCTGAATAACGCCCAGGATAGTGAGGCGTATGCAAAACGAGTGGACAGCACGGATGGCGTCTATGTGGTGCCAGCCTTCGTAGGACTGGGAACCCCATACTGGGACAGCGATGTACGTGGCTCTGTATTTGGACTAACACGTGGGACAACGAAAGAGCACTTTATACGCGCTACCCTTGAATCCCTTGCCTACCAAGCGAAGGATGTCCTGGATGCGATGGAAGCAGACTCAGGTATTGCGCTGAAGACATTGCGAGTGGATGGCGGGGCAGTGAAGAACGACTTCTTAATGCAATTCCAAAGTGATTTATTAGGGGTACCCGTGGAAAGGCCGACACTGAATGAAACGACAGCGCTGGGTGCCGCATACTTGGCTGGACTAGCGGTTGGCTATTGGAAGGATCAAGAAGAAATCGCCCAGCAGTGGGTAATAGACAAGACTTTCACGCCTTCCATGGAAGAGAAGGAAAGTGAAAAATTATACGAAGGCTGGAAAAAGGCCGTGCACGCGGCAATGGCTTTTAAATAAAATAAGCAAAGTCTTTTAAATACAGGCAACACTATGATATACTGAAATCAAGTTAATAACTCGGCCGGAGAATAGGAGAGACCACGAATGCGTTATCGAGAAATCGATGATGTGCATTTGTGGTCTCTTTCTCTATATTTATATCCTGATTATGGTTATTAGCTTACTAGAATGGGAAGATAATAGAGTATATGCTGATTATTAGAAGAACCAACAAGATAACACCCCAAGGAGGAGTTAGATATGAGGTTTTCAAATAGATATAGAAAAGAAACAATCGATAAATTAAAAAAGGAGAAATTTGATTTAGTTGTAATAGGTGGAGGAATCACCGGTGCAGGGATAGCATTGGATGCGACCGTACGCGGCATGAAAGTGGCATTAGTTGAAATGCAAGACTTTGCGGCTGGTACATCAAGTCGATCAACCAAGCTTGTCCACGGTGGATTGCGTTACCTTAAGCAGTTGGAAGTGAAGATGGTTGCCGAGGTAGGTAAAGAGAGAGAAATCGTTTTTGAAAATGGACCGCACGTAACGACACCGGAATGGATGCTCCTTCCGATGCATGCAGGTGGGACATTTGGCAAATTCAGCACATCTATCGGTCTCCGTGTCTATGATTTCCTTGCAGGCGTCAAGAGAAGTGAACGGAGAAAAATGCTTACTGCGGATGAAACCTTGAAGAAAGAACCGCTTGTCAAGAAAGACGGGCTTAAAGGTGGAGGGTATTATGTTGAGTACCGTACGGATGATGCGCGTCTGACGATTGAAGTCATGAAGGCGGCCGTCGATAAAGGGGCGACTCCCATCAACTATACGAAGGTAGAAAAATTGGTCTATGAAGATGGTAAAATTGCTGGAGTAAAAGTCCGGGACGTACATTCAGATGAAGAATACGAAATACTTGGAGCAAAAGTGGTCAATGCAGCTGGACCATGGGTCGATTCAATTCGTGAAAAAGATAACTCGAAAAAAGGAAAAACGCTTAAGCTATCCAAGGGTGTTCACATCGTCATCGACCAATCGAAGTTCCCTTTGAAACAGGCCATTTATTTCGATACGCCGGATAAACGGATGGTCTTTGCCATTCCGCGTGCGGGTAAAGCTTATGTGGGAACGACAGATACCTTTTATGAAGGAGATCCGATAGATCCGGGTGTAACGCAAGAAGACCGTGATTATATCTTGAAGGCGATAGCTTTCATGTTCCCTGAAGTGAAGGTTACGGATGCAGATATCGAGTCAACCTGGTCCGGTGTAAGACCATTGATTCTGGAAGAAGGCAAGGACCCCTCTGAAATTTCACGAAAAGATGAAATATGGGTGTCCGATTCAGGTCTTATCACGATTGCCGGTGGGAAATTGACCGGGTACCGCAAAATGGCCAAAACGACCGTAGACCTAGTGGCCAAGAAGTTTTCAGAGGACTTGAACAAATTGTTCGCTGATCATAGTACAAAACGGATCCGCGTTTCAGGTGGAGATGTAGGTGGGTCGAACAACTTCCCTGAATACATCAAGAACCATATTCAAATGGGTGTAGATGCAGGGCTCTCTGTTGAAGATTCCAGAAAGATCCTGTCCATGTACGGATCGAACGCGCCGGTGTTATTTAACATTGCTATCAATGAAAAGGATGGGGGAAGCCGTACAGGCCTACCGCAAGTGTTATTCGTACAATTGCAATATGCACTGGACCATGAAATGGCAGCCACTCCTGTAGATTTCTTCTTCCGCAGAACTGGAACGCTTCTGTTTGATATCGATTTGGTTCAAACGCATAAAGAAGCCGTAACCAACTACATGGCTGAATACTTTGGTTGGAACGAATCAGTTACAAAGAAAAGAACAAGCGAACTGGAACACGCAATACAAGGCGCTACTTCAGTCTTGTGACCTCCATATGAAAGTAGAAACGCCAGCGGATAACGCAGGCGTTTCTTTTTTTATGCTGTCAAGAAGGTTCCCCTTTTTTACGACAAAATTATTTCAAATGTAAGAAAAACTAACATAACATATTGTGGAAAAATATAAATTGTTATATAATTTTGAATATTCTAATCGATAAAAGGGGGGAACTTACTTGAAGGAATTCATAGATGCTTTGAATGGAGTGTTATGGAGCTCGCCGGTCATTTATATCTTATTGGGGGTCGGGCTATTATTCTCTATATTGACGCGTTTTCTACAAGTTAGGCATATTAAAGAAATGATTGTATTGATGTTCCGGGGAAAGAGTTCGAAAGCGGGGGTTTCCTCATTCCAGGCTTTATCCATTGCCCTTTCAGGACGTGTCGGGACAGGGAATATAGCTGGGGTGGCGACGGCCATCGCCTTCGGTGGACCAGGAGCGGTTTTTTGGATGTGGGCCATTGCTTTCATAGGGGCATCCAGCGCATTCATAGAATCTACGTTAGCCCAGATTTATAAAGTGAAGCAAGACGGTCAATATCGTGGGGGGCCTGCTTATTATATTGAAAAAGGGATAGGGTGGAAATGGTTCGCCGTCCTCTTCGCAGGCGCGGCACTTATCGCAATGGCGATTCTTATGCCGGGCGTCCAGTCCAATTCCATTGCCGCTGGAGTGGAAAATGCCTTCGGTGTTGAGCCGTTCATCACAGGAATTGCCGTGGTCCTTTTACTTGGGTTCATCATATTCGGTGGCGTAAAGAGGATCGCTAATGCAGCACAACTAATTGTTCCGTTTATGGCCCTCGGGTATATTCTATTATCCGTTATCATCGTCTTCATGAATATCGCAGAATTACCCGGTGTCATATCATTAATATTTAGAAGTGCTTTTGGTCTGGATTCTGCATTTGGCGGGTTGATCGGGATGGCCATCGCGTGGGGAGTGAAACGCGGCGTGTACTCGAATGAGGCTGGTCAAGGAACGGGTGCTCACCCAGCAGCTGCAGCCGAAGTTTCCCATCCGGCCAAGCAAGGCCTTGTCCAAGCTTTTTCCGTTTATATAGACACCCTATTCGTTTGTTCGGCTACTGCCTTCATGATCTTATTCACGGGCATGTACAATACGCAAGCGGAAGATGGGACATCAATCGTGAATAACTTAGGAGAGGTGGAACCGGGTCCAGGCTATACACAAGCGGCCATTGATAGTGTGATTCCTGGGTTTGGTGCAGGATTCGTGGCTATAGCCCTCTTTTTCTTCGCCTTTACGACCATCATGGCCTACTATTATATCGCAGAAACGAACATTGCTTACCTGATGCGAAATCGGAATAGTAAATGGGCGATGCACACCTTGAAGGTCATTATCCTTGCCGCCACTTTTTATGGAACGATCCGAACGGCAGAAGTGGCTTGGGCCTTAGGGGATGCGGGGTTAGGAATCATGGTATGGCTCAATATCATAGCGATTCTGATTCTAGCCAAACCAGCACTCATAACATTAAGGGATTACGAGAAACAAAAGAAACAAGGGGTGGACCCAGTTTTTGATCCAAAAGCATTGGGGATTAAAAATGCGGATTTCTGGGAGCATGAATATATGAAGGATGAAGAGAAAATATCATAATCCTATGAAATGATATATGTATTTCAATTAAGCTAGCTCGAGTGATTGGGCTAGCTTTTTTTGATGTCATTACCAAAAAGGGAACTACATATTATGAGTAAAGAAATGGATAGCGGACTAGCGGAGTCGGGCGTGTCTTCATATTCACAAAGGTGGTAAATGGACCAATATTATACATTTGGTTATAATGAGACTATCTATAGGTAATCGTTCGTTCAGTTAATGTCACGGAAAAGGGAAAGTAAATAATCCTTCACTTAAGTTTGGTGAGAAGTTCGTAAAAAAGTGGTGGTAAAGGGAGGCGAGTGGAATGGTTGCCGTATTGGTTGCTGTATTTAAAGAAGTTGGAGAAATAGTGAGCTTGGTATTAGGATTGATTATCGCCTTGATGCTGATGGTTGGGTTGGGTGTAGCCCTTACAAAAGTACAAGAATCCGTTCTAGTACCCGCTGTTCGCAAGATCAAGAAAATGATGAGTAGAAGTTAGCGTAAATGCCTTCACTCCCCGAATCATTCTCGCAATATTCCCTACCTGACGAGATAAAAGCGGAGTGTAAAGAACACTCCGCCGTGTACTACTATTTTAATATAAAACTTTACCGTCTATGCTTGAATTAAAGGGTGACAATAATCGGGCCATTTTTAGTAAGGATAATCGTATGCTCCAATTGAGCTACAAAGCTTTTTTCTGTGGCATAGGTCCAATTATCTTCTTTTTGGAATACTTCTTCTTCAAAGGTTGAAATAAATGGCTCGAATGCGATAACCATCCCTTCCTTTAGTATTTCGTTATCCCAAGGATCATAATAATTACATATATGGGCAGGTGCTTCGTGGATCTTTCGTCCAACACCATGTCCCGTAAGATTTTCGATAACAGTGAATCCATGTTGTTTCGCGGTTTCAAAGACCGCTTTTCCGATTTTGCTTTTCTTGGCACCAGGTTTTGCTTTCTTGAGACCTGCATCAAATGCCTTTTTAGCGACATCGCATAGTTTCGTTAAGACTTCATTGCCCTCTCCTACTACAAATGAGATTCCTGTATCTGCGAAATAACCATTCTTTGAAGCGGAGACATCTATATTTACGAGATCCCCTTCTTGAATAACCCGTTCACCTGGAATGCCATGCGCTACTTCTTCGTTAATGCTAATGCAAGTATAACCAGGAAAATCATATTCCCCTTTTGGGGCGGAAATGGCACCTGCCTTCTTTAGCAGTTCTCCAGCAATATCATCAAGTTCTTTGGTCGTTACGCCAGGAATTGATCTTTGTACCAATTCATCTCTAATGGAGGCAATAATTTTGCCGATTTCTTTCAAGCCATTAAAATCTTCTTCAGTCTTTGCAATCATTCTTTCACCTCATTAATTATTTATATAGGAGTTATTAATTGTACCCTTATTTCCACTTTAGTTAAAATAAATGTGAAAAAGTGCCTGACGAATTTATTCCGAAAACAGTTAGCTCCTTCACTCTTCTAAAAATATCAGAAACACAAGAAAAAACAACTGATGAGTGGCTGGTTTGAATCGTCCGATGTGAGATGAGAATGGTATCGAGGCAAAGATAAGTAAAATGTAGCTATTCCAACGTAGAGGGAAAAAGCATGAATTACTGTTAAGGCGATTATAAAGGGAAGTTTTTTGAGAAGAAAAGGGGAGGGATACAAAGAAAAAAACCCTTTGCTTAAAAGCAAAGGGTTTTGAAGTATGGAGACTAGGGGGATCGAACCCCTGACCTCTTGGCTGCCAGCCAAACGCTCTCCCAGCTGAGCTAAGCCCCCGGGTTATGGTACAATAATTATTTTATTCGGAATCTGAAGAAAAGTCAATATTAAATTTTATAATTTGTAAAATGAGTAAGAAAAACCCGTTTGAAGGAATTCAAACGGGTTTTGTACATTAGCCATTTTCAATTTCCACTCTGGATATTTCACTGAGTTTAGAGACGGTATAGTACACCTCGGAAGTCTTGACTTTATAATCGACCAACACTTTTAGTGTTAAAAGGTGAAGGTCTTCTTCGACATCTTTAATCCGAAGCGCCTTGATGTAAATATTCTCTTCTTTAATTTTCTTCAGTACGATAGCAATATCATCTTTACCCTTGATCTCTAGCTTTAGAAAGATTTCCTTTTGTCTCAATTTTCTTGGTCCGAGCCAAGTGACAAGGGACGGCACCAATTCGACACTGATGATTAACAGGATGACTCCAGCAATCGCTTCAAGGAAGAAACCGGCCCCAACCGCAATCCCAATACCTGCGGCACCCCATATGATGGCGGCGGTCGTTAAACCGGAAATGCTGTTATTATCGCGACGCAGGATGACCCCTGCACCGATGAAACCGACCCCTGATACGATTTGGGCCGCAAGACGAAGAGGGTCCATCGTGATATTAACATCGTCACTGCCTGGAAATTTATAAGCTGATTCCAACGAAACGATTGTTAATAAACAGCTGACGATGGAAATGACCAGACTTGTTTTTAGTCCGACTGGTTTCCGTTTCATCTCCCTCTCTAACCCAATGATTAATCCGAGGAGAGCCGAAATCCCTAACTTTATCAATATCTGCAGTTCAGATTGAGGTTCGAACACCCATTCCATACCATTCACATCTCCTCAGAAAAGATAGAAGAATTAATAATCTATTCAATATTGCCCATTTCAAATAAACTATCCCTTATAATTCTACCATAGTAAAATAAACTTCAAACTAGAATTCGGGGAAAGAGGAGAGAGAATGCAGCCCAAACCAAAAATGAATCCCTATTTGGCTTTAGCTATAGGAGTAGCCTCGGTCTCTTTTTCGGCGATCTTGGTCAAATTAGCAACTGCGCCTTCGGGAATCATTGCTTTTTATCGATTATTATTTACCGTTCTATTGATGCTTCCTGTTTTCCTTATCAAGTATCGGCATGAACTCAAGCTCATCCGGAAAAAGGACTGGTTGTTATCGATTGCCGCTGGTGTGTTTCTAGCCTTTCATTTCATACTGTGGTTTGAATCGCTCAATTACACATCCGTGGCCAGTTCGACAGTCCTTGTCACACTTCAGCCGTTATTCGCTTTCGCGGGGGCTTACTTCTTTTTTAAAGAAAGGTTTTCGTTGAGAGCGATAGGTAGTGGCGTCATCGCGATAGCCGGAAGTTTTGTCATCAGCTGGGGAGATTTCCGAATCAGTGGGATGGCACTTTGGGGAGATGTCCTAGCCCTTATCGCATGTGCATTAGTAACGGGTTACCTATTGTTTGGACAGAGTGTTGTAAAACGTATCTCTTCTATAACATACACATTTGTCGTGTATAGCATTAGTGCGGTCACTTTGTTCGTCTATGTTCTTGTTAAAGGCGAGGCACTCGCGCCCTATGCCGTTGAAGATTGGATCTATTTCATTCTCCTTGCCATCTTTCCAACGTTATTAGGACATTCGTTATTCAACTGGACATTGAAATGGCTAAGTACTACAACCATTTCGATGGCGATACTTCTGGAGCCGGTAGGGGCCACGGTCCTTGCCTACTTTATTCTCGATGAGCCTATTCTATGGACTCAAGTTCTCGGAGGCACCATCATCTTGGTTGGCCTAACGACGTTTTTAAAAGCTGAAGGGAAAGAAGGTTGAAAAAGACTCATATAAAAGCAGTAAGTCTGACGCGACTTACTGCTTTTATTCATAGGGATAGAATAAATAGGTCATCCTGGTGAAAATCAAGGCGAAAATAAAGCTGAATAAGAAGGTCGTGCCGTTCACTTTCCCTTTTTCTTTACTGAATTTAATGGCTTCATAAAAAGCGGTGCAGAATAAATAAAGAGCCATGCTATAACAAATGAGTAGCGCAACCAATAAAAGATTCATCATTTCACCTCATAAAAAAGATATCAATCTATCTATATATAAATTCAAGATGAAATATGCGGGATATTTTAATTTTGTTATGGGGATAAAGTGAATGCAGGGGAAGTTTATATAGAAGAAATGAAAATGAAAACTTTTTTAAAAAAACTTTGTAAAAATATATTGCAAACATTTTTTATACATGGTATATTATTTCTTGTCGCTAAGACAGCAACTTAAACGGCTTAACAAGCTGTTGAAAATTATTTTAAAAAAGTTGTTGACGAACAGCGACAAAACATGATAAACTAACGAAGTCGCTTTGAGAGAAACGACAACGAAATTGCTCTTTGAAAACTGAACAAAACAAAGCGCCAACGTAAATTTTGAGTGAGCACACACTATAAAAAAGCAAAATGAGCAAGTCAAACATTTCTTCGGAGAGTTTGATCCTGGCTCAGGACGAACGCTGGCGGCGTGCCTAATACATGCAAGTCGAGCGAA